>JAMOZY010000053.1 GCA_023667695.1 Clostridium sp. | reverse complement strand
CGCAAGCGTGTTTTCGGTGAACATATGATATCCGCACGGCGGTTATCAATAGGCAAGTAAACAATAATTTATGGAGGTAAAAATATGTTACTTATAGGTGTAAAAGAAGAGAATGGATGGATACATTCCCGTTGGAATTTGACATATAAAGTAGGTTGGGAAAAAATTCTAAAAGCTTGCACATCTAGTTCGGGATATTACGAGCAACTGGAAATTCTAGTTGATGATCAAGCTGTTCCTATACAAAGCAAGGAAGAGCTTATGAACTTAAAAGAAGCACGTAATCTTACGTTTCGTGGCAGGTCAACGATTATTAAGGTACCGATTATGATTACATTCTATAATCAGTCAAATGCTGTGGATGTGTGTGTTGCAATGATGACGGATGAGTTCACTAAGACGGATTATGAGAAGTTTAATAAATCTCTTGGGCAATACCTGGATAGTATAGAACTGGCTATGTATAAATAAATCCGCTTTGCCCACAGATATCCTTGAATACCCGGCTGCATCCTTTGCAAAACAACCTTTTGAGGAATGGATTCATATGTCAGAGGTATCATTCTCAGCCTACAGTTTTAAAAAATGGTTATAGCAGATTCATATAGATATCGATGGACTTTAGCAGGACGTAATTAGATACAGGACATAGAAGGAGGAGAACGATGGAGTTATCTGCATATTTTCAAAGTATTGTGGACCAGGACCTATGTGCAGTTGTAATCTGCAATCTGGAGCATGAGGTCCTTTATATGAATCCGGCAGCAAAGGCCAGATATGCAAAGCAGGGCGGTGCAGCACTGATTGGGAGCAATCTTTTGCATTGCCATAGCGCCCGTTCTCAGGAGAAGATTCAGAAGGTGCTTGCCTGGTTTCAGGAAGGTACCGACCACAACCGGGTATTTACCTTCCATAATGAAAAGGAAAATAAAGATGTGTATATGATTGCCCTTCGGGATGAGACGGGCAGATTGATTGGGTACTATGAAAAGCATGAGTATCGGGATAGGGAAAAAGGAGAGCTTTATCATTTATCCTAGAAGAAGCGGTACAGTAGCCAAGTGGTTATCCATGGCTAAAGTCGGCAGGGATGACGGAAATGATTTTTTAGATAAGGAGAGAAGAATGAGTACAGCAGTTGTAACAGGAGCCTCCAGAGGGATTGGAAGGGCATGTGCCATAGAACTGGCAAAGGCAGGCTATGATATAGTCGTGAATTATGTATCCAATGAGGCTGCAGCACAGGAAGTAGTGAAGGAAATCGAGGCACTTGGAAGAAGAGCGCTTGCCATTCAGGCAGACACCTCTGACTTAAAGGCGGTACAGGGAATGTTTCGAACCGCTGGCAAGGAGTTTGACAGCATTGATGTACTGGTGAATAATGCAGGCGTGGTAGATGATAAGTATTTGCTGATGCTACCGGAGGATTCCTTAGACCGAAGTCTGGATATTAATATAAAGGGATATTTTCACTGCGCCCAGAATGCGGCATTGAAAATGATGCGGAAGAAGAAGGGTTGTATTGTCAATGTGTCTTCCGTTAGTTCGGTAGTGGCCATTCCGGGACAGAGTGTGTATAGCGCCACCAAGGGAGCGGTCAATGCCATGACGGCAACTCTGGCAAAGGAACTGGCACAATACGGAATCCGGGTGAATGCAGTAGCCCCTGGCTTTATTGCGACAGATATGATTGAGCAGATTCCGGAGGAGCAGAAGGAAGAGCATTTAAAGGCAGTACCGTTAGGACGGTTTGGCGAAGCGGAAGAGGTAGGAAAGCTGGTATGTGCCTTATGCTCAGATGATATGGCATATGTAACGGGGCAGACTATTATTATGGATGGAGGACTGAGTCTATGAATCTGTTAGAAATAAATGCCCGGATGCGGCAGCGGCCGCCTTTTCAGATGATTGAACGGGTAACGGAATTAGAACCGGGAAAGTCCGCGACTGGTATTAAGTGTGTATCGGTGAATGAGCCTTATTTTGAAGGACATATGCCGGGGTATCCGATTATGCCGGGGGTATTGCTGATTGAGACCTGCGCCCAGTTATGTTCCCTGGTCATTGAGCAGGAGGGTGTAGATGACAGCAAGCTATATGTCCTTTTGAAGGTAAAGAACTTTAAATTCATAAAAGCTGTCATTCCGGGAGACCGGCTGGAGATAAAAGCAGAATGCCTGCGGGCGGGTACCGGTCTTTATGAGTTTTCCGTACAGGTATTTTGTGATGGAAAGCCTCGGGCAAAGGGTGATTTGTTATTTACTGCGGTAGAAAAAGAAAGTATTTATCAGGAAGAAGCCTGAGGTGAATGGAATGAAGGTTTTAATTATCAACGGAAGTCCCAAGGGTGCGGCAAGTAATACCATGTGGCTGACGAATGCCTTTGTCAGCGGTTTTCCGGATACGGCGGAGGTAAAGACCATTACCCTTCGGGATCGGGACATTCATCCCTGCATGGGCTGTTTTTCCTGTTGGACGAAAACACCGGGGCAATGTGCGATTCCGGATGATATGCAGGAGATTTATCAGGATATTTTGGAAGCAGATGTAATCATTGAGAGTATTCCTTTGTATTTTGCCGGTATGCCTTCCCGGATGCGGATGATGACGGAACGGTGTCTGCTTTTTACAAAGCGGTATGAAGGAAGTCCGGAGGATACCTTTCACTCCATACTGGAGATGAAGGAGCATAGCTTAAAGGATAAAAAACTGGTTGTCATATCCTCCTGTGGTTATGTTTCCATGGATACCATGTTTGAAGGCTTGCTGAAGGAATATGATTTGATTTGCGGTTCCGGAAATTATACAAGAATCTTATGCGCCCAGGGAGAATTGCTTCAGGCAGGCAGCCGGACCAGACAGGTAGTGAATTACCTGGAGGAAGTGAAGAAGGCGGGGCAGGAGTTTTATGAAACCGGAAGGATTTCAGAGGAGCGCAGCCATATATTGGAGCGTCCCATGGTTTCACCAAAGACCTTTGAGGTGTTGATTAAGCGCTACTGGCAGGAACGGGAATAATCAGTAAGAGGAAATCCACAGATGGATAGATTGGCAAAGAGGTAGAAGAAAAAATGAAAAAATATGATATAGTAAAGCAAGCAAAAATCATTAATATAATCATATCTTCTTTTATGGCGGCAATTGGATTATTCCTGCTTTTGTTTACAGGGCTTACCATACTCCAGGAGGTCATATTAATCAGTGCAGTGTGCATTCTAACAGGCAGCGCCAAGATATTAGGATATTTTTCCAACGATTTGTACCGTCTGGCATTTCAGTTTGACTTTGCGAACGGCGTGTTCTTAATCATCATTGGAATCATTTTCTGCTTTGTTGGATTGCGGGACCCTCAGTCTATTGAAAAGCTGTTTGGAATCTATGTGCTTATTGACGGACTGCTGAAAATGCAGATTGCATTTGACGCCAAGAAATTCGGAATCCGTAAATGGCTGATTGTGCTGTTGACTGCTATTTTGGTTGTAGCAGTCGGTATCATGGCTTTGGTTGCACCATATACAGAGGAATTATCCCAGTTTGTTTTGTTAGTGGTATCCATGATTATAGACGGCTTGGTTAATATCTGGATTACAGCATACACGGTACGGGTAAGGACCAAAAAGAAAAATCTGGAGGAACAGTTTGGTTTAACAGAGAAAGAGGAAGAAGAGTAGGTGACTGCCATTTGAATTGCCGGGAGGAAAAAAAGGACAGGATGGCGGTTGGATTTTTCTTGCGAATCCATGAAAAACAAGGTATGATGATGAATGGAAGTATAAGTTCCAGAATTATATAATCGGCAGAGCGGAAGGATGATGTCAGTGCTACAGGCAGACCGGTTTTGTCGGGTTCAGGTAGGAGGAATGGATAGAATGTATAGTTTTGATGAGATTACAAAGGTAGACCCTGAGATTGCTTCTGCAATACAGGATGAGGTAGGGAGACAGAACAGTCATATTGAATTGATTGCTTCCGAGAACTTTGTCAGTAAGGCAGTTATGGCAGCCATGGGAAGTCCGTTGACCAATAAGTATGCGGAAGGATATCCGGCGAAGCGGTATTATGGCGGTTGTGAATATGTGGATGTTGTGGAGAATCTTGCCATAGAGCGGGCAAAGAAGATTTTTGGCTGTGAATATGTAAATGTACAGCCTCACTCCGGCGCCCAGGCAAATATGGCGGCTTTTTTTGCAATCATGAATCCGGGGGATACCTTTATGGGGATGAATCTGGCGCATGGAGGACATCTGACCCATGGCAGTCCGGTGAATCTATCCGGTAAGTATTTCAATGTGGTTCCCTATGGAGTAAATGATGAGGGATTCATTGATTATGATGAAGTATTACGCATTGCAAAGGAATGTAAGCCGAAGCTGATTGTAGCAGGTGCCAGTGCCTATGCCAGAGCCATTGACTTTAAGAAGTTTCGGGAGATTGCAGATGAAGTCGGCGCTTATCTGATGGTGGATATGGCGCATATCGCCGGGCTGGTAGCTGCCGGGCTTCATATGAGTCCGATTCCATATGCACATGTTACCACCACCACCACTCATAAGACCTTACGGGGACCACGGGGAGGCATGATTTTATCCAGCAATGAAGTAAATGAACAGCTGAATTTTAATAAAGCAGTATTCCCTGGAATCCAGGGTGGTCCGTTGATGCATGTGATTGCTGCAAAGGCAGTCTGCTTCCAGGAATGTCTGACGGATGAGTATAAGGCATATCAGACGCAGATTGTAAAGAATGCGGCAGCTCTTTGTAAGGCTTTGCAGGAAAGAGGATTTAAAATTGTATCCGATGGTACGGATAATCACCTTATGCTGGTAGACCTTCAGAATCTTGGACTGACCGGTAAGGAAGTGGAGAAGCTGCTGGATTCTGTAAATATCACCTGTAATAAGAATACAGTGCCGAATGATCCGAAGTCACCATTTGTTACTTCCGGCATCCGGCTGGGTACGCCGGCCATTACCTCAAGGGGAGTAGTGGAATCCGATATGCTGATGATTGCAGATGCGATTAAGGCAGCAGTTATCGATAAGGAGAATGAGAAAGCAGTTGCTTTGGTAAAGGATATTACAGACCGGTATCCATTATATTAAAAGTCAAAAAAGACCTATTATAATGTCATTGTTTTACCTATCAGAAGAGAATCAACTTTGCTATAATCATCAGGATTTGAGTAAAGTTGGTTCTTTTTAAAGTTTCACAAAAATGTAAGGAGGGAGAGAATATGACGCAGCCATTAAAGAAAAAAGAACTGGGACAGCATTTCGGCGGAAGGGATTTGACGATAGGAACGCCGTTTCGTTGTATCCTTACGTTCTGGTTTCCGGTATTTCTGGGAACATTGTTTCAGCAGCTTTATAACATGGTAGACACAATGATTGTAGGAAAATACTTAGGTCTGAACCAGCTGGCTGGTGTCGGAGTTACAGGTTCCCTTGCTTTTTTAGTGATTGGCTTTTGTATCGGAATCTGCAGCGGATTTGCCATACCGGTGGCACAGGCCTTTGGCGCAAAGGATGACAGGGCGTTACGGCGGTATGTGACAAACAGCGTATGGTACTGCGTGGCGGTTTCTCTTTTGCTTACCCTGTTGACAGTAGCGCTTTGCAATCAGATGCTGGTCTGGATGAATACGCCGAAAGCTGCATTTCAATATGCTTATATGTATATTGTCGTGATTTTTGCAGGTATTCCATTTACGATATTGTATAATATGGTGTCCGGTATTCTGCGGGCCTTGGGGGACAGCAAATCGCCAGTGGTATTTCTGATTCTTTCCTCCGTCCTGAATATTGGTCTGGATATGCTGTTTATTCCGGTTTTCGGCATGGATGTGGAAGGGGCGGCCCTGGCTACGATTATCGCCCAGGGAGCTTCCGGCTTTGCCAGTCTGATTTATATGATTCGGCGGTTTGATATTTTGAAAATGCAGAAGGGAGACTGGAAGCCGCAGCGGTCTTATTTGAAAACGCTGACTCTGGTAGGATTACCAATGGGATTACAGTATTCCATTACAGCCATTGGTTCCATTGTATTGCAGACTGCAGTGAATTCCTTTGGAGAAATAGCGGTGGCAGGCGTGGCAGCAGCCAATAAGGTATATTCCCTGATTTCCTGTCCCTTAGAAGCAATGGGGAATACCATGGCCACCTTCACCGGACAAAATATGGGAGCGAAGCAATATGACCGGATTCGGAAGGGCTTATATCAGGCTACGCTGGCCTGCATTTCATTATCGGTAGTTGTTTTTGGGCTGGTGGTATTATTTGGCAATCAGATGTCCTTATTGTTTATTGAGCCGGAGGAGGTTGAGGCATTGGCCTATGCCTATGAGTACATTTTGATTTCTACCATTGGCTTTCCGCTGTTGACCTTTGTATTAACCGTAAGGTTCACCATTCAGGGCATGGGCTTCTCCGTATTTGCCATGACAGCCGGCGTATTGGAGATGGCGGCCCGGTGCTTTGTGGCTTTGGTGCTTCCGGTGCATTTTGGCTTTACCAGCGTATGCTTTGCCAACATGGCTGCGTGGGTTGCAGCCGATTTATTTCTAATACCAGCCTTCTTTTATTGTAAGCGGAAGGTCGAGGGAAAGCTTCCGGTCAGAAAGGTCCGGTTTCTTTCCGGAATCCGTCATTCCGAAGAATGACCGGAAGCCTGGATTGTCCTCTGTGGATTCTCTGGAATAGGTTAGGGTAAAGTTTTTGTAGGAAAAATAAATAGATAAAGGAAAGAGCACCTA
>JAMOZY010000052.1 GCA_023667695.1 Clostridium sp. | reverse complement strand
CAGCGACTGGCGATGATGAACAGGATTTCACGCAGACCTTAGAAGCACGTCGGTATTTAGGCTGTGTCCTTTACAGCCTTATGTACCGCTACGTGCTGGCAGGAGCGAAAGCGTGTCTGCGTGGAACCTGTTTATTATCACCAGTCGCGGTAACAAGATTAGTACGCTAAACCATAATTTAGAGCTATAAATCAAGGCTTTGGAGGACAGTATGAATCGTATATTAAATGAAGTTAAAAAAGTAATTGACAGCAGCATGGAATTATATTTACCTCATGTAAAAGTCAGCGATTTAGAAAATAATGGGGAAATATATTACATGAATGGGAAAGATGGAACGGAATTTGAATGGTACGTTAATGATAAGCTGCCGCCGTTTATGGTGTTTTATAATGATGAAGCTAATTTAGGCGCGATTAAGTTATTGCTTTATAGTGATGGAAGCATGGTCGTATATATTTATGATGAAAACGGGAAAAAACTGATAAAAGAAGTGAATGAACAATTATCTGTGGATGAAGCAGATATATTTGAATTGGCTGTAATATTAAGAAATGAAGCGGATGATAATCATATCTGGGGAGCGGGGATTGAAAGCATAAATACGGATATTAAGGTTGATACGGAAAGAATAAATGAATTTAAAGAAAATGGAAAAAGCTATGATGCTATAAAAAATAAGAAAAGGATATTAGGCTTACAGGCATTTGTTTCAAAGAGAATCATAGAAGAAGGCTGGAAGATTGGATATATGGAACGAAATGAGCCATTTAGCGAAGAAGACAGCGGATGGCTTTTTCTAGCAGGAAATGAAAATGATACGTATATGTCGGATGCTAAAAATATAGGATTAATAAGTGTTGGAACTGTATGGCAGCAATTAGATTCGGATATTTTTAAATATATTGATATGCCAATAGGAACAAAGCTGATTCGAATATCTCCGGAGGCTTTTGAAATAGACAAGAATGATAAAGAAATATATATGGTAAAAAGATAGATTTCATTCACATTTACCGAAGTGTTAAGCAGAATATAGGAAACTGGACAGAATGATGCGAAGCAATACCGGAACAAGGAGAAATGAAATTGGCAGAAACAGGCTGGAAAATAATTGCTCATATACATACGGATTTTACGACGAAGTTTGGAATCCCCAGACAGAGCGGTCTGGTAGAATCTCTAAAGGGAAGGGTGGTATTTGAACCGGAATACCGCAATCCGGATGCAGTCCGGGGGCTGGAAGAATTTTCGCATATCTGGCTGTTATGGCAGTTTTCTAAGGCGGTACAGGAGAACTGGTCTGCAACGGCAGCACCCCCGAGACTGGGGGGACGGGTTCGGATGGGAGTCTTTGCTACCCGTTCGCCTTTTCGGCCGAATTCCATTGGATTGTCTTCCGTAAGATTGGACAGACTGGAATTGGATGATAAGCTGGGACCGGTGCTTTGGGTATCCGGTGCTGACCTGCTGGATGGAACGCCGATTTATGATATTAAGCCCTATCTGGCATATACGGACAGCCATCCGGAAGCGGTTTCCGGCTTTGCAGATACGGTTGCAGACTATGAGTTAGAGGTGGATTTTCCGCAGCATCTGCTGGAGATTTTACCGATGGAGCAAAGAACTGCTGCAATTGCTCTATTAAGACAGGACCCCCGTCCGGGAACCCAGGAAGCGGTGGATAAGGAATATCGTATGTTATTTGGCGGATATGATATCTGGTTTCATGTGAGGGAAGGAAGAGCAGAGGTTTGTAATGTGGTTCCACCCAACTGATTTGGACAGCCGACAGATGCTAAAACCGGACGGTCATTCCGGAGAAGGAAAACAGGAGTTTCTTTGGCTTGACACAGGAAATTCTTATGATATATAATAAATCACATATTATATGTCACAGAAAAAGAATTGTGACAGGTGCGTATTTGCACACAATAGAATGCTGTAAGCATTCAGGCGAAGACGAAGAGAAGTAGCCCGATTATCGTTTTCAGCGAGTGGAGGGTGGTGGAAGCTCCATAAAGTGAATCGGCGTGAATAACACTTTATCAGCCGCAATCTGAACCCGGGATTCCGGCAGTAGGTGCGCCGCAGCTGTGCGGAAAACAGCAGGTGAAGGTGGATGCCTGTCACCATGGAGAGACTGTAATGCAGTAAGTCAGGTGGTACCGCGGACAGATAAAAAAGAACTGTTCGTCCTGAACATGATGTTTGGGGCGGACTTTTTTTATACCCTGGCATCCAGAGAAACGGATACACGGAAGGCATAACTTGTCTTTTCATTTCTGCCAGCAGTGGACCGGGCAGATGAGGAATTATTTGTTGAAGGACACAAGGGTCAATATCCCATAGCCCTGCCGCATAGCAGGCTTGATGCACAAAAATAATATAAAAGGAGAGAAATATGAACACAGCAAACGTTTATCGTGACAGAACCATAAACAACATTAGTGAAGCAGATGTAGGAACGACACTTAAGGTTGCCGGCTGGATTGAAAATATCCGGGATCATGGCGGAGTATCCTTTATAGACTTGAGAGATATGTATGGAGTATTACAGGTAGTCATGCGTGATACCTCTCTGTTGGATGGTCTGACCAAGGAAGATTGTGTTTCTATCACAGGTGTGATGGAGCATCGGGATGACGAGACCTATAATCCGAAGATTGCGACGGGAACCATTGAATTAGAAGCACATTCCGTAGAAGTGCTTGGTAAAGTATATAAGCAGATTCCTTTTGAGATTATGACCTCCAAGGAAATCCGGGAGGATGTCCGGTTAAAGTATCGCTATCTGGATTTGAGGAATAAAAAAGTGAAGGATAATATTATCTTCCGCTCTCAGGTCATTCAGTTCTTACGGGAAAAGATGAATGAAATGGGATTTCTGGAGATTCAGACCCCGATTCTTTGTGCCTCTTCTCCAGAGGGAGCAAGAGATTATATTGTTCCGTCCAGAAAGTTTAAGGGAAAGTTCTATGCATTGCCACAGGCACCGCAGCAGTATAAGCAGCTGTTAATGGTGTCCGGCTTTGATAAATATTTTCAGATTGCACCGTGCTTTCGAGATGAAGATGCCCGGGCAGACCGTTCTCCGGGTGAATTCTATCAGTTAGACTTTGAGATGAGCTTTGCCACCCAGGAGGATGTATTCCGGGTAGGAGAAGAGGTATTGTCAGCTGCCTTCCGGAAGTTTGCTCCGGAGGGGTATGCTGTAACAGAAGCGCCATATCCGGTAATCAGCTATAAGCAGGCAATGCTGGAATTTGGTACGGATAAGCCGGATTTGCGGAATCCTTTGCGGATTGTGGATGTAACAGACTTTTTCCAGCGTTGTACCTTCCAGCCCTTCCATGGAAAAACGGTACGTGCCATTAATGTACATGCAAAGCTGTCCAAGGGACAGCATGAAAAGCTGTTGAAGTTTGCAACCTCTATCGGTATGGGTGGTCTTGGCTATCTGGAGGTATTAGAGGATAAGAGCTATAAGGGACCGATTGATAAGTTTATTCCGGAGGATAGGAAGACGGAAATTGCGGATATTGCAGGTCTGGAGGCCGGAGATACCATTTTCTTTATTGCAGATAAGGAGGAACGGGCAGCAGATTATGCCGGACAGATTCGGACAGAGCTTGGCGAACGTCTTGACTTGTTGGAGAAGAAGGCATATCGGTTCTGCTATATTAATGATTTTCCGATGTATGAATACGATAAGGAAGCAAAGCAGATGATTTTTACCCACAATCCATTTTCCATGCCACAGGGAGGTCTGGAAGCTCTAAATACCAAGAAGCCGGAGGAAATTCTGGCATATCAGTATGATATTGTATGTAATGGTGTGGAGCTGTCCTCCGGGGCTGTGCGGAATCATGATATGCAGGTGATGGTGAAGGCATTTGAGATTGCCGGATATACGGAAGAGGATTTGAAAGAGAAGTTCGGCGCCTTGTATAATGCATTCCAGTTTGGCGCACCGCCTCATGCGGGTATGGCACCGGGTGTAGACCGTATGATTATGCTGCTTCGCAATGAGGAGAATATCCGGGAGGTTATTGCATTCCCGATGAACGGTACGGCACAGGATTTGATGTGTGGCGCACCGGGGGATGTGTCCGAGCAGCAGCTTCGGGAAGTTCACATTAAGGTAAGGCAGTAAAGGAAACAGGCATAGGATTTTATAGAAATGCAGGCAAATGTAATATTTGTCTGCATTTCCATTTTTCGAAGATGATGGAAATTCTTATGCAGGTATAACCGGTCTATCATTGCAGGTTTGTCAAACATATCTAGAATTTTCTTGACAGCGGGAACAATATGTGTTAACGTATCTCCATACAAAACCGTTGAGAAAGAGGAAGTACATACGAAGTATACTTCACAGAGAGCCGCAGGTGGTGAGATTGTGGCAGGTGGTAGCGGATGGAATGGGCTTTTGAGGGTGAACCGAACCGGAAAGCGGTAGGGGAAACGGAGAGGACACTTCGTTAACAAATCAGATATATGCAGGTATATCGTAGAGTGGATACGGATGGAAGTATCAAGCAGGGTGGCACCGCAGGAGTTGAACTCTTGTCCCAGCATAGAATGGGATAAGGGTCCTTTTTATTTTAAAACATGTAATAGAATCCTGTTCCCAACCAATACTAGAGAAGACCCCGTTTCCTGCGAATGCGGGGATTGTTGAAAGGAGAATAGAAGATGAGTGAACAAAAGATTCCTTACAAAATTTATTTAGCAGAAGAGGAGATTCCAAAGCAATGGTATAATGTACGGGCAGATATGAAGAATAAGCCGGCTCCCCTTTTGAATCCGGGGACGTTGCAGCCTTTAAAGCCGGAGGAGTTATCCCCGATTTTCTGTGAAGAATTAGTTGCACAGGAATTAAATGATACGGATGCCTATATTGACATTCCAGAGGAAATCCAGGCTTATTACAGAACCTACCGCCCTTCACCGACCATGCGGGCATATCATTTGGAAAAGGCATTAGGCACTCCGGCAAAGATTTATTATAAGTTTGAGGGAAATAATACCAGTGGAAGCCATAAGCTGAATTCTGCAATTGCTCAGGCATATTATGCAAAGAAGCAGGGCTTAAAGGGCGTTACCACAGAAACCGGAGCCGGTCAGTGGGGAACTGCACTTTCCATGGCTTGTGCGTATTTTGGACTGGATTGTAAGGTATACATGGTAAAGGTTTCTTATGAGCAGAAGCCTTTCCGCCGGGAGGTTATGCGTACCTATGGTGCCAGTGTTACGCCTTCTCCATCCATGGAGACAGAGGTAGGAAGAAAGATTCTGGAAAAGCATCCGGGTACCACTGGAAGTCTGGGTTGTGCCATTTCGGAAGCAGTAGAGGTTGCAACCACCAATGAGGGATACCGCTATGTATTAGGAAGTGTACTCAATCAGGTACTGCTGCATCAGTCTATCATCGGCTTAGAGGCAAAGAAAGCCTTGGATAAATATAATATCAAGCCGGATGTCATCATCGGCTGTGCCGGCGGCGGTTCGAATCTGGGTGGTTTAATCTCTCCATTTATGGGTGAAAAGCTGCGAGGCGAAGCGGATTATCAGTTTATCGCAGTTGAGCCTGCATCCTGCCCAAGCTTTACCAGAGGTAAGTTTGCCTATGATTTCTGTGATACCGGAATGGTATGTCCGCTGGCGAAGATGTATACGCTGGGAAGCAACTTTATTCCATCTGCCAACCATGCCGGAGGACTTCGGTATCATGGTATGAGTACCATACTGTCACAGTTATATCATGATGGCTATATGGAAGCACGTTCTGTGGAACAGACGGCAGTATTCGAGGCAGCAGAGCAGTTTGCCAGAACGGAGGGGATTCTGCCTGCACCGGAAAGCAGTCATGCAATCCGCGTTGCAATTGACGAGGCACTGAAGTGCAAGGAAACCGGAGAAGAAAAGACGATTCTATTTGGCTTGACCGGTACCGGATACTTTGATATGGTGGCATATGAGAAATTCCATGACGGTGAAATGACGGATTATATTCCGACGGATGCGGATTTGCAGGAGGGCTTTGCAGGTATTCCGAAGTTTCCTGGAAATGAAATATAAGAAAACCGATGAATAAGTAAGAGTGCAGACGGGGCTGGTGTACAACATCAGCCCTGTTTTGCAGGGATTTCGTTGACAATCGGATGCTTGATGTAAAATAAATAAAGCAAAATTATGCTTTTTTGCATAAAATGCAAAAATATGAACCATTTTGCCGGAAAGGTGCTATAATGATGATAATTGAATAAGAGAGGGCAGAGGAAATTTTTATGAAAGAAAGGAATGTGTAAACGGAAATACTTTTGCCCTTAATCCGTTTATAGTTCGGAAAACTATGTTTTCTGAAAAAGGTAAGACAAATGAAAATGAGATCCAAAATTCTGGTAATGGTGCTGATACCACTTTTACTATTAGGCGTTGTTACGATTGTATTCAGTAATATTCGTATTAACGCAGTGGTAACCTCCAGTATCGAGAATGGCTTGCGGGGTGTGGCTGTATCAGTCCGGGATACGCTTATGTGTTCGGACGAGGGTGAGTTGTATGTAGGTGAGGATGGTAATCTCTATAAGGGGGAGACTAACATTACGGAAAGCGAGATGATTGCGGACCATGTTCAGGAATCGACGCAGATAGATGTTACGATTTTTTATGGTGATACCCGCTATATGACTTCTATTTGCAAGGAGGATGGAAGCCGTGTATTGGGAACGAAAGCCGGCGAGCAGGTGATTCAGGCAGTTTTGCAGAATGGCGAGGATTATTTCTCCAGAGATGTGGATATTCTGGGACAGAAGTATTTCGGTTATTATATACCGCTTTATGAAGAGGAGCAGATTGTGGGTATGGTTTTTGCCGGAATGCCCCAGAAGAATGCAAGAGGACAGATTTTGTCGATTATTTCCTCTATGATTGGAATCATTGTGGTAATGGGAATTATCTGTATCGTACTTTTGATTCTGGAAATCAACAATCTGGTTCAGGCGCTGCATAAGGGTTCAGACGCATTAGACGAGGTAGCGGAAGGAAGACTGAATGTAGAGCTGGATGAAAAAATAATTCAGCGGCAGGATGAGATTGGTCATATCACCCGGGCAATTGCGAGGCTGAAGGAAGAACAGACGCTGATTATTCAGACCATGAAGGACCAGAGCGATGCGTTGAATACCGCCTCAGAGTATTTGAATCAAAAGACGACAGAGACGGCAAATACGGTGTCACAGGTGGAGAAGGCCATCGAAGAGGTTGCTGAAGGAGCGACTAATCAGGCGGAGGAGACGCAGATTGCTACGGATAATGTAATCTATATGGGTGATATGGTTGAGGAAACGGCAAAGGAAGTAGAGTCAATGCATAGCAATGCCCAGATGATACAGACGTTGGGACAGGAAGCCTTTGATACCCTGCATGAGTTGAGAGAAACGAATGGGCAGGCGACAGAATCTATTCAGGTCATATATGAGCAGACCAATATGACGAATGAATCGGTTCAGAAGATACGAGAGGCTACCGGTTTGATTACGGCGATTGCGGCAGAGACCAATCTGTTATCCCTGAATGCTTCTATTGAAGCAGCCAGAGCCGGAGAGCAGGGCAGAGGCTTTGCAGTGGTGGCAGCACAGATTCAGCAGTTGGCAGAGCAGACCAATGCTTCTGCAAGACGGATTGAAGAGATTATTTCATATTTGATTAATGATTCCGATAAAGCAGTAAGAACCATGGGTGTTGTAAAAGACATCATGGATAAACAAAATGATAATGTAATACAGATGGATGAACGGTTCCAGAAGGTAATTATGGGAATCGAAGAGTCCTTAGATGCTATGGACCGCATTGCTGAAAAGACACAGAACCTGGATAAGGCAAGAGGAAATGTAATCGATACGGTTCAGAGTCTGACGGCAATCGCAGAGGAAAATGCAGCCAGTACAGAAGAGACCTTTGCTTCTATGATAGAAATCAGCAGTATTATCACAGATATTTCGTCAGAGGCGGATGAATTAAAGCAGATTGCAGCTGAGATGGATAAAAGCATGGCAATCTTTGAACTGTAATAAGACGGAAAACAAACAGGGAAGAGCAGAATCTGCGCTTCCCTGTTTGCTGGTAAAAGTATGGTTTATTGTACTAAGCCTGCTACCGCGACTTCCCGAGTATAAATATCTCACGAAGACACGCTTGCGCTCCTGCCAGCACATAGCGGTACATAA
>JAMOZY010000051.1 GCA_023667695.1 Clostridium sp. | reverse complement strand
ATGGAAGCCTTTGCAGACGAGGTTGAACGTCTTTTGTTGTCTCAAAAATCTTAATCTGGTCACTTCGACCAATATTTCATGCTGAAAATAAGCAGGGAAGTCCGTTCAATATGTAGTTCCTTTATCAGGAACTGAAACCATGTGAATCATTCATGCAGGGCAGAAATCTGTTCTTGGGATTTTTGACTATTTATCTCCAAGAGTAATGAGGGAAATAGTTATGCTTGCATGGGTATTTTCCTTGATTCGTAAAAAGATTATAAAATTTTCCAGAAAAAAATAAAAAATGAAACCAATCCCATTTTTGAATAGTATTACTTATAAGAGTATGTCAGAGAGCTTATATTTCAATATATTACATTTGATTTTAGAAAATTGCGGAGGGGCTGACGATGAAGCAAATATGGATGGGAATCATTGTGTTATTGCTCGTGTGTGTGAATATATGTGGATGTCAGAATGAGGATGTCAATGGCATCCCATCACTGGAAGAAGTGATTCAGATGTCGGATGAGGAAGCAACGGACTGTCTTGCGGGCTATAGCTCGGAGGAACTGGCGGCTGCCTGGGGAGAACCAGACCCATGGCCCTATGGTGTAGTGGGAGCTTGGTGGCACTATGGGACGAGTGGAGGATATGTTGAGGTCGTATATGGTCTTGATATAGAGGATAGCATTGATGTAAATGAAGCGGAAGCATATCGAAGCGTTGTGCTAAGTGTACATATTAGAAAAGATGTGTATACAGCGGAGATAAAAGCTTCTGACTATATGGTGGATGAATTTTTAGAGCAGCTAGGAGAGTATGATACTGGTTATGCAGATGATGTCTGCTACAATGTATCATGGCATACGGAGTTGAGCTGGTATGGATTTTCGGTTTTTAAGTTCGAGAAATCTCGGGATGCATTTTTGCTGTATGACGGAGAAATCTATGAGCTGGAAAGCGGAATCGGCTTCGAGGGGATTACTTATTTTGCTATGGCGGATTTGAATCAGGACGGGAGCATGGAACTGTATTATACGGTTGTGGCAGGCTCCGGCAATTCATATTGTGAAGTGGGGTATTTTGATACGGCATTGAAAGAGAATATAGTCTTTGATACTGTATTCCATTTTCCAACTAATATGCTGGCTATGAAGGGGGAAGGGAATGGCATTGATATCTATGAAGGAAGCTATGACCGGATTTCTTCTGTGGAAATGAGCCTGACGGATTATGGGGCAAAGCTTGCCCGGATTTACTATTCCGGTGATGAAATTGTACTTGAGGAAGAAACGAAGACGCTCCGCGAATAAGCAGCTTTGGAAAAATGACTGAAAGATTGAGTTTTGAAGAAGCAAAATAAAAGGAGGTCATTTACGAAATGAAAACAGCCTGGAAAAATAGATTAAAAATAGCGGTATGGATTCTGGCAGGAATTGCAGTTCTTGGATGTGGAATTTATATATTTTTGTTGCGGTATTATTTTTATAATAAATATAACATTTATGCACAGAGAGCAGTATTGGATAGGTTAAGTGGAAGGTATAATCAAGAATTTGAACTATTATCAACAGAATATGAGACAAAAGAAATCGAAACAAGGGGGGCAAAATATGTACATATGTGGACATTTGTACTTCAGGATAATCAAGGAAGGCAATTTTATGCATATGCACGTTTATATGGTTTGGTTGAAAAAGGAGACGGAAACTCTCATGCGCTAGATTATTTTAGTTATATGGATGATACTTATGGACAGCTTTACATAGAGGAAGGGTTAGGCAATAAATTTGACTTGTATCAATACAGACAGGAAAAGGGCAGCAGACTTGATGATTCGGAATGGGAGGATTACATATTTATTTGCACAAAAAATAATGTAGCTGAAATAGCGGAACTGTTGACAGAAATATATTTTAAGGAAACTGAGTTTAGTAATGGAGGCTGTTTGAAATGTTTGGTAAATAATGAAGAGGGAGAAACGCTGTTTTCCTATTATTGGGGGAATATTACAAGAGAATTGCAGAAACAGGATAAAGAAATTACAGAACAAACGGTATATGCTTATATATTACAGGAATTGGAGAATAAAGAATGAAGGAAAAGAGAAAATGTCTGATAAGTATAGTATATCTGTTGATTTTTGCAGGATTGACAATTTTCATAATCGTATTTGGAAGAAAGCGTAAATTATATGAGGAATATCGTTATTGTGAATCTTACTTTGGGAAAGAATTATATTCTGAAATTATTTATACATGTTCTGATTATGAATCAGAGATTGGTAACAGGCTGGTAAATAAAGCAGTGGAAGTGTCCGCGTATTTAGGAGTAAAAGAGAACGTGGCAGATAAAATGGAGGATGTGGGTGTTTTAAATCAATACTATTATTTTTATAGGAAAAATGCGGCGTCACAGGACACTACATTCCAATTTGTCACTTGTAAGATAAATGGTAATACGGGACATGTGTGGGTTTTATCAAAAAGTATATGGTACGATGCAAATGGAGAACGCATTGAGTCTGCGGGAGAGCATCCCGTTCTCTGGTATATAGAGAAGTCAGGAGATGAATGGAAGGTTGTGCAGATAGATGAACAGCCTTAAAGAAAATTATGAAGTGGATGAATGCTTAGGAGGATTCTGTGTTGGAGAAAAACGGAAAAACAAAAATCATAGCTTTAATAGTTGGAGTAATTTTAATAGTAATAGCAGGATACGTAGTTGTAAAAATGAATCAGATTTCAAATTTATCTATAGGAAAAGTAGTAGATATTGATTTTCAAGATGGAAATGCAGATTATTTAGAAATGCTTTTAGAACCAGAAAACGGAAAAGACGTTAATAATAAATTAATATTACTTGATAGAAACGCAGTAGAGCAACTCATTCAGTATATGAGAGACAATGATGTTAGAATTGTATCGGGAGAATATAAAATCCCCCAGACTAGTAATTATGAGGAAATAATAAAAATATTAGAGTTTGAACCTAATAATAAGTGAGGAACTGAAAATGAGAAGAGAAAAAGTAAAACCGGAGAAATCAAGCACCATCAAGAAAGGATACATCGTGCTTATTATTGTAGTGCTGTTGCTCCTGGTTCCCTATATAAAGGTGGAGCTGCATACAGTGCTTTTTGGCGGACAGTTCCGTAGCTTATATGATGCTTCCGGCTGGATAGAAGATGTCAGGTATTTTAAGGTAATGAAGTACAACGATTCCTATGCGGATGTGTTATATGTAGCAGAGTCGGAACAGGCAGGAAGCACGGCAACGTTCCTGTATCATTTTCAAAAGGACAAGGACCAATGGGAGCTGGAATCCTGGGAATGCCTGTGGTCAAGGAGCGGTAATGCGGAGAAGTTCTTTTATCCTTATTATCCGCACTGGTAATGGTAGAAAGCAGATACATGCAGAATCCAGGCATGATGTGAAATGAAAGGTCGGTAAATGATATGCCCCCTGTCAAGTAGACAGGTTAAATATCTAAAATGAAGTGCTGATAAACGACCTTGGATGGATTGGGATAGATTACATAGTGTGAAAGGGGTCAAAATATGATGCAGTTTTATTATGTCACAGATTATTCAATACCCTTATGTCTTGACTATATGAAGCATGAAAATGCATATGACAGATTTATATATCAGTGGGAAGAACGGAACGGCTATTTTTTAATTACGTTTCTGGAATATAAGAATGATATTAAGAGTCTGGCTACATCACCGAAACCTACATTTAAAGTAGTGTTTGAAGAGCTGGAGCATCAGATAGGAATTAATGTACAGTTCCTAGGTGGATTTTTGCAGCCCCTTCCATTCGTATATACAAAAGAAGTGGATTGGTTCTGGGAGAAAAAGCTGGATGCAAAGAAGATAAGATAATGAACATGCGGAGGAACGATAATGCCGAAACGAAAGAAAGCATTCAAAGTGGTAATAATTATTATTTCTACAATTTTTCTTGTGGTACTTAGCTCATATATTATATATATTTATATGTTTCATAACAGCAAGTATCATGATTTAGTCAAATATACGGAAAAGTTGTTAGATGTAAATATCAGTGAATACATAACGAAGTCAGATGGATATATTTTATTCGACGATTCGGAATATGCAACCATTAAATTACAGGCAAGAGAGGGGTGCGAACAAACAGTAGCAGACTTATTTGACGAAGAATTTGGCAGGCGGGTTTTGCCAGAATCTGATTCATGCCTGTATCCGCTTTCCCATCCAGTTACTGATATCGAACAGGAATTAAATGAGAAGAAGCCGGAATATGCATTTGAATTGATGTTATCAGGTACACATGGACAAAAGACAAGGGATGTATGGGTATATATTGTAAATGATGAGGATGGATATATGTATATTTATATCTTTGGCTAGAAGGGTATTGATAATAAAGAATGATTATAATATGGACAAGGCTGGTACAGGAAATGAAAAAGCGGAAGTGTATAGTATTCATATTAATAGGAATTATCAGCATAGCCTCCATCTGTTTTGGAGGAATACTCGTGAAGGAATTATTTGGGAAGGGGAAAACGGCAAGGCTGCCCTATGCTGAAAGATTTGTTACCGGGGATGCTGGAATAGAGCTGGGAACTTCTGAAGAAGAGAATTGGTATTCAGAACTTTGGGGAAAATACCTGGAACCGATTGCGACGGAAGCGGAGTTGAATCAGTTGGAAGCGATAGACTGGGATGAGAAGCTTCGCCCGTATATGGAGTATGACTGGATTGGAGATGAACGGATTGAAAAAAATTTCTTGTCTGTAAATCGCTGGGTGATGCAGCTTGCTGACTTGAACCTGGATGGACAGCCGGAGATGCTGATATCGGAGTATTGTGACCATATGGCAGAGGATTGTACATATGTATTTACCATACAGGAAGGGGAAGTATTGTATTGCGGAAGAATCATTGCAAGCGTTCAGTTTACAGAAAATGAATTTTTCGGTGATTTGAAATATCTTCCTTCCTATTACATGGATGTGTATCGGAATGCCGACGGGGAATTCCGGTATCTTAGCTGTGATGATTTTCTTATGGCAGCACATGGCGCGTATTGGATATACGAAAGTACCTTTGACGGGACAAGTATTTCCGGTAAGCTGGCTTATATGATTGAATTTGCAGAGGAAAGCGATGGCACGAAGCATTGCAGCTATGCCTTCGGAAATAAGCTGGGCGATAATTATTTGGATTATAATGAAAATGCCGTAGCAGATGATGAAGCTTATTCTGCCTTTTGTCAGGTGATGGAAGAATACATGCAGGGGTATCAAAGGGTGGATGTCACCTTTACGGTGTCGGAATATCGTGTACTGGCTGGTGCAGAGGCTTTGTTAGAGGAGCAGCAGGAGATTGTTCGGCAGAATATTGTAGTAGGATTTGCGCGGGCATGGGGATATCTGAATCAGGAGGTAAGCTGGAATGAGTGAAATAGAAAACAAGAAAAAGTATATAATCGGGACGGTTATTGTTTTGATAATGCTTGCGTGGATTACCATTGTACTTATGATAGCGTTCAGAGAGAATTATAGGAGCAAATTATATCGACAATACCAATATCCCAATGAAGAATTTTATGGAAAAAAATTATATTCTGAGATTGATTATAAATGCTCTGATTATGAAGCAGAGGTCGGAAATCAAATACTGCATAAGGCAATCGAAGTGGCAGAATATACCGGAACGAAGCAGGAGGCTGAAAACGAAATAGGAGAGGTAGGAGCGCTTGAGCGGTATTATTATTTTGATTCTAAGGATGCTGTTTCACAAGAAGTAGAATTTCAATTCATAACCTGTAAGCTGACGGAAGATACAGGGCATGTATGGGTTGTCAGTACAGTATTGCGTGTCAATGAGAATGGGAAAAGAGCCAGTAATAGTGGAAGAGATTGTCTGGACCTCTGGTATATCGAAAAGCAGGGAGAGGAATGGCAGGTCGTGAAGGCAGTATCATCGCCGTAGGGGGAAAAGGACGGGGAATCGTGTTCAGGTGTAAATGAGAAGAGCAGAATCCGGAGGCAAGTGGGAATGAGTGAAATGAAAATATTACATACGAGAAGATATCATCCTCACCTTAATTATAAAAGTGTGAATAAGAGAAGGATTCCCATAAGGATTTTTTGTATATTCTGCTTAGCTGGGGCTATAGCCATGCATGTATTGGGAGATTCCAGAACAATAGCGTTTTTACTTACATTTACAGGTATTGGTATGCTTGGAGAAGATATTATTTGGATAATTCAAACCATGGAAGGCGGATATAAGCTATTGGATGATGGAATCTGTTATTGGTGGTATTTTAGGAAGTATAAGGTGCTTTACAAAGATATAAAAAGTATTTATATTACAAATTCAAGTATTCAGTTACCATATGTTTTGATAATCGGTGGCGAGGAGCATGGAGTTTTACAGTATTGTATGGAGAAAAGAGAAAAGAATCGTATATTGTTGAATACAGAGCTGGAATCTATTTTGGTTAAGAATCAGGAAACCGAAAGTAATTATGGGTTCCTATGGAATAGCAGAGAAATAAAAAAGATTTTGGAACATTACAAAGGAGATTACTATATTGCAGAATCCATAATTCAACAATATCGGCAGGAATATGATTGTATTTATGAACGGTATGGTATTGAAAAACGAGTATATGTAATAGATGATTGTGAAAATAGAAAGATGTTTAATGAGAATAACTTTTAACATTATAAATAAATAAAAATGAAAGGACAGGGGTGAATGGGATGATGAGAAGCTTCAAAAAATTACTGGTTGGTTTTTTATTACTGGTATTAGTCAGCAATGTAAGCGGCTGCGGGAGGGTTGAGGATGAACCTCAGGCGGATACGGGAGATGTGAGTAGTGAATCCAGTCAATCCGATAATGAAACCGAAGAAACCATTTTCTATTGGGGAACAGAGGAGTATTTTTATTTGCTGGAAGGTGAATGGACGGCGGTGGAATACGTAGGCACCGCCAGAGAATACCACTTTGATGAAGCAACAGCGGAAGGGTACCAGGAGCAAATGCAGGAAAATACAGATATCATCATAGAAGAGTATTTAGGAAGTGAGTACTGTATTGAAATAGATAACCTGAAGTATTTTGGTCCGTATACAGACCTGGATATTGTCATGGAGGATGCAGATGATTTGTTCCTTTTTACAAGATTTGTTCCCGGGGAATTTATTACGCTGACACCGCCCTATATTGGTCTGACCCTTGAGTTCGCAGACGAAGATGGAGTATATTATCATTTTATTATTGATGCGGATGGTACTGTGTTGATAGATTTGAAGAATCGTTTTTTCCGGCTGGAACGAAAATCCGATGAGGAAGCTGCAGGAGAAGCAGACTGCTTGCTACAAGATGCAGAGGAGGAAGCAAGGGACGATTTGGATGGTTGGATTGGCGAATATACCTTTGGTGAATATGCGGAAAATGATATCGGTGCAATGATGTTTATGGATTATAATATTGATATATACAAGGAAAATGGTCAATATTATGCAGATGTAGTAGTAAATGGACATCTGACAGGGATTAATTTGAAAGCAAAATTATACGGAAATGAGGAATGGGTCAGTCTGGTAATCGCAGAATATAACCCGGACCATATAACGGGTTTAAGTGAAATGGAGAATACTGTATTGCTCAGCCTGAGAAAACAGGGAGAAGAGATTTATACCTACTGGGGCGTATTGGAGGCAATGGATGTAAATTTACCATGCTCTGGAATTTATCTTGAAAAGGCGGCAGCAGAAGCTGTTTCGGCTGAGAATACGGAAGGGGGAAGTGGACTGGAGGATTGGGTTGGAACATATACGTTTTCAGAAAAAACGAGTGCAGCATCTGCGGCGGTGCGGGATTATGATATTACGATTCAGGAAGAAAACGGACAATATTATGGGGATTTGAGAATCACAGGAGGAGATACGGGAATCGATGTAAAAACACAGATTTACGGAAATGAGGAATGGATTAGTCTGGTGCTGGCAGAATATAATCCGGAACATGAATCGGGCTTAGAGGATATGGAAAACGGTGTATTACTCAGTCTGAGAAAGCGGGGAAACGATATCTACACATATTGGGGAGGCCGGCCTGTGACGCAATTGCTAAGTGATGACTATTTTGCATATTATGATTATTATGATTCTGTTCGTTTTTTTAAGGAAGCGGTAGATTGACAGTTATAAATTTTGTATGAGATTTTATTGGAGCAGAGAGAATATTGAGTGATAGTAAATATTAAAATTTCAGTGAAATTTTATAGAAAGTTCAGTTTGCAAAAGATATCGTCTAATGTATAATAAATGTAATGAAAGAAGGCGATGCTTTTGAATATGACAGAGCAGGCACATCAACAGGATTTGCAAAGGATAAAATTACTTCGATATGTGGATGATGATTTTATGACAGTCTGTCTTGCGGATAATTATGAGGGTGTGGAACTGATATTGCAGATTGTCTTAGGAAAAAAGGACATAAAAATCAAATCGGTTCGGACACAGGAAGTGTTAAAAAATTTACAGGGGCGTTCCGCCATATTAGATGTTCATGCAGTTGACAATACTGACAAGGAGTTTGATGTAGAAATCCAAAGGTCAGATGCAGGAGCAGGGGCAAAAAGGGCGAGACATAACAGCAGTCTGCTGGATGCACATATATTAGCAGCGGGCGATGATACGGATGATATTCCCGACAGCTATGTTATTTTTATTACAGAAAATGATGTAATGAAAGGGAATCAGCCGATATATCCAGTAGAGAGATATGTTA
>JAMOZY010000050.1:5730-8961 GCA_023667695.1 Clostridium sp. | reverse complement strand
ACTGTGGACACACCTGCATAGCAGGTGGTTTATTAAAAGATGCTACACAAAAAAAGTGGCAATGCTTCTGCATTACCACTTTCGATTTCTCATAATCGATATGTTGTTATCACAATAGCGATTGTCCAACTCAAGGACTCCTCCCAGCTTACGCTGGGTCCCTCCTCAAGTTATATGCCTATGGTATATCCGGCTTTGCTTTTTTTGATTCTGCAATCCAACTCAAGGACTCCTCCCAGCTTCGCTGGGTCCCTCCTCAAGTTATATGCCTATGGTATACCTGGCTTTGTTTTTTGATTCTGCAATCCAACTCAAGGACTCTTCCCAGCTTCGCTGGGTCCCTCCTCAAGTTAATACACACCCCCGAAGTTCATTGATATCTTCTATCCCGTACTGCTTCATGTAAGCTTCGATACCCTGTACCACCTTAAGGGAAGCCGTCGGGTCGTGGAAGGTGGCTGTCCCTACGGAAACTGCCGTAGCACCTGCCATAATAAACTCTATGGCATCTTCTCCCGTGGTGATTCCTCCCATACCTATGACCGGTATCTGCACCGCATGGGCTGCCTGGTATACCATCCGTATTGCCACCGGCCTAACGGCCGGACCGGATAAACCACCAGTCTTGTTCGCTACGGAAAAAGCCCTTTTGTGAATATCAATTTTCATTCCCGTTATGGTATTAATAAGCGAAATGGCGTCTGCACCGGCAGTCTCCGCTGCCCTTGCCATTTCTGCAATATCTGTTACATTGGGACTCAGCTTCATGATAATTGGCTGTTTTGCAACTGCCTTTACTGCTTTTGTAATATCAAATAATGCCTTGGGGTCTTGTCCAAAAGCAATCCCCCCCTCCTTTACATTCGGACAGGATACATTGATTTCCAGCATATCAACGGCTTCATTCCCCAGACGTTCTACCACTTCTACATAATCGGAAGTGGATTTCCCGCAGACATTTACAATTATCCTGGTATCATATTGCTTTAAAAAAGGAATATCACGCTTTACAAAAAGGTCGATTCCCGGATTCTGCAAGCCCACTGCATTAATCATGCCACTGGCTGTTTCTGCAATCCTTGGAGCTGGATTTCCCTGCCACGGAACATTGGCAACTCCTTTTGTCGTAACCGCTCCTAATTGATTCAAATCTACAAGTTCACTATATTCCGCACCGGAACCGAAGGTACCGGATGCAACTGTAACTGGATTTTTCCAGGTCACTCCAGCAATTGTCACAGATGTATTCATCAGAACTCCACCTCCCCGGCATAAAATACAGGACCATCCTTACAGATTCGCTTATTCTTTACATTCGTATGAGAATCGGTTTCCTTAGAATTACAGACACAGGCCAGACAGACACCCACACCGCAGGCCATTTTTTCCTCTAATGATAACTGTGCCTCTATGCCCTGGTCTAATGCATAGGTCTGAATTGCCCGCAGCATTGGTGTCGGTCCACAAGCATATATCACATCTCCGGTAATCTGATATTCCCGCAGAGCATCCATTACAGTTCCCTTCACTCCATGTCTGCCATCCTCACTGGCATACCAGACCTTACCATAGGCTATGAATTCCTCGTCTAAAAATGTCTCATCCCGATAGCCTAAAATAATCTGAATCGCATCCGCCTGTTGCTTGGCTAGTTCCTTCGCCAACTGCAGCATAGGCGGAATCCCAATCCCTCCGCCAATCAGAATGACCTTACCTGATTTCTGTACAAATCCATTTCCCAGAGGACCCATAATATCAATCCGGTTCTCCGCCCGAAGTCTTGAAAACTCCTTCGTTCCTTCTCCGACAGTCCGATAGACCAGGCGTAATGTGCCTGTATCTCTGTCAATATCACACAGGCTTATCGGTCTTGGCAGCATGCGGGAATTATCTCCGCTATATAGATTAACAAATTGTCCTGCCCTTGCTGTCTTTGCAATTTCCGGAGCCAGTAATTGCATACTGAATATTCCGGTTCCAATCGGCTCCTGATGAATCACCTTTGCCGTCATGCGTGTTATCGCCATGGTATTTTCTCCTTTTTTCATTTCAAATCACGAATCCCCTGCATAAATCAGTGCCGGGCAATCGCACGGTTAATATCCTCTTTCATATCCAGAACTGCCTGGCGGGAAGCATCTGCAAAGTTTTCGCTGCCAAAATGCTGATATTGCTCCTGCTTGTATGCTGCTATAATTCCCCGGGAAGAATTTACGATGGCTCCCAATCCGTCTGCATTAAAGTAATGTACCAAATCCTCTGCTTTGCCACCCTGCGCGCCGTAGCCCGGAACCAGAATATAGGTTCTTGGCATTAAGGTCCGAAGTACCTTTCCCATCTCTGGATAAGTAGCGCCAACCACGCAGCCTACATTGCTGTAGTCACCGTCCATACATTCTTCTCCCCATTCTGCTACCTTTCTGCCAACCAGCTCATACAATGGTGTTCCGTCAATTAACTGGTCCTGAAATTCACCAGAGGATGGATTCGAGGTCTTTACCAATACAAAGATTCCTTTATCACATTCCTTACAAACCTTCAGAAACGGCTTGATTCCATCCGAACCCAGATAAGGATTGACCGTTGCAAAATCTTCATGAAAGCCGCTGTAGGATTGACCTCCTACCTGTACGGTTCCCAGATGTCCTACGGCATATGCTTCCGAAGTCGAGCCGATATCACCGCGCTTTACATCACCAATTACAATCAGGTTCTTACTCTGGCAATAATCAACTGTTTTCTGAAAAGCCTTCATTCCTTCTATGCCAAACTGCTCATACATGGCAATCTGTGGCTTTACTGCCGGAATCAAATCATAGGTAGCATCTATGATTTTCTTATTGAACTGCCAGATTGCCTCTGCCGCCCCTTCTAATGTCTCCCCATATTCTTCAAATGCCTTCTTTTGAATCTGCTCCGGCACGTAAGAAAGCATCGGGTCTAGTCCGACTACAATGGGCGCCTGTAATGTCTCAATTTTGTTTATCAATCTGCGAATCATGTTATTCCTCCTTGTATCTCCCAGCTCCGCTGGGTCTCTCCTCAGTTTATGTCTATAGTATCCTGCTTCTCCTTTTTCCTTACCTCTGTCCGACCCAAGGCCTCCTCCCAGCTCCGCTGGGTCCCTCCTCGGTTTATGTCTATAGTATCCGGCTTATCCTTTTTTCTTGCCACTATCCGACCCAAGGTCTCCTCCCAGCTCCGCTGGGTCCCTCCTCGGTTTATGTCTAT
>JAMOZY010000050.1:0-5630 GCA_023667695.1 Clostridium sp. | reverse complement strand
TTCCTTACCTCTGTCCGACCCAAGGTCTCCTCCCAGCTCCGCTGGGTCCCTCCTCGGTTTATGTCTATAGTTATCCGGCTTATCCTTTTTTCCTTACCTCTGTCCGACCCAAGGTCTCCTCCCAGCTCCGCTGGGTCCCTCCTCAGGTCATATCATACCACATTTTCTGACTGCTTGGAAGATGCTGTATCCAGAATTCCAACAACCGGTCACCGCCGGGATGCTCCTCCTCGTTTTCCTGCATCCGTTCCGGGTGCCATTGTACACCAAGAATTGGCAATTTCTTATGTATGATTCCCTCTATCACCTGGTCCTTCGCAAACTGAATGGCTTCTAACCCATTGCCCAACACTCCGATTCCCTGATGATGGGCGCTGTTCACCGGAAAACGAAGCCCGTAAAGCCGTTCCAGAACAGAATCCTGAAGAGCAATTGTCATATGGTTCTGGTCACCATTCCGGTATTCGTGCATGTGAGCAGTTGGAAGCTGTTGAACAATCGTACCGCCAAAGTATACATTTATTACCTGAAGTCCCTTACAGATTCCCAGAATCGGCTTTCGGGCTTTACAGAATTCCTCCAATATCTTGAATTGAAGCCGGTCTAAGGTCTCATCAATCTGTACAGAACCCTGATTCTCCTGTTTCATCAAGGACGGTGAAATATCTCCTCCGCCGGGCAAAACCAATCCCGGAAGAGCCAAAGCTTCTTTCCAGCTACACTGAAATATACTGATGCTTTCCACTCCGAACCGCTGAAACGCCTGCACATAGTTTTGAATCTGATCCGGTTTCCCGGCAATTAAGATTTTTGAACCCATTTTACGCCTATCCTTTTTGTTTTAATATACCTTTGTCTCATAATATGCTATTCTATTCTTATGTTAACAATGAGACTGCTATGCTTTTATTTCAATAGAAGGACATATTCCGGGCAGATGCTTTGTAAACTATAAAACAGACCTTATCATTTCGGGAGGAATACTTATGACATACAAGTCAGACTATTACATGCAGGCGGTTCAACTTCATCAGCAGGTTCCTGTTGTAGACTGCCATAATGACCTTGCAGGCGAATTGCTGCTCCGGCACCAGCAGGGAGAAACCCATGTCATACAGCGTCTGTATCTGAATGCCTGGAAAGCAGCGGGCTTTCAGTTAATCGTATCTTCCATTTATATTGAAAATGCTGTTTTTTTTCCAAAGTTCGCTGCCACCGGAGCTTCCGGCAGCAAACAGGCGGACCATCCGAAGACAAGAGATTGGGATTATTACTGGAAAAGAGAGCAGCTCTGCTGGGAACAGGGCTTTGCCAATGCTCTGGCGCAGTTGAATGCCATACAACAGGAAATCAGTGAATTATCCGAAGAGCTTTGTCTGGTTACCACCGCAAAAGACATTGCACAGATAAAAGAAAATGGGAAAATCGGAATCCTTCTTTATATGGAAGGTTTCGACTGTATTGGAATGGACCTCTCCCGAATCCATACCCTGTACCGGCTGGGCGTCCGGGGAGCCAGCCTGACCTGGAGCCGTCCCAATCTCCTTGCTACCGGCTGCTGTACCGCCACAAAGCATCAGGATATTCCGGGACCGATTACACCTCTTGGCGAACAAGTGATACGGATACTACAGGAGAATTCCATGTTTCTCGATATCAGCCACTTAAATAACGAAGGCTGGGAGCAGGTCAATCAGTTATACGGCAATGCAAAGAAGGATAACAGGAATTGGCTGCCATACATTGCGACCCATTCCGATTCCTATGAGATATATCCCAATTACCGGAATCTGACCAACCGGCAGATGACCGCCCTTGCCGGTCAGGGCGGCATCATAGGGCTGAACGCCTGTAAGTATATTGTGGGCTGCCAAAATCCAGATGATTATCTGGATGCTATGTGCCGGCATATAGAATATATGATACATGTGGTTGGCGCCGAACATGTGGGCTTCGGCTTTGATTTATGCGATTCTTACACGATGGGAAAGTATCAGACGGAAAGCATTGACCGTGAAGATTGTCTGCAAAATCACAAAGAAGCACTTCTGCTCACAGCCCGGCTGCTTGAGCGGGGCATGTCGGAACAGGACGTGCTTCGTATTATAGGTCTTAATTGGCTGGAATACTTTGAGCATCTGCTGGGACGGTCTCAGTAGCTGCAGTTCCCTTCGTAATAAGATAAGAAAATCCGATGGTTGCAAGTAATGCCACTATACCAATAAGAACCTGGATAAGGGTCTTGTCCTCCAAGGAATCCGGAAGCAAATAGCCAATCAGATAGCTGGAAGAATTCACCACCATATGTAATAAGATTCCAGGCACAACAGAACCATAGCGATAAGCAATCCAGCCAAACAGTAATCCTAATAGGAAGGCATATACGCCCTGTACCAGATTCAGATGATATATGCCAAACAACAACGCCTGCACAATTACTGCTGCCCACAAAGGAATTGCCTTCCTCATAATTCGAAGGGTCAATCCACGGAAAATCAGTTCCTCTCCAATCGGCGCCAGAATACAGACGCAAAGTATCATCCATACGGACTCATTTCCCAAGGTATTCATAATGGCAGAATAGGATTCAAAAATCTTAGGCATTAGCGGTAAGATAACAGTAAGCGCCATGGATAAGGCAAACTGCAGAGCAATTCCACACCCTACGATTCCAAGAATCCGCTGAGGCTTTAATACCTGCTTCCAGTCACCGGTCTGCTTTTTCCGGCAGAACATCAGCCAGAACCAAAGACCGAAGAACACCAGATAGCCGATATAAACAACAAACATCAGAATATTGTAGGAAGGACCGGACATAAAGCCTTCCGTTACCGAAGCAGTAAACTGGTTCAGTTCCTCCTGTCCCATACCCGTCATATCCATTCCCATCATTTGCTGTACTGTATACAGAATCATTCCAACACTGCTGGCAATCACCTGCCAGAACAGCACTGCTACTATCGGCACCAGTCCAAGCATAAACCAGCCAAATTTCTTCCAAAAATTCATTTTCAATCCTCCTAAACATTACTTAGTCATGTAGTTTCTCTCTTCCGCATTTTCACATGTCCTCTGTTCTCTTACCGGAAGATGTATGTTTCCTGTTTACTGCAGTTGATATACAATCTTTCCTTCACAAATCGTCATCCGAACCCTGCCCATAAGCTGTTTGCCATGGTAAGGAGTATTTCTTCCCTTGGATGCAAATTCATCCGCATCTACTGTATATTCTGCATCCGGGTCAAAGATAACAATATCCGCTGCCTTTCCGGCTTCGATGCTTCCACGCGTTCCATCCATTCCAATCACCTTCGCCGGATTCCAGCTCATTTTCTCTGCCATCTGCATCGGGGTCAGGATACCCGTAGCTACCAGTGCCGTATAGGTAAGGGATGCACTGGTTTCCAGTCCTACAATACCAAATGGCGCCTCCAGAAATCCTTTTGCCTTTTCCTCCGCACTATGGGGTGCATGGTCCGTAGATATTACTTCCATAGTGCCATCCTGAAGCCCCCGGATTAATGCCTGCACATCCGCCTCGCTCCGTAATGGAGGATTCATCTTATAGTTTGCATCCTCCTTATCGATATCCGCATCGGTCAGGGTAAAATGATGGGGACAGACCTCTGCCGTCACCGGAATTCCCATCCGCTTCGCCATGCGTACCAGCTCTACACTGCCTGCAGTAGAGCAATGACATAAGTGAAGCTTCGTTCCATAATCATTTGCCAAAAAAATATCTCTGGCAGCAATGATATCCTCTACGGAATTGGTAATTCCCGGCACCCCAAACTTCTTTGATGCCACACCTTCATTCAAAACACCACCCCGTACCAGTGACTTATCCTCACAATGGGCCATAATAACAGTTCCAAGCTCTGCTGCCTGCTTCATGGCCTCTGCATACAGGGTCACATCCATTACACTTTTTCCATCCTCGGAAAATGCAATGGCTCCGTTCTCCGCCATAGCCTTCATATCGACCAGCTCCGTTCCATTTTGTCCCACCGTAATCGCTGACAACTGTTCCACATGAATCGGTGCTGTTTCCATTGCTTTTTTCTGAATATAATCCAAGGTTTCTACACAATCTACGACCGGCTTGGTATTCGGCATGGCACATACCGTAGTCACACCACCTCTGGCTGCTGCTTTCGCACCCGTTTCAATATCCTCCTTATAGGTCAGTCCCGGCTCCCGAAAATGTACATGCAGGTCAACAAAGCCCGGCATAACAAAGCAGCCGGAGGCATCCACCATCTGTACTGGTTCACCGGATTCTTCCACGGCCAAAGCATCCTCTCCCACCCGGAGAATCTTATTTCCTTCTATAAGCACATCCATTACAGCATCCTGCTTTGTTGCCGGATTCAGTACCCTGCCGTTTTTAATGATTAATTTCATATAATCTCCTCCTTCGGCTGCAACCAATTTTGCAAAGCAAAATAGACTGCCTGCTCCTTCTTACATCCGTATGATATGCAGTCATCTGAAGCCGCCATTATAGTATCACTTCCATGCCCACCTTCTGAGGCTTTAAGCCACATGCCTCATAAAAACGCATAGCGCTTTCATTACAGTTCCAGACATTCAAGGTCACATTGTAGCATGCCTCCTGTCTGGCATACTTCAAAACGTATTGATAGAGACTCTTTCCAATCTGCTGCCCCCGCATCCCTTCATCCACACACAGGTCATCAATGTATAAGGTCTTTATATCCGTCAGAATATTATCATCTGCATGCTGCTGCAGAATACAAAAGGCATACCCCAAAACAGAATCCTTCTCATCTACTGCTACGAAAACAGGTCTTAACGCATCCTGTAAAATATCCCGTAACTGCTCATCCTTATACTTTTTTCCACCTTCCTTGAATAAATCCGGACGGCCATTATGATGTACCATCAACACCTGTTTCAGCAAGCAATTAATCCCTTTCATATCCTGCTCTACTGCTCTTCTGATAAGCATAATCCGTCTCCTCGCTTTCCTTTCACCATTATATACCCAAGTGGGTATTTTGTACACGTTTTCCCTATCAATCTCAACGATAAGGTCTTATTTCAACAACAAAGCTGTATTTCAACAAGAACCCCGCAGTAAACTGCGAGGTTCTCAGCCTTATACCTTGCGTTATAGATTTCTTCCGTTCCAGCCCCAATCCCGAATTCCCTGATAGGTAACATATATGGATTGTCCCGGAATACCCAGTTCCTCTTCGTAAATCTTACAGATTTCTCCCGTCATGGCATCGCATGCGTCAGAGGATGCGCTTCCAAATAACCGAACCGCTACATAAGCTCCCCGTTCCAGCTTATTTCCTCCCATGTACAAATCATAATTGTCTTCAAAGCCAACCATTAAAAAGGACTCTGTTTTGTTCAGAATGGTAATCGCTTTCCCAAACCGTGACTTAATGGTCTCCCGCTTTTCCGCAGAAACCGGTAACGAAATCTTAGAATCAATAAATGGCATATTCAAATTCTCCTTCCTTTTACTATATATCTACCATACTGTTCATTGTCTGTAACTATTATACCATACTCAAGTCATATGTCTATGGTATATCCTGCTCTGGATAGCGTAAATTTACTGTAGGAATTAAATAGACAGAGCTGCCCCGGTTCTG
>JAMOZY010000004.1 GCA_023667695.1 Clostridium sp. | reverse complement strand
TGTTGACTAAGTGTATAAATGCAAAGAAGCAGGATGCTTCAAAGCAGATATCCGGTTCCTTTTGGATAGGATATCTGCCTTGGTACAAATTGCTTTACATTTATTTATAGCATATCATTATTCGACAAAAATTGCTACAGATTTCGTGTCTGTTATTCAAAGAGAAAAGAAATCGTAAGAACCCCGGGGTTATTCCTCTATATGACGGAAAAGCATGACAAGCTGCTTTGCCATCCGGTACATGTCGCTGGTGGCCGGTGTCTGCTCAGGGTCTGCGTCCTGGCTGGCAGCTGTAATCTGCTTCATGGCATCAGAAATATAAGCAGAATTCCGTTCCAGAAGCGCAGTTCCCTCCGGCTGGTCCGCGGATATATTGCCCTCCCAATGGGTCTGCGCCCAGGACAGGCTGGCGGAAATCGTTCCATATGCACTGGTTGGAATATCCGCCTGTAACAACCCCCTGGTTTCTGCGTTCTGTATTATGGAAAGATTGATTACATTCCATTCTCCCTGGAAAGAAAACGGAATCTGGAATTGTTCCTTCCGGCTCATTTTCTGCATAACCCGCAAACCGGCACGCACCTGCTTTAAGGCTTGGATATCCTTTGCAGTAATGGCGCCAGATTCGTCACCGGTATGAACCGTCTCAGTAACCGTCGCTTCTAATTGGGCATAAGCCTGCTCCATTTCTTCCGGTGAATTTAGATGCTCCGGTAAATGCTCCATCTGCTCGGATAAATCTGCAACGGTTCCGTCCTCCTGGGCGGAAGAAAAAGCCTCTGCCAATGCAGCAGCATGACGGAAGGTCTGATTCCGGCCCTTTAATAGGTTTGCGGTAACAGACATATTAATAATAGAAGGAAAAATATCCATACGCTTCATGAAAGCATATGCAGCTTCGTCAAAAAAGTCCAGATTTTGCAGCTGCATAGCCTGTATCTGGCTTTCTGCCGTTTCCTGCTCCGGTGTAAGGGCAGAGGCTTCCTCTGCCGGAAGGGTCTCTGGTTCCTCCGTCAGTTGCTCCTTGATTGTATCATAGAATTCCTCTAAGGCAGCACCCTTGGCGGAATCTTCTACCATACGGTCAATCAGCTCCGGAGTTATATGATTTAATAACTGCTCTGCCAAATGCTGGTTGTATTGAACTGCGGCCCTGGATGGAGCAGCCGCATCCTCCGGTCTTGCAAAGCTTTCTTCAATCTGCTGGCTGATAGAATCCGTAGAAGAAGTAGAATCCACTCCTCCAAAGGATTCATCCAGTGTAGTATCCATACCGGCTGCCCGGTTGCTTCGATGCGCAGTCAGCAGGTTCTGAAGGGTAATGCTCTGTCCATTGCGGACCAGAGTTCCGATATCCTTTCCCTTGGACTTGCTGATTTTGTCCAACAGACGGTAAATCCCAATATAACCCTTGCGTTCCTCACGGGTAATAGCGCCTTTCCGGTCCAGCTTTTGCAGGAATTCACTGTATCTTTCTTCTTCCGCTATTTCATCCTCGTTCCTATAGCTCTGAATGAAAGTGTTCAATTCTTCAATCGGAAGCTGTAATGGATTAATACCGTCCTGTACCAGCCTTAGCACCATGGAAGGCGTAAGATTTTGCATGAAATCCTGCACCTGTCCATCTGCAGCCTTTATGGCATCCAGATTTTCCTGGGTGATTTCCATTTGATTGTAACCCAGGATACGGACGGCCCGTTGATTATCCTCCGTGACAGGAAGGTTCATTTCCTCCAGCAAATCATCTACGTTACGGAATGCCTTTTGAATGGAATCTCCCATGTCGCCCCGGGGACGGGTCATAAGGGTTTCGTAAGCAGTGACCTTGGTATGGGTCATGGTGGTATGCAAGTCATTGAGTGCCTGCATTCCTTTTTCATGGAGCCGTTCCATGGAAAGGGTACCGGAGAATAAGGCAGCCCCCAGAGCAGATGCCGGCAGGTAAGGCAAATCGTTAGCCTGGTCAACCGCATCCTGTACCAGTTTTATGGCATCGGTACCAGGCTCCATGCCCTCTGCCTGAAATTGCTGCTTATAATAATTCCGTTCCTGATTCCGTAAGGCTTCTACTACCTGAGAAAGCTCCTTTGCCCGGATATGTATATCCTCAGAGGCTAAGGTATAGCTGGCCTCCCAGGTCATTTTTAACCGGATTTCTTCCAGCTGCCGGTGGGCAGTCAGGGCAGTTACGGAGCTGCTGTAGGAAGCACTGTAGCGGATAGAAGCAGTCGCTTCATTATCATCTGCAAATGCATCCGAAGAATTCTGACAAAAATCAGAGAGATTGGAAAGGGTATATGGCAGTCCGGTTTCTGCAAATGCCCAGAACCCATCCTCCGTAATCTGGCTGAGGTCCTTTGCAATCTGATTAGCAGTAGCGCTGGCAGATGAAAAATATAATTCTACATGACGGTAGTATTCAATGGTAAAAGTAAAATTCCCTGAGACAGAATCGGCAGCTATCGTCTGTGGTTCAGCGCTTTCTTCATCTGTCACGGCAGCAGGCATGTTCCCGGCTAAGGCTTCCGCTGTATAATCGGCAAGCTGTCCGGCAACCTGCGGTTCCTGGAAGCCATTGGCATTCAAATCCTGAATTGCCATATAGGTGGATAAGGAATCCGTATGAACGGGAAGCTTATGCTCTAATAAAAACCGGGCGGCATCCAGGGTAGAAGCATCCGGCTGCAGACCGGCTGTCTGGATGGTACGTTCAATCTGGGGAAGCATTTGACGGAAATCCCCTTCGGAAAGCTTCTCCCCTGCCGGCATGGATTTGGCACTGTATTGAGCCTTATACAAGTTCTCAATGCTAAGGGAAAGCTCGTTTTGAATCAGATATACCGTTTGTTCCTCGGATACAGGAAGATAGGAGTTTGCTTCCTTTGTAATTTCAGAAGTATTCAGGGTATTTCCCTGAATAATAAGCTGATACTGTTCCGGGGCATCCTGTGGATTTTGCAGAACAATCTGTTTCCGTACACTGTCAATGGCCTTCTGAAGGTCGGCATCCTGTTCCTCGCCCCGCATTTGCACCAGGAGGCTTTTTATAATGGTAAGATTGGAAGAGGAGATTTCAATTCCCATCTGTCGGAGCTTTGATTTTTCTTCTTCCGAAAGTCCCTGCATAATATAATCAACATCTTCCCTGGTCTGTGCATATTCAGAAGAAGCATCCGGTTGCGTCTGCTTCCAGTTTTCTACAAATTTGGCAGTGTTTTTCAGGATTTCCGTCTGGATGGCACTGCTGCGGGAAGCATTGGATATTGGTGGTTCTACCAGCTTCATGGTGATTTCGGATGAACTGCTTTGTGTAATGCGAAGGTAGATTTGCTCGCCGGAGCTGGCATTTTGTAATGCAGTAGAGCGGACCTGTATTGGCGTGCCATTCATTTCAACAATGGGAGAATCGCCGCCCTGTAGTACGGTACCGGTCAGGATGTCTCCAACGGCACCCAAAGAAAGACCAGAGGAGGACGCCGGTTCGGCATCATTGCCAATGGTCTGATTGTAATATCTGCTGGTATCAATACCAAATAAAAGACTGTTATCGTTATACGCTTGTTGTGACATAGTTTACCATTCCTTTTCCGAAGATTTTGTAATCGTTCTTAATCGTTATGCATTTGCTTACCCGAAGGGAAGCGGAACATGCATATTGTCCTAACATATATTTCGGTGAAAGGAGAAAAAATAATTAGAGAAGGAGCTTTGGTTGATAGATTTCCTCCCGGCGGTCTTGTTTTAATGGAAAAGCAGTTCTGTATTCGGCAGCCAGCTCCGGACGGATGTCTGCATAAAGTAATTCGGCAGAGCCGGAGACAACGGATGTTCCATATGGATCAAAAGCAATGGAGCTTGGAGGATAATACAGACCATTTCCCGTACCGGTACGGTTGACGCCGATGATAAAGCACTGGTTTTCGATGGCTCTGGCCTGTAATAAAACATACCAGTGCTGAATCCGCTCTTCCGGCCAGTTGGCAATCACAAAGATAAGCTCTGCTTGTTTCGATGCCAGCTGGAAGATTTCCGGAAACCGCAGGTCATAGCATATAAATCCGGACATACAGATGCTTCTGTGGCTGTCAATCGAAGCCTGACAGGTTACAATCCGGTTTCCCCCTGTATAATGCGCTGCTTCCGAACCAAAAGAAAAGGGATGCAGCTTGGCATACTCTAAAATGGTTCTGCCTGCCTGGACAATGACCAGATGGTTGTAGCTTTTGCCTTCCTGAAAAGCGATATAACCAAACACAATCCCGATGGAATACTGACGGGACAGGTCCTGAAAAAATTCTTTTGTGGAAGGCGTGGTAGGGGAAGCTTCGCGAAAACGCTCCGGATTCATGGTAAATCCGGTTAGTGTCAGTTCCGGAAAAACAATCCAGTCACAGTGATGCCCGCTGGCTTCTTTTACCAGACTGCAGCAATGAAGACGGTTTTTCTCCGGTGCTTCCCATATAACATCCATTTGTGTTAAAGCAAGCTTCATATGATTTCCTTCCTTTCTGCGGGGTATTTGACTTCATGATATCAAAAAAAATTAAAAATAATTGCTAAAACACTTGCACTTGTTTTTTACATGTGGTAATATCAAAACAACAACAAGTAGTTTTGAAAACTATATTACGAAACATCAAAACCATGAAAAGTAAAAAAGGATAAAACTTATGTTTATTATACTAGAAAATAAGGAAGAATAACAAGAGGTAAGTGATTTAGCTAAGGAGGTCATGCATGTGGAAACTAATAAAATTCGTAAAATCAAAGAGCCGGGAAGTGCTATTACACATTTTATCGGTATGTTTATGGCGGCTTTTGCCGCAGCTCCATTAATCGTAAAGGCGGAGGCCGGTGTCGGCAGAGGCAGGATACCGGCAGCTGTGATTTTTATTGTCAGTATGATTTTGTTATATGGGGCCAGTACATCCTATCATACCTTTGACATTTCAGAACAGGTGAATAAGATTTTGAAAAAACTGGATCATGCCATGATATTTGTATTGATTGCAGGTACGTATACACCTGTTTGCGTCATGGGGCTGGGAGACCGGATGGGCTATCTGCTGTTAATGATAATCTGGACCATTGCGGCCATGGGCATTACATTTAAAATGCTGTGGGTTACCTGTCCGAAGTGGATTTCCTCCGTGATGTATATTGTTATGGGGTGGCTGTGTATGGCAGCCGCGCCGTTTCTGATTCGGAATCTCGGCAGCGGCGCCTTTGCATGGCTTTTGACCGGCGGCATTATTTATACCATCGGCGGCGTCATATATGCGCTAAAGCTGAAGGGCTTTAATGAACGGCACAAAAGGTTTGGCACCCATGAGATTTTTCACCTTTTTTGCCTGGGTGGAAGCTTCTGCCATTTTATGCTGGTATATTTATATCTGGTGTAAAAACTTACAGCTCTGGGGCTAAAGATTTTGAAAAAGAACTCCGATATCTATTGCATAAGACAAAAAGACAGGTATCGGAATAACGGATCAAGGATGATGGTTTATGAAGTGCCTCACTATGAAAATGGGGTGTAAGAATGAGAATTAATACGAATGTTACGGCGATGATTGCCAACAACAGACTGAACAAAAATCATGATGCCATGGCCACAGCGATTGAACGGTTATCTTCCGGCTACCGGATTAACCATGCAAAGGATGATTCCGCAGGTCTGGCGATTTCTCAAAAAATGCGGACGCAGATTCGGTGTCTGCAGCAGTCAAACCGGAATGCGGGGGATGGTATTTCTGTGATTGAGACTGCAGAAGGCGCATTGACTGAAGTTCATGCAATGCTGCAGAGAATGAAGGAGCTGACCATAAAGGCAGCGAATGATACCAATTGTCCGGAGGACCGGGAAACCATTCAGGCGGAAATCGATGTTATGAATGATGAAATCCAGAGAATTTCTGATTCTACGAATTTCAATCAGAAAAAGCTGTTAAATGGCGACTTAGGAAGAGCAAGCTATATTGATACCGGTGCAGTAGTGAAAGGTGTGAAAACATTAGAGGTTTCTGATACGGTAAATCTGGGTGAATATTCCTTTACAGTTTCCCAGGATGCCAGACAGGCTGTTGCAGTAGGAGGCACTGTTGCTATGGCAGCAGGAAGCACGATTACCCCGGCCCAGGCAGGAACGATTAGTATCAATGGAGAATCCGTAGATATTGAAGCAGGAGATACGGCGGAAGAAGTCTATTCGAAGCTTCAGTCCCTGTGTGAATGGACCGGTAATAAGGTGTTTACAACGGATAGCCTGGATACCACTGCCGGCTTACCGGAGAATGCCGGGTATACGCCAAGCACCAATGGATTTGGGAATGGCGGACAACTGGTGATTGTATCTGATTATTATGGTTCTTCCCAGCAAATCGATATTTCCTGTGATAATGATGATTTGGGAGCTTTATTGGGGATTCAGGACGGTGTTTCGGTTGGAACGGATGTTGAGGCTGCATTGGGAGACGGATTTTCACCAACGGCAGCTGTAATCTGTGATGGTAATAAAATCACCGTAACGGATAGCAGTGGTTTTGAAATGGTTTTTGAATCCAAGATAGGAGCCTGCGGGACGGAGTTTACCGACCCGGTTATGGGAGGTACTCTGGCAAACAGCCAGCCTACAGGAGGAACTGCTTTTGATGCAAAGGTTGAGATTCTCAGTGCCGGACAGATGGTATTCCAGATTGGTGTAAACCAGGAGGAGACTATGACGGTTACCATACCGGAGGTATCACCAAAGATTCTTGGTCTGGATACCATAAATGTTGTGTCCGGACAGGATGCCAGAAAGGCCACCGAGAAAGTGGATGAAGCGATAAAAAAGGTATCCGAGGTCCGCTCCAAGCTTGGAGCCTATCAGAATCGGCTGGAGCATACGGAAAACAGTCTGGAGATTTCGGAAGAGAGCATGACGAGTTCCTTCTCACGGCTTATGGATAGTGATATGGCAGAGCAGATTATTGAATATACGCAGCAGAATCTGCTGACGCAGACCGCTACGAATCTGCTGGCAAAGGCAAATGCACAGCCGGAAAGTCTGTTACAGTTGTTACAGCAGTAAGTATAAAAGGAATATTAAGACGGCGTTTCATTATGTGACATGGAACGCCGTTTTTAGTTCTTAAGGGAAATGCTATTTACTACACAAAACAATCTAGTTACAACATTTAGAAAAAACCTTCCATTGGTTTTGACGATATAGTATATGGTTACAGTATATAGAGGAACAGCAATTTTCAGTTATATTGTACGGACTGGAACAAAATATAACAGACAGGGGTTTGAGGTGAGAGTTTTGCGTATAGCAATTTGTGATGATGAAGAGGCAAATCGTATCTATATTCGAAAGCTGATAGAACGGCAGGAAACAGAGTGTAATATCATGGAATTTTCTTCCGGAAAGGACCTGTTGCACTATCAGGATGCAGCCGTGAATTTTGAAATCGATATACTGTTTTTAGATATCGCAATGAAGGATATGGATGGTATAGCAGTAGCAAAGACCCTTCGGGAGAATATGGAACATCAGCAAAAAGCCGTGTGGGGAAGCCTGCCGCTGTTGATTTTTGTTACAGGCTCCAGGGAGTATATGCAGTCGGCATTTTCGGTTCATGCATTTCAGTATATTGTAAAGCCCATTCAGGAGCCGGAGTTTCAACGGATTTTTACACAGGCGCTGAGGGAATATCAGTATCTGACCGGAGGTGGACAGCCGGAAGCAAAGGAAATCCTGGTAAAGAATAAAAATCAGGTTCGAAAGGTGTTAGCAGATGATGTCTTTTACATTGAAAGCAGCAACCGCAAGGTGATTTTGTGCCTGCAGGATGAAAAAATAGAGTTTTACGATAAAATCAGTAATCTGGAACAGAAGCTGCAGCCGGATTTTTTTCGAATTCACAAAGGATATTTAATTAATTTGAAATACGTGGCTCATTACAGCCGGACAGAGGTTCAGATGAAAAATGGGGATAGCCTTCTGGTTTCAAAATATAAATATCACGATTTCGTAAATGCATATCTACAATATATTTCAGAGGAGAGATAGATGAGCGGACCGGGATATGAATGGTTTTCATATGTATCAAGTACCATAGTTGTTTTCGTGGATATTCTGTTTTTTGCATTGCTGTGGCGGACGGTATATCCGACAGCAGCTTTTCGAACATTGGCAAGTGGTACGAATATGCAGAGCAAAAGGCTGACGATTGGTATGGGGAGCGTTTTGGTTCTTATGAACCTTCTGCTGGGCTTGTTTTTTCCTTCCAGTATCCGTTATTTGTTTTCTTGTGTTTTGATTTTTGGATATGCGTATTTGCTATATGGGAAACGGCTGGAACGGACGGTATTTGTTCTGTCGTTGTTTTATAATCTGCATTCGTTAAGCTTTTTGATTGCGACCAGCCTATATCAGCGAACGGCGGATTATCTGCTTGGCACTTTAAGCTATGAAGAGCCGGACTGGATGGCGAAGATGTATCAGCGTCTGCTGCTGAGCCAGTGTCTGTTGCTGGTATTATATGGGGTCTGCTTTGGGGCTATGGTTTTGCTGCTTATTCGGATTATGGGAAAAGAGATTTCTATGAAATGGCAGGATGTATGCTTTTTATCCATATTGAATGTGGTAGGAATTATGCTGACCAAAATGGTGGTAGACCTGATGCAGGTAAAGCTGGATGAGGAGGTATTTCTGTTATTTGACAATAGGAAGGAAATGCTATGGAAGCTTCCTTTTCTTGCAATATTATTGTATCTGGGAGAAGCTTCTGCAATTTATATCTATCAGAAAAACCAGGAGCTTCAGAAGGAAAAGGAGCAGAGCTTTGTAGAAGAGCAGCAGGTGAAAGCCATAAAGCGCAGACTGGAAGAGGCGGAGCAATTTTATGGAAGCATTCGGAAGGTACGGCATGAGATGAAGAATCACATGATGAATATCAAGGGCTTGGTGGCCGGGGAGCAATATCAGGCGGTGGATTCGTATATAGAAAGGCTGGATGAAACCATTCAGGAGCTGGATTATAAATATGCTACCGGAAATCCGGTTACAGATGTGATTCTAAATGACAAATACCGGATGGCAGAAGCACTGGAAATTAATTTTGAAGCAGAATTTTACTACGCAGAAGAAAATCAGATTCCGGTGTTTGATATGGGAATTATTTTGAACAATCTTTTGGATAATGCAGTGGAAGCCTGCCAAAAGGTAAAACCGGAGGAGCGGTATATCCGGCTGGCATTCAAACGCAAATCTTCCTTTCTTCTGCTGGAGGTGGAGAACTCTTTTGATGGCAGAGCGGTACAATGGAATGAGGAAGGACTTCCGCGGACGACAAAGCCCAATACCCAAGGGAAAGGCTGCCCGGAGCATGGCCTTGGTCTTGGAAATGTAAAAGAGACAGCAGAACGTTATCTGGGCGGATTGGATATCAAAACAAAAGGAAATCAGTTTCGGATTACCGTTATGCTGCAGCAGAGTGCGCAGAAAGATATTCATCAAAGCCTATAATGACCAGGCACTATCAATATTGGTAGTGCTTTTTCTATTTACTACAATTCTATGTCCTGTCATTACATTTTGGGCAGGACATTTTGAATTTCTGTCGATACAGTAATGGAAGGCAGGTTATATTTCGTTCGGACTTGAGTTTTACAATGACAGAAGGAGGTTTTGCATATGGATGTTACAAGTGCCGGAGTGATTTCAGCAGGTTGGCAGCATGGGAATCAAGCGCAGAAGGCAGCCGCAGAAGGAACAGGCTTTATTGACAGCTTGCAGAGTGCAGCGGAGACGGAACTGTCTCGGCTGGATGCTTACCAGAAGCATTTAGAGGAGCGTTTTGGAACGATTATGGTTCAAAATGTGGGCAGGGATCAAAGAAGTATGGATACATTAGGTTATGGTACCTTTGGAGCAGGGAATGTAGTCATAGCACCGAATATCTTGAAGGAAATGGCAAATGATCCCCAAAAGGCAGCCTATTATGAGCAAAGGATACAGGAGCATTTTGATAATATTCCACAGACCCGGGCATTTCTGGCGGCCATGGGACACAGGATGATTTCCAGTGGTGTGGTCATTCATCCGGATGGAACGGTAACCTATTATCTTTGCGGAGAGGAGTCGCCGGAAACCAAGGCTAGAGTAGAGGCTGAGAATAAGGCGAAGGAAGAGAAAAAAGCAAAGCGGAGAAGAGAAAATCAATTGCGAAGCTTAGAGGCGGCAAGAAAGCAGAAGCAGGAGCTGACTGCATTTCTTACAGGCACAGCAGAGACTGCCGGGGCAGATGCTTGGTTGAGCCTGTCGGATACGGCAGCCTCTGTCCGGAAGGATTATAAAGCGTACGCAAATTAGAGTATACAGCTAGGAGGTCATATCATGAGAATTACAACGCAAATGCTGAATAATACAGCGAAAAAAGCAGGTATTCCCTTTACCTGCGGTACCCTTTTGAATCAGGTGAATTCATCCGGCACAGGAAATAATCTGCTGCAGGCATTGAATCAGAAGAATAATACCACATCCAATGTGGCTCAAAAGCAAGAGCAGGAGAAATTGAAAAAATCATCGGACCGTCTGCAACAGCAGGCTGAGAAATTTGCGGCGGAAAATGGGAACTCTATATTGGATAACTACCAGACGGATGGAGAGAATAAGGAAATCTATGGCACGATAGAAGGGATGGTAACCAGCTGGAACGATACGAGGAAGCAGCTCCAAGCCCTCCCGGGAACTTTAAATGATTTCTATGGACAGATGTTGAGTCAGGCGGCAGTCGAGAATAAGGAAGCGTTGAGCGATATTGGAATTACGATTGGGAAGGACGGCAGTCTGAAATTAGATTCGGATAAATTGAAAAAAGCAGATATAGACAGTTTGAAAAAGGTTCTTAGTGGTTCAGAAAGCTTTGCAGAAAAGACGAGATTTCTGGCAGGAAGAATCTCGGATAATGCAGCGGCTAATATGATTCATGCTTCCAGCCAGTATAATGCGGCAGGAGATGTTTATTCTGCATTTGTAAACCGCTATGATTTCTGGAGCTGACATTATGGTGCTTACGAACCATGGATTGGAAAAGAAAAGGAGGAAGCAAGATGGCATTTAACGTATCAGCAGCGGGTGTTTATGCAAATACGCCTACAAATACTTCAAAAAGTAAAGAAACTCAGAAACCGGTATGGAATCCCAATAAAGTATACAAATATCTGGAGGATATGAACCAGGGCTTTCAGGACTATAAGCAACAGGCAGTATCCTATTATTCTTCCCTTATATCCAGACAAGGGGGAGACGGTACTCTGACAGAGGAGGAATTAAAAAAAGAAATCCAGGAGTTATTTCCGGAGTACACTCTGACATCCTCGGAACCGAGAGATGTGACACCGGGTAAGTTCTATTTATATATTGATAACAGCCAGATGAAGAAAATGGCATCGGATTCCGCCTATCGTGCCAAAGTATATGGTCTGATGGACAGTGAGCTTCAGGGAAAGAATGGCTATACCCTGCAATACAGCGATGGCAGAAATGTAACTGCACATCTGACGGGCAGCGTATTCTCTTTGGCGGAAAGCAATGGGAAATATGCAGGTGCAGACGGTATCCCCTATCGGGGAAGCTGTACTTCAGACCACAGCATATCAACCTCTTCCTCCCATCCGCAGGTGAGGAGTATGAGCTTTCTGTATGACAATGCAGACCCGGCAAAATCTGCGGCAAAGGCCAGAAAAGCAAATGCTGCAAAGCTGACGGCGAAGCGGCTAAAGAAAAAGCAGGAAGAAAAACGCGCGGAAAAGCGGAAAGCAAAAAAGGAAGCAGAACTGGAACAGCTTTATGATGATATGCGCTATCGAAGCACAGGGATGAAATATCAGAGTGCAGAGGACATTGTCCCAGAGGAGACTTCTTCGGATTCAGAGAAGGAATTTAAGGATATCCGGGAATATATACAGTATCTGCAAGGCAAGTATGATGCCTATAATAAAGGAATTGTTACCATATCAAGCAGCTATTTGAGGAAATGCTTTCAGGACAAGGAAAAGCGTACAGAGTTAGAAAAACTGCTTGGAGATGCGGATGATATGGTGCGGCATGCCGAGGAGAATGTAGAAGGCTTTCAGGGAATGAAGATTAAAATTGATGAGGATGGCAACATGGAAAGTGAGACCTGGGGCGGTAAGGTAGCCGTAAATGAAGGAAAGCGTTTGCGCCAGATTGCGGCAGCCAAGAATCCGGCACAATTAAGGATGGTCATGGGATTGTTAAATGGTGATTTGTCCGATTGTGAGAATGGATTGCAGACGGGTATGTGTGATGAAAATGAAGTGGCAAAGGTGAAAGCGCTGATTCAGAAGGCACAGCAGAGAATGGGTGAGATATCCAATGCAGATTCCGGTTCGGAGGAGGAAGCCTTTGATTCCTTTAGCATTAACATGCTTATGTAGGGATAGAAAAGCAGTGGTTTGACCGAAAGAAAAGTTATGGAGGCGGAATATGAGTTTTGGATTAGCAGATGTATCAAATGCATATGTTCAGAATTTTATCTATCGGCAGGGGCAGGAAACTGAAAAAGGGAATCCTTATGATTTTAGCAGTATTTGGGGCCCAAAAGGAATAGAAGCTGTGCAAGGGGTTCCGAAAGCGGAAGAAAAAGAGATGCAGGAAGACATACAATTAACGAAGGAACAGGAAATGGAATTGTTCCAAAGGGAATTCTGGAAAGAGGTTGCAGCCATTCCGAAAACGTCGACCATCGACCATCTGGCAATCAATATTACAGACAAGGGCTGGGAACGGATGAAAGAAGAGCCGGAATACCGGAAACAGATGATGGAACTAATTCGGCGGGATACAACAGGAAGCTTTATTCATCAGGTGGATTCCGTTATTACCATAGGTGCTACTGATAAAGAGTACCGGGCATCCAGCTGGTCCTCCGGTTCAGATGAATTTCGGAATAAGGTGAAGGATGACAGTTACATAGAAGCCAGGGAAAAACGGAAGAAAGAATTAAAGGAATACTATGAAAAGCTGTGGCTGAAGCATTTTTACGAACAAAGAAAGCTGATAAAGGGGGAAAAGAATGCAGGAATTCCGCCCCTGATGAGTGATATCTGTAGTTTGTATGAAAGCCTGATACCATTTTTTTAATCAGATACTTTCATGCATTTTGAAAAGGAGTATCAAACAAGGTCTTTTATGATTTTTGTGATACTCCTGATTTGCAGGAATTAACAGATTGCAGAAAGGAGATTACATATGAATCTTATGGATTTGGGGAACATGAATATAGATACAATGGCACTTACATGGAAGCTGCAGGCTAGTCAGACAAAAACCAATCGATATGGACAGACGGCGAAGATACAGTCAGATTCTTTTCAGGATGTGGCGGTAAGAACCATTCAGCAGCACCAGACAGAGGAAGTGGCAGAAGCCCAGCCGATTTCTTTGGAAGACCGGCTGAAAGCAAAATACCCGGGACTGGTGTATCATGTGTTTGATGGCAGCAGTGGTTATTGGCGGACGCGGAATGATTATCCCCACTATCTGCTTTATCAGGAAAATATAGATGAAAAGGCTTTGGAACACTGGGAGCCAAAGGGACCGAATCCGGCTTATGGAGATTCAAAGGCAATTCAGGCATTAAGCTCGGTACGGCCGGGCAGTAAGGCAGTGGTGATTCATCCCAAGGTTCAGGAACGGATGGAACAGGAGCCGGAATATGCAGATGAGATTATGGCGCGGATTGAAGCGTGGTTTACCTATGAACAGGCAGTAAATGAAGCAATCATCCCTGGCTGCTGGGAAGGAGTGTCCCAAAGTATTGTGATAGGTGAGGATGGCAATATTGCCAACGCACAATCCCATAGTCCGGGAAGGATTACCTATTCGAAAAGCGGGAGTGATGAGGAACCGGGCTTTTGGGAAACGAGACGGAAGCGGCATGCTTATTATATGAATCTGTGGAAGGAAGAGCAGCTTCAGCATGGTATGGAGGTATCCGGTCAGTTTGCTGCCTTTGGAGCGAAGCAGGCGGCAAAAGCACGGCTGGTTCAAATGATTCGTGGTGGAGAATTGAAAGCGGCACTGGGCGATAAAATCTGTGGAATTCCTACGGAGGAAGTGTTTGCGGCAAATATGCGCAGTGTAGAAAAAGGCGTGGGCTGAAATGCAGGTGAAAAAGCGGTAATAAAGCTTGCAATAAAAAATAACCAGAAGAAAACTGCTTGGACCATATAGGAAAGCAGAGCAGTCTGGAATGCCAGAAGGACTGTTAAAAAGCATAAGAAATATTGAAAGGAAAAGACTATGAGTGAAACAATATTCAAAAACGGAATGACAAGGAATTATCAGAATTATATCAATCAAATAAAAAGACAGGTGGAAACCAGAACCCAGGGAGGAGGGAAAAGCGGTGAAAGCTTTCTGGATGTGGTAAATAAGTATGCAGGAACGGCAGTAATAGCAGAAGCCTATCAGGCAGCACAGATTTCCACACAGGATATGACAATGGAGGAATACAAGGAATACATATCCGAACGTTTATCGAGACTTCCCATGCATCCGTCCCAGATGCAGAATTCGGTGGCGATTCAGATTTCCGAAGCAGGCTTTGAGGCAATGAAGAATGATCCGGAGTATGAGGAATGGGTAATCGGGTGGCTGGAAAAGGATTTTGCGTTTCATGATCCATGGTCTGGTATCTGTGGCGGTCGTTATGTAGTACACTATATCGGTGCGACAAAAGAAGAATACCGGGGACAAAGCTGGTATCCGGCCTATCAGAATGGAAGAGGGGAAAGTCTGTTCCAGGAGAAGGCGAAGGGGAGCTTTTGGGAAAGACGGCTGAAGCGTCAGGAGATGGAGCGGCAGCAGGTGAAAACAGAGCAGGCAAGGAAAGCACAGGTAAAGAGCATCCAGGCGAGAATGCTACAGAAGCAGCCCCAGGGACAAGGACCTTGGGACCAGCAGTTTTTGATGATACAGGGACAGCCGTTGCAGCTTTCCCAGCTTATTTTTGGTGGAATGGCAGGCTCTGGTGTTAAATTCTAATTAAAACCATCCGATATAACATATGAAGTAGCTAGTCATGCCATTTGGGTAGAAACGGTGCAGATGGTCAGAAGCATTGACAGACAGAGTGGCAGGCTGAGTCGCAGACAGTAAACGGATTTACTGTGTATATTCAAGGAGGATGAGCGTATGAATGCAAGCATGATTTCCCAGGCGGGAGCACAGGCTGTGAGTGAATATGCAGCCACGGAAAAAACAGAAAAAACCAAGAAAGCAAATTATGGCAAGACAGTGGGCGCACCGGAGCTGAGTGAAAAGGCGCAAAAGTATTATGAGCAGTTGAAGAAAAAGTATTCCAATATGGACTTTATTCTTGTCAGCCGGGACATGAAGGAGACGGCTCAGGCAAATGCAGGCAGTTATGCGAATGCGAACCGTATGGTGGTGCTGATTGACGAGGATAAGATTGAACGGATGGCAACGGATGAGAAATACCGGAAGCAGTATGAGGGTATTATCAGTGGCGCTACGAATCAGCTGGCACAATTAAAGAATAGTCTGACTGCCAGTGGAAATAAGGTAAAGAGCTACGGAATGCAGGTGAAGGACGGCGGTCTGACTTCCTTCTTTGCCGTACTGGATAAGTCGGCGAAAGCACAGAAGGAACGGATTGCAAAAAAGACGGCGAAGAAGCAGGAAGAGCGGAAAAAGGCAAAAAAGAAAGAACGGGAAGAACAGCTAGAAGCCATACGCACGGGAGAAAGCAGTAAAACCGGAAGAGCAGATGCTGCGGATGATGCAGAAGAGGTTACTATTACAGCTTCTTCCCTGGATGAACTGCTTCGGAAGCTTGAGGATTATACCTTTGAAGAAATGAGTGACAATACGGAAACAGAAGCGGAAAGTAAAATCGGTCACCACATTGATTTTCGTGGATAGGAGGAGCATATATGACCAAGGAACAGATCAGTACCTATACGATGCGGATCAGCCAGGCAAACACTTCTGCATTGGCAGTTGTGTTATATGATATTATATTGGAATGCATAAAGGAAGGCGGACAGCATTATGAGAATGGGGAAACGGTTGATTTTGAGGTCTCTATGCAGCAGGCACAGGAATTTCTGCATAAGCTGATGTCTATGTCAAAGCTGGATACCCAGACAGGCTGTGATGTAATGTCGCTGTACCTGTTTATTGACAAGCAGCTGCTGCTGTCCTATGTCAGACGGAAGCCGGAGAACCTCCCTCAGTGCATCGGACTTTTGGAGCGTTTGCGAAGCGCTTTTGCAGAAATTAGCAAGAGAGATTATGACCCTCCGCTGATGGAGCATGTACAGCAGGTCTATGCAGGATTGACCTATGGAAAAGGGTATTTAAAGGAAAGTCGGGACCCCATGCAGGAGCAGAATCGGGGCTTACAGGCATAGGATTGTTGAAAAACCGCTTGTAAATTTTTTGAGTTCGGTTTACAATAATACAAGTGACTGTAAGGGAGGACGGAAGAATGGCAGAAAAGGATTGTATCTTTTGTAAGATTGCGAATGGCGAGATACCATCGGCAACCATATATGAGAATAGCGATGTCCGGGTGATTTTGGATGTGGCGCCGGCAAGCCGGGGACATGCATTGATTATTCCGAAGGAGCATTTCAAAGATTTATTTGATATTGATGCTGTAACGGCAGGTAAGATATTTTCTATGGCAACGGAGGTTGCAAGGGCGATGAAGAGTGTGTTGCATTGTGATGGCATGAATGTTGTACAGAACAACGGAGCTGCAGCCGGGCAGACCGTGTTTCATTTTCATCTGCACCTGATACCGCGATATGAGGGCGATGATGTGAATATCGGCTGGAATCCGGGAGAATCCACACCGGATGAATTGCAGGAGCTGGCAAAACAAATTCGTAAAAAAATATAAAAAGAAGGAGCTTGAAATTAAGCTCCTTTTTTTAGTGCAATTTATACAAGACTATGCTATAATTATTGCAGTTTCCACAAATATTACGTCTCAATTTGGATTGGTCGGGATGAGACAGTACTTGTGAATTAGGTAAGGAGGTTCGGTTTATGGCAAAGGATGAGATGTTCAAAACAGTATCATTCGGAGGATATGATAAGGCGATTGTTGATGAATACGTGGCAGAGACCAATCGAAGCCATCAGAATGATATTGCGGATTTGAAGACTACGATTGGTAAATTAAGTGAAACCGTCCGTACCCTGCAGACTGCAAAGGAGCAGGTGAAGACGGCGGCCAGTGAAGATATAGAAAAACTGAAATTAGAATTAGAAAGCTCTTTTGAACAGCATGATGCGGTAAAGCGCCAGTTAGAGCTGCAGATTACGGAAAAGGAAAAGCTGAAGCAGGCAATGGATGAAAAGGTTCAGGAGATTGCTGAATTACAGCAGCGCCTGGATAACCGGATGGCAGAATGCGTTGCGTTGAATTCGGAGCTTGAGGCACAAAGGAAGCTGGCAGAGGAGGCAAGACAGGATAGCGGCAGCCAGCTGGCAGCCATGAAGGCGGAACAGGAGACAGCATCTGCCTCTTTGAAAACAGAATATGAAAACCGGATGGTTGTGATGAAGGAAGAGCAGGAGGCTGTAGTAGAGGCTATCCGACAGGAATATGAAGCAGCAATCACAGGACTGAAGGAGGAACAGACCACTTCCCTGGAACAGCTTAGGGCGGACTATGAAAAGGATATTATAGATTTGAAGCAGGAACAGGAGTCGGAACTGCTATCCATGCGCTCCCAGTATGAAGCGGTAGTTGCGGAAGTACGGAATGAAGCAGATGCACAAACCAGTGATTATGCCAGCATGAAGCGGGAGTTAGATGAAATGCGGGAAAAGGAGACTTCCTACGCAGGCAAATACGAAGCGATTTCCAAGACATTGATTGAAGCAAGGGAACGGGCGGATCAGGTGATTGCCAATGCGGAAGAGGAAAGCAGAAGAATCCTGGAACAGGCAGAGGCAGATCGGGAAGAATTGATTATAACCACCCGAAAAGCACAGGAACAGGAGATGGCGCGGACCCGGGAAGAATGTGAGGAACTGATGAATTTGACCCAGGAGCAGTGCAGACAGATGCTGACGGAAGCGGAACGGCAGGCGGCAGTCATCCGGCTGCGAATGCAGGAACAGTGTGATGATGTAAATGTATATATGGAAAATATGATGCTTGCCATTGATAATCTGGCGATGGCATGTACAAAGACGAGAGAGATTGCCACGGCCGGTTTTTCAGAATTCCGCAGGGAAGAGGCTTCGGGAGCTGTAAGGGAGACAGAAGCGGAAGAGGAAGAACTGTTAGACTATGAAGAAGCTTTTATACAGGTATAGTACGGATTTGTCAGGCTGTCCCGGTAGATGTTCTGGGGCAGCCTGTTTTTACCTTAGTTGAAAGGAGTGAGTATAAGGTGGGAAAGCTGCGATTTAATTGCTATGAAGAGTTTGCAAAGCGAATTGAATTTCCGGTCGTTGCATTTAAAGCAGCGGACGGCGGAGTTGTAATCATGAATTACGAGGCGAAGCTGATGCTGGGACAAAAGACACAGAAAATTACTATGGACATTGAACCCATAGCGGATTCCAGCCGGTTTTGGTCCCAACTGCATGACCGGAAGGCAGTTGCCGAGCATCATCTGGTTCTTGCAAATGAAATACGGGAATTTGCCATTGCCGGACTTGTCAATGAATTTGAAGTGGATGGCGAGCTTATGTATATGCTCATTTTTGAACAAAGAACCGGCATGGGAATGAATAACTGGATGCTGGAGCAGATTATTGAGAATAGTCATGTGATTTTTGCAAATGTGAGCCTGGCAGAGCAGGAAGAGGTCAAGGTGAACTATATCAGTCGAAATATTAAGCGATATGGTTATACCTGCGAAGAATTTTATACCGGAAAGCAAAAATTCAAGAATCTGATTCATCCGGATGATTTGGATTTGGTTTTGGCAAATCTGGCAGAACGGGGGAAGGATAATCAGAATGATGATTGTATGGAATACCGCCTTGTAACAGAAAGCCGGAAGGTCTGCTATGTTCGCTGTAATATTCATTTTCTTCGGGATTCTTTGGGAAAGATTGAGAGCGCGGAAATCGTAATGGTGGATATCACGGAAGAAAAGCTGGAAAAGGATGAAAATCAATATCTTCGCGCTGCTATTGAGCAAAGCAGCAGTATTGTTCTGGTAGAGCGTTTCTTTAATAAAAAGGGAACCTTAAAGTATATATCTGCGAATGCGGAGGATATCGGTCTGGATGTAGAGGATTTGCGCAAGGGCAGAAAGGTATTTATAGACTATGTTTTACCGGAGGATCAGAAGATGATGCTGGAGCTGCTGACGAATGTGCAGAATATGCCGGTAAATAACTATACCAACCGCTGCCGGATTCTTGGCGAGGATGGTGTAATACGGTGGATACGGTTTTGCATTTCCGTAAAGACCATCGATGAGTTTATGTATGATGTGGAGCTGTTGATGAGTGATGCCACAGAGGAAAAAAGCTATGAACAGAATTTACTGCAAAGCCGGAAGGAGTTAGAGGAACGGCTGGATTATGTAGTGAGCAGTCCGGTACAGGATACAGAACGGTTATTTGAAGAGTTTGTTGTAAAAGAAGAGGTTCAGGACTTTATTGAAGCCTTTGCAGCGAATAACCAGTTATATGCGGTGGTTCTCAAAAAGAATGGCGGACTTTTGACGAAGCCGACTGGCCCTATGATTCATCTGGGAGAGTTTTATGACCTGCTGGAACGGCCCAAATATAAAGAAAAGCTTATGGAAGCCTTACGGCTTCTTGATGAGAGAAAACGGTTCTGTATCCTAGAGCTGGAAAGTGGATATTTCGAAAGACAGATTGGCGCCATTCCGCTGATTATCGAGGATGAGATTGTGGCTGCCTGCCTGATTTGCGCCTTTGATGAAGAAGCAGTTGCCCGGATGCATAATTCTGTGGAATCCTTCCAGAAAATGCTTGAGGTTGTATTAAAGGCGGAATTTAATAACCGGCATCTGGAATTGGATTCCAGAAGAAGCCGTCTGGCGGAGCGGGTTATGAGCGAGGAATTAAAGGGACAGTTGATTCTGGCGCGGGCCTTTGCCCATATGCGCAACGACGCCAGAGCCACGATGCAGGAAATCATCGAAAATACCGGTGAATTGATGCATCTGACCTCCATTGCGGTTTATTATAATGATCACATGCAGGAGGCCTATACCTGTGCAGCGCAGTGGGTATCTCCAGAGTCCTTATATAAGGCTTATCCGGAGCAGAGTTGGAAGGTGACAGAGCTTTGTTATAATAATGAAGTGATTTCAAATGGCGGCTATATTGTTTATGGACAGAATGAAAACGGCCTACAGCTGGAATCCTTGATGGCTCTGGCACAATCCCGGGCAATTATGGTATTTGGAATCGTTATAAACGAAGAAGTGTGCGGCTGTATAGCGTTTAACAGTCAGGAAAAGCGGGTATTTCTGGATCGGGAGATTGCATATTGCAGAGATGTGGTGGATATTATACAGGGCATCCTGGCCCGGACCCGAAGTACAGATACGGTATATACCCTGAATAATGAATTATTAAATGCCTATAATTTTGTTTCTGACTGCGTGTTTGTTAAGGATAATCAGACCGGTAAGGTTTTATTTGCCAATGAAGCGATGGAAAACCTGTTTGGCATGGATGTGACAGGAACAGACAGCCGGTCATTTTTATCGGTTCCAACTCCGACTTACACCAGAGAAGGGATTCAGCCAATCGGGGATATTAAGTGGCAGAGCTATATCCAAAGCGTAAATAAGATTATGAATATTCAGGAGCTGTCTATTGAGTGGCGTAACGGCACAGATGCCAAGCTGATTATTATGCGGGAAAGCAAAATGCCGAATAATAAATGATGAGAATTGTGATTGCATGGCTGAGATAGAAATAATTGGTTAAAATAATAGTAAAGATTTGTATGCAATATGTCGATATATATAGGTAAGTTAGTTTTAGTATCGGTGAATTTGCTGAAATCTTAAATTACACTTTGAAAATGTTTCCAGAGTGTATATAATGGAAGAGTCCGAGTTTATGAATCCGGTATGAGAGACTGGTGGAAATGAGAACCGGACCATATGAAAAGAGATTGATTAATCCGTTAGAAAGGGGATTATTATGGCAAGTTCAGATATTGGAATTGATTTAGGAACCGCCACTATTCTGGTATATGTAAAAGGAAAAGGCGTTGTTTTGAAGGAACCTTCTGTAGTAGCGTTTGACCGGGATACCAATAAGATTAAGGCAATCGGTGAGGAAGCACGTCTGATGCTGGGAAGAACACCGGGTAATATCGTTGCAGTCCGTCCGTTAAAGCAGGGTGTGATTTCAGACTATACGATTACGGAGAAGATGTTAAAATATTTCATCCAGAAAGCGGTGGGAAGAAGTATTTTTGCAAGAAAGCCACGGATTAGCGTATGTGTACCCAGTGGAGTGACAGAAGTGGAAAAAAAGGCAGTTGAGGATGCAACCTATCAGGCAGGGGCAAGAGATGTATCCATCATTGAAGAGCCGGTAGCCGCAGCCATTGGAGCCGGGATTGATATTGCAAGGCCCTGTGGCAATATGATTGTAGATATTGGCGGTGGTACAGCAGATATTGCAGTTATCTCCCTTGGCGGTACGGTTGTAAGCACTTCCGTAAAGACAGCCGGTGATGATTTTGATGAAGCTATTGTCCGCTATATGCGTAAAAAGCATAACCTTTTGATTGGTGAGCGGACAGCAGAGGAAATCAAGATTAATATCGGCACCTGTTACCGGCGTCCGGAAGAAGTGACTATGGAGGTTCGCGGGCGGAATTTAGTGACGGGTCTGCCAAAAACCATTACCGTAACTTCTACTGAAACAGAAGAAGCGTTGCGGGAGACAACAGCCCAGATTGTGGAAGCCGTGCATAGTGTATTGGAACGGACACCACCGGAGCTGGCAGCTGATATATCTGACCGGGGCATTGTGCTGACCGGTGGCGGCTCATTGTTAAATGGACTGGAAGAATTAATTGAAGAAAAGACGGGAATTGCTACGATAACGGCAGATAATCCGTTAACGGCGGTAGCAATCGGTACCGGAAAGTACATTGAGTTCTTATCCGGAAAAAGAGATTAAAAAGGAGTTGAAAAAATGGTAAAAGGCCTATACACAGCGTATACGGGACTTCGGAATGAACAAAGACGTCTGGATGTGATTTCCAACAACTTCGCGAATTCCAATACGAACGCATACAAAAAGATGGGTGTTACCTCTCAGGCGTTTGACCGGGAGATGGCACTTCGAGTGGATGATGATTCCGATGCATACCTGGTAAAGGGGATTGGAAGAATCAGCCTGGGTGTTAAGATTGGCGAGACCTATACGGACTTTTCAGAGGGCGGTTTCCGGGAGACCGGGAATACCTATGATGTAGGTCTGGCAGGCAGCGGATTTTTTACCATTAGCGCAACAGACAAGGCCGGAGTTGAGCATATCCGTTACACACGGGATGGCGCATTTACGGTTACCAGGGAAGGTTATCTTGTTACTAAGGATGGAGATTTTGTGCTGGGGGCGAATAATCAGCGGATTCAGATTCCAGGTGCAGATACGGCAGAAGTGTCGATTGATACATTGGGAAACATCTATGCAGATGATGTCCAGGTAGGACAGTTCCAGATTGTAGATTTTCAGAATTATGATGCGTTAAGCCTGTATGGCGAGAACATGTATGATGCATTGCCGGAAGCAGGTTTGATTGCCGGTACGGCGCTGACCCGTCAGGGCTATCTGGAGACCTCGAATGTGAATGTTATTAATGAAATGGTCAGTATGATTACGATTACCAGAGCCTATGAGACCAATCAGAAGATGATGCAGACCATCGATTCCACCTTGGATAAAGCGGTGAATGAGATTGGAAAGCTTTAATGATGGCAATACAGATGAACCGGAATAGAAAGGAGTAACTTCCATGGTAAGATCCTTATGGACTGCGGCAAGCGGAATGATTGCCCAGCAGGAAAATGTAGATACAATCGCCAATAATCTGGCGAATTTGAATACAACCGGATATAAGACAGAGGTAGCAGAATTTAAGTCCTTACTTTATCAAACGCTGCAGACCCGTTCCACGAATAATGCCGGAGAAGAAAAGCCGGTAGGAGCGCAGGTTGGATTGGGAAGCCGGACGGCAGCAATTACCAGTATTTTTACAGATGGCAATCTGACTCCGAGTGAGAGTCCTTTTGCTGCTGCGATTGAAGGAGATGGATTTTTCAAGGTTCGAACCGAGGGCGGGGAGATTCAGTATACCAGAGACGGTAATTTTGCGGCATCTCCAGTTGCAAATGGTACCTTGCTTTGTACCTCAGAAGGTCATCCGGTTTTGGACCAGTATAATAATATGATTATTATTCCGCAGGGAATCAATGCGACGACTATTAGTTATGCCAAGGATGGCACTATATCCGTAACGGCAAATGGCAATGAGCAGATTACCCTGACGCAGACGGATGCCAATGGCAATCCATTATATAATGTACAGCTTGGTATTGTACAGTTTAACAATCCGGCTGGTCTGGTAAAGGCTTCCGGCAATCGGTACCGTCAGAGTGTTGCTTCCGGTAATCCGATGGAGGAATCTCAGACCCAGGGAATCACAAGAAGTACGATTCATCATAAGTACATAGAGGCATCCAATGTGCAGGTTGCAGATGAAATGGTAAATCTAATTGTTGCACAGCGGGCATATCAGATGAATTCCAAGGTAATCCAGGCATCCGATGAGATGCTGGAGCAGGCGAATAACTTAAGAAGGTAGGTGTGGTAAATGGCAATTTCAATTAATGATGTATATAGTAACTACTACACGCAAAACGATACAGGCAGTATCAAAGCATCCGCTTTGGAACATAAGCTGAACAGCAATGATATGGAGAATGCAACAGATGAAGAGCTGTTAGATGCCTGTAAGGAATTTGAAGCATATCTGATTGAACAGGTACTGAAAGAGGTAAAGGAAAGTATTCCAAAGTCAGAGGAAGAGGACAATAAGTATACGGAATATTTCGGCGATATGATGCTGCAGGAATATGCCTCCCTTTTGACGGACCGGGGTGATTTAGGGATAGCGCAGACACTGTATGAATCCATGAAGAATAATATGAATGCAGTGAATATTAAGAATGTAGAAGCAACAACGGAAGCACAGGAGGTTGCCGGGGCTGCTCAGAAAATTAATATGTAAATCATAGTAAGGGGCTGCTGTGAATGGATTGCGGAGAAATCCGTGCTTCGTTCAGGCAGCTTTTTCTTTGTAACAAGGAATCCGAAGGAATTCAGGCATTAGGAGAGCAGGAATTGAAAGTAGAAGGCTGTATTGAAAAAATCATATACCGCAATGAGGAGAATGGATATACGGTTCTGGCAGTTCTGACAGATGAAAAAGCAGATGAATCCCTGGTATTTGTGGGGTATATGGAAGGTGCTGCCCAGGGAATGTATATCTGCGCAGAAGGTGAGGAAGTGGAACATCCCTATTATGAAACCCAGTTTAAGGTATCCTCTTATGAGCTTCGGATGCCAGATGATATTGACAGCATGGAACGCTATCTTTGCTCTGGCGCTATAAAAGGAATCGGTCCGGTGCTTGCCATGCATATTATTAAAAAATTCAAAGGGGATACTTTTCGCATTATAGAATTTGAACCGGAACGCCTGGCAGAAATCAAAGGAATTTCGGAACGAAAAGCAAGGGAAATCGGCATTCAGTTCCATGAAAGCCAGGATATCCGACAGGCTATGATGTTTCTTGGAAAGTATGGAATCAATGCACATCTGGCGGTTAAGGTCTATAATGAATATGGAAACCGTATGTATAAGGTAATAGAAGAAAATCCGTATCAGCTTGCAGAGGATATTCAGGGGGTTGGCTTTAAGCTGGCAGATGAAATTGCCAGAAGGGCAGGGATTGGATGGGATTCCGAGTTTCGGATTCGTTCCGCTATTCTTTATACCCTGAACCAATCCGGAGGACTTGGGCATATGTATCTGCCGAAGGATATGCTGATACGCAAGGTAGCTGGATTTTTAGTGCCTGAAAATGGGGATTTATTTGAGTATTCCTATGAAGTGCCCATTGAAAATCAACTGATTGCCCTACAGCTGGAACGAAAGATTATAATGAAGGACATTGAAGGCACTACGGCAGTTTATGGCAGTAATCAGTATCATAAGGAGCTGGATACAGCAAGGATGCTTTTGGACTTGAATCTGAATTATGATGTTCCGGATTCCGAGCTTCAGGACAGATTAAAGCGCTTAGCACAGCGCTCGGATATTGAATTGGATGGCTTGCAGCGCTCTGCTGTATGTCAGGCAGCTGCCTCCGGACTGGTTATTATTACCGGCGGACCGGGAACTGGTAAGACTACGGTTATCAATACCATGATTCAGTATTTTGAACAGGAGGGTCTGGAATTGCGTCTGGCGGCACCGACGGGACGGGCAGCTAAGCGTATGACAGAAGCGACCGGATATCAGGCACAGACGATTCACCGGCTGCTGGAACTGAATGGCGGTGTAGAAGGAGAGACTGGGTATCGATTTGAACGGAATGTCCAGAATCCCTTAGAAGCAGATGTAGTGATTATTGATGAAATGTCTATGGTGGATATCTATCTGGCACATGCTTTGCTGCAGGCAGTCCTGCCGGGAACCCACCTGATTCTGGTAGGAGATGTAAACCAGCTTCCTAGCGTGGGGCCGGGAAATGTTCTGCGGGATATCATTCATTCCGGTGCATTTCCAGTCATAGAATTATCTACCGTCTATCGTCAGGATGAGAATAGTGATATCGTCATGAACGCGCATAGGATTAACCGGGGAGAATATCCGGCCATGCATAATAAGAGTAAGGATTTTTTTCTGCTTCCCAGGACGGATGCCCGCAGTATCATTGAAGAGGTGGGAAGGCTGGTTTCTGTAAAAATGCCGCGGTATGTTCAGGCGAAGCCTTATGAGGTTCAGGTCCTGACTCCCATGCGTCAGGGAGAGCTTGGGGTTGAGAAGCTGAATAAAGAGCTGCAGATGATTTTGAATCCTCCATCACCGAAGAAGCGGGAATATGAAACCCATGGTTTCGTATTTCGGGAAGGGGATAAGGTAATGCAGGTTAAGAATAATTATAAGCTGGAGTGGGCCGTATATGACGCCTCCGGATACTTTGAACAGGAAAAGGGAATGGGGGTATTTAATGGAGATATCGGCATGATTCGGGAGATTGACACTTACGCAGAGGAACTAACGGTAGTCATGGATGATGAAAAGGTGGTAAAGTATGGATTTAAGATGTTAGAGGAACTGGAGCTGGCATATGCGATTACCATACATAAGGCGCAGGGGAGTGAATATCCTGCTGTCATTCTGCCGATTTTGACCGGCCCGAAGGTGTTAATGCACCGGAACCTGTTATATACAGCGATTACCAGAGCAAAAAAGTGTGTTGTCATTGTAGGAAATGGATATAAGATACATGAAATGGTAGACAATGCAGATGAACAGAAGCGGTATTCCGGTTTAAGATGGGCGATTCAGGAGCAGATGCAGGAGAATGGGAGGGAGGAACGCTGAAGATTACACCGATGATTGATTTGATTTTTCCAAGGCGCTGTCCGGTTTGCCAGGATATTGTGACGCCTGGGAACCAAGGCGGATTCATCTGTCCGGCGTGCAGAGAGAAGCTGTCCTATGTCAGGCCGCCCTGTTGTATGAAATGCGGAAAGGAGCTTGCCTGTGAGGAACAGGAATATTGTGAGGACTGCAGCCGGATTCCCAAGCATTATAAAAGAGGATATCCGCTGTTTAATTATACGGAGCCGGTTCAGAAGGGAATCCTGGCCTTTAAGTATCATAATCGAAGGGAATATGCAGAATTTTATGGGGAAGAACTGTGGAATCGGTTCAGCCAGGACTTTATGCAAATGGAGTTGGACGGAATTCTGCCGATTCCCCTTCATTGGCGGAAGCAAAAACGCAGAGGCTATAATCAGGCAGAGCTGCTGGCACGGCAGCTGGGTCACCGGCTGCAGGTTCCGGTGTATACTAATCTGCTGGCGCGGCAGGTTTATACCACGCCACAAAAGGAGCTAAATGACAGGGAACGATTGAATAATTTAAAAAGGGCTTTTCTCTTTCGGAAAAATGATGTAGAATTAAATAGAGTTTTATTAGTGGATGATATTTATACAACCGGGGCCACAGTGGAAGCCTGTACCGAGGTACTGCGGCAGGCTGGTATCGAGCAGGTGTATTATACCAGTATTTGCATCGGAAAGGGCTTTTAAGACGGGACCTGTCAATAGAATGGAGTTAGGAGGAAAAGAATGGAAGTTAGAAATTGTAAAAACTGCGGAAGGATGTTTAACTACATCGGAACGCCAATTTGTCCATCCTGTGAAAAGGAATTAGAGAATAAGTTCCAGGAAGTCCGACAGTATGTGAGAGAGCATAAAGAAGCATCCATCACAGAGGTAGCAGAAGCAAATGAGATATCGGTGAATCAGATTAAGCGCTGGGTCCGGCAGGAACGGCTGGCGTTTTCAGACGCCTCCCAGGTGGGGCTTGCCTGTGAGAATTGCGGTACTATGATTCGGACCGGACGTTTTTGTGATAGCTGTAAGAATAAAATGGCAAGTGAATTATCCAGCACGGTTAAGAAGGTGGTAAAGACCGAGCCGCCAAAGCAAAAAGAGTCTGCCAAGATGCGTTTTTTGGACGGAAGATAGAAGGAGGACAGTTCAGTCAGACATGGCTGGACTGTTTTTTGCGTTTTCGCGCTTTAATGCGTTGAATTAATGCAGTAAGTATGATACACTATTCATGCTGTAAAAACAAAAGAGTGAGGAGAGAGAAACATGGCAGTAAAAATTATACTGTTGCTTGTCTTTTTTGCAATTATGATTGCAGTGGGGATTTACTCCCGAAAGAAAGCGACAAATGTAAATGATTTTGTATTGGGAGGAAGAAGTGTTGGACCCTGGATGACGGCTTTTGCATTCGGCACATCCTATTTTTCTTCTGTGGTATTTGTAGGTTATGCAGGACAGTTCGGCTGGAGATATGGACTGGCGTCCACCTGGATTGGCCTTGGAAATGCGTTTATTGGAAGCCTTTTGGCATGGGTGATTTTAGGCCGGCGGACCAGGGTTATGAGTCAGAAGCTGGAATCTGCAACCATGCCGGATTTTTTTGGAAAGCGGTATGAGAGCAATGCTTTGAAGCTGGCGGCTTCTGCGATTTGCTTTATCTTTCTGATTCCGTATACGGCGTCCATTTATAATGGCTTATCCAGATTGTTTGCAATGGCATTTGATATTCCTTATGCCGTATGTATTATTACCATGGCGGTACTGACCGGCATTTATGTTATTTTAGGTGGTTATATGGCTACGGCAATCAATGATTTTATCCAGGGCATCATTATGCTGGTCGGAATCGTACTGGTCATTGTGGCTGTGCTGAATGGGCATGGCGGCTTTTATGAAGCGATTCGCCAATTGGCGGAGATTGAAAGCGATGTTGCCGTTACAATGGGACAAAAGGGCGCCTTTACTTCATTTTTTGGACCGGATGTGGTGAATCTGTTTGGCGTTGTAGTTCTAACCTCTTTGGGAACCTGGGGGCTTCCACAGATGGTACACAAGTTCTATGCTATTAAGGATGAACGCTCGGTTAAGACCGGTACGGTGGTGTCAACCGTATTTGCCATTGTTATTTCCGGAGGCTGCTATTTTCTTGGTGGTTTTGCCAGACTGTTTGACAGTCCGGCAATCTATAAAACCGACGGAAGCGTTATGTATGATGCAATCATTCCACAGATGCTTTCTACTTTGCCGGATATTCTGATTGGAATCGTGATTGTGCTGGTATTATCGGCTTCCATGTCTACCCTGTCATCTCTGGTTCTGACCTCCAGCTCTACCCTGACACTGGACTTTATCAAAGGTACAATTGTGAAGGAGATGAAGGAAAAGACCCAGTTGATTGTAATGCGGATTTTGATTGCCTTCTTTATTGTGCTTTCCGTAGTGATAGCATTGAATCCGCCAACCTTTATCGCGCAGCTGATGGGCATTTCCTGGGGAGCGCTGGCAGGTGCATTTCTGGCGCCATTTATGTATGGGCTGTATTCCAAAAAGGTTACCAAGGCGTCTGTCTGGGCAAGTTTTATCGTTGGAGTGGGACTTACAGTATCCAATATGTTCTTCCAGTTTATTGCTTCGCCGATTAATGCCGGTGCGATTGCTATGGTAGCAAGTCTGATTGTAGTACCGCTTGTCAGCCTGGTTACACCGAAGATGAAGCAGGAAACGGTAGATGAAATATTTACCTGCTATGACCAGAAGGTTACCGTAACAGAAAAGACTTCTTTGGGAGAGTCTTAGAACATAAAATATGCTTCCTTTTATGCCGGAGCCGGATGCACGGAGAGCAGTGCATTTGACTCCGGCAATTGATTTATTTTCATGAAATCCTAAAGTAAATGCAGAATATGACGATAAATATTGTATAGAGGACAATAAGTCAGAGAGGAAGGTGGCTAATATGCGTATAGATGCTTATAACCAGATTAATCAAATATATGGCGTGAGCAAGACTAAAAAGGCCGGAAAAACAGGAAGGGGAAGCAGCACTACAACGGATCAGGTATCCTTTTCTTCCGTGGGAAGGGATATGCAGGTTGCAAAGGCAGCGTTAGCAAAGGTTCCGGATGTACGTCAGGAAAAGGTTGATGCCATAAAGAGCAGCATTCAGAACGGCACATACAATGTGAGCAATGAAAGCTTTGCAGAACGGCTGGTATCTGCTTATCAGAGCCGGCTTGTGTAAGCATTTGAGTAAAGATAGGAGTTGTCGGTGTGGCTAGCTTGATTGAAGAATTGATGGATGTTCTGGAGCAGGAATGCATTATTTATGAAGATTTGTATCAGGTATCGGATACGAAAACCCAGGCAATCGTGAAGGGTGATATTGCGAGTCTCCAGAAGATTACCGAGAACGAACAAAATGTAATCGAGAAGGTTCTTGTGCTGGAAAAACGGAGGGAAAGCATTGTGAATAACATTGCTGTGGTGTTGAATCAGCGCACGAAGATTATGACGATTGCGGATATTGTGCGGGTCATGGAGAACCAGCCGGAGTTTCAGAAGCCGTTGAGCAAGCTTCATCATCGTCTGCGCACTATTGTGATGAAGCTGCAGCAGGTGAACAGACAGAACCGGGAATTACTGGAGAATTCCCTGGAGATGACGGAATTCAGCATTAATGTTCTGCAGACAGCAGGGCAGGCGCCGGAAACAGCGAATTATGATAAGAAAACGTATAGCGGTGGCTCTTTGGGCGTGACATACAGTCAGTTCGACAGCAAGAGCTGAGAACCGGCAGAATGAGTATGAGACAAGGAAAAGCAGCAGTTAGGAGATGAATATATGTCTGGAACGATGGGGAGAATGTATATCGGTGCATCCGGTTTGCAGGCACATCAAAATGCAATTAATACAACTGCACATAATTTGACAAATCTGGGTACGGAAGGCTATTCCCGCCAGCAGGTATTACTGGCAGACTTGGGGTATCAGAACCTGGGATATACCAAGGTGGTATTTAATCAGACTGGTCTGGGAACGCGGGTAGACGAAACCAGAACCACAAGAGATCATTTTCTGGATCGGAAGTATCGGCTGCAAACCAGCAGACAATATTATTATCAGGCGAAATCCGAGGTAATTCAGGAGGTTCAGGAATACTTCGGTGAGACGGCAGGCAGTACCTTTCAGGATTACATGGAGAAGCTGTGGAAATCCATTCAGGAGGTTCAAAAAGTACCAAACGGGCTTGTAGAACGAACATCATTGGTGGCGACGGCATCTGCATTTATTGACCGTGCCAATGAAATATATGGACAGTTGACCGATTACCAGAGGAATCTGAATGACAAGATTAAATCTCAGACCGAGGAGATTAATAAGCTTGCGGAAGAGATTTATGATATGAACCAGATGATTCTGAAGTGCGAAGGCTCTGGCGTAGAATCCGCCAATGATTATAAAGATGCAAGGAATCTGGCATTGGATAAATTATCCCAGTACATTTCCATAGAGGTCAGAGAACAGGTAAATGGAACCGTAGATGTATATGCAGAAGGCCATCTGTTGGTAACAGAGGACAGGACCTTCAATATAGCGACGAAGCCGGTGACTGCCGGTTCCGATTTGCTGACTGTTTATTGGGAATTTGATGAAACGCCGGTGTTTAATCTGGAACGGGTTACGGTAGAAGGAGATAATTCTGACACAGGGACCTTGAAGGGAATGTTATCCGCAAGAGGTGATTTCCGACCGAATTATACCGATATTCCCCTACGGGAGAATTTTGCATCAGAAGCAGATTATCAGCAGGCATTATTTACCTATAATACCACATTGAATAATCGGGATGTTGCTAATCTGATTGCACAGTTTGACCAACTGATTCATGGCATGGCAACGAAGATTAATGACGTCCTCTGTCCGAATACAACTGTAACAGATACAAGCGGACAGACCTATACGGTGTTAGATACGGAGAAAGCCGGAAAGGGCTTTGGAGAAGGGAATGAACAGCAGGGGACAGAATTGTTCGTCCGTCAGGGATTGGGACGGTATCAGGAGCAGACCCTTACAGTGCTGGATGCAGATGGCAATCCGGAAACAAAGACATTCCAGGTATATGCAGAAGAGGACCCGGATGATTTCTATTCTTTATATACATTGGGGCGGATTTCTGTAAATGATGATTTAGTAAAGAACCCAGCATTGCTTCCGTTGACAAAGGTGAATGGAGAAGAATATCAGGATGTGGCAAATGAACTGCTGGAATTATGGAACCGTGATTTTGCAACCCTGGATCCCAATACCCTGGTCATGAATGATTTTAATAATTATTATGCGACGATGGTAGGGGATTATGCGAATAATGGCTATACCTATCAAGGGATTGCAGATAAACAGGCGGCAATGGTGAATGAAGTAGAGAACCAGAGGCAGCAGATGATTGGTGTGTCCTCGGATGATGAATTAACGAACCTGATTAAGTATCAGCATGCTTATAATGCGTCATCCCGGTATGTCACAGTGGTTTCTGAGATGATTGAACACATTATTGAACGGTTAGGCAGTTAGACAAAATAAAGAAAAGGATGTGGGAACATGCCAGCAACATTTTTAGGATTGAATACAGCAAGATCGGGTCTGGATTTTTATCAGGCTTCATTGAATACGACGGCACATAATATTTCCAATGCAGAGGTAGAAGGGTATTCCAGACAGCGGGTAATTGGAAAAGCATCCCGTGCAGTCCGCATACATCAGTCAGCCGGTATGCAGGGTACCGGTGTTACTATAACGGATGTTGTACAGATTCGGAATCCTTACTATGATGTGAAATACTGGAACAGTAACAGCCTTCATGGGGAATATGCGGCAAAATACGATTATTCTTATGAGATAGAGACTTATTTCAATGAGATGAATTCTCCCACAGGCTATACCTCCCTGTTGACCAATCTGCAAAATTCCATGAAGACTCTTTCGGATGATCCATCCAGTGCGACTACCAGAGTACAGTATGTGAATGATTTTCAGAGTTATACGGAGCTGTTTAATGAATTGGCAAATGATTTACAGATTACACAGCGGAGCTTAAATGATGAAATCGTTGTCCGGGTAGAAGAAATCAATACCATTGCCAAGCAGCTTTTTTCATTGAATGACCAGATTACCAACTTAGAGCTTCGGGCCGGCAATGCAAATGATTTAAGAGACCAACGTATGGTACTGATTGACCAGCTGTCTGCGATTGTGAATGTAACGACCCAGGAGGTTCCGATTATTGCACAGGACGGTCATGATTCCGGCGCTACCCGCTTTATTGTAAAAATAAATAATCAGGTATTAGTAGATGATTTACAGTGTAATCAGTTAATGGCCGTACCAAGAGATGAAAAGGTGAATGATACGGATATTGATGGGTTATATGAATTGAACTGGCGGAACTCAGACGGTACGCCGGGGGATAAGTTTGATTTGAACAGTCCGAGCCTTACGGGTAAGCTGGCAGGTCTGGCAGCAGTGAGGGATGGTAATAATAATTACGGCTTTGTAGGAAAATCCGTGGCTGCAGGGTCGGATGCGAATGGAACTTATCTGACAATGGAAACGGATAAGCCTTTTTATCTGAATGACCTGAACATACCGGAAGAAGGAAAGATTACCGTGTATGGGGTTGATTATTATTATGATGATTTTGAAGCACAGTATGATAATACAACGGGTGAGATAACCAGTTATACCTTCCGCAATCTGAGGGTATTGGATACGGATGGAGCAACATTGATTGCTGCGAATCCGGCGGATATCCGGACCGGAGTTACGGCACGGATTGGGGAAAGTGTGGATTTTGAAGGAATACCATATTATATGGCTAAGCTGAATGAATTTGTAAGAAATTTCTCCCGTCATATAAATGATTTATGTGTAGAAGGTGTAGACTTTGAAGGAAATCAGGGCCTGGATATGATGAATACCGTGGATACGGACGGCAACAGCTTGAATCTGTCGGCTACGGTAAATGATACCAGCTTTACTTCGAAAGGTGCTTCTTATTATCGCCTGACGGCATTGAACTGGGATATTCATGAAGAAGTAGTGAAGGACCCTAAAAATAAAGTTGTCGTTTCCCGTTCCAGAGCAATTGAACAGGGGAATATCGAAGACTGTCATCTATTGGATGAGATAAAGGAAAGTCTGACCGACCACAGCATATTCAAGGAGGGTACGCCTTTTGAATATTTGGAATCTGTGATTTCCACCCTGGGTGTTCAGACGCAGAAATGTAAGGTTGCGGAAGAGCATCAGAACAATATCGTTTATAGCATTAACTATCAGCGGTTATCAGAATCCAGTGTGGATGCGAATGAAGAAGCTTCCTATCTGATTATTCAGCAAAATGGATATAATCTGTCCTGTAAGGTCATGTCCGTTCTGGATGAGATATATGACAAATTGATTAATGGAACCGGCGTTTAGGAGGGAAAGATATGCGTGTAACCAATCACATGATTAGTAATAATTCTTTGCGGAATCTTCAGACCAGTACCCACAAGGTGGATTCTCTGATTCAACAGTTGACCACAGGGCAGAAGATTCAGCGTGCCAGCGAGGATCCGGTTGTTGCAGTCCGGGCATTGAAGCTGCGTAATACCGTGAGCCAGCTGGAGCAGTATAAGACTAAGAATATTAAAGATGCAGAATCCTGGATGGAGCTGACAGAGAATTCCATTACCAGTATTGAAGGGAATATTGTGGAAATGTCCGGATATTGTAACCAGGGAGCAACGGATTCCTTTAATGAAACAGACCGGTCTGCTATTGCGGAAACCATTCGGGCTTATAAGGATATGATTTATAAGGAAGGAAACTCTACCTATGCCGGACGGTATATATTCTCCGGTTATAAGACTGCTACCAGTCTGATTTTCAGTGAAGCAGAGGCAACCAAGTATTCCTATAATATTACGGAAGAGATGGATCACAGTGATATTGGGGTTAAGACGGCAACGGTAAACAGTGTTGATCCGGCTGACCTGGATGGATATCTGAATGGTACGCTGACCTATGGAACCAATGCGTATCCAAAGCAGGAGACGGTTTACCGTCTGCGGCTGTCATATGATAAGCTGGCAGAAGGAACGGCTCCGGCAATCTCTTATATAGGAAATGACAACCAGTCTCATACCTTGACGGTAACCAGAAGCATGACCAGTACCCAGTCTGAGGATTATTATAAGGATTTAGGGGATGATGAAATCCGGTATATACCAGAGACCGGGGAGATTGTATTTGGCAAGGACATTTACAGTCTGATACAGAACTCAGAACAAATTTCGGTTAATTATACGAAGAATGAGTTCCAAGCCAATGAATTGCGGCCGGAGCATTATTTTAACTGCGTCCAGACCAATAAGAGTACTGGTGAAACGGTTACGTTTGATATAGAGGACGGGGATCAGGATATTGAATATGAGGTAAATTTCAATCAGAAGATTCGTGTAAATACCCTGGGCAGAGACCTGATTACCCATGATATGGGCCGGGCCATTGACGAACTGGCAAATAAGGTAGAAGAGGTCGGAGATGTAGAGAAACGGCTGGCAGAGCTGAATGCCCTGCTGACCAATCCGAAATATGCGAATGATGAAGCTGCGATTGAACAGATTAATTATATGATTGCAGATGCAGAGAATGAATCCAAAATGAAGAATCAGGAAATGCGGGAGCTGTTTAATCAGCATATTACGGTTTTCAAGCAATTTGAAGTGAATGTTACTTCCCTTCAGTCAGACTCCGGTGCCAGAACGGCGAAGCTGGATATGATTAAGGACCGTGTAGCAGAGCAGTATACGAATTTCACGGATTTGGCATCTGCCAATGAAGAAGTGGATTATGAAGAAAAAGCCATTGAATTTGCGTCCAATGCTCTGGTGTATAATTCAGCATTGCAGGTAACCGGCAATGTATTGCAGAAGTCATTGCTGGACTTTATTTAAAGGAGGGTAATATGGTAGCACAGACAAGACTTTTTGGGGAAATAACGATTGAGGATGACAAGGTACTGGACTTTCCGAACGGTATCATTGGACTGGAGGACAAACACAAATTTGCGATTATTTATGATGTGGAAAAGGGGGAGGATACTGCCATCCGCTGGCTGCAGTCCATGGAGGATCCTTATCTGGCGCTGCCTGTGATTGAACCATATGCATTTCTGGATGAATACAATCCCATGATTGAAGATGCCTTGTTAGAGGCATTGGATAATCCGAAGGATGAAGATATTATTGTACTGCTGACCTTGATTATTTCTTCGGATGTGAAGAAGGTTACAGCGAATCTAAAGGCACCTATCGTTATTAATTCTGCAACCTGTAAGGGCGGTCAGCTCATAGTGGAGAATACGGATTATGAGGCGAGATTTAATGTCTATAATGCGATTCAGAAAAGGAAAGCAGGTGAGTGATATGTTGGCATTATCCAGAAAACAGGGCGAAGCAATTGTAGTAGGAAATGATATTGAAGTCACAATCCTGGAGGTAAAGGGAGATCAGGTGAAAGTCGGCATAAACGCACCGAAATCCATCCCAGTATATCGAAAAGAATTATACATTCAGATTAAGAATGCTAATCAGGAGGCAATCGAACAGGCGAATGCGGTGGAGGCATTGAAAGGGCTGCTGTAACGGCGGTCCTTTTTCTACATAGCGGAATGATTACTAAATTATTTGGCCTGGATATAGAAAAAAATAATATTTGTATTAAGATATTAACGAAAGCAGTCGATATATTAGTTAAGAATAGCTTTATAACTATTTATTGAAGGAACAATAAGTTAGGTTTCACACGGAGGTGAAGGACATGGGAATTGGTGGAATTGAATCAAGTGTAGCGTCCAACAGTACTCGCAGTCTGAATACAAAGACAGCGGTACCGGAGGTGGCCGCAGTACAACAGGTAACGGCAACGGCAGATAATTATGCAAAGGTAGCAAAGCCTGCTGGAAAAGAAGGTGGAAGCGAAAAAGAGAACAAGAATCCGAATTCGCAGGGACAGATGCTCGAGGATGGGGTTCCGATTCAGGAGGTATCCAAGGAGAAGATTGAAAGCGCATTGCGGGATATCAATACGAAGATTCGCCCGACGCATACAGAGTGTCAGTTTTCTTATCATGAAGAGACGAAGCGGATTGCAATTAAGGTGTTGGACCAGGATACCGGTGAGGTAATTCGGGAAATACCGCCGGAGAAGACATTGGACATGATTGCAAAGAGTTTGGAATTAGCCGGCATCCTTGTGGATGAAAAGCGATAGGAGGGATTGAGATGACTCAGAGAGTAACCGGTCTGATATCAGGACTTGATACAGAGACAATTATACAGCAGTTAGTAAGCGGCCATAAGACGAAGGTCGAGACGGCAGAAAAGGAAAAGACCAAGCTGCAATGGAAGCAGGAGGCATGGTCTGCCCTGAATACCAAGCTGCTTAATTTTTATAAAGGTGCCTTGAACAAGTTTCAGTCAGTAAGCACTTATAAGGCAAAGAAGGTTGAATCCACGGATAATTCCAAGATTAAGGTTACCAGCAGTAATAATGCCGTAACCGGTGTTCATACCTTGTCTGTAAAGCAGGTGGCAAGTGCAGCTTATCTGACTGGTAAGGACTTACGTGGCCAGGCATTTAATACGACTTCTTATGTGGCTGCGGATGCTGCGGATGTGCGGGTCAGCGATTTGAAGGATTCCAAGGGGAATGCTATTGACCTTGATGGGAAAAGCTTTGATATTTCTTATGTGAAGACCAATGCAGATGGCAGTGAAGAAACGGTTACAAAGACCATTACCGCCCAGGTGGGCGCAGACGGCACCTTGCAGAGCATGATTGATAACATGAATCAGTCTCTGGAGGATGAAGGGATTGCCATGGAGGTTTCGTACGACGCCTCTACGGGTGGCCTGAAGTTTGTGAATAACACTGCAGAGCCGGATAAAGATGAGGAAGGTACGGTAGTTGGTTATAAGAATGGTGTGGATTATACTCTGAAAGCAGCAGACAGCGATGCTGCTAAAGCACTGGGTATCAGTGAGGCAGGTGTGACAGTCAGCCAGCAGACCAATGATACTGGTGATAATATTTTATCCTTGAAGAATACATTTAATGTAACCAAGGTGTCAGATACTGCAGCTGCTGTAACTGGTGGAACTAAGCTGACGGATATGGGGATTGCCAATGGAACTACCTTTACCCTGAATGTTGGCAAGGGCGCAGATGCTAAGGAATATACCTTTACCATTGACCAGAATACTACGCTTTCCGGACTGGCATCCCAGTTTTCAAAGATGGGTGTAAAGGCAAGCTATGATGAAAAGCAGGGAAGATTTTTTATTAATTCTACGGAATCCGGTGAGAAGTTTGATTTTGAACTGACCGCAGACAATGCAGATGCATTGGCGAAGCTGGGCTTGGATAGTGCCTCTGCTACGAAGGTGGATGCAGCGGATGCCATTGTAGAATATAATGGAGCGACCTTCCAGCAGGCGTCCAATAGCTTTAGCCTGAACGGCTTGAACTTTACGGTAAATGATGTTACAGTTACGAAAGATGAGAATGGCAATATCATTAAAGATGATCCGATTAAGTTGACGGTATCAACGGATACAGATTCTATTTATAATGCGGTTAAGGACTTTATTAAAGAATATAATTCTCTGATTGACGAGATGAATACTCTGCTACATGCAGACCGGGCAAAGGGCTATGAACCATTAACCTCGGAAGAAAAAGATGCTTTATCCGATAAAGAGGTAGAGGAATGGGAGAAGAAGATTAAGGATTCCCTTCTGCGTCAGGATTCAAAGATGAGTTCACTGTTAACCAACATGCGTTCGACCTTGAACAAGTCGATTAACTATACGAATTCAGAAGGTGTTACCAAACGGTATACCTTGGCAAGCTTTGGCATCACCACTGGTAAGTGGAATGAATATGGAAAGCTTCATATTGCTGGTGACCCGGATGATGCAGATTATGCAGATATGGATGATAAGCTGCGGGCTGCCATTGAAAATGATCCGGATGCATTGATTGCAACCTTAAGCGGATTAGGCAAGGAGCTGTATTCGAACATGCAGAAGGCGATGAAGTCCAGCAATACCAGCAGTGCCATGACTTTCTATGATGATGTTACCATGAAGAATCAGCTTTCCGATTATGAGGAGAAGATTAGCAAGCTGCAGGAAAAGATGAATAATGCTGAGGACCGGTATTATAAGCAGTTTGCAAAGATGGAATCTGCCATGGCGAAGATTCAGGCAAATTCCTCAAGTCTGGGCAACTTCTTCGGTTAATTAGAAAGAGATAATACTTCATTGAGGTGGAACTATGTTAAATAATGCAGCACTGGCATATAGTGCCAGAAAAGTAGAAACAGCATCTCCTGCGGAGTTGACCCTGATGTTATATGAGGGGGCGATTAAGTTTTGCAATATTGCTGCTTCTGCTATTGAAAAAAGGGATTATGAGAAGGCGAATCTGAATATTCAGAAGGCACGTAATATCATTGTTGAGTTACAGTCTACGCTGGACCATAAATATGCCATTGCTAAGGAATTTGATACTGTTTATGATTACATTTTTCATAAATTGGTAGATGCCAATATGAAAAAGGACAGCGAGGCATTAGAGGAGGCATTAGCACAGCTTCGGGATATGCGTGATGCATGGAAAGAAGTGATGCGCGCTTCAAAAGGACCGATGTTATAGGAAAGAATGCGAGGAAATCGAAATCATGGAAAAAGTTTCAGATTATTTAAAAGTATTGGAAGAGTCCTTGGAAAAGAAGCTTACGGTGCTGCAGGCACTGTTGGAGGCTTCGGAACGTCAGGGGATTCTGGCTGATGAGGAAGCTTTTGATTTGGATGCATTTGAAGGGACTATGGATCAAAAGGAACAACTATTGACCCGGTTAGAGGAACTGGATGAAGGCTTTGATTCTGTTTTTCAGAAAATAGAATCGGAAGTGAAGGAACATCCGGAGCTTTATAGGGAAGACGTGTTGGCACTTCAACAGTTGATTCGGCAGTGTACGGATATCAGTGTGGAGATACAGGCGGCAGAAGCGAGGAATAAGGCGAAATTATCCGTAAAGTTTGCAGACCAGCAGAAGGAGCTGCGTCAGGTTAAGACCTCGAATAAGGTAGCGACCACCTATTATAAGTCCATGACTAATACCCAGACGGCGGATTCCCGTTATATGGACCAAAAAAAATAAAAAAATTAAAAAAAGGTATTAAGTATCGGAAAAACCGTCCGATATATATAATACAAGGGTTGATAAAACAGCCTAGACACTCATAAGAGTGGAAACAAATTAACGGCAGCAAAGCTGCTAGTACATGTTGCAAGGACGCAACATTATATTCAAGGAGGAATCATTATGGGAATGGTAGTACAACACAATTTGCAGGCAAACAACACAAACAGAATGCTGGGCAACAATGTTAAGGTTGTTCAGAAGTCATCTGAGAAGTTAGCTTCTGGTTACAAGGTAAACCGGGCAGCAGATGATGCAGCAGGTCTTAGTATTTCTGAGAAGATGAGAGCTCAGATCCGTGGTTTGAACCAGGCCGTTAAGAATGCAGAGGATGGTATTTCTCTTATTCAGACTGCTGAAGGTAACATGGACGCTATGCACTCTATCCTTCAGAGAATGGAAGAACTGGCTGACAAGGCTGCAAATGATGTTAACGAGTCAGAAGACCGTACCACGATTGCTGATGAAATGAAGCAGTTGGATTCTGAGCTTTCTGCTATCGCAAAGCGTGCGAAGTTCAATGGCAAGAAGCTGAGTAACTTCTCTGGTTATCTTCAGATTGGTGCAAACAAGGGCGATAACATGGCTATTACCGTTAAGGTTAAGGTTTCTGTTGCAACTATCGCAGTTAGCACTCATGCTGCAGCAAGTAAGACATTGAGCGCTGTTCAGGAGGCAATCAAGTCTGTATCTGCTCAGCGGTCTAAGTTAGGTGCTATCCAGAACCGTCTGGATTACACTGTTCAGAACTTGGAGAACTACTCTGAGAACTTAACAGAGGCTGAGTCTCGTATCCGTGATACAGATATGGCTTCTGAAATGGTTAACTACAGCAAGTCACAGATTGTACAGCAGGCTGCACAGTCCATGCTTGCACAGGCTAATCAGTCTACACAAGGCGTATTATCATTACTTCAGTAATCAATTGAGGTTATTGCAAATAGGGCTGGTCCTCTGGGCCAGCTTTATTTGTATCCAAAACTTTTTGATTTTCATTCCCGCAAGCAGTGGAGAAAATAGCCATGCTTGCATGGATATTTGACTGGGAAATAAGTCCGGTAGATAAGTGGCTGTGAGATTTTGCACGAGTGAGGTTGAGGTATGGAAAAGGAAACAAAGGATTTAATGGAAGAATTAGAATCAGTTGCAGATGCCTTTTATCAGAATCGATATAATAAGGGAATAAAAAGAATGCCGGAGCTGATTCGGGATTTGTCTGAGTTTATGGCGTCTTTAGAGGCGGAAGAACAGCAGTCATATTTAATGATTTTAAAGGGTGTAATGGAGGCAATGGAGACAAAGAATTATATCATGCTGGCAGATATGCTGATGTTTGATGTTGCCGGAGTGGTGGAAGCATATAAAACGGAACGTAATGGGAGATAGGACATGACGATTTACGAACGAAATTTAGAAGCATTGAAGGAAGTACATAAAGATATTTATGAAGAAATAGAGAATGCATATAACCCCGGGGAGCAGGTGTTGACAGGGGATGCATTGAATGGTGAAACATTTCTTGCAGTGGTTCGTGAAGAGGAAATCATTCCTTTGAATAGCACTTATAATCCCAGTCACGAGGCGGAACGGTATGTGCTGCAGTTTGAAAAAGAATCGGAAGAAAGTATAGTTTTGGTATTTGGCTTTGGCAATGGTGCGGTTTTGGAACGTATACTGTCAGAGGAGTGCCCGGTTGCGATATGTATTGCATATGAACCTTCAGTAGCAATTTTCAGAAAGGCACTGGAGGAATACGATTTGACCAATCTGCTTTCAAATCCACGATTACTTTTGTTTGTGGAGGGAGTGAATGGTGAACAGCTGGAGTATCACTTGGTTGATTTGATTGACTATAGTAGTTGGAGGCATTTTAGCTTTAAAAAGCTGACCCAATACGCAGAACTATTTCCGGAACGGCAAAAATCGATTTTTGAAATGTATGAACGTGTTTATGGTGATAATCGTGCAGCCATGAATACCTTGATTGCATATGCACAGTCTGGTGTAAGGAATGAAGTGAAGGCATTGAAATGGATGATAGATTGCAGGTCTATCAGTGGAATGATTGGCAGCTTTCCAACGGATATGCCGGCTATTGTGGTAGCGGCAGGTCCTTCTCTGGAGAAGAATGTGGAGGTACTAAAGCAGGCGAAGGGGAAGGCGTTTATTATTTGTGTAGATACCGCAATACCATTTTTATTAAGTCATGGAATTGTTCCGGATATGGCTTGTACCATTGACGCGGAAAAAGGCACAAGGCATTTTGAAGGTTCGGAGGTGAAAGGACTTCCACTGGCAATTTCTTCGGATTCCAATTCTAATGTTTTGGAATTCATAGATGATGTGAATCCTTACTATATATCTACCACCAGCGATTATTATCAGGAGCTGTTTTATAAAAAAGGACATGAAGTCGGATATTTTGATGGCGGCGGCTCCGTTGGAACGACCTGCTTCAAGCTGGCAGTTGTGACAGGATTTCAGACGGTTATTCTGGTTGGACAGGATTTGGCATTTACAGATGAAAAACGGCATGCAGGCAAGGGACAGCTAAAAGAATCGGATTTAATATATAACATAACTATGGTAGATGGTTATTATGGCGATAGGGTAATGACCCGTGGGGATTACAAGACCTATATTGACTGGTATAATCTAAGAATTCCACAGCTGGAGGACCGAGTGATTATTAATGCCACAGAAGGCGGTGCCAAGCTGAAGGGTGCCATCCAGATGCCGTTACAGGAAGCGGTAGATACCTATTGCCAGACCGAATATGATGTAGCTGCCATATTGGAACAGATTCCCAAGGTATGGGCAACCAGAGAGGAAAAGCTGGAGTTATATCAGGAACTGCAGCAGAAATATCAGTTTTTTAAAGGCTTTCGTCGTCGGCTAAAGGAGGGACTGAATGGAGCGGAGCGCGCCATTCAGTTATTGAAACGGAAGAATTATCAACCGAAGGAATTGAAAGCGATTGATAAAAAGCTGAATGCCATAACGAAGGAAGTAGAGGAGACAGAAGGCATGGTTCTCTTGGTAAAGCGGATGATTGAAACCCATATAACCTTGAATGACGATTTGAATGAGGCAGAAGAGGATTTAGAACGGGAGAGTATCCGCTTATATGAAAAGATGCAGAAGTATTTAGGAGATTTATTAGAAGCATTAGTGGAGATGCTTCCAATCTGGGAATCTGTATTACAGGAAATAAACGAAAAATATCAGTTTGATTCTTAAATATAATGTATGATATGAGGGAAAACCTATGAATGAACAGGAATTACGGAATTTGTACTGGAAAAATGCAGAAATGATTGACAGGTTAGCGAGACTTGTACGATTGGCAAGACAGCAGAATGTGCCACAGTTAAATAAGCAGATTCCGGCTGTTGCAAGAGAACTGCAACAGAATTTGTCGGAAGTGTTAAACCAGATGGTGCTGTTGACAGAGTGTGGTTTGGCATGGGGAGAAGACTATCTGGTATCTATATTATCCAGTTTAGAGCAGGCGCAGCTACAGGAGGATTACATTCTGCTGGGGGATTTCTATGAGCTTCAACTCATTCCTGCATTACAGGATATACAGGTAATCATAAGTGCATTGGATATATCTTTGACAGAGAGTTCCTGGTGGGAAGGAAATCGGGAGGTACTAAGGGTTAAAAATCCGGAACTGGTACAAATATTAGATAAGTTTGAGAAGGGTGCTATACAGGGACAAGCGGAACAATATTTTATAGAATCGACTTCAACAGGTTTTTTTACCATAGCATTGGAGGAAGAAGGGAAGCGCCGGTATCTTCATAGCAACCGAAACCCGTTAGAAGAGGCAAGGATATGGGCAGAGAGAAATTATCAATTAGAGAAAGAGAAATATACACTCCTTGGCTGGGGAATGGGATATCATGTGAGAGAGCTGTTGAATCTGTATTCCGATATGGATTTGGTTGTTGTTGAGCCGGATATTGGAATTCTTTATTATTCTTTACAGTATGGTGACTGGCGGAGTGTGTTGGAGAAGATTACACTTGTCTGGGACCCGGAATATCAGGAAATTGGTGCATTAATATCTGCCGAACGTGAGATGCTGTTATATCGCCCGGCAATTGCGCATGTGAAGGAGCAGAGATTGCGCAGGTTGATGAATCAGATTGCAGACCGTAAGGCTGCTATTGCAGATGCAGAAATCTATTTCTATCAGAATATTCGGGAAAATCTTCAAAACTGTAGCTTTTATGTAGATGAAATTCGGACTCGCATAAAGGGGAAACGGGTTATCATTGTGGCAGGCGGTCCATCCTTAGATAAAAATATAGAGCAGTTAAGAGAAAGGCCCGATGATGTTGTGGTCTTTGCAGTTGGCACAGTATATAAGTTACTAGTTAAAAAAAAGATTCCGATAGACTATGTGGTAATTTCTGATTTGTGGGTATATCACCAAGTGGAGGGAATTGAGGGGCTGGAGGTTCCAGTTCTGCTTTTGGCAACTGCAGACCGGAGAATTAGCCGATACTATCAGGGAAGGACCTATCTGGTCTGTCAACAAGGGCATAAAATGGCGGCAGATTATGCAAAAGAGAATGGATGCACTTGTTATTCCAGTGGTGGTTCTGTGGCAACCTTGGCGTTAGACATTGCTATTCGTTTAGAAGCAGCGGCAATTGCATTTGTTGGGTTGGATTTGGCTTATTATGGCACGCAGATGCATGCATCTGGTACAAAACGTGCGGTTTTCCGAGGGTATGAATATCAGAAGGAAAAGGCATGGGATGGAAAGGAATTGAACACGAGCCAGACATTTTTGCGTTTTCGGAACTGGATGGAAGAGCGGATTCGGGAATCAGATGCGACTATGAAGGTTGTAGATGCAACCGAAGGCGGAATTGTAAAAAAAGGATTTGTACCGATGACATTAAAGCAATTTTTATATGAAGATGCAGCTAGAAAATAGGATGAAATATGACCGGAGACATGATATAATGGATGCATAGGCGTGAATACCTGACAGATTTGGTATGGGGAAATGGAGAGACGAAAGGAGAAGGGTTATGGCAAACAAGGAAATTAAATTAGGAAATCGGATTATTAATGCACAATCAATACCATACTTAATTGCTGAAATTGGCATTAACCATAATGGAGATATGCAGATTGCAAAGAAGTTAATTGATGCGGCGAATGCAACCAGCTGGGATGCAGTAAAGTTTCAGAAGCGCTGTCCGGATATTGCGGTTCCAGAGGCACAAAAGAATGTTATGCGGGACACGCCATGGGGCAGGCTTACCTATTTGGATTATAAGAAACACATTGAATTTGAAAAGCCGGAATACGATACGATTGATGATTACTGTAAGCAGAAGCCAATTGCATGGAGTGCGTCTCCATGGGATATGCCGAGCTTAGAATTCTTGCTACAGTATGATATCCCATTTATTAAGATTGCGTCTGCGACGAATGATAATGAGGATATTTTGAAAGAAGCCTGCAAGTCAGGAAAGCCAATCATTATTTCAACGGGTATGAGTACATTGGAGGAAATAGACCGGACAGTGGAAATGTTAGAGAAATATGGTAATGGCGATTATATTTTATTGCATACGAATTCCAGCTATCCGGCGGATAATGCAGAATTAAACCTAAGTGTTATGAAAACCCTGGAAGAACGGTATGACTGCCTGGTTGGTTATAGTGGACATGAGATGAATCTGGAACCGACAGTAGTGGCGGCAGCCTTGGGAGCAAAAGTAATTGAACGGCATATTACCTTATCCCATGATATGTGGGGGACAGATCAGAAAGCCAGTCTGGAGGTACATGCCATGGATATGCTTCAAAAGCGAATCAGTAGTATTGTACAGGCAATTGGTGATGGTAAGAAGCAGATTTATGATGGTGAGGCAGCAGCCCGGACTAAACTGAGAGGACATTAATTATGAATGTAGCATTTATTCCGGTACGGGGTGGCAGCAAATCCATTCCGCTGAAAAATATCAAGAGGTTGAATGGACGTCCGCTGGTATATTGGGTGATTCGTGCAGCCTGTGAATGCAAATATTTAGAACAGGTATATGTTGCGACGGATAGTGAGGAAATAAAGCAGGCAGTAGAAGGGTTTCAGAACAGTGGAGAAAGCGGATTGTTTTCTAAGGTTACAGTTATCGGAAGATCGGCGGAATCCGCTTCTGATATTGCATCTACAGAGTTTGCTATGTTGGAATTCGCAGAGGAGTATGAGTTTGATACGATTACACTGATTCAGGCTACATCTCCATTGCTTTCCGGTATGGATTTGGACCGGGGCTTTGAAGCTTATGGGGAAGAAGGAGTCGATAGTGTGCTTTCTGTAGTTCCACAAAAGAGGTTTCGGTGGCAATGGAATTCTGCCGGGAATGTGGAAACCATAAATTATGATGTATACCATCGGCCAAGAAGACAGGATTTTACCGGAGATTTGGTGGAAAACGGGGCTTTTTATATTACTTCCCGTGAGAATTTGCTCCAAAGCGGCAATCGTTTGTCCGGGAATATAAGAGCTGTGGAAATGAGTGAAGATACTTTTTTGGAAATCGATGAGCCTAGTGATTGGATTACTATTGAGGCTTTGATGAAGAAGAAGGGAATTCATGCCCCTTTATTAGGATTATCGGAGATTCGGTTATTTCTGACCGACTGTGACGGCTGTTTGACGGATGGAGGTATGTATTATTCAGAACAGGGAGATGAGATGAAGAAATTCAATACCAGAGATGGTATGGGATTTCAGTTGTTACGGGAGCAGGGCATTCTGGTTGGTATTGTGACCAGTGAAGACCGGGCGTTGAATCAGCGGAGGGCAGAAAAGCTAAAGCTGGATATCATAGAGCAAGGGTGTTCGGATAAGGTTGAAGTGATTGATAAGCTTTGCCGAAAGCTGCAGTTGGATTGGAAGAATGTGTTATATATTGGAGATGATCGGAATGATTTGGCGGTTTTGAAAAAAGCGGGAATTTCCTGCTGTCCGGCGGATGCCATTCCAGAGGCGCGGGAGTTGGCAGACTATGTAACACAGGCAAGAGGCGGTGCAGGTGTGATAAGAGAGATTGCGGAACTCCTATTGCAGAATTATAATAAATAAGACGATAAAACAAAGGATATAAGGGGAAACGGGATGCAGAAGCTGATAGAACGAATCAAATACTGGAGCCAGCTGTTGGTACTTCCGCTTTACTGGCTTTCTTACCTGATGCCTAGAAATAAAAGAATCTGGTTGTTTGGCAGTACCTTGGGAAATCGTTTTTCTGACAATCCAAGATATCTGTATCAATATTGTAATCAACACAAAGAAGAATTGAATATTCGTCCAATCTGGATTAGTAAGGATAAAGCTATTGTACAGCATTTGACAGATGCAGGCCTGGAAGCTTATTATTATCATTCTGGTAAGGGAATCTGGTATGCCCTGATTGGAAAGGTATATCTGTATGATCATTATTCCAAGGATATCAATTTCTCCCAAAGCGGCGGCGCTGTAAAGGTAGATATGTGGCATGGCATTCCCTTGAAGAAAATCCAGGCGGATAATAGCATGGACAAATTTCGACATCCGAAGAACGGATGGGAAAAGTGGAAATGTCAGCCCAGAAATATTTCCAGCGAGAAGCCCTCGGACCACATTCTTGCAACATCGGAATATTTAAAACCCTTGTTTGAATCTGCATTCCGGAATTCAAAGAATGTTTTTGTGTGCGGATATCCACGCAATGATTATCTGATATCCGATGCGATTCCCAATGTTCTTCTTCCCAGAGAGCAGGAAGAGCTGGATAAAGTGCATGCATTTTTAAAGCAATATTCCGATGGAAAGATTGCTTATTATATGCCGACTTACCGGGATAGCCAGAGCCAGTTCTTTGAGATTATGGATTTGAATGCCTTTGCAGAATTCTTATCCGGGGAGCATATTCTGTTTTGCATCAAGCAGCATCCGTTTTCGAAGCATAAGGGGGAGTTTGCTGCCATTCAGTATGATAATATTTTAATGCTGGATTCGGATTCGGACCCTTATGTGGTGTTGAAGGATTCCGATGTATTGATTACGGATTATTCATCTATATATTTTGATTTTTTGCTGGTGGATAAACCAATTCTGTTCTTTGACTATGACCGGGCGGAATATGAAAAGGCTTCCCGGGAGCTTTACTGGAGCTATGACGAGGCGACGCCGGGGGAGAAGGTGGAAACTATGGACGCATTGATGCAGTCTATTCAGAATGCCTGTCATCCGGATGAGGAATATACCAGGAGATATCATGCAGAGCGGACGGCTCTGCGAAACCGGATGTTTGATGCCCCGGAAGAATTATCCTCACCAAGAATGGTGGAGATGGTAAAGGGGATGGCAGGAAGCTGACGCCATAGAATTAACTATGTTATGAAACATTCCGATATATTTTATGAAAGTGAAAGAGGTAAGAGTAAGATGAATTATCCACTTCCTGATATTCAATTTGATAAAGAGCAGAAATATATTATTTATGGAACTGGTGATGTAGCAAAAAATTATTATGAACAGCTGGTTAAGATTATAAATGATGATGTCATTTACTATTTTATTGAATCTGTAAGAAAACAGGATTTTTTATATGGGAGAAAGGTATTACTTCCCAGTGAATTAAATATAATTGATAAAAATTCATATAAATATATTCTGGCAACGTTCTCCAGTGCAGATAGTATGGAAGGGGAATTGTTAAGGCAGGGGATTTCTAACAAGAATATTATTAAGTGCGAGCAGTATTCTGTGGATGCCTTTGATGCCTTTTTATTGCCTATTAAAAAAAATTTATTATATCCTTTTTTTTCTGATGCGGAACAATTACAGAAAATGGTTGAGGAATTTGAATGGTATGTACCGGAATTACACGAAAAGGATATTGTTGTAGAGTATCATTGTTTACCTGAAATAAAAGATAAAATTGCTGATTTCTTGCCTACCTATTTTTGTTATATTGAAAATATAGAAATAGAAGATTATGATTTGGTTCTAATTTGGAATAAAGAGTTTTTGACAGATACATTTATCAATTTATTTGCAAATAAATTCTGTATTGATTCATCATTTTACAGGAATGTTCACGCCAAGATATTAACCAGATTGAATTATAAGATATCTGAGAAAGATTGGGATATGGTATCAAAACAAAATTATAGAAAGATAGAAGCCATGTGTAACTCAGAAACGAGAGCTTTTGTTTTTGGGGCAGGACCTTCTTTTGAGGAAGGGAGTGAGAAATGCAGACAATTAACTCATAAGTGTGATATCCGAATTGTATGTAGTGGCTGCATATTTAATGAATGTGCGATGGAACAGAGTAACCCCAATTTATATTTATTAGCAGATGTTTTTTATGTGACAAGAGAATATAAGGCTCAATTAGACTTGGTTGTGAATTGGATGATAAACCACAAAGGATTTTTAATCGTTCATAAATGGTGGATGCCATTACTGGCGAAGAGATATCATGGAATAGAATCTATACTAATTGGAATGGATGAGTCGGCAACCGAGATTCGATTTCCAGATTCGGAGTTGCTTTCCGTCTGTAGTAAGGCACATAATGTCATAACGAAATACGCAATACCAATTGCTTCCGCATTGGCACAGAAAATATATGTATCCGGTTGCGATGGTGTTAAGATGGTTGGAAATTCTTTTGAATGGGATCATTGTGATGGTATGAAATATACAACGGAACAAAGTCTTGTGCTAGATCATTATGGTTATTTCGAAGAATTATTAAAATATGGAGAAGCGTTAGGAAAAGAATATGTCCCATTAACTACTTCTCATATTCCAGCGCTGCAAGAGCGTTTTAAGAAAAGATAAAAGAATGAATATAGGGAGGAGCGGATTAAGATGCTGAATAATAAGACGATTCTGATTACCGGTGGAACCGGATCTTTTGGAAAAAAATTTTTAGAGATGATATTTGCAAGATATAATCCTAAAAAAGTAATCATTTACTCCAGAGATGAGTATAAGCAAAGTGTTATGAAAGTGGATTATATGGATAAGGTGGACATGTCCAGAGTTCGGTTTTTTATAGGTGATGTTCGAGATAAGGAACGCTTATATCGTGCCTTTACAGGTGTTGATTATGTGATTCATGCGGCGGCAATGAAACAGGTGCCAACCTGTGAATATAATCCTTTTGAAGCAATTAAGACCAATATTCATGGAGCGCAGAATGTAATTGATGCTGCGTTGGATTGTGGGGTAAAGAAAGTAGTTGCCTTATCTACGGATAAAGCAGTGAATCCAATTAATTTATATGGTGGTACTAAGCTGGTTTCAGATAAGTTATTTATTGCTGCTAATGCATATCGAGGAGAGAATTATAAGACGATTTTCTCTGTGGTGCGTTATGGAAATGTAGCAGGGAGCAGAGGCTCTGTTATTCCAATTTGGAAAAATATCATTAACCATGGTGGAAATACACTTGGTGTAACAGATATGCGTATGACAAGATTCTGGATTACCTTAGAACAAGGGGTGGAGTTGGTCTTTAAGGCGCTGGAGGAATCAAAGGGCGGAGAGACATACATCTCAAAAATACCATCCTTTCATATTGGTGATTTGGCGAAGGCGATGTTGCCGAATTGTGAAATTAATGAGTTTGGCATCCGTGAAGGTGAAAAACTGCATGAAGTAATGGTAACAAAAGATGATTCGTATACGACTTATGAATATGATAAGCATTATATTATTTATCCGCACTATGACTGGGCTAATTTAGAGAAGGATGTTTTACCGGGAGGAATAAAGGTGGAGGAAGGATTTGAATACAGTTCGGGAACTAATACAGAGTGGTTGAAAATAGAAGAGTTAGCAGAAGCGTTGAAGCATATATAAGCGATTATTGCAATTTATTATACAGGTCAGTTTTGTGAAATGAATATGATTGTGAAAGAGTACAACCTGTTTGTAATAGAGGGATATACACATGCAATTGATGCTACCTATAAAGAAAAAATGATTCGATTAGTATACCGTTGTACTACTCGTTATATGATGAAGAGCAAGCGTATGTCATAAAGACATTGAAAAGAATCATATCCAATTCCTAAATATAGAGGAGAAAATAAGTATTATGAGAAAAGAAATAAAAATCGGAAATAAAGTGATTGGAGATGGTCATCCCACATTTGTAATTGCAGAGATGTCAGGAAATCACAATCTAGATTACGCTAGGGCGGAGGCTATTATTTATGCAGCAAAAGAAAGTGGTGTAGATGCCATTAAATTGCAAACATATACAGCAGATACGATAACCCTTGATTCTTCTGAACCTTATTTTAATACAGAAGAAGGTGGATTATGGGAAGGACAATCATTATATGAATTATATAAGCAGGCATATACTCCGTGGGAGTGGCAGCCTAAGCTTAAGTCATTGGCAGATGAGTTAGGACTTATTTTGTTTTCATCTCCTTTCGATGAAACTGCAGTTGATTTCTTGGAGGAGATGGAAGTTCCGGCATACAAAATTGCTTCATTTGAGATTAATGATATCGGATTGATTAGAAAGGTTGCTCAAACCGGGAAGCCAATAATTATGTCTACTGGCATAGCTGCTATCAGCGATATTGAATTGGCAATCAAAACGTGCAAAGAGGAAAATAACGACCAGATTATTTTGTTAAAGTGCACATCTGCTTATCCTGCACCATACGAAGAGATGAATTTAAGATTAATACAAAATATGAAAGAAACATTTAATTGTTGCACAGGAATTTCTGATCATTCATTGGGAGATGAAGTTGCGATTGCAGCAACAGCTCTAGGCGCAAATGTAATAGAAAAGCATTTCACAATTAGGCGGAGCGAAGGCGGTGTTGATTCTGAGTTTTCTATGGAAGCGGAAGAGATGGCACTCATGGTTAACCGTATTAGAAATGTAGAAAAGGCATTGGGCAGAGTTGATTATACAATGACTAAAATTCAAGAAAAAGAAAGATATTTTAGCAGATCTTTATTTGTGGCAACAGATGTAAAAAAAGGTGATATTATTACAAGGGAGAATGTAAGGTCTGTAAGACCCGGAATAGGTTTGCATACAAAGTACCTAGATAAAATAATAGGAAAAAGGGTGACAAGAGATATTAAATATGCAACACCATTGTCAATGGGAGATATTGAGTGGTGAGTATGGATATAGTTATAAAATGGTAACCTTTAATTTCAGACGAGAAGATTTGTTTAAGAATGGGTGATGTTGTGAAAAAAAAGAGAGTTATGATATTAGGAGCGAATAATTTCCTTTTGCCATTAATTAGAAAATCAAAAGAGTTAGGATATGAGACTATTGTTGTGTCTCCCGTTAGAGAAGAACCTGGGTTTGCATATGCAGACGAAAAGATATACATAAATCTTACAGACAAAGAAGCTGTTTTGTCCGCAGCAAAGGAGTTGGGAATAGATGGAATTACAACTGATCAAGCGGAAACTCCGATTCGGACAGTAGCATATGTAGGAGAAAAATTGAATTTGCCGGGTATTGGCATAAAGCAGGCAGAACTTTTTACTAATAAATATTTACAGCGAAAAAAATGTAAGGAGATTGGTATTGATACAATACGTTTTCATCTGGCTGAAAATGCAGAAGACGCGGCAGAATTTTTTGGAACACTAGATGGTAATGCTATTATGAAACCGATTGACAGTGCTGGAAGCAGAGGTGTCGTTCAAATCAGGAAAAGAAAAGATATTTTTGAGCATTTTGATTATTCCAAAGAGGCATCTAAATCAGGAGGCGTTATCATTGAAGATTTTATTGATGGCAAAGAACTGATGATTGATGGGGTGACTGTGAATAATACCTATCAGACATTGGTATGTGGAGAATATCAAAAATGTATGGTAGATGGGGTGTTCTCAGAGTACATTGGAAAATATCCGGCAAATATCAATAGAAAGCAATACGAGGATGCGAATGCATTGGTTAAGCAAGTAGTTGAAGGCTTCGGATTACAGTGTGGGAGAACACATACAGAGGTAAAGATAAATGAGCGGGGCGTCTGGCTGATGGAAACAGCGGCAAGAGGAGGAGGAAGATATATTTCTTCTTGTACTGTACCAATGATGACAGATTTTAGTTCAGAGGAGTTTCTTTTAAAAGCCTGTATGGGCGAGGTTCAGGAAGTTCCAAAGATAGAATACAGAGATTTATCTTGTGGATATGTATCCATGTTTTTGCCGGTTGGAGAAGTCGTTTCTGTAGAAGGATTGGATGCAGCGCTTCATAAGCCCTATGCATATAGTCATAATTGTGAGAACATCTGTGTTGGTATGCGTACAAGCCCATTTGCAGATAAGATTGAAGGAAAATTTATTCATATATTAGCGAAAGATGATGAAGACTTTTATAATAAAATTGAAGATATAAAAAACACGGTAAAAATAAAAATAAAAACGACCCAAGGTATTGAAGATGTAATTTGGGAAGGATAGGAGGCTGTTAATGGGACTGAATGAACGGTATGTGGAAAATCAAGAAATATGGATAAAGCACCATAATCAAAAAAGATATCGACCGAAATATCCATCTGAACCGGTGATACAGTATGTGTTACATAACTTTCAATGTGAGAAGAAACCACGCATTCTTGACGCAGGATGCGGAGCAGGGAGACATGTTATATTTATGGCTGATGTAGGAGTGGAACCATATGGTTTAGATTTTTCTACATCAGGTGTGGAATATACAAAATCTATGTTGATGGAAAAAGGTTATGAAGAATACGCTTTGAATGTATTAGAGGGAGGGGTAGATAACATTCCATTTGATGACGATTTTTTTGACGGGTTGATTAGTTATGGTGTGCTTTATTACCTTTCTTATCAGAAGATTGTTGAGAGTGTAAAGGAATTTTATCGTATACTGAAACCCGGAGGAAAATGTTTTGTTACAGTTCGTTCATTAGAAGATTACAGATATCTTTCCGGGGAGAAAACGGAAGAACATCACACAGTTTATGTTACAGAATCATCTGCCGAGAGAGGGGCAAGCAGTGAGAGAGGGATGGCTATGCACTTTTTTTTCCGAGAAGAATTCGCAGACCTTTTTTCGATGTTTGAAAATGTGACGATAGATGATTATATATTATCACATGAAAATGGTGCATACAGAGATTGTAATTTTTTTCTTACAGGAGAAAAAAAGAAATAATTCAACAGAGGTGAGAAAATAATGAGTGATAATAAGCGAGTTGGAATGATTACGCTTCATAGCTTATATAATTGTGGCTCTATGTTACAATCGTACGCTTTGAATCATTTTTTGAATACAATGGATGGCGTGGACTGTGAGATTATTGATTTCATACCGAATTCTTTAGACAATAAAAGGGCATTTAGAATTGAAGGAGAATTGGCAGAAAAATATGCAGTAGATATTGAGAATAGAAATAAAAAGTTCTCAGATTTTATGAAACAATATTATCGCTTAGGAGCAACTGCATATCATTCTGATGAGGAAATCGAGAAAAATCCTCCAATATATGATATTTATGTTTCGGGAAGTGATCAAATATGGAATGCAAATTTTCGAATTGCATCCAGGGCATATTTTTTAGGATTTACTAATTCAAAATATAAATATGCGTTTGCACCGAGTGTGGGAAGGTGTATGGAGGAGAGACTTTCTGCTTATTATGATGAATTGCAGGCATATAAAAAAATCTGGGTACGGGAAAAAGTTGGGGCAGAAAGAATAAAAAATGTTACTGGCAGAAATGATATTGGCTGGATGTCGGACCCGACACTTCTTTATACGCAGAATGACTATAATAATATGATAGGAGAAGAGACAATTTATAGGCATGATTACATTGCTTGTTATGCAACACTAGATGAGCAGTTAGATATGATGATGCCGATTTTGGAAGCATTATCTAAACGCTTTGATTTACCAGTGCTTTTAATTGGAGGAGTTATTCCCAGAGAAGAGGCTTGGATTATAAATCGTGTAGATATAGGACCACTAGAGTTTCTTCAGGTTATCCGTGATGCAAAATTAGTTTTATCACAGACATTTCATGGAACAATATTTTCTATTATATATAATAAAAATTTTTTGACCTTCAATGACTCTATGCCGAATTTTCGTAAGACAGGCTTGTTAAGGGAATTTGGATTGCTGGATAGGATTGTTCATAATGAAAAGGAGATTGATGATGCACTGAAATCCCCTTTGGATTATGAAATCATAAATGAAAAAATGCAGGTTTTACAGGCGGAAGCGAAAGGTAATATTTATGACTGTATAAAGGGGAATTAACTATGATTTGTGAAGAATGTGTAGGATGTTCAGCATGTAAAAATATCTGTCCGGTCGACTGTATTGAGATGATGTATAATGAAGAGGGATATTTTGTTCCATTTATTGATGAAACCAAATGCATCCACTGTGATGCCTGCAAAAAAGTCTGTCCGATGCAGGAAGCTTATCAGCCTGATAAAGAAATGCAACAGGCATATTTATTTATTCATTGTCAGGAATATTATCGGAATCTTAGCAGTTCCGGTGGTTTTTTTAAAGCATTAAGTGATGTTGTCTTAGAGGATAATGGGGTGGTGTTCGGGGCATATCTTACTGAGGATTTTCTGGTAAGACATGGATATGTAGAACAAAAAGAGGATATCTTCCGATTAATGGGGAGTAAATATGTTCAAAGTGAGATGGGCGATTCTTATAAGCAAGCAAAAGAATTCTTAGAACAGGGGAGATGGGTGTTGTTTTCCGGTACGCCTTGCCAGATAGGAGGGCTTTATTCTTTTTTAGGAAAAGAATATGACAATCTTACAACTGTAGAGCTTTTTTGTGCAGGTATTCCATCACAGTATTCATGGAAAAGTTATTTAAAAGATTATCATGGTAATGAAGAGATTCGTTATGTGCAATTTCGTTATAAAGGGCAGGGCTGGTGGCAGACAGGATTACGTTTTCAATATTTAAAAGATGACTACTATTTTTCTTCTCGTAGTAGATTAGACCCCTATATGGCAGCCTTTTCAAATACAGTTAATTTAAATGAAACGTGTTATCATTGTAAATTTAAAGGTGAAAAGAAAAATGCAGATTTTTCAATTGGAGACGCATGGAATATCAATCGTATCCGAGTTAATATGGATGATGATCGTGGTATAACGATTGTTCTTATTAATTCAGAAAAGGGATTGAAAATTATAAAAAAAATCCAACGGGATAATCATTTATTTGAGGTGAGTCTGGAGGAAGCTATGTTTGCAAGGGAGGAGTGGAATCCTAATGTAAATGTGCCGGATAATAGGGAATCATTTATTTATGATTTGAAAGAACATGGTTTTAAATATGCTTTTGAAAATAATGTGAGTAGGAAGAAAAATGATATACATTAGAACGGATGCAAATGAAATAATTGCTACTGGTCATATCATGCGCTGTATTTCTATTGCAAAGGAATTGGCAAGTCGTGGTATGAAGGTTCAATTTCTGCTTTCTGATGAGAAATCTATACGTTTGTTGAGAGATACAGAATTTTCCTATCAGATTTTGCATACAGATTGGAGACACTTAGGTTCAGAAAAAGAAATAGAGGTGTTAAGGGCAATTTTAGCAAGCAATATGGAATTAGAGAAACCGGTATTATTAGTTGATTCCTATGCAGTCGATAATGGATATTTTTTAAAGTTAAAAGAGTATGCAAAATTAATATACATGGATGATTTGTTTGCGGGTGTATATGATGTTGATATGCTTATTAATTACACCATTTATTATAAATTGTTTAATTATGATTTTGCTTATAGTGGAAAAGCTACGAAGCTTTTGCTTGGTATGGATTATACTCCATTACGAGAACAGTTTCAAAATCAGGAATGTATAGATGTGAAGGAAGAAAAAGGACAGAATTCATTGGAAATTCTGTTAATGTGTGGAGGTGGAGATCCATTTCATATACTTAGTGATATTTTAAGGTATGGAGATGAAAATGGGTTGATCAGTAAAGATATTTATCATATAGTAGCCGGAGCCTATCACCCACAAATAGATGTTTTAAGAGATTTTGAGAAAAGGAATTCCAATATTTATGTCCATCAAAATGTAAAAGATATGGCGAGTCTTATGCAGATGTGCGATATTGCCGTATCAGCAGCAGGAACAACTTTGTATGAGTGTTGTGCAGTAGGATTACCGACAGTATTTTTTTGTATGGTGGATAATCAACAGTATGATGGTCTTTGTTTTTCAAGAGATGATATTATGTTATATGCAGGAGATTTGCGGTTTCAAAAGGAGCAATGTATAAAAAAAATATTTTTTTACATTACATATTTAAAGAAAAACACCCAAGCAAGGTACATAATGGGGCAAAGAATGAAAGCTTTGGTAGATGGAAATGGCACAAAAAGAGTTGCAGAAGAAATAGAAAAACTCTGGAGGAAAGATTAAGATTTTGTAAAATACAGTATTAATAAGATTAACTTGTATGGAGGGTTTGAGATGAAGGCATTAGCGGTTGTTGTTGCACGAGGAGGGAGCAAAAGAATTCCCAAAAAGAATATTAGGTCATTTTGCGGCAAGCCCATTATTTCTTATTCTATAAAATCTGCACTTGACAGTAATTTATTTGATGAAGTAATGGTATCAACTGATAGTGAGGAGATTGCTGAAATTGCTCGTACTTATGGGGCATCTATACCGTTTATGAGGTCAGAAATTAATTCAGGAGATTTTGCTACGACGGATGCGGTGATGCTTGAGGTGGTAGAGCGATATCGAGAAATGGGTTATGTATATGATTATGCATGTTGTTTATATCCAACAGCACCATTTATTACTTCAGAGATATTAATAGAAGCAATGGAAAAAATGAAAAAGAATAATCCTGCAATGGTATTTCCGGTAGTACAATTTTCATATCCACCACAACGATGTTTTATAATTGAACCCGATGGCTATGCAGTGTTTAAGTATCCGCAATATGTTCAAACCAGATCACAGGATTTGGATAAATTATATCATGATGCAGGTCAGTTTTATGTTTACAATGTTGATAAACTTATTCAAAAGAGAGCTATTATTGAAGATGATTTTTTACCAATCATTATATCGGAACTTCAGGTGCAAGATATAGATAATGAAGTTGATTGGAAACTTGCGGAAATGAAGTATAAGTTATTAAATGGAAAGGAGGAGGAAAACGCAGGTGACAGGTAGTTGTTGTATCTGAAAATTTGTGATAAATTATAAATAGTTATTATTTTATGAGAGGAGAATAATTTAATGGAAAACAATTATAAAACAGATCAGGAAAAATTTTGGAAAGGTGAATTTGGAACAGAGTATATTAACAGAAATGCGGAAAACAGTTATTTGTGTAATAAAATTCATTTTTGGAGTATGGTCTTGTCTAAAACAAATGGTGTAAAAAGCTGTTTGGAGTTTGGTTCTAATATTGGATTTAATCTTAAAGCAATAAAGACCCTATTTCCTAATATGGGGATTGGTGCAATAGAAATTAATGACACTGCTGTACAGATTATGAAAGAGGATGCTGATTTAGATGTAAAAATATATCACGATTCTATATTGAATGTAGATATTACTGATATTTATGATTTGACTTTTACTACAGGCGTATTAATTCATATTAATCCAGATGAATTAAAAAACGTTTATCAAAAATTATATCACACATCTAAAAAATATATTTTGATATCGGAATACTATAATCCGACTCCTGTTGAAGTAAATTATCGCGGATATGAACAACGTTTATTTAAAAGAGATTTTGCTGGAGAATTTCTGGATATGTTTCCGGATTGTATATTAGTAGATTATGGATTTATATACCATAGAGATAATAATTTCCCTATGGATGATGGGACTTGGTTTTTGATACAAAAGGAGATGAATAAATAATAATTTTTATGATGAAAGAGCCAAAATCATTAGTAAAACTGATGTTCTTGGCTCTTTTATTCTGATACCCATCATGTCTCTTTTTCAGACGGAAAAATCTCCTTCAGATAATTCGTAATTTCCTTCTCTTCCTGTTCCGTCAAAACATTTATCTTTGGGAAATGTGAAACATAATAAAGAATGCGATAGTATAATTCCATTTGGTCTTTGGTAGAGGAATTCAAGAACTGTTCCCAGGTATCTTCAGGAGAATGCAATTCCCCAAACAATAAATAATCAGCAGATATATGAAACTGCTTTTTGTATTTATACAGAGTATCCATGGATGGAAAGTTTTCGCCGCTTTCTAGTTTTTTGTAGGCAGAATAAGATATATCCAGGCGTTCTGCCATGACCTCCTGCGTGAATCCGAGCTGGTTTCTGATATTTCGAATCCTTTCTTTGCAATTTGTACTTTTTGATAGTATTGATGACATCTTTTGACTCCCTCCATTTAACATAGCATATATTCTTTTTCAAAAAGCATACAGGTATTATAAGTAAATGAATAAAACATTAATAAGGGATGCTATGGTGATATAAATGTAAGCTGAATGGATGATAGGTTTATATTGTTTTATCAAGTTAGATGGGATAAAATATAGTTAAGTTTACATTTAATAGAAAATGAGATAGTAGCAGCTTATACGAATGAGGAGTGGAACAATGCAGGCAATCATTTTAGCGGCAGGAATGGGAAAACGATTAAAAGAATTAACCGAGCATAATACAAAGTGTATGATTCGTGTGAATGGAGAGACTCTGATTGAACGTATGCTTCGTCAATTGGATGCTTTGGCATTGGAACGGATTGTAATTGTTGTCGGTTATAAGCAGAAGATACTAAAGGAATATATTCAGGAGCTTCCTACAAAAACGCCGATTATTTATGTGGAAAATAAGATTTATGATAAGACCAATAATATCTATTCCCTGTATCTGGCAAAGGATTATCTTTTAGAAAAGGATACGCTTTTATTAGAGTCTGATTTGATTTTTGAAGATGCAGTTTTGGAAGAACTTATGAATGATAAAAGAGATACATTAGCACTGGTAGATAAGTATGAAAGCTGGATGAACGGCACATGTGTAAAGCTGGGGGAGGATGATTCGATTGTAGCTTTTATACCGGGAAAGAGTTTTCGATTTGAAGAGATAAAGGATTATTATAAAACGGTTAATGTATATAAATTTAGCAGAAAATTTTCCGAGACTCACTATGTTCCGTTTTTGGAAGCATATTGTCATGCGCTAGGAAATAATGAATATTATGAACAGGTACTTCGGGTTATTACCATGTTAGATGAGCCGGGGATTTCAGCAAAGCGATTAAGTGGTCAGGCATGGTATGAGATAGATGATATCCAGGATTTGGATATAGCGGAATCTATGTTTTGTTCGGATGAAGGTCAACGGGTTTCGATGCTTCAGAAGCGCTATGGGGGCTACTGGAGGTATCCAAAATTGATTGACTTTTGCTATCTGGTAAATCCATACTTTCCGCCTCAAAAGCTGATAGATGAATTGAAAGCGAATCTGGATATTCTGTTAACACAATATCCGTCTGGTATGCAGATAAATACGCTGCTTGCTTCCCGGAATTTTGGAGTTTCACAAGAAAATATTCTTGTTGGCAATGGAGCGGCAGAACTGATTCGTTCCCTGATGCTGCGGCTGAGAGGAAAGACCGGGTTTGTAAGACCAACCTTTGAGGAGTATCCGAATCGTTATAATAGAGAAAACATAGTGGAATTTATACCACAAACAAAAGACTTTTGTTATAATGTGTCGGATTTAATGGGATTTTTTGGAGAAAAAGAGATAAATAATTTAATTCTGATTAATCCGGATAACCCTTCCGGAAATTATATCTGCAAAGCAGAGCTGAAAAAGCTGATACGATGGACGAAAGAGAGGAATATTGTACTTGTAGTGGATGAGTCTTTTGTAGATTTTGCAGAGGAAGAAGATAGTTCTCTGCTGGAGCAGAAGCTGCTTAAAGAAAATCCACATTTGGTAGTTATGAAGAGTATTTCCAAATCCTATGGCATTCCAGGATTAAGATTAGGAATATTGGCGAGCGGGAATACAGAATTAATTGTAAGCCTGAAGCAGGATGTTACAATCTGGAATATTAATTCTTTCGCAGAATTCTACATGCAGATTGCAGAGAAATATGCAGGAGATTATAAAGCAGCATTATCGCTGCTTCGAAATGAGCGCTCCCGATTCCGGCAGAAGCTGGAGAAGATACCGGGTCTTCGTGTTATTCCGTCTCAAGCGAATTATATTATGCTGGAAATTACAAATGGCATGACAGCAGCAGAGTTGACGAAGCGTATGTTTGCAAAGCATTCCCTGCTTCTAAAGGATTTAACCGGAAAGGTGATGGGAGGGGAATTCCTGAGAATCGCAGTTCGTACAGAGGGAGATAACGACAAGCTGATTGATGCATTTAGAAAAGAGTTTGGATTATAGGATGGACATTTCTATTCAAGGAGGTAATACAAATGAGCATAATAAAAGATAAAATCGAAACCTGTCTGTCAGATGGGAATATGGAAGAGGCAAAGCAGTTGCTTGCTCAATATGAGAAGGAGATACCGGATGATATTGATCTGGTTTCTATGAAAATGAGCTATCATTTATTAAATAATGATTTGGAAGCGGCAGCAGAGCTGGCTTTGCTGGGAGTTCGCCGTCTGCCTGTTAGTGGTGATATGTATTATAATCTGGCATACATCTATGAACTGATGGGACAATGGCTGGAGGCTTATCTGAATTATCAGCGGGCCATATTTTTATATGATTATATGAAGGATGAAAAATTAAAGGAACTGGATTTGGAAGAGAGAGCTTCCCAGATGTTAGAAAATTTCGTAGAGAGAATGAATCAGCTTTCTGACTGGGAAGAATTTGAGACAGAGCGGAAGAAGTTCGATGTATTAAAGGCTTTATCTATGCAGGGCTGGGGCTTTAATGATATTTCCTTCCGGAATTACAGTCAGATTGTGGGAAAATATTTTCAGGCCAATTTGGGAGAACGAAGATTTGTAGGGGTGTTTAAAGACCAGTTTCTAAGCAAAGATTTTCAGAAAGAGAATCTTAACATGGATGTTATACATATGAAGGGGGAGTTTTTGCATGTAAGGGAAGGGCAAGAGATAAGAATTATTGACACTGAGAATCCGGAAGATTCAATCGAGTATCTTTTGCCGATTGCCTGTAGTAAAAAAAATACAATGCACATGTTTCGTATAGGAGAAAAGGAATATCCGGTAGCGCAATATCATCCCAATCAGTTTAATTATTATCGTATTCCCAATAATACATATATTTTGTCTGCAAATAAAAGCTACTATGGGAATCCAATTCCATTAAAAAGAAATCCGGAAAAGAAACGATTGGTATTGAGTATTTTCCTGGACGGTATGGCGCAGCAGGTAATACAAGGCACGGATTTTGAAAAAATAATGCCATATACCTATCGGTATTTTAAGAAAGGAACTATTTGTAATCGCGCCTATAGTGCATCCGAGTGGACACAGCCGAGTATTGCAACCTATGTTACAGGACTGGATACCACACATCATATGCTGTTTCATAATGTATTAGATTGCTCTATGCCTTTAGATATACCAACCGTAGCGGAGTATTTTAAAAATGATGGATATTATACTGCCAATATAGCCGGTGACTGGAGAATTACTCCCACAAATGGGCATGACAGAGGATATGACCGTTTTGTGTATCAGCATCAAAAGGCAGGCTTTAAGGTTCAAGAGGTGATTGCAGAAGCCATCAATCACTTGGAGGCATTCCGGGATGTAAATCAATATTTTTGGATTTCCATTGGAGATTTGCATGATGTTGCAGATGGGGATGGTCTGCCATTGGAGGTTGAAAAGGATTTGCCGCTGGAGCTTCGGACATATGAGGATAAAGGGAAAACCTCTGCAAAACAAAGCTACAGCAATAATAAAAAAGCAGCATATATTCGTCTGGCAACCTATTGTGACCGTTGGCTGCAATATTTGTATATGTATCTGGAGGAGCATTATCAGGAGGATGAAATCGTAGTATCCTTATTTGCTGATCACGGACAGGGATATTTGGTTGAAGCGGACCGGCATTTTCTTTCTAAGGAACGTTCCAATGTAGCATTTATGTTTCGGGGCGGGACAGCAGAAGGCAAGGGTGTAGTGAGTGAGATTATGTCTGCCTGTGATTATAGTTGTATTCTGCGAAGGCTGGCAGAAGTAAAACAACCGGAAGTACCGATTGATGGAAGATTACCAAAGATTTTTGGAGGCGCTGAAGAACGGGAATATGCTTTGACAGAAAGTATACATCCCAAGGATTCATATCAGGCTGCGATTTTTGCAAAAGAAGAAACCTTCTTCTTTATCAATCCATATCCGGTTACGGATGAGGGCCGATTTGAATTGGCGGATTATACTTACTGGCTGGAGGACCTGCAGGGAAAACGGATTCAAAATGATGAGTTATGTCAGAAGTATTTGAATATAGTATTGAAACATATAGCACCGATTCTAATCTATAGATAATTGTTGTAGTAATTAATGATTATAAAGGAGTTGGAGTATTTATATTGAGTTGATTCCTATTTTGGGATGTCATATCGGTGCTGTAAAAAATAGAATATCATATAATAATAAAAATAGTAAAATTACTTTTTCTTGTATTGATTTTTTATTTAAACTATGTTATAATTACGACACAAGCAAGGAAAATCTGAAAATCAAAATTCTAATCATTCAGTACATATCGTAAATTCTTGCTTTTATTCAAAAATAAGTTGTGAATAAGAAAGCAGGAAGCGAGAATTTGGTATTCCTGTGAGATAAGGAGGAATGCCATGAAAAAGGATATAGCGATAAAGGGGCTTTTAGAGCAGGATGATATATTTGCAGATATTGCGAATGTAAATCTGTTTGGAGGCAGGCAGGTACTGCATTCGGAGGATTTAGAAGAAGTACCAACGGAAACTGGTTATAAAGGTTTGGGTGGGGAATATCATGCTATGGTGCGGGACTGTTTCCGAAAGGTATATAAACGGGGAAGGTGTATTGGATATATCGGATATGAAGCCCAGACGGATAGAAATAATGTGATGCCGATTCGAGATATGGGATATGCTTACACAGCCTATATGAAACAGATTCACAGGATAACAGCTGAGAATAACCGGAAGGGTCAATCCGCATTTGCCAAAGTGCTGCATGATGAACAGCGGTTATTGCCGGTAGTGACCTGTATCTTATATTTTGGGACAAAGGCGTGGGATTATCCATTAAGATTAAGTGATATATTGGATATTCCGAACGAAGAACAGATTTTCTGGACGGAAATGACAGGAGATTACAGGATACATGTTATTTCTCTTGTAAACCAGCCACAGGAAATACGGAAGCGGTATCAATCCGATTTCCGAATCATAGCAGATTATCTTGCATATTATGATGATGAAAAGGGCTTGATAGAAGAATGGACCCAGAGCCGACAGATTTTGATTCATCCGGAACAGCTATTAGATATGTTGGTAGCGTTGAGCAACGATAAAAGAATGAGGGCTATGAGAGAAGCCTTGCTTCAGATAGAACGGAAGGAGGAAACGAATATGTGTTTGTTGATGGATATTGTTGAGCGGGACTACATGATGAAAGGTCTTGAAGAAGGACGAGCAAAAGGACTGGAGGAAGGACGGAAAGAAGGACGGAAAGAAGGACGGGAACAAGGTAGGCAAGAGGGAATCCGAGGAGCAGTACAATTGCTGCAAAGGCTTGGATTGGACGAAAGGGAAATTTTAGAGCAGATTTCCCGTCAGTTTTCTCTTCCAATAGAAGCGGTGAAAACGTTTTTATAGTATGTGTTTTTGACAGCATAACAAACGAGGCTCAGTTTTTTAATGCCAATTCAAACATTTGTACCAGACGCAATGCATAGGTATGCTGGCGGACGGTTTTTTGGTAACCGTTTTCTGCTATGGCAGTCCGCTCTTCCTCGTGTTCCAGGTAATAGGCTGTTTTCTCTATAAGGTCGGGAATGGAGTAGTAGATTACCAAATCTTCATCCGGAATAAACCAGTCGAGTAATTCCGACTGAAAATTTGTCATTAAAAATCCTCCACAGCCGAGAATATCAAAAATTCGCTGAGGCAGTCCGGAGCTGATTGGAATATTCGTAAAGTTTAAATTGATTTTGCTACATTTGATTATTTGCGGCATCATATTTCTAGAATCTGCCGGCCCTTTGTTATGTACCTTTGGCAAAGCGGAGGTATCGCTTAGGGTATAGAGGTTAACAGAAAAATGTTCGGCCAAAGCATTTAGGGTACGGATACGGTCTTGCTCTGTACATTTATAGCCGATATAGGTATCAGCAACAATTCCAATCGTATCCTCCTGGTAATCCTGCTCTAAAGGAATCCAGTCTGCGTATGTTTTGAATTCTTCGGCAAATTCCGCGGTGATACTTTCCCGTAGAAGATTATTACCGGATATGTGAAGCTGCGCTTCTATTAATCCATCAACATAACCTCGAATCCGGGGTGGCAGCTTCTGTTCAATTTGATTATATTTACATTTTTCGCTATATAAAGAGCCAATAAAGGAGATGTCACAGTCATAGGCGGCATGTTCCTTGCTTCCCACCAGGACGGAATCCCAAAAGGTTACATTAGAAGCCAGAGGAATATGGAAAATACAGGATGGGTTTTCTGCATGGAACTTCTGATATAAATCCCGGTCAAAGATAAAAATCCGGTTATAGGGAAGCCGAATGGTTTCAGAGTATAACTGAAAGCATGGACTGTCTACAATCAGGCAGATATAAGGAATCTTATATACATTACAGACCCGGGCGATAATTGGAATAAAATTTACAGACAGTACACAATTGGCAGATGTGCTGCTTAAGGTCTGAGAGAGTGTATTCATATAATTCGTATCGTAATCCACACTATCTAACAATTGAGTAATACGGGTAATGTTACAATTTAATTGTACTAACGCAGTATCAATAGCATCTTCGCAGATGCTGGTCCACTTACAAAAAATTACATTCATGTTAATTTTCCCCTTCTGTATGTTCTGTGTAAAGTGTATCCGGAGGCATCAGGCTGACCGTGAGCATCTTGGTTAATGCAGATAGATAGGTAAATTCCCGGCGGACTTTTTCCCGGCCGTTTTGGGCGATTTCCTTTCGAAGCTCCGGATTCTTTAGATAATAGTTGATTTTATCCTGTAAATCATCCAAGCTTTCATAAATATCTAAGTCTGTACCGATTTCAAAATAATTTGGCAGTTCTTCCTGATAATTGGTAAGCAGGAATCCTCCAGCACCCAGAATATCAAATATGCGGAGAGGAAGCCCGGTATGAATGGACTTGGAGGTGATATTTAAGTTAATGCTGCTACAACGGAAAATACGAGGCATTGTATCATAGTAATCTACGGTTCCCAGATTCTGTACACCATGTAATTTGCTGACATCACTGTTTGTGTAAAGATGAAAGTTAAACGTAGAAGAAAGACATTCTGCGATTTGGCAGCGTTCCAACTCTGCGCAGCGTTTGCTCAGGTAAGAACTTTCTATGACACCAATATCATCCATCCGGTAGTCCGGATACCATTGCCAGTCTGCGCAGGTTTTGAATTCCTGTACAATTTCCGGTGTCAGGCACTCCTGTAAAAAGTGATAACCATATGTATGAAGCTGGGCATCAATCAATCCATCTAAGTAGCCTTTGGTATAGGGAGACAGGCCCTCCACTGAATTATATGGACTGGACTGGTTATACAAAGAACCGATAAAGGATACATCACAGCCATATTGTTCATAATCCTTCTCTGATACGGAAATCTCATCCCATATATCGGTACAGGTGGCTAGTGGAAGGTAATGAATACCATTTGGATTATATGCCGCAACGGATTCATATAAAGCATAATCAAAGATAAAAATATGATTGCAGGAATTCCGGATGGAATCCGAATACAGGGTAAGACAAGGGGAATCCATCACCCAGCAAATGTAAGGGATATGATAAATATTACATACCTTTGAAACCACTGGAAGAAAGTTGATGGAAAATAAAATATCAAATCGTTCTTTCTCTAATGCTGCCCGAAGAAGCTGCAGACTTTCAACAGCAAGGGAAACATTCGAGAAAGAATGTTGAAGGGATGTTACACGAAGCCCCATTTTCTGAAATGTTTGTTCAATTCCATATTCACTTGAGTTCGTCCATTTGCAAAATAGTAAGTGCATTATATCGTTACCTCCACCTTTATTATACATTGTTTTTTGGACTGGTACAATTATTAAATAAAAATCTATTCTCTTATTTGGAATATGATTGCTATTACAAAACCCCTGGATTATAATTAACTTAACTAAAATGCAGATGAAAAGGGGAAATGAGACATGGTTTCTGTGATTATACCGACTTATAACCGGGCGGGGACATTGATGCGTTCTGTTCAGAGTGTAATGGAACAATCCTATTCAGAGTGGGAATTAATTATTGTGGATGATGGTTCTACAGATAATACGAAGGATATAGTAAAGCCCGTGCTGGAACAGGATGTGCGGATTCGCTATATTTACTGTCCGGAAAACAAGGGACAGGCATCTGCCAGAAATACGGGCATACAGGCAGCCCAGGGGGAATATGTTGCCTTTCAGGACAGTGATGACTGCTGGCTGCCGGATAAGCTGCAGCTTCAGATGTCTATGATGAAAGCACATCCGGAATATGGACTTGTATATGGACAGGTAGTATATGATGAGGGTGGAAAATTATCAGTACCTTATCCGCCGACGGATGCTGGGACACAGGTTTTTAAAGCTTGTTTAAAACAGAACCAGATTGGTACGCCGACTATGCTTGTACGCAAAGCAGTGTTTGATACCATTGGTTTATTTGATACATCCCTTGCTGCCTTGGAGGATTATGAACTGGCATTACGGATTACAAAGCATTTCCCGACAGGATTTGTTGCAGCACCTGTTTTAAAGGCGTATAAGTCAGCGGATAGTGTTTCAAGAGATTTAGGCAACCACTTGATTGCCAGCAGTATTATTCTCAAGAAATATGAAAAAGATATTAGAGATAATGGTTTATGGGATTATAAAATGGATGCTTTAGAGGAAATGGCAAGGCAGTATGATGTTGTAGAAGATTTGGAAGATATTTTTAAAGCACTGAAAATTTTTCGGGGATTATTATGAAGCAGATAGTTAATATGAAATGTTTTCAGAGTAAGCGTAGACGGTTATTTTTGACACAGAGACAGGGAATAGTATATACTTAAAATACAGGATTTATTTCAACATTGTGAAAATGTCGAATTAGAAGATTGCAGTCATAAGGAGATGCATATGAAGAGAGTTATTACTTACGGAACATTTGATCTTTTGCATTATGGACATATCAATTTATTGAGAAAGGCAAAGCAATATGGAGATTATTTGATTGTAGCCCTTTCTACAGATGAATTTAACTGGGAGGCAAAGCATAAGAGGAGCTATTTTTCTTATGAACAAAGGAAGATGCTGGTGGAATCCGTCCGGTATGTAGATTTGGTGATTCCGGAAGAAAATTGGGAACAAAAAATATCAGATTTGCACGAATATCATATTGATACTTTTATAATGGGAGATGACTGGAGAGGAAGGTTTGATTTTTTGAAGGAACAGGGAGCAGAAGTGATATATTTACCACGGACACCGGAGGTCAGTACCACGCAGATTAAGCAGAATTTGAGTAATATATTCTAAGGCTTGCTTCTGCTGGGAGACTGCTTTCTGAACCTGATATAAATCATTATGATAGGAATGAAGAGATGGCACGTAAATATATATTGGTCTCCGGACGGGTACAGGGAGTCGGCTTTCGTTATCATGCCATGAATCTGGCGCTGGACTATCATCTGACCGGCTGGGTAAGAAATCTGAATAATGGGGCTGTCGAAATGGAAGTACAGGGCGAACCGGAATTGGTTGACCTGTTTGTGCAGAATTTGGACACAGGAACCAACTGGATTCGGATTGATAATAAATCAGTGGCCGATACGCAGGAGGTATCCGGTGAAACTGCATTCCGCATCCGGTATTAACATTTGGGACCGTTACTTTTTAGAATTTTTTAACTTGAATTTCCGGGTATATTCCTCTATGATATACAGGAAACTTAGACGGGTGAAGAAAATCATCTGCCGGAATGATATAGATTGGAGAAAAACAATGTCAAATTATGGTACATTTGGAGAGAATAATCCGGTTTGGAAAGCAATAAACCGATTTGCAGATATGATGGTGACGGGAATTTTGTTTATCATAACCTGTATTCCGGTTATCACGATTGGAGCTTCGTTATGCGCATTCTATTATACAGCAATGGATTCTTTGCGAAAAGAAGATGGATATATTTTTAAACGGTATTTTATAAGCTTCGGGAAAAATTTTAAGAAAGGCACTTTAATCTGGCTGATTATGTTGGCTGCTGGTATTATTTTTGGAATGGATATTTATTTCTGGCTGGCTGTTTCCGACATGCAGTTTGCTGTTGCAATGGTTATTATCAGTGCGATTATAGCATTAGCATGGCTGCTGACTTTCGTTTTTGTGTTTCCGTTGCAGGCCAGATTTGAAAATACGATTAAGAATACGATTAAAAATGCCTTTCTGATTGGGGTCAGTCATCTGCCCTTTGCGGTAGCAGTTATTATCTTTTTAGGAATTCTGGTATATTTATGTTGTCTGTCCTGGTTTGCGGTTATTATTATGGTTCTGTTTGGCATCGGAGTGTCCGGCTATCTTCTTGTCTATAATTTTGAACGGTTTTTTAAGAAATGTGGATATATTGATGAGAATGACGGGAAAATCAATAATGATGACTATGATTTTAACATAGAAGTAGACTTTGATGAGATATACGACCGAAAGGAAGAAGCGTCATTGGGAGCTTCTGAAGGCGACATGGATGATTCCGAAGAATTATCGTAATGTATGGTAATGTTCCGCTGGTTAATTGCGGATACAGATGAAGAATTGCATTATTGAACATTGCGTTGCCTTTTCAGGATAAATATAGTATGATTCATACGGTAATGTCTATTTTATAGAGTGGAGTGAAAAGAACCATGATGAAAAAAACCTTTGTGACGAAGGAACAATTAGAAAAAATCACCAAAGAATATCCAACCCCCTTTCATTTATATGATGAAAAGGGAATCCGGGAGAATGCCAGAAGATTGAAGCAGGCATTTGCCTGGAATCCGGGATTTAAGGAATATTTTGCTGTAAAAGCCACACCGAACCCGACGATATTACGGATTTTGAAGGAAGAAGGATGCGGAACGGATTGTTCTTCCATGACGGAATTAATGATGTCGGAGCGGATTGGATTTGCAGGCGATGAGATTATGTTTTCTTCAAATGATACTCCGGCAGAGGAATTCATAAAGGCAAGAGAATTAGATGCAACGATTAATCTGGATGATATTACACATATTGACTTTTTGAAGAAGAGTGCGGGAATTCCGAAAAAAATCAGCTGCCGCTTTAATCCGGGCGGACTTTTTGAATTGGGAACGGATATTATGGACAACCCTGGGGATGCCAAGTATGGCATGACGAAGGAACAGATTTTAGAGGCCTATACCAGATTAAGGGATTTAGGCGTTGAAACCTTTGGCATGCATGCCTTTTTAGCCAGCAATACGGTGACAAATGAATATTATCCGACGCTGGCAAAGCTTCTATTCCAGTTGGCGGTTGAGATTAAAGAAAAGACAGGTGTTGTTTTAAGCTTCATTAATTTGTCTGGTGGAGTGGGTATTCCGTATACACCGGATAAGGAACCCAATGATATTTTAGTGATTGGGGAAGGCGTCCATAGGGTGTATGATGAAGTGCTGGTGCCGGCTGGTATGGGAAATGTTAAGATTTTTACCGAGCTTGGCCGGTTTATGCTGGCGCCATACGGACATTTGGTTGTGAAGGCTATCCATGAAAAGCATACCTATAAAGAGTACATTGGAGTAGACGCCTGCGCAGTTAATTTGATGCGTCCTGCCATGTATGGGGCGTATCATCATATTACGGTTATGGGCAAGGAAGAGATGCCTTGTGATCATATCTATGATATTACCGGTTCCTTGTGCGAGAATAATGATAAATTTGCGGTCGACCGTAAACTGCCGGAGATTGAAGTCGGTGATTTGCTTGTGATACATGATACAGGGGCCCATGGCTTTGCCATGGGATATAATTATAACGGCAAATTAAAATCGGCGGAGCTTTTGCTACAGGAGGATGGGTCGGTAAAGCTGATTCGCAGGGCAGAAACACCGGAGGATTATTTTGCAACCCTGGAAGGCTTTTGGAATTTGACCTGAGGAGGGACCCGGCGAAGCTGGGAGGAGTCCTTGGGTCGGCTTGCAGTAAAGTGCAGTTGAAGTCAGGAATGCCTTGAGATTTGACCTGAGGAGGGACCCAGCGAAGCTGGGAGGAGTCCTTGGGTCGGCTTGCAGTAAAGTGCAGTTGAAGTCAGGAATGCCTTGAGATTTGACCTGAGGAGGGACCCAGCAAAGCTGGGAGGAGCCCTTGGGTCGGCTTGCAGTAAAGTGGTAAATGAGTTGAGTGTTTTAAGTAGGAGGAAAAAAGAATGGCAAATCCAATTGTGACAATAACTATGGAAAATGGTGATATTATGAAAGCAGAATTATATCCGGATATTGCACCGGTTTCTGTTCATAATTTTATTTCACTTATAAAGAAGGGATATTATGACGGCTTGATTTTTCATCGGGTGATTCGTGGCTTTATGATTCAGGGCGGCTGTCCGGATGGCAACGGCATGGGTGGCCCTGGTTATAGTATCAAGGGAGAGTTTTCCATGAATGGTGTGGAAAATAATCTAAAGCATACAGAAGGTGTTTTATCCATGGCCCGTGCTATGGACCCGAATTCTGCCGGCTCCCAGTTCTTTATCATGCATAAGACATCTCCGCATTTGGATGGTTCTTATGCTGCCTTTGGTAAGATTATTGAAGGTATGGAGGTTGTAAATAAGATAGCAGAAGTGTCTACGGATTATTCTGACCGGCCTCTGGAGGACCAGAGAATGGCAACGGTAACTGTTGATACTTTTGGTGTAGAATATCCAGAGCCGGAAAAGATGTAAAGGATGGTACAAATGAAGAATCCAAAACCATTAATCGTAATAGCTGTTATTTTAATTGTTATTTTGGTCAGCATGATATATGGATATAGTCAGTATAAGATTTATCAGGATGAATATCAGGGGATGGAATCCACAGAAGGGGAAGATGTGGTAGTGGTGATTCCAGAGGGTGCAGCTACCAAGCAGATTGCCCAGATATTGAAGGATAATGGTCTGATACAGTTTCCAGCCGCTTTTGTAAAGCGGGTGAAGGAGTCTGATTACCGGGGGTCTCTGCAGCCGGGAGAGTTTACCTTGAATACCGGCATGAGTACCTGGGAAATGATAGAAATTCTGGGGCATGTGGAGCCGGTCAGAACGGTTATGGCAACGGTAACCATACCGGAGGGCTTTTCCATTGAGCAGATTGCATACAGGGTAAATGAGGCTGGTTTATTTACAGAGGAAGAATTCCTGGAAGCAGTACAGGAAGATACCTATACCTATGATTTTTTGGACAGCATACCGGAAGGCGTAAATGTAAATTATCGATTACAGGGCTTTTTATTTCCGGCTACCTATGATATTTATGAGGATACAACGGCCCATGACCTGGTGGATATGATGCTGCGAAAGTTTGACGAGGTATATAGTGACGGCATGCGTACCCAGGCTGAAGCAATGAATTATACCGCTTTTGAGGTGGTCAATCGTGCTGCTATTGTTGAACGGGAAGCTAAGCTGGATGAAGAACGGCCGATAATCGCAGGCGTCATCAATAATCGATTGGAACAGGGAATGATGCTGCAGATGTGTCCTACTGTATTGTATCCTATTACCAATGGAATCTATGACAAGTCGGAAGTAACCTATGATGACTTAGAGATTGATTCCTTATATAATACTTATAAGAATACAGGGCTTCCGGTTGGACCAATCTGTAATCCGGGCGCGGTATCTTTGAATGCCGTATTATATCCGGCGGAACATAATTATTTATATTATCATGTTGATAATGAAGAAATCGGTAGTCACATTTTTACGGAAACCTATGAAGAGCATGTAAATACTCAGTAGTAAAACACCCTGTCTGGATGGCTGGCTCAGAGAACCATGCCGACCGGACAGGGCATTTTTAATCAGAATGTTAATCAGCAGAGAAGCATCATAATTCTTAGTATGAATGCTCCGGAATCATACAGGTATCTATTTTGTCATAAGTATCCAGAGAATAGGAGCAGATACGATTGCCAAGAACCAGATACAGATAATCTCCAATATATAATCCACGGATATTCCCATGATCATCCCCATATGCCTCCCTGTACTCAGAAAAAATCTCCTCTTCACGAATGTTGCAGGTAAAAAGCTTCTGGAAGCCGCTGCCTTCTATATAAGAGTAAATCGAATACAGTTCTTTACGTTCATATATAGTATCATCATAATGATAGGTATAAAAGCCGATGATATTTCGTTCCGGATCAATCATAAGTGCTTTGTGATTGTACAAGGCAGTAGAGTAATAGGCATCGGATAGTACGGTTTTGTCCGATTCACTGATATGATATGGATCGGAGATATCAAACATGGAAAGCTTTAATCCCATAAATTCTCCAGTCGCCGGATTGATTTCTTCTCCCAGCCCAAACAGCAGGTCTTCCGAGTAAAAGTGCAGATAATTGGAAAATCCCGGTATCTTTAACGCATCCATAACCTTCGGATTGGCAGGATTGGACAAATCCACGGAAAACAGTGGGTCCGTTTCCCGATAGGTTACAAAGTATCCACTGTCGCCCATAAAACGGACAGAGTAAATCCGTTCATCCGGTGCAAGATTTTCGATTTTTCCAACCAGATTCATATCAGAATCAATGATATACAACGCATTTGTTGTAACAGAATTGGAATTAGTGTTAGTACCACCTTCTGTATCGACTGCTGCGCCTACAGTATCTATTGCTGCAGATTCCCAAACCACATCCTCATAAACTGGTTCAATATCATAAGAATAAGCCGGTGTAACAGTAGCTGCTACTCTCAGATATCCCTGATATTCATCCATAGCAAATTGATTGAGTAAATATCCGTTAATCGTTACACTTCCTTCTGGCGTGATACTGCCCTCGGCATAGTGAAACTTTAATAATTCGGTGGTAGAGACACCCTGTTCCCAGCCTTCCTGTGCAAAGTAAATATTATTTTCACTGACATAGTAGGTGCCGCTGCCGGATAATATTGCCTTGGAAGCAATAAAATGTTCCGGGTCCTCTAATGCCATACCGGTCATGATTTGATAGCAGGAAGCGTCCGGACAAGCCGGGATACAGATATCACTACAGGTAAGAAGGGTTCCCTCCGTGTGTGGAATATAGTCGTCGTATCGTTCGGATTCCTCCGGAAGGCTTTCCCATTTCTGGGAAAAGGTATACAGATAGCCATTGGCGAGTCGGGAGCTTTGATAGCAGCCGTCCTGCATCAGGGAGGAAAGCAGCTCCGGTTTTTGAGGATTACGGATATCATAAGTCAGAATATACGTATCTGTTCCGGAACCATTTCCACAATAAGCCCCCCTTGTCAGGTCTGATGTGGAAGTCTGGGCATTGCTCCAGGCCTGACAAAGTAATATCAGCTTATGATTTGCAATATACATTTCCTCGATGTAAAAATCACGGTCAGGAAGTCCGGCAAGGATGCTTTCCGTAGAAATGACACCACAGGGTTTCAGTATTCCATTATCTGCACTGGCGATTGCTACGGCATTGCAGGCATATCCGCTTGAACGATAGCCGCTTGAACGATAGCAGGAATAGATATAGGCGCCATCTGTCTTGACAATATCTGCTTCCGCAACCTGCTCTACCTGGGCATTTGTATCCGAATAAGCGGTCTCTGTCCGGTCGACGGCGGCATCTGCTTTGCCTGAAAGGGAATTTTGAACGGCATCAACTGCAAGATTTTCTGCTATTCCAACATCGAAGTCATCAAAGGAAGCATCAGTAGTAGCGGTAGTGATAACAAGACTGTCTAACAGATGATATAACTGCTGATAGCTTTCGGCAGTCTGGATACCACTCTTGGATAAAGAAGGCATGGAGTCGGTATTTTCGGATTCATCAAGAGCTTCTTCCATCCATTCATGGGAAAATTCACCGCCCTTGATAGCATTGTCTGCCACGGGTTCATTGGTATTGTTTTTGCTTTTGCTGACCGTCCAGACTGAGGCGCCGATGATACATGCCAGCAGACATGCAGCGCCAACATTTATCCAAGGACTTCGATACCATTTTGTTTTCTTTGGGTTTTGATTTATTTCTTCCGTAATATGCTCCGGTGAGAGCTGCTCCGGAATGGGTGTTACGTCGGTTTTTTTCCGAAGCCATTGTGTAAAATCCTGTTCATTCATAGGACATCCTCCTTATTTAAAATCAAATCTGCTTCCATTTTATCCATGGCGCGGCTTTTGACAGAGCGTAATGTACCTGCTTTCATATTTAGCAGCTTTGCGGCTTCTTCATTGGTATAGCCGGCAAATACAGTCAGAGATAAAATAAGACGTTCCCGGGAGCTTAGCTTGGCAAAGGCATTTCTTACATCCTGAATATCAGCATAATTCCGGTCAGGCATCTGTATATCATGATTCAGTTCTACACTGCGTCTCGAATAGCTTTTTAATACCATTTTGCATTTGTTGGTCAAAATCCGAAAAATCCATGGGCGGAAAGCGGAAGGGCTGCGCAGGTTATGTATGGTGGCGAAAGCATCCGTAACCGTGTCGCTGACCACATCTTCTGCATCCTCCGGATTTCCAAGCGTATAAAGGGCAAAACGATATAAGTCTTTATAAACACAGGAATAGAGCTGTGCAAAGGCTTTTGTATCCTTATGGCGCGCCTGTTTCACCAGGTATTCTTCCTGTTGTAGGTCCATGTTGTCACCTCTCTTTGAAATGCATTTCTATTTATAAGTGTTACAAATTAGAAAAAGTGTTGCATGAAACAGAAAAAAGTGCAAGAGAAAGTTGATTAAAAATAAATTCTGAACAGGAAATAAAAGATGTGTAAAATTGATAGAAAATGTTGACATTTTAGGCTGTGTAACATATGATTAAAGCAGTGGTTTAGAAATGGAGAATGGGTGTATTTTAAGGAAAATTGGGAGGTATCAGATGAAATCGGAATTATTACAACAATCAATACGGGATGGAAAATCAGTAGTAGAATACCAGGTTCAGGCAGGCGAGATGATGGATGGACTGGTATTAAAGCAATGTAAGGAAGGGAAGCTGTTAGGCGTACTGCCAATGGGGGCAGTATATGAAAATGGACATAATTATATGTATGCATATACGGAACAAATGGAAACGCTGGAGGAACGTCTGCAGGATACCGTGAGCAAGGAAGTGATTCTGCGGTCCTTTGAAAGTATAGTACATACCTTGATAGGTATGGAAGAACAGGGAATTAATCTGGCATATGCAGTGCTGGCTCCCCATTATATTTATATGGAGGATACCGTTAAAAAGGCAAGATTGATTTGTATGCCGAGCAAGAATGCTATATTAGAACCGGATGCACTTTCCGGCTTTTTCCGCGAAATACTTGCACATGCAGTATATTTAAATAGTGAAGATGGAGATTATGTTGCAAAGCTGCTGTCTGCAATTAACAGAGGACTTGAACTGAAATCCTTTTTACGGGAAATTCACGGGTTAATGATGGATGCAAGGCTTGATATTATAGAGGAGACGATTCCGGAGCCGGAGACCCCGGCAGTAGAACCGATAGCAGCAGAACCAGAAGCACCGGTAGCTCCAGTAGTGGAAGCGGTAGTACCGGAGACTCCGGCAGTGGAAGCGATAGCAGTAGAGCCAGAGACACCGACAACTCTGGTAGTAGAAGCAGTAATACCGGAAACCCCGGCAGTAGAACCAGAAGCACTGACGACTCCGGCAGTGGAAGCGATAGCAGTTAAATCAGAAGCACCGATGACTCCAGCAGTAGAACCGATAGCAGCAGAACCAGAAGCACCGGCAACTCCAGTAGTGGAAGCAGTAGTACCGGAAACCCCGGCAGTAGAACCGATAGTAGCAGAACCAGAAGCACCGGCAGCTCCAGTAGCGGAAACAGTAGTACCGGAAACCCCGGTAGTAGCACCGGTAGCAGCAGAACCAGAAGCACCGGCAGCTCCAGTAGTGGAAGCGGTAGTACCGGAAACCCCGGTAGTAGAACCGATAGCAGTTAAACCAGAAGCACCGGTAGCTCCAGTAGCGGAAACAGTAGTACCGGAAACCCCGGCAGTAGAACCGATAGCAGCAGAGCCAGAGACGCCGACGGCTCCGATAACTAGCGTGATACCGGAGGATGATATAGAATTTGAACCGATACCGGCTGAATTAAATGCAAAGATTGAACGGATGAATGCCCAGACCAAGCCAGTATCATCTTCTAATCCGGTTCCACAGTCAGAATCCACACCGCAGCCAGGGATGACACCAATGCCTGGGACAGTGCCGCAGCCAGGGATGACACCAATGCCTGGGACAGTGCCGCAGCCAGAGATGACACCAATGTCTGGAACAGTGCCACAGCCAGGGATGGCACCAATGCCTGGGACAGTACCACAGCCAGGGACGGCATCAATGCCGGGGGCAGTACCACAGTCTGGGATGATGCCGATGCCTGGAACAGTACCACAGCCAGGGATGGCACCAATGCCGGGAGCAGTACCACAGCCTGGAATGGCACCGATGCCGGGTGTATCTCCGAGTCCACAGATTATGCCCCAGGATGCCACTTATCAACAAGGGCAGAGGACGCCAAATCCTCATTTGGTTCGAGTGAAGACAGGGGAACATATTCCACTGCCGGAGAAGGATTTTGTAATGGGGAAGTCACAGGATGGTGTGGATTATGTGATTGCAGATAATACAGCCATCAGCCGCATTCATTGTACAATTATGAAGAAGAATGGCGTTTATTATGTACGGGATGAGAAATCTACGAATTCTACTTATGTAAATGGAGAACAGATATTGCCTGGCACAGAAAAGCTGTTGTTGAATAATTGTAAACTGGTTTTAGGAGATGAGGAATTTATATATGCATTGTGGTAGGAAGAGGGCTGAAGGAGAGACGCTATGAATTATTTTGTTGCCTACAATACAGATGTGGGAATAAGAAAAAATACAAATGAAGATTCCATTGCAATTAAAGTATTAGATACCCCCAATGGCCGAGCGGTGTTTGCGATTGTTTGTGATGGAATGGGAGGTTTGTCAGCAGGAGAATTGGCCAGTAAGGAAGTAATCATGGCCTATTGCAGCTGGTTTGACACTTCTTTTGCGGAAATGGCAGCCGGGAAAGCTGTTGACCAAGAGCGAATTAGGGAAGAGTGGCGTTCCCTTGCCCAATCAGAGAATTCCAAGCTTAGCATGTATGGTATTCAGAAGAATGCCGGCTTAGGTACCACACTTTCGGCGTTATTATTATATCAGGAACAATATCTGATTATTCATGTGGGTGACAGCCGGGTTTATGAACTGACAGGTGCCGGAGTGCGGCAGATGACGGAGGATCAGTCTTTAGTGGCACGAGAAATCGCAGCCGGCAGACTGACGCCGGAGGAGGCGTTGCGGGATAGCAGAAGAAGTATTTTATTACAGTGTGTTGGAGCCTCAGCAGCAGTTGAACCGGCATTTTACCAGGGTGCTGTTGAACCTGGCACTTCTTATCTGGTATGCTCTGATGGATTTTGTCATGAAGTCAGTCAGGAAGAAATGTTGGAACAGCTAGGTCCGGGAGCATGTGTAAATCCAACGGTTATGCGTCGTAACTGCATTTATCTGACAGAATTAGTAAAGCGAAGAAAGGAACAGGATAACATATCATTAGTCCTCTTGAAGGCATATTGATTAGGGAGATTGGAATGACAGAAAAGGGAACGGTTTTAGATGGTAAATATGAAATATTGAAGGAAATCGGACGTGGCGGTATGTCTGTTGTATATGTTGCTATGGACTTGCGTTTGAATAAGCAATGGGCGATTAAGGAAATCAAGGATGATGGCTCTAAGGATACCCAGACCCTGTTAAAAGGGCTGGAGCGGGAAGCGAATATTTTAAAAAAGGTGGATCATCCGGTACTGCCCCGTATTGTTGATATTATTCAAAAGGATAATCGGGTCTATGTAGTTATGGATTATGTGGAGGGCCGTCCGATTAGTGAGATACTGAAGGAGCAGGGGGCTCAGCCCCAGGAGCTGGTAATCGAGTGGGCAAAGCAACTGGCAAGTGCCTTGGATTATCTTCATTCCATGGAACCGCCTATTATTTACCGGGACATGAAGCCTTCCAATATTATGTTAAAACCCAATGGGAATGTGAAGCTGATTGATTTTGGAACAGCAAAGGAATATAAGATTGAAAATAATGCGGATACGACTGCACTGGGTACCCGGGGTTATGCAGCACCGGAGCAATTTGGTGATTCTCAGGGGCGTGGTATCTATAATACAGATGCCAGAACGGATATTTACTGCCTGGGAGCCACCTTATATCATATTGTTACCGGTATGAATCCTTGTGAGCCACCGTATGAGATTAAGCCGATTCGTCAGTGGAATCCGGCATTATCCAGCGGTCTGGAAAAAATCCTTGTGAAATGTACCCAGCCGAACCCAAATGACCGCTATCAGTCCTGTTCAGAATTATTATATGCATTCGATCATTATGATGAATTGGATGAGCAGTTTAAAAAGCAATCGAAAAAGAAATTTGGGTTATTTGTGGCAGCGGCTGCAATGACACTGGTTTTTACCGGAGTGTCAGTTGCCGGATTTTCCGGACAGCAGAATTTGCTCAATCAGAATTACATGAATATCATTAATACCGGTGATGATTATAAGTTTGCGGGGAATTATGAAGAAGCGGTTGCAGAATATAAAAATGCGATTCAGGTAAATCCGAAAAATGAAGAAGCATACATCAAGATTCTGAATATATATGTGAATAATCTCAATAATCCGGAAATGGGACTGGAAACCATAGCCTCCTACATTAACAGCAGTAAGAATCTGTCTAAAAATAATCGCTTATTGTATCAGATGGGGCTTACATATTTTGATTTGCAAAGCTATGATGCTTCGTTAAAGTATTTTCGGATGATAGATGCAAAATCAGACGAATATGGTGAAAATGCACAGCATTATATTGCTATGGCTATGATTATGTCGGAACCAAATCCGGATTATGTTGAACTGGCATCGGATTTGTCAGAGTTTGAGGCGAATAATGCCAGGATGGCAACCGGTGAAGCCAAGTTCATGAATTATAAGATTTTGGGTATGATTTATACAAGAAACATTGGAAATATTGAGGGGGCGGATGCCTCTGCTGTCCGAATCCTGACAACGGCCCTGGAGGATTTAAACCGGAACGGTTCCATGCTCAGCAATAGCTCTAATTATTATTACTACTATAACTTATATCTGGTAACTGCATATCAAAGTCTTGCCGCCAGTGAAGAAGCAGGGACGGATTCTGAGATGTATTATTATGAAGCGCTGACCTGTTGTGATAATGTATTATCTCAGGTTAATAAAGAAGAAAATCCAACCGTTTATGAGGATATTTTGATTCATAAGGCAGAAATCTATATTGTATTAGGAATGGAAGCGGAAGCTGTTGCAGAGTATCAGACCGCAGAGGCTTTAATCGGCAATACCGGTCAGGCAGTCTATGTCAGTCATTTGCGCTATCTGTATAATAAGTATAAAGCGGGCAATCCGGATGTATCTTCCTGGGACGCCCCGGATATATTAGAGGTCTATCATGCCGGGAGCCAGATACCGGGCATTGGGGATAATTTTGAGTGGAAGGCGCTGGTCAGCAGCTTGCAGCCCTTTTTCAATCGTTCACCGGAAGATACAGAAACTGACGATAATACCGAAGCTGTACCATCCGATGGACCGGCGGAAGGGGAAACCCTGCTTGAGACAGAGGACAGCAGTGAGCAATCGTCAGCAGAGGAGGAATAAAGGATGGCTACAGTATTTACCGTAATGAGTTATGGCGGGATGGCACTGGCTGTCATCTGTCTTGTAATAGCAGTGGTGCTGTTTATAAAGTGGAATATTCCAAAGGTATTTGGCGATATAACCGGTAGTACGGAACGAAAAGCAATTGAACGGATTCGACAGGAGGGGTATGAGGTAAATGCTTCAAAGCGGGTATTTCCAAAAAGCTCCGGAACAACTGGGAAAATAAAGGTCCGGAAAATGGAAAGTGGAAGATTGGACAGCAGGACTGCCGACAGTCAAACCGCTTCACCCTTGGAGGAAAGAGATACAAGCCGGGAATCTGCTGTGACCAAGGAGGAATCGGTAACGCCGGCAGCGCTTCAGACCCATGTTGTTTCGGAAGAGACTACGGTTCTGGAGCCGGAATTCCCAGAGCTGGAGACAGTAGTGTTAAGCAGTACATCGATTGTGGAGGAGGAAACCACCGTATTAAAGAACAAAGAGCCTGCCACAACCATATTGGCGGAAAATAGCGTGGATGGTGTGCTTCAAATACCAGAGGAATGCTTGACCGAGGCGGGGAAAGTGGCAAAGGTTTTGGATTTTGTACTTACACACACGGAGGACAGGATACCAGATGAATTCCATTGATTCCTGCGAGCAACAAGCCAAGTGGCTGCTTGCAGACATTTGGCGACTGCCGCAAGGGTTAACATACCCCGCACTTGGGGGCGTTTCAAATTTGATGCCCCGTTGCTTGCGGCGGGGTTGTTGATTTACATAATAGGTGGAGAAAAAACCTTTGTTTGAAAAACAGTCCATCAGAATTGATTATAAGGGAGGAAAATGAATGAAAGGGAATCGAATGCAATATATAAAACGAATAGCTGCTTTTGGCATGGCACTGATAATGGCACTGTTTCCGGTAAATGGGAGCATTCCAATCGTTTTTGGAACCGATGCAGAAGAAGTGGTAAATGATAGCGGGATGGCGGCGCAGGCAGAGGAGACAGTAACGGATAGTGTTCAAACCTGTACGGTAACCATTGCTGATGCATCCAATATCCGTGTAACGCCAGATGTAACGGGTATTACCTATGCGGAAGGGACGAAGGAGATAACGATAGCTGCTGGTACTCTAACCAATACGGAGGTTCAGGTGGAATTTTTCCTTCCTATGAATAGAAAGGTGGATACAGCCCAGACCGGAGTTACATATCATGGAGTGGCAGAGGGGAAAAGGAAATATACATATAAGACAACCGTTGACAATCTGTTGACCGATGGTGGAATTTCCTTGGGGAGTTCTGCAGCTGCTTTTTCTATTACAAAGAGCAATGCCACGGTATCCGTTTCCGGAGGCTGGGGAAACGCTGGTGGTACGGAATACTATGAACCCTTAAAAATGGATGAAGTATTTACTATTACGGTTACACTGGATGCCGGTTATGACCTGACTGAGTTTAAGGTAGGTGATGGCAATGGCATCAGCTATTTTGAAAAATTAACAAAAGAAGGTGCCAATACGTATAAAATAAGCAGTAGTGAAATAACTGCTTGGGGGGAGATTGTTATATCTTCTGCCCTGACGCCGCCGTCAGTCCCAGAGGTTACATCATTTGGGAAAATAGAAAAATGGTATAAGACTTCTGCGGATATTGAGGTTACCATTCCGAAAGGCGATATGCCGTCAGGTTGTAAATTACAATATGCTTTTTCGTTAGAGGGAAATGCTCCGGCATCATGGACGGATGTAAGCAGTTTTACAAATGTTACAAATGATGGAAATCCTCATAAAGTGACTGTTTCTTATGGTTTCTCTGGAACAGGATACCTGTATCTTCGATATGCAAGGATTGCGGATGGAGTGGGCTCTGCTTCTGTAAAGTCCCCCCTTATTCACTTTGATTCTACAGCACCGTCCGGTTTGAACGCGGCTATATATGTAAATGGTGAAATAAATAATCAATTGGAATGGGTAAATGCAGAAGATAAGGTTACAATCCGGATATCAGCGACAGAATCAGAAAGTGGTCTGAAGCAGCTGGAGTATGCATTGGATGGAGGGACAAAGACGACTGTGTCAGAGTTTACAAAAACGAATGACGGTGGATATTTTGAGATTCCCTATACCCTTGATAAAAAATGTGATACCATAACTTACTCCATTTCTGATCAGATGGATAATAAGTCAGGCGATGTAACCTTTGATGCATCTGGCCTTAAGTTTGACCTAGTTTTGCCTGGTGCGGATATCATATACAGGGATGCATCAGGAAATACGATTGCAGACCCTTCTCAGTGGCAGACTGGTAAGGTGACGATGGAGATAACACCCTGGGATGGAGAAGCACCTGTAGATGAAGGACAAGAACGGTCTGGTTTTCCTACTCTTGGGGTAACGGATGGAAGGAATTCATTGTCCGGGAGAAAAGAGGACGATACCGACACTTATATATTTGAATTCGAAGAAGATGGCAGCCATGTCATAACAATTGTGGTAAAGGATAAAGCCGGAAATATTAAGAAATATAGTTCAACCATTAACATTGACCGGAGAGGCCCGAGCGAGAAGGGAATTGTATTTAATGATTCCTCCTCTCAGAATGCTTTTGGAAATGATTTTGTCATAAAGGCAGAGGCAAACTCAGCTTCTGGCATTCAGGAAATGATATTTACCTTCTATGATTTAGAGAAGAAGCAGTGTGGCACGCCGGTGCAGATATATACGATATCCAACAAGATAGGTTCTTGTTTGTATTCTCAAAGCCAAAACAGTCTGGAGAATTTCCAGGGATATGTTCAAGTGACCTATGTGGATAAGGTTAACCGTTCGCAAAAGGGCGATTTTTATCCAATCCGTTATAATGCCAATGGGGCAAGGATTCAGGCGGAAGCACAGGGAAACTGGACGAGAGAGTCTGTTCCGGTAACGGCAACGATTGAGGATTCCATTACAGAGATTCAGAAAATAGAATTTTATGTGGATGGCACATTAAGAGAGACCATTATTCCGACCAATCCCCATAAGATGACCTGTGGCATTGCTATTTCCGAGTCTTCAGCATCTGCACTTGGTACGCAGGTGACGATTGTTGTAACCAGCAGCGCAGGTGTACAATCCGTAGTGAATAAAGTTGTTTGTATTGATAAACAGCCTCCGGCAGTCAGTCTGGGCGGTGTTACACAGGGGGCGGTTTATAATGAGAACCGAACCCTGCAGATTACGACGAATGAGAATATCTGGCAGGCAATGCGGCCGGTAAGTGTTACTGCCACCAGAACCCTGGATGGAAATACCACCAGTATAGATTTAGGAGCTTATGAGGTGGTAGATGCGACCGGTACTGTAGGGCATACCTTTACAGAGGATGGCGTTTATCAGGTTACAGTAACTGCCGTTGACGCTGCCGGTAATTCGGATACAAAATCCATATCCTTTACCATAGATAAAACCGCTCCGATATTGTCCATGACAGGAGCTGGGGAAGGAACCTATAGCAGCCGACCGGTTACCATTCAATTCCGGGCTGCAGAGTCCTTCTATGAGACGAATAATGTGCGGATTAATGTGGAACGGAAGCTGGGTGGCTCTACCTATGGCAGAACGGTCAACTTTACAAATACAGGAAGAATCTCTGAATTGAGCAGTACATTTTCAGAAGATGGGGATTATACCGTTACTATGACGGCAACGGATGGCGCCGGAAATACAGCCGTGATGCAGACGCTGTCATTTACAGTTGACTGTACGGCTCCTGTGGTTTCCCTGTCCGGAACCAGAGATTATTTTGTAACCAGTCGAAGCGTAGCCATTGATTTCTCTGTCGTGGAGTCCTATTATGAAACCAACGAGGTACGGATTCAGGGAACCAGACGATTGGCGAATGGAAGAACCGAGCCGATTCAGATTTCCGAGTGGAGCAACCGTGGTATTACAAGTACATTGAATCAGGAATTTACAGAGGACGGTTATTATACGATTACGGTGTCAGCCACAGATAAAGCGGGAAATAATAAACAACAGACCATACATTTTACCATTGATACCGAACCGCCGGTAATTGGCGACCTGAGTCAGTATGATGGGAAATACCTGTCAAATTTCCAATTAAAGGAACGTTTGGAGGACTTGATTTCTGAACTTACGGTTCCTTCCGTAAGAATGACCCTGAATGGAGAAGCCTATGATGGAAGTGAAATCACACAGGATGGAAAATATACACTGGTACTGGAAGTAACAGATGAAGTAGGGCTTTCGGCTACGAAGAGCATCGAGTTTGTAATTGACAGAACTGCACCGAAAATTATATTTGCAGGAGTAGAGAATAAGAAGATTTATACAGAGACGATTAATCTGAATCTTTCATTAGAAAATGAAAATGATACCATTGTGGCAATTCTGATTAATGGAGTTCCATATGAATTGACGGCAGGAGCGGTTTCTTATAACCTGACCTTTGATTCCTTTGGGGACTATGAGGTGGTAGTGAATACCATTGATGAAGCCGGAAATGAGAACAGCCAGACCATAGAATTTACCTATGCAGAGCATAGAAATGCGGTATTTTTGTGGATTCTGATTGGGGCCGTTGTGGTAGCGGCAGGATTGGTGGTCTGCCTGTTGATGAAATCAAAGAAAACAGCATAATAGAATACTGTAGATAAGGTAAAAAATGAGCGTGGTTTCCCGGCCACGCTCGCTTTGGTTATATATCTAATTAAAATAGTTCTCAGCCATGTGTCCATGACGGAATTTGTTCCAGTAACTGATATAGCTCCTTCTTGGCAGCCGTTAATGCGTCATCCCTTCGGTTCCAACCCAATACGCCGTTTAATACCTGTTCCAGACTGAAATAAGGTGTATATATTGCAAAGCCCTGGAAATCAGATTCTGTGACTTGATACTTTTCACAAGCAGCCAATAAGGCTTGATAAGCGGTAGGATGTTCTAAAATGCGGATAAATGGCGTGTCTCCATGGAAATCATATTCTCTGTCCCCCTCAATGATTTGTGTTATCGGTTTTTCCAATTGACGGGAAGAAAAACCAATATAAAATCGATATTCGCCGGATTCTACCAGCCATTTCTTATAAACCGGGTCAAAGGAGGCCAGGGTCTGAACCGGAAGACGGAAGGTTAGGATTCTGGATTCCTTTGGTTCCAAATAAACCTTTTGAAATGCCTTTAATTCCCGGATTGGTTTGTCTAATGTAGCGGATACATCATTTACATATAATTGAACGACTTCGCTTCCGGCCCGGTTTCCGACATTGGTAAGCCGACAGGTCAGAGAAATGTCATCCTTCAAAGACAGAGGTGAGTTGCAGGTCGGTTCGAATTCTGAAAGCTGAAACTCCGTATAGCTTAGACCATAGCCAAAGGGATATAAGGGTTCGATTCCTTTTTTATCATAATATCGATAGCCAACATACAAGCCTTCTCCGTAGGTTAAAGTCCAGTCTGGAGCCGGCTGGTTTAAGTAAGTCGGACAGTCCTCTAACCGCTTTGGAAATGTAAGGGGCAGCTTGCCAGATGGATTTACTGCACCGGTCAGAATATCCTTAACTCCCCGGCCCCCTTCCATGCCCGGAAAAAATATGCATAGGATAGCGTCCAGGTCCTGTTCACAGAATTGCAGCTCCACGGGACCGCATACATTTAAAATTAGGATGAGATGGGTACCGGACCGTTTGGCTTCCTGTATGGCAGTCAAAAGGGTTTCCTGCTGGGATGGGGATAAGGCCAGACTGCTGCGGTCCCTGCCTTCCTGCCCTGGGACATAAACGGTAAGGATACCATAATCATAGCCCTCCAGACAATGCTCGGATACCGATTCCATATATTGACACTGATAATTCCGGTCTGCGGAAAGCTCCTCGGACAGACTGGTGGTTTTGTTGGTATAGACTCTGGCACTGCCGTCTCCACAGTCATGAAATTGTGCAGTTTCCCTTCCAATCAGTGCAATCCGGCTGCCTGGTTGAAGCGGAAGGGTCTCGGCATGATTTTTTAATAAAACAGCACCCTCTGTTATAGCATTATAAGCGGCCCTTTGTTGAAAAGACCGGAAATCACTTACAGACCGGTTATCCTCCGTCGGGACAGAAGCAGAAAGGCAGGCCTTGCCGGCAGGAGCTTGAAAAATGGCTGTCAGCATATGGGAAACAGCAAGATTCAATGCTTCCTCTGTCAGTTGTCCTGTTTCTATAGCAGCATGAACCGCATCCTGATTTCTCGGTCCAGGCATATCAATATCATTACCGGCCTGAATGGCTTCCGGTTGGTGATAGACAGCACCCCAGTCGGAGATGACCAGTCCATCCTCAAAGCCCCATTCCTGGCGCAGTACCGTCTGAAGCAGCCATTCATGCTCCGTACATGGAATACCGTTGATTTTATTATAAGCAGTCATAAGCGTCTTTACCTGTCCCTCTTCCACACAGGCACGGAACCCCGGCAGATATAGCTCCCGCAATACCCGTTCCGGAATATATTCATCCACTCCCTGGCGATAGGCTTCCAGATTATTTGCAGCAAAATGCTTTACATTTGCCAGTACGCCGCTTTCCTGTACTCCTTTTACCAGCTCTGGAGCCAGAGTGCGGATTAGACAGGGGTCCTCCGAATAGCCTTCGAATAAGCGTCCGTTTAGTGGGTCACGGTGAAGATTTACATTGGGAGTGCCAAGGAGGATGTCTACATGATAATCCAGTGCCTCCTGACCTAAAGCCCGTCCGCATTCATATACAACCTGTGGATTCCAGGTGGCGCCTAAGAGAATGCCGGGCGGATAACAGCCGGGCTGCTCTGTAGTACAATGGTGAACCTCCAGCAAATGAATAAATTCCATACGAAGCTTTTTCTGTTCTTCTGTTAAAGCATCCGGATGGTTAAAATTTGTCAGAATCTGGCGCACAGTGCCGGCATCTAATTCCATCCAGTCTCCCATCAACTGTTCCCAGTTCATTCCGGTACCACCGTCCAGGAACTGGATGGATGGAATTCCCAGTCGTTCAATGGCGCAGCTGCGAAAGGAACTGCTCCCGTTCAAAAGCAGGATTTTTTCATCGAATGTCATTTCCTGAAGTAAGTGTGTTATATGCTGCTGGATTTCTGTCATATGGATACCCCCTGATATGAAAGTCTTTTCTTGTTTTATCTTGATTTCTGAATACATTTACACTTTGTTGCAGCCCGACTCAAGGCCTCCTCAAGTCATATTCTATCATGAATTTTATACAAAGTCAGTAAATGATATTCTGATTGTTCTATTTGAAACAACCTTCTGCATATTTATTAATATAGTTGTAACAGTACAGCCATATGGAACCGTTTGCATAAATAGACGGCAATACTTGCTGAAGTGAAAGGCGGTAAGAGATGGTATGGGGTTACAGATTGTGAAAGAATCGGAAGAAATCGAAGGAAAGGCAGGTTGAAGTATGTCAAAATCAATGAAGGTACTGGAGGTCATAAGGTCTTTGGTAGCCGCCTACATATTTACGGGAGTTGCCCTGGCGGCGCTGGCATTTGTAATTTATAAATGGGAGCTAAGTGAAACCGTAGTCAATATTGTGATAATGGCAGTCTATGTAATTGCCTCATTTCTTGGTGGATTTATCACCGGAAAGCGGGTAAAGGAGCGGAAGTTTTTCTGGGGACTGGTCATGGGCGGCTTGTATATCCTGATTATCTACGGTGTATCCATGATTATGAGCGCAAGCCTGGATATGATTTCGACGGCAAATGTGGCAGCATGCCTTCTTTGTCTGGGCGGCGGTATGCTGGGCGGTATGGTGAGTTAAAATACCTCGCCAAGCGTTCTATGTGTCGATACAGGGCTGCGCCCTATAAGAAAAGATAAAAACAGATGCCGATGTATGCAAGCATCCACGTCATCTATTTTTATCTTTCCTTGCATGGCTTGGGAAAGTATGATATACTCATTGGAGTTATTTAAGTTGAAGGAGGATTTTTGATGAAGCACGTTAAGACATTAACCAATAAGACTTTGAAGAATACTATGGAGAAAGGCGGCTGTGGCGAGTGCCAGACCTCTTGCCAGTCCGCTTGTAAGACCTCTTGTACGGTTGGAAATCAGACCTGTGAGAACAAGCGGTAATCCATTTGAATTAAGCGTAAGCGGAAGAGAGGATTGTAGTCAGTCATCCTCTCTTCTATGTATACCATAGTATGCAGAAAAGCTGCCGACGGCAGGTTTTCTGTATTTCATTTAGGAGTAAAAAAGTGATTCACCAGTATAAGAATAATGGTTATAATATCGTCATGGATGTATGCAGTGGTGCAGTACATGTGGTGGATGATGTGACCTATGATGTGATTGCAGTATACGAAGAAAATAATAAACAAAAGCTTGAAACTACGTGGGGCTGTGTACAGGACAGGCTTTCGAAGTATCCGGAAGAGGAGCTTCGGGAAGCGTTCGAAGAGGTGGAAGAATTAAAAAAACGGGGCGAGCTGTTTGCAGAGGATGAATATGAGCAGTTTGTCATGGATTTTAAGAAGCGGAAAACAGTGGTAAAAGCCTTGTGCCTTCATATTGCCCACGATTGTAATCTGGGCTGTCGCTATTGCTTTGCCGAGGAAGGAGAATACCACGGAGACCGTTCCATGATGAGCCTTGCAGTTGGGAAGCAGGCATTGGATTTTTTGGTGGCGAATTCCGGAAGCCGCAGGAATCTGGAGGTGGATTTCTTTGGCGGAGAGCCTACCATGAATTTCGAAGTCGTAAAAGAGCTGGTCCGGTATGGCAGAAGCCTGGAAGCATCCCATAATAAAGCCTTCCGTTTTACATTAACCACCAATGGAATCCTTTTAAATGATGAAATCATGGAATTTGCCAATGCAGAAATGGCAAATGTGGTACTGAGTATTGACGGACGGAAAAGTGTCAATGATTATATGAGGCCTGCCAGAAACGGAAAAAGCACGTATGATATCATTGTTCCGAAATTCCAACAGTTCGCAGAGCGAAGGAATCAGACAAACTATTATGTCCGGGGAACCTTTACCCATCATAATCTTGATTTTTCCCAGGATGTATTGCATCTGGCTGATTTGGGCTTTCAGCAGATTTCCGTTGAACCGGTGGTTGCCCCCAAAGAAGAACCCTATGCCATTCAGGAGGCGGATATTCCTCAGCTTATGGAGGAGTATGACCGGCTGGCAAAGGAAATGATACGGCGGGAACAGGAAGGAAAGGGGTTTCACTTCTTTCACTTTATGATTGATTTGACCCAGGGACCGTGTGTTGCCAAACGGTTATCCGGTTGTGGTTCCGGTACGGAATATCTGGCTGTTACGCCATGGGGAGACTTGTACCCCTGTCATCAGTTTGTAGGACAGGAAGAGTTTAAGCTGGGTAATGTATATGATGGCATTCAGGCAGAAGCGGTGCGGGATGAATTTAAGCTCTGCAATGTATATGCAAAGGAAAAATGCAGAAATTGTTTTGCACGATTCTATTGCAGTGGTGGCTGTGCTGCTAATTCCTATCATTTTCACGGCAGTATCTTAGATGCTTATGATATCGGCTGTGAATTGCAGAAGAAGCGGATTGAATGTGCAATTATGATAAAGGCTGCTTTGGCAGACATGGAAGAAAAGGAGAAAAAGGAAGCATGAAAAATCAAAAAGCAAAAAGTGTGCTGATTCTTGTACTGTTCCTGTTGATTACAGCAGGCTGTGCATACATTGATATATATGGTCTGCTTGGCTCTGGTAAGGCGGAGGATATTACCCTTGGCCTGGACCTGGCAGGCGGTGTCAGCATTACTTATGAGATTGATGATCCCGATGCAACAGCAGACGATATTGCCGATACGGTGTACCGCCTTCAGATGCGTGTAGACGGATATAGTAAGGAGGGCGAGGTATATCGTCAGGGTGATAACCGGATTGCTATTGAAATACCGGGTGTGGAGAATGCCAATGAGATTCTGGAGGAGCTGGGAAAGCCGGGCGCTCTGGAGTTCATGGATACCGAGAATTATAATTTGTTTCAGGCAGGAGAGGAATACGAAACCGTTCTTACCGGTGCTGATATTGAGGTATCCCAGGCGGGCATTGATAATTCCGGTGCCACGAATGATTATGTGGTGCAGTTGGAACTGGCTCCGGCAGGGGCAGAGCGGTTTGCAGAGGCAACCTCTGCAAACATCGGACGTCCGATTTATATCATATATAATGGGGAAGTAATCAGTTATCCTACCGTACAGACGGTAATCAGTGATGGCAGCTGCGTGATTAACAACATGGAAAGCTATGAGGCGGCGAATAACCTTGCCACTACCATTCGAATTGGCGCCCTTCCATTGGAATTAACGGAAATTCAGTCCAATATCGTTGGTGCGAAGCTGGGAGAAGATGCCATTCAGACCTCCTTGCTGGCAGGCCTGATTGGCTTGGCATTGATTGCAGTCATTATGATTATCGTTTATCGTTTCCCTGGTTTTGTGTCTGTGCTTTCATTACTTGGCTACACTGTTTTAATGGTGCTGTGTCTGAATTTGTTTGATGTAACGCTGACGCTGCCGGGTATTGCAGGTATTATTTTATCCATCGGTATGGCGGTAGATGCGAACGTTATCATATTCACACGTATCAAGGAAGAGATTACGGCAGGCAAGAATGTAAAGCTGGCAGTACAGGGTGGTTTTCAGAAGGCCATGTCGGCAATTCTGGATGGTAATATTACGACTCTGATTGCCGCAGCGGTACTGTGGATTATGGCAACCGGTTCCGTTAAGGGCTTTGCACAGACCCTGGCTCTTGGTATTATTTTATCCATGTTTACTGCACTGGTGGTTACGAAGCTGCTGTTAAATGCGTTTGTGGACCTGGGAATTGATAAGCCGAAGCTGTTTGGCACCATAAAGGAGCGTAAGGTTCGGAATTATGTAAAGGGCAGTAAGGTTTGCTTTGTGATATCTGCGTTGGTAATTCTTGCAGGTCTTGTGTTCCTGCCAATCAATAAGAACGATGAAAATGTAGGACATATATTGAACTTTAGTATGGAATTCATGGGTGGTACTTCCATGACGGTGGAATTTGACAAGGTATTTACCTTAGAGGAAGCAGAGGATCAGATTCTTCCGGTTCTGACGGAGGCTACCGGAGTGGCAGGTTCTGAGATTCAGTTACAGAATGTGCAGAATTCTACCTCTATCGTGATTAAGACGCCGCAGCTCAGTCTGGAACAGCGTCAGAGTGCAGAAGCCGCATTAAAGGAAGCCTTTACCATCGAGAACTTCTCCATTGAAAATATCAGTTCTACGGTGAGCAGCGAAATGCAGCGGGATGCAATTGTATCCGTATTGATTGCTACCCTTCTGATGTTGATTTACATTGCATTCCGGTTTAAGGATGTGCGGTTTGGCGCCAGTGCAGTTCTGGCACTGCTCCATGATGTATTATTTGTATTTACCCTGTATGCCGTTGCACGTCTGTCCGTGGGTAATACCTTTATTGCCTGTATGCTGACCATTGTCGGTTATTCCATTAATGCGACGATTATTATATTTGACCGTATCCGTGAGAATCTAAAGGTCATGAATGAAAAAAAGACAGGCTTAAAGGAAATCGTAAATACCAGTATATCTCAGACCTTTACAAGAAGTATTTACACAAACCTGACAACCTTCGTTATGGTATTGGTATTGTATATTGTCGGTGTTCCGGCAATTAAGGAATTTGCGCTTGCATTGATGGTCGGTGTTCTTGGAGGAACCTATTCATCCATTTGCATTACCGGTCCATTGTGGTATTATATGAAAACGAAAATTGGAAAATCAAAGAGCGGCAGCAAGGAAGAAGCTGCTGCTGGAAAATAAACAAAGATGGACAAGGCTGTTCGGAAGGGAGATAGGTTCCGGGCAGCCTTGTAAGGTTTTAGTATGAATGAAAAATGGATATTACTGAACAAAAAAGCTGATTTTTATGAGCTGGCGGAACAATTTCATATTGATCCGGTCATTGCAAGAGTAATTCGCAACCGGGATGTGATAACGAAAGCAGAGTATGAACGTTATCTGAACAAGAATGCAGACTTGTACGAGCCGCGGCAGATGAAGGATATGACGAAGGGCGTAGCATTGATTCGGGAGGCAATCCGGCAGCAAACTCCGATTCGGATTATATCCGATTATGATGTGGATGGAATTATGTCGAATTATATCCTGTACCGGGCTTTAAAGCGCTGTCATGCAAAGGTGGATTATCGGATTCCGGATCGGATTGCAGATGGATATGGCATGAATGAGGCTATGGTCCGGGAGGCGTATGATGCCGGTGTCCGGGTTCTGTTAACCTGTGACAATGGTATTTCTGCCCTGCTTCCCATTGCCTATGCGAAGAATCTTGGGATGACGGTTGTGGTTACGGATCACCATGATATTCCCTTTGAATATGATGACGAGGGGAAAAAGGAGTACATTCAGTCAGTAGCAGATGCCGTAATTGATCCGAAGCAGTTAGAATGCAAGTACCCCTTTAAGCATTTATGCGGGGCAGGAGTTGCATATAAGTTCATTCAGGTGCTTTATCAGGAGATGGATATTGATGTGATAGAAGCAGATGAATTTATTGAATTTGTTGCAATGGCTACGGTCTGTGATGTGATGGAGCTGACAGATGAAAACCGGATTCTGGTCCGCCGTGGCTTAGAGGAACTGAATCGTACCGGAAACTTAGGAATGCGGGCTTTAATCCGGACCAATGAGCTGGGAAACCAAAGGATTATGTCGCATCATCTGGGCTTTGTATTAGGTCCCTGTATTAATGCCACGGGGAGGCTGGAGAATGCGAAGCTGGCATTGGAGCTTTTACTGGAAGAGAATTATAACCGGGCATTGAAACGGGCAGAGCGTTTGAAAGCGTTAAATGATGAACGAAAGGAAATGACCCGGCATGGCGTGGAAGCAGCCATAGAGCAGATTGAGACTACAACCCTGGCAGAGGATAAGGTACTGGTGGTTTATCTGCCGGATACCCATGAAAGTCTGGCAGGAATCATTGCAGGACGGATTCGGGAGCATTTTTATCGTCCTACACTGATTTTGACAGACTCTGAGGATGGTGGCCTAAAAGGCTCCGGACGGTCAGTAGATGGATATAATATGTACGAGGCGTTAACAGAGTGCAGGGAATTGTTAATCCGATATGGCGGGCATCCCATGGCGGCAGGCTTTTCCATCCATGGCAAGGACTTAGAGTATTTCCGGCATAAGCTGAATGTTTTATGTGAATTGACGGAAGAGGAGCTGACCCCCAAGCTGTATATTGATGTGCCGATGCCCATTGATTATATTACCTTTGATTTGATTGAACAGTTGGAATTGCTGGAACCCTTCGGGAAGGGAAATGAAAAGCCGGTCTTTGCCCAGAGGAATCTGAGCGTCCGGTCTGCCAGAGTGTTAGGGCGGAATGCCAATCTGTTAAAGCTGGAGCTGGAGAGCGAAACCGGTGCCAGGATGGAAGGAATCTATTTTGAAGTAGAAGAGTTTATGGACAATATTAAAAGCTGGTTTGGAGAGGCCGAGTGGGACCAGATGATGAAGGGCTGGCTGAACAATGTTGCCCTGGACATAGTTTATTATCCCTCTATAAATGAATTTAACGGTATGCGGGCATTGCAGATTGTGATAAAAAGTTATCTGCCCCATCGTCCTTAAAGGAGCGGAAGGTTTGACTTTTTAGGGGATTAATTTTATACTGGTACAGATAAAACAGAGTGAGTGCATGGGAAAGTGTGGTGGCAACCCAATGGAAAAGAAAGCAGAAGAAATCAAAAATGGAAAGCAGGAGCCGGTTGAATTTTCTGAATTGATGCGTTCCGTAACAGGTGGCGGAACGGCAGGAAGAAAAAGGGATAGGAATTTAAGCACACCGGACGATTTTACGCCTCCGGATGAGTTATTTCAGGATTTGATTCATTACATTTTGCAATATCATCCTTCTACGGATACGACAATGATTGAGAAGGCATATGAAGTGGCAAGAGAGGCCCATAAGGATCAAAAGAGAAAGTCTGGGGAGCCATATATCATCCATCCGCTATGCGTGGCAATCATTCTTGCGGAGCTGGAGATGGATAAGGAGACTATCGTAGCAGGAATTCTCCATGATGTAGTGGAGGATACCATTATGACAACGGAGGAGCTTTCACAGGAGTTTTCCCCGGAAATTGCCCTTCTGGTGGATGGCGTCACCAAGCTGACCAAGCTGAATTTTTCACAGGATAAGATTGAGCTTCAGGCAGAAAATCTTCGAAAGATGTTTCTTGCCATGGCGAAGGATATCCGGGTTATCATCATTAAGCTGGCAGACCGGCTTCATAATCTGCGGACCATGCAGTATCAGTCACCGCAAAAGCAGATTGAAAAAAGCCGGGAGACCATGGATATCTATGCACCGATTGCGCATCGGCTGGGTATTTCCAAGATTAAGGTGGAATTGGATGATTTATCCCTGAAGTATCTGATGCCGGAGGTATATGAGGACTTGAACCGCCAGATTAATGAACGGATTACGGAGCGGGAAGCCTTTATCAACGGAATTGTACAGGATGTCCAGCATCATATTGATAATGCCAATATTGAAGCGGAAATTGACGGCAGGGTCAAGCATTTCTTTAGTATCTATAAGAAAATGATAAATCAGCATAAGACCCTGGATCAGATTTATGATATTTTTGCAGTTCGGATTAAGGTTGATACGGTTCGGGACTGTTATGCGGCATTGGGTGTGATTCATGAGATGTATACGCCGATTCCGGGGCGTTTTAAGGATTACATTGCCATGCCGAAGGCGAATATGTATCAGTCGCTGCATACCACGCTGATTGGTCCTTCCGGACAGCCCTTTGAAATACAAATCCGGACCTTTGACATGCACCGGACGGCAGAGTATGGTATTGCTGCCCACTGGAAGTACAAGGAAAATATGCAGGGCGGTACCGGGGAAGAACGGGAGGAAGCGAAGCTTGCCTGGCTTCGTCAGATTCTGGAATGGCAGCAGGATACGGATGACAATAAGGAGTTTATGAGTGCCATTAAGACTGACCTGGACCTTTTTACGGAACAGGTGTACTGCTTTACTCCGGCAGGGGATGTCAAATCTCTTCCATCCGGTTCCACACCGATTGATTTTGCTTATCTGATTCATACGGCAGTAGGAAACCGGCTGATTGGCGCCAGAGTAAACGGCAGACAGGTGACGATTGATTATAAGCTGCAAAATGGTGACCGGGTAGAAATTATTACGGCTCCCAATGCCAAGGGACCAAGCCGGGATTGGCTGAATATTGTAAGAAGCACCCAGGCAAAAACAAAGATTAATCAATGGTTCCGGCAAGAATATAAGGAAGACAATATTACAAGAGGAAAAGAATTACTGAACGCATATTGTAAGGCAAAAGGGCTTCAGTTAAGTGATTATACCAAGCCGGATTATATTGCCAAGGTAACGGAAAAGTATAACTTTCGGGATTGGGAATCCGTCTGTGCAGCAATCGGGCATGGAGGACTCAAGGAAGGACAGATTATCAACCGTCTGGTAGAAGAATATGAGCGGGATCATTGCCGTAAGCTGAGCGATGAAGAGCTGTTATCCCAGATTGAATCAGAAGCCCAGGAGGTACAGCGTCCAAAGCATTTCAGAGGCGGTATCATAGTAAAGGGGATTGATGATGTAGCGGTTCATTTCTCCAAATGCTGTAGTCCGGTGCCGGGAGATAAGATTGTAGGTTATGTTACCCGGGGAAGAGGCGTGTCCATTCACCGGTGTGACTGTGTCAACGTACTGGGCATGACGGAGGAGGAGAAGGAACGGCTGATTGAAGCAGAGTGGCAGAAGCAGGGGAATAACCAGGATACCCTTTATGTAACAGATATTAAGATTTATGCCATTGACCGGCGGAATATTGTATTTGATATATCAAAGGTGTTTACAGAAATGCTGATTAATGTTACCAGTATGACCCTGCGGACCAATCGTCAGGGAAAGGCAACGGTGAATGTGGCATTTGAGATTCATGGTGTGGAGCAGTTAAATAAAGTAATTGCCAAAATTAGGAATATTGATGACATCATTGATATTGAACGGACCATGGGATAGAAGCAGGAGGTGGGAACATGCAGGATATTATTGTAATTACGAATCAGTTGGGAGATTTTATGACGAATTGTTATACCGTTTATAATTCCGAGACAAGGGAGGCAGTTATTATTGACCCGGCCAGCAATGCCCGGTTTCTGAGTAATATGCTGGTAAATCAGCAGCTGGATTGTGTGGCGGTTCTGTTGACACACGGACATATTGACCACATGGAGGCTGTACCGGAGCTGATGGAGCTGATAGGGCATAAGGTTCCTCTTTATGCGGCAGCAGAGGAGCAGGATGTACTGAACGACCCGAGAAAGAATCTGTCCTCTATGTTAAGCAGTCAGGTTATGACCATAAAGCCGGACATTCTGTTGGAGGATGGACAGGTGATTGAATTACTTGGAACAGAAATCACCTGTATGCTGGTGCCGGGACATACCAGAGGCGGTATGTGCTATTATTTGGAGGAGAATCAGATATTGTTTTCCGGCGATACATTATTCTCCAGAAGCATTGGACGGTCGGATTTTCCAACCGGTGACGGCATCCGGTTAGTAAAGGAGATTCGGGAAAAATTAATGGTTCTGCCGGAGGCAGTTACGGTATATCCGGGACACAATGAGCGGACCACCATTGGACGGGAAAAGGAGATGAATCCGTTTCTTGCAGATTTTTGATTCCCGCGAGCAACGAGCCAAGTGGCTGCTTGCAGACATTTGGCGACTGCCGCGAGGGTCAACATACCCCGCCCCTTGGGGCGTTTCAAATTTGATGCCCCGCTGCTTGCGGCGGGGGTGTTGACTTTTGTCATCAGGAAACCTGTCTGTTTCATTTCTGACAGCACGGGAGGAAAGCAGAAGGTTTTTATGTTACGGGAGAATTGATTTGATATACCTAAAGCAAAATGCAGATGATTACAATAATGACTTTCGGGCAATGATTCAGGCTTTTATTCCCAGAGAAAAGATTGTACTTACGGAAGAAGGCACCCGTCTGACCTTTCAGGCAGAGCTGGAGGAGGAACGGGTGGTATTAAGTCTGTGGGAGGATGGAAAAAGGCTGGAGGAAGAGACGGCTCTTTGTCGTTATCCGGATAAAAAGACAGCAAGGAATCCGATTAAAGCGGCTGCCTATTCCATATTAAGCCGGTATTGTAATAAGACCCTGCCCTGGGGAAGCATGACTGGCGTCCGGCCGACGAAGTTTGCAACGGCAAGACTGGAGCAGGGCTGGAAGGAAGTGGATATTATCCGGGAATATGAGGAGCAGTACCGGACAACCAGACAAAAGGGCGAAATCTGCTGCCGGGTTGCAAAACGGGAGCAGGAGCTTTTACGCCCCTTCCGGTTTACGGAGGAGTATTGCCTGTATATCGGGATTCCCTTTTGTTTGTCCAGATGTCTGTACTGTTCCTTTACTGCCTATCCCATTGAGAAGTATAAGGAACAGGTAGAAGGGTATCTGCAGGCTTTATTTCATGAGCTGGAATATGTGGCGGAGGCCTATCGGAATAAACGGCTGGTATCTGTGTATATGGGCGGCGGAACGCCTACCTCTTTAAGTGCGGAACAGCTGGGACGGGTGATTGATAAGGTAAAGGCGGTATTTGATATCCGGTTTCTGTGTGAGTTTACAGTGGAGGCAGGACGACCGGACAGTCTGAGTCCGGAGAAGTTTGCAGCCATGAAGGAGCGCGGGATTACCCGAATCAGCATTAATCCCCAGACCATGAATGACGATACCTTAGCGCTAATCGGAAGAGCGCATACGGCGCAGATGACGGTGGATGCTTTTGAAACGGCACGGTATGATTTTGGCTTTGATAATATTAATATGGATATGATTGCCGGACTGCCCGGAGAGGATATCCGGTATGTGCAGTATACATTAGATATCATACGGGAGCTGCAGCCGGATAGTCTGACGGTGCATTCTCTGGCAATCAAACGGGCGGCTGAATTGAATATCCGGATGCAGCAATATCAGGACAGCATTCAGGGAAGCACCAATGAGATGCTTATGCTGGCAGATGCTTATGCCAGGGACCTGGGGATGGAGCCTTATTATCTGTACCGTCAGAAGAATATCCCCGGCAATCTGGAGAATGTAGGCTATGCAAGGCCGGGAAAGGAATGTCTGTATAATGTCTTGATTATGGAGGAGAAAATGGATATTATAGCAGTAGGCGCCGGGACGGCGACCAAGCTGACCTTTCCAGCGGAAAACCGGATTGAGCGGGTGGAAAATGTAAAGAATGTAGAGGAGTATATGCTTCGGGTGGATGAGATGATTGCCCGGAAGCAGGCGGGATTTTCTGAGAAATCCTTAGGATAAGGTGAAAATATTTTGGATGTTATGCGGAAGTGATAGGAATGTGGATTATGGAAGCGGAAAGAGATATTTTTTCAGGAGATACAGTTAATCGATATTTAAGTGAAGACTTTAACAGCGGACTGGCCCATGGTATGTGTGTCAGTGATTTGGCCGCAAAGCTGGCAAGAGAGCTTGGACTGCGGGAAACGGAAGTGCAGGAAATCGCGTTGGCAGGAATGCTTCATGATATTGGCAAATTAAAAATCAGTCGATATATTTATGGGCGGAAAGAGGATACCATGAAAATCGAGGAAGCCCGCTATATCCGCCGGCATGCCCAGCTGGGAGAACAGATTTTGCGGAAGCAGGGAATGTCCGAGCCTATATGCAGTATGGTATTATATCATCATGAGAACTTTGATGGTTCCGGCTATCCCTTCAATCTTCGAGGGGAGGAAATACCCTTAGGGGCAAGAATCCTACGGGTATGTGATGTATTTGTAGCACTGATTTCCGACCGCCCTTATCGAAAGGCATTCGATACCGATACGGCAATCCAGCTGTTGATTGATGAGGTGAAGAATTTTGATATGCGCGTGTTTCTGGCATTTCAAAGTGTGATACATAATGAAAGAACATTAAAAGACCTGGAAGAAATCGAGGCATTGGAGCATCTGTCCGGCAGATAACAGAACGGGCAGGATAAATGAGGAGGAGCAAGAATGGCAATGAAAAAAAAGCCGGTTACCGGCATGAAGGACATAATGCCAAGGGAAATGGAAATACGGGATTATGTGATTGGATTGATTAAAGAAACTTATAAGACCTTTGGATTTACTTCCGTTGAGACCCCTTGTGTTGAGCATATCGGGAATTTAAGCAGTAATCAGGGCGGAGAAAATGAAAAGCTGATTTTTAAAATCCTGAAGCGGGGAGACAAGCTGAATCTGGCAGAGACATCCTGTGAAGCAGACCTGGTGGAGGAGGCATTGCGGTATGATCTGACGCTGCCGTTATCCCGGTACTATTCCAATAACGCAAATGAACTGCCAAGTCCCTTCAAGGCATTGCAGATGGGAAACGTATGGCGGGCAGATAAGCCCCAGCGGGGACGGTACCGTCAGTTTATGCAGTGTGATATTGATATTCTGGGCGAACCTTCCTATCTGGCAGAGATTGAATTGATTCAGGCTACCACGACACTGCTTGGCAAGCTGGACTTTCGCAACTTTACCATTCGGATAAATGACCGGCGGATTTTGAAGGCTATGGCGGCTTACAGTGGATTTGCGCCGGAAGCCTTTGATACGGTGTTTATTATTTTAGATAAGATGGATAAGATTGGTATGGAAGGGGTAGAGGCGGAATTACTGGAGGCAGGATATTCGAAGGAAGCCGTAGAGAAATATCTGGAGTTGTTCCGTATTGTAACCAATGATACTGCCGGAATTGCATTGCTGAAGGAACGGCTGGAGGGCTTTTTGGAGCCGGAAACTGCGGATGCGCTTACTACGATTATTGCAAGTGTAGAACAGGTCCGAAACGCAGAGTTTAAGATGTGCTTTGACCCTACGCTGGTACGTGGAATGTCCTATTATACCGGACCGATTTTTGAAATATCCATGGATGAATATGGCGGCTCGGTAGGCGGCGGGGGACGTTATGATGAAATGATTGGCAAATTTACCGGACAGAATATCAGTGCCTGTGGATTTTCCATTGGATTTGAACGAATCATCATGCTCTTGCTGGAACGGGAGTATCTGGTTCCTACCGCAGGCAGAAAGCTTGCATTTCTCATAGAGAAGAATATGCCATCGGATAAGCTGTTGACGATTCTGAAGATGGCAGAAGAAGAGCGGGCAGACGGAAAACAGGTAAATATCGTAATGATGAAGAAAAATAAAAAGTTCCAGAAGGAACAGATGAAGGAAGAAGGCTATGAGGAATTCCGGGAATTCTTTGTAGACCGGATGTAAGAAACCGGAGTGTTTGCCGGAAGGATAGAAGGAGGACAAGAAATGGCAGAGTCAATGCAGGGCTTGAAGCGAAGTCATAGATGTGCGGAAGTAAGCAAAAAGAATTTAGGAGAAACCGTTACGGTTATGGGCTGGGTGCAGAAAACCCGGAATACCGGCGGGTTGATTTTTGCGGACCTCCGTGACCGGAGCGGCTTACTGCAGATTACCTTTAACAGTGATAAGTTGTCAGAGGAAACCTTTAATAAGGCCTATAAGCTTCGGAGTGAATTTGTAATTGCCGTTACCGGTACCGTTGTAGAGCGGGAAGGAGGCGTAAATAAGAACCTGATTACCGGAGAGATTGAGATTGTGGCAGAAAGCCTCCGGGTATTATCGGAAGCAGATACCCCGCCGTTTCCCATTGAGGAGAATAGTAAGACCAAGGAAGAGCTTCGGCTGAAATATCGTTATCTGGATTTGCGTCGTCCGGATTTGCAGGCAAATATCATGCTCCGGAGTCAGGTGTGCATGCTGGTCCGGACATTTCTGGCAGAGGAGGGCTTTCTGGAAATCGAGACGCCTATGCTGACCAAGTCAACACCGGAGGGAGCCAGGGACTATCTGGTGCCAAGCCGGGTACATCCGGGCAGCTTTTATGCGCTGCCACAGTCACCCCAGTTGTTTAAGCAGTTATTAATGTGTTCTGGCTATGACCGTTATTTTCAGATTGCACGATGCTTTCGGGATGAAGACCTGCGCGCAGACCGCCAGCCGGAATTTACGCAGATTGATATGGAATTATCCTTTGTGGATGTAGATGATATAATTGATGTAAATGAGCGTCTGCTTGCCAAGGTTTTTCAAGAAGCGATTGGTGTTGAAGTGGCATTGCCGATACAGCGGATGACCTGGCAGGAGGCCATGGACCGGTTTGGTTCGGACAAGCCGGATTTACGGTTTGGTATGGAGCTTCATAATGTTACAGAGGTAGTCCGGAATTGTGAATTCGTAGTATTCAAGAGTGCAATCGAAGCCGGAGGGAGCGTCCGGGGAATCAATGCAGAGGGACAGGGCGGTATGCCGCGGAAAAAGATTGATGCCCTGGTTGACTTTGCCAAGGGCTACGGTGCCAAGGGACTGGCTTATATTGCTGTGAATGAAGATGGAAGCTATAAGTCTTCCTTCGCAAAATTCATGAAGCCGGAGGAACTGGATGCCCTGGTTCATGCTATGGATGGTAAGCCGGGAGATTTATTGCTTTTTGCAGCAGATAAGGATAAGCTGGTATATGATGTGCTGGGAGCCCTTCGTCTGGAGCTTGCTTCCCAGATGGGGATTTTGGATAAGAATGAATATCGGTTTGTCTGGATTACCGAATTCCCGCTTTTGGAGTGGAATGAGGAGCAGGGAAGATATACGGCAATGCATCATCCTTTTACCATGCCTATGGAGGAGGATTTGCAATATCTGGAATCCGAGCCGGGACGGGTACGGGCAAAGGCATATGATATAGTGTTGAACGGTACAGAGCTGGGAGGCGGTTCTGTCCGGATTCATCAGGATGACATTCAGGAGCGGATGTTTGAAGCACTGGGATTTGCAAAGGAAACGGCATATGAGCAGTTTGGATTTCTGTTACAGGCATTTAAGTATGGCGTACCACCTCATGCCGGACTGGCATATGGTCTGGACCGGTTAATCATGCTTATGGCAAAGGAGGATTCCATCCGGGATGTTATTGCATTCCCGAAGGTAAAGGACGCATCCTGTCTGATGTCAGAGGCGCCAAATGTAGTAGACAAAAAGCAGTTGGAAGAGCTAGAAATTGCCGTTCTGGCAAGGAAAGAAGAATGAAAGAGAAGTATGAGCCGGATATTCGGGGGAAGTACCGGCTTCAATCAGAGGGAAAACGAGGGGAGTCAAAAATGAAATGGAATTGGAAACAATGGTGTTATGCCATGGGTCTGTCATTGTGTCTGCTGCTGACCGGATGTGGAAGTGCCAAATCGGATACCACGGATATGGAGGAGACAACAGATACTGCTGCTGAGGTGGTGGTTCCTGTTGGGAATACGGATTACCGAAGGATACCGGAAACCCTTCCGGAGGCAGGGATACCGGTAGTAAATCCCGGTACCAGGGAGCATTTTTCCTTTGTTGTGAATGATAACACCTATGTGTTTACGGAAACGGATACTCTCTGGCTTTATAGCCAGTCCATTATAGCAAAATACAGCACCCGGTTTATGCTGAATGTCAAGGGACATAAGGTTGCAATCGAAGAGCCGGAGGCGGAATTCCTGAATACCTGGAAGCCATCGGATTATATGGTGGTATACTCGGATGACGTGGTGAATATCTATCGCAAGAAGGATTCCGGAGCTGTAACGGAAAATGAGGAAATGTATCTGACCTTATATGATTTGACCTATCAGGTGTCTTATTGGCAGGAGCTGGTGAATAAGCGGATGATTTCCCTGAATAACCTGTATACCGCCCTGGCACAGATGGGAACTGCCATTGTACCGGCAGATGAGAAGGAAACCCTGTCCGATGTAATTGCTGCCATGAGGGTAAATCCGGTTTTTGAAGACTATAAGATGGCATATCGGGAAGGGATTTCCTATTCCGGTTTTCTAATCTGCTCGCCTGCCAGTGGAACGGCCAACCATGATGATATCAGTATTCTGATGTCCGTGGAAATTCCGGAATGGAGTACCTATGCTACGCTTCATGTGGAGCCGGTACCGGACTACCAGGAGCGTCTGGAGGATACAGGTGAGGTCTTTGACGGGAATTCGATTTTAGTTGACTATGTAGGCGAATTGAAGTATTTTATTCTTAGCAGCGATGGGACTTGCATTTATCTGGATGGTATGCCGGAAGGGACAGGCAGTACCGTTAAGAGCTATACGGCAAGAGAAGCGGCTTATATATTTGATATAGCACTTACAAAATAATAAAGCTATATGCGAGGGATTCTGGTTCGCCTGTGATTCATGCAATAAGCATAATAGAGATGGGATTCAACGATAGAGACAGGATAACGGATATTTTGCAATGGATGCAGAAGTGGCAGGAGGAAATGATTTAATAACAGGTTTGGAACTGTTTCAGAATTAGATAGAAGAATGATGATGGGAGTGGAAGTATTGCTTGAAAATCTTCATTAGCCAGATTAGGCGGGAAGAGCAAGTAATCCACTCTCTTGACTTTTTAAAAGGAATGGCTAAAATATATTGATGAGATATTATTTTTTACAAACTATAGCCATATGATTGCAGAGGAAATCCTGCTGTAGATAAAAGGAAATGGAAAAGGAGTCGATATATTATGAAAACTGGAGGAGCAGAAAACAGTAGCTCCGGATGGAAATGTCTGGAATAGAGGAGGAGGGCAGAAATGAAAAGGTTATTCAGCTTGATTATGACGGTGGTGCTGCTGACAGCGGTATTGTCCGGCTGTAGTGGCGAAAATGGTGTTGAAGAAGAAAGCCGGCGGGAGCAGGTTACGATAGCTTTGTGGAGTGATCAGCTTACCGAGCGCTATGCACCATATCTGCAGGAGCGATTTCCGGAGGTAGATTTCATTTTTTATGTGGCAACTAACTCCACTGACTTCTACCGCTTTAAGCAGGAGCAGGGAGATTTGCCTGATATTCTTACCGTCCGGCGGTTTGCCCTTCGGGATGTGGCTGATTGGAAGGATGCTCTGCTGGATTTGAGTGACACGGAACTGGCCAATACCTTCAACCAGTCCTATCTGCGTAGTTATACCTATAACGATGGTACTGTGAACTGGCTTCCTGCCTGTGCAGAGGTGGATGGTATTCTTGTAAACCGCGTACTGCTGGAAGAACATGATTTATCCCTGCCTCAAACCTATCAGGAGTTTGTGGAGCTGTGCGGAACACTGCAGGAGCTGGGAATCCAGCCCTTTCGTTCGAATTTCGGGGCAGACTATACCTGTATGGAGATGCTTCAGGGACTGTCGGTGGAACAGCTTACCTCTCAGGCTGGCCGGGAGTGGCGACAGCAGTATGAAAGCGGACAGACCGCTCAGCTTAGTGAGGAGGTTTGGCTTCCTGTTTTTCAGCGGATGGAGGAATTTATCGAATATGCGGGAATCGGTGCATCTGATTTGAACGATAATACCAACGATTTCTTTGATGCTTTGGAAAATGGAGAGACTGCTATGATTCGTACCACCCCGGGTGAGACTGACGTCCATGGTATGGAGGAGGAATGCCTGTTGCTGCCTTATTTTGGCGATACGGCAGAGAGCAGTTGGTATCTCACTTATCCGGCGTTTCAGATAGCGGCAAATGTTCAGGGAACAGAGGATTCTGCCCGCAAGGCGCTTATTCTGGACATTATGGCTGCCATGCTGGATGCGGAAGGATTGAAGCAAATCACCACCGACGAGACGCTTATCGCATATAGTAAGGATGTGCCTCAGACATTGTCTCCTCTGCTTGCACCTATGGAGGAGGCGCTCAACGACAATCGGCTCTATATCCGGCTGGCATCTGCAGACATGTTTGCTGTCTCTCAGACGGTAGTGCAAGGGATGATAACCGGAGAGTATCCGGATGCCCGCTCCGCCTTTGATGCGTTTAATTCCATGATGGGTACGCCGGTCTCCGATACAGAGAAAATCGTCCATATCGATACTGGCTATACCTATGCCTTTGATGCTCAGCACGGCAGTCAGGCTGCTTCAGCAGTCCTGAATTCCCTTCGGGAAGAAGTGGGTACCCAGCTGCTCATCGGTCCGGCCGAGGCCGTGGCCGGGAATATTGCTGCCGGGGACTATACGCAGACAGAACTGAGTTTTTTGACTATGGGTGAAGCGCCGGTTATCGCCCTGTGCGAGATGACGGGGGACCAGCTATATCAGTATGTTGATTACTTGCTCACCATCCCGGGCAGGCGTGGCTCTGTGGTTAATGATTCTACCTTGTATGTATCCAGTGGCTTTGAGATGACTGTCCAGAGGACTGACACTGGCTACAGCCTGGAACGGCTGACCATCGATGGGCAGGACTTAGACCGGGCAGGAACCTACACAGTAGCGGCACTGGGAAATCTGGAGGCCATGCTTGACGAGGCTTTCGGTGAGATAGGCGTAACGGATTACAATCAGACGGAGACGGCATATAAGCAAATCCTGGTAAACCGTTTGGCAGAAGGCCGTCAGTTGGCGGCGCCTACGGATTATATCATAATGCAATAAAAGGAAAGGAAACACTATGACGATAGGTTTCAAAAGAAATAAACGAAATATGATTCTTCCAACCGTACTGGTCTTGGGATTGTTGGCAGTTTTACTGGCAGGAATTTTCTTTTTTACAAAATATCTGAATAATCAGGTTTTTGTAGAACGTACTACACAGCTGGTGGAGATTACCGCTCAGGTACGGGTGAACCTGGGCAATGCGTTGGACACCCATTGGAACTATCTTACCGCTGCGGTTAACGAATTAGAGGAAGAGGATTTTGCAGACGGGGAGGCTGTGGTAAGCTATATAGGAAGGCTGGAGGAGCTGCTGGAAATGGATAGCTATAGTTCCGACCTTATGCTGCTGGATAGTCAGGGTGACTGCTGGGACGCAGAGGGCAGACACGGTATCTGGTCTGATTTGGATTTGGTAGCCGGAGGAGCGGAGCGATACAGCTTCATCTCAGATAGCTATATCTCTCAGAGCAGCTGCTGGATTTTTGCCCAGAAACTGGAAACGCCGCTGGTGACAGAGGATGGTATTATCTTCACCCATGCGGTTCTTTTCAAGGATATATACACCCTGACCCAGTATTATGACAGTGTTGCCTATGGTGGTCAGAATGAAACCTATATTCTGAAAAGCAATGGTACCCGGATGCATGACAATATCTCGGAAGGGAACTTGATTCAGGCATATAATGTACTTAAGGTGTTAGAGGAGATGGAGGGACAGCAGTATCAGGATATTCGTGCCGCCCTGACAGAGAATCATACGATTAGCACGAACTTTCAGCTGGATGGAAAGGAATATTACTACTGTATTACTTCACTGGAGGAGTATGATACGCTGCTGTTGTTTTTGATTCCGGCGGATTTTGTGGCTTCCGGAACAATAGACATGATGAATACCGTCGTGCGTACACTGCTGATTCTGGGAATGGTGCTTCTGTTGCTGGTGGTTCTGGCTTCCGGGGCTGTCCTTCGGCAGCGCAACAGCACCCAGCTATACTTGCAGGAGCAGGAGAACCTGCGCCAACAGGAAAAATTGAATCAGCAGCTGGAGGAATACAATACTATGCTTGCCCGTTCGAAGGAGTCGGCAGAGCAGGCATTCCAGATTGCGGAGGAAGCAAACCGGGCAAAGAGTTCCTTCCTGTCCAATATGAGCCATGATATCCGCACTCCGATGAATGCAATCGTGGGCTTTGCTACCTTGCTGGCACGGGATGCAGAAAATCCGGATAAGGTGAGAGAGTATACGCAAAAAATCACTTCCTCGGGACAACACCTGCTAGGTCTGATTAATGATATTCTGGATATCAGTAAAATTGAGGCGGGCAAGACAACCCTGAATCTGTCCGATGAGAGTATGGTGGAGCTGATTGAAAACATTGACAGCATTATCCGTCCGCAGATGAAGGCAAAGGGACACAACTTTGAAGTTTACAGTATAGATTTGAAGCATGAGCATGTGGTGATGGATAAGCTCCGTTTGAATCAGATTCTGCTGAATTTGTTGTCTAACGCAGTGAAATACACGCCGGACGGAGGGCATGTTACGTTAACGCTGCAGGAGCTGCCACAGCATGCCAGGCAGTTAGCCAGCTATCGGTTTACCGTAGCGGATAATGGTTATGGAATGAGTGAGGAGTATCAAAATACGCTTTTCCAGGCATTTACCCGGGAAGAGGATAGTGTGACGAATAAGATTCAGGGAACCGGTCTGGGTATGGCGATTACGAAAAATCTGTTAGACCTGATGGGTGGAACGATTGCAGTAAAAAGTAAAAAGGGGGAAGGTTCTACCTTTATCGTGGAATTGAATCTGCAGATTAATGAGGAAGCCATTGATCAGGACTTTTGGAAAAATTACGGCATTACCCGGCTTCTGGCAGTAGATGATGAAGAGGTTGTCTGCCAGAACATCCAGTTGAACATGGAGGGAACCGGAGTGCAGGTAGACTATGTCCTGAACGGTCGAGATGCAGTAGAGCAGGTGAAACGCGCGGATGAAGAGGAACAGCCTTATGATATCGTTCTGCTGGATTGGAAGATGCCTGGTATAGATGGGGTGGAGACTGCCCGTTGTATTCGGGAAGCTGTAATAAAGAATATTCCGATTCTGGTTTTGACAAGCTATGATTGGCCAGAGGTAGAGGAGGAAGCCCGGACTGCTGGAGTGGATGCGTTTCTTCCGAAACCATTCTTCATTACCAGCTTTCGGCAGAAGGTAGATGGAATCCTGAACCAGGAAGCTCCGTCTGTTGCGGCGGCAGAGGTTGCTGCTGAACAGAGTATTTTCCAGGGGATGCATATCCTGGTGGCAGAGGACAATGAAATCAATGCAGAGATTCTCAGTGAGCTGCTGTATATCGTAGGGGCTACATGTGAGATTTTTGAGAATGGAAAGCTTGCAGTAGAGGCATTTAAGCAAGCTGCGCCAGAACAGTATCAGTTGATTCTGATGGACGTACAGATGCCGGTGATGAACGGTTACGAGGCTACAAAGGCCATCCGGACGCTGGAGCATCCGCTGGCAAAGACGATTCCGATTATTGCCATGACTGCAAATGCCTTTGCTGAGGATGTTCGGGATGCACTGACAGCCGGAATGAATGCGCATGTTGCAAAGCCTGTAGATATGGCGGTGTTGGAGCAGACGGTGAAGGAGGTATTGGGGACAGTACCGAGCTAAATGAATTTAGGATATTTGCAGCTAACGCATTGTACAAAGAGGAATCTGCGAGGAGACATGCGAAAAGCTTAAAACAGCTTTACGCTTAATACTACAATGCCAAGTACCAGTAATATAATGCCGGTAGCCCGGTTGAGGGTCTTGGTCTGGGCTTTATTGGCTATGACTGCGGCAATTCTGGCAAATATCAGGGTGAATACCATGCAGAGTATCAGAGTTGTCAAATCCGGAAGTCCGGCATAGTAGAAATGGCTGACTGCCCCGGTTAAGGCTGTAAAGCTCATGATGAATACACTGGTACCTACGGCGCATTTTAATTCATAACCAAGAATGGTGGTTAATATAAGAAGCATCATCATTCCACCGCCGGCACCTACGAATCCGCATATGAATCCAATAACGGTGCCGCCGATGATGGATTGCAGGAGACGTTTTTTCTTTGAAACATTTTCCATAGACTCTTTGGTTGTCATGACCGGCTTTACAATGAATTTTACACCGAGCAGCATGGTCATAACCACAGAAAAGCTCCCCATTGTCGTATTGGGGAGAAAGCTGGCAACATAGCTGCCAACAGTGGTGAAAAGCAGTACGAATACCATCATGACAATGCCGTTCTTAATGTCAATATTTTTATTCCGTTTGTAGGTATAGGCGCTTATAGCACTGGCAAGTACATCGCTGGCAAGACCCACTCCGACGGCCAGATAAGCAGGCATATCCAGAAAGGTAATCAGCATTGGTCCGATTACGGCAGCAGCGCTCATTCCGGCAAAACCGGTTCCAAAACCGGCGCCGGCGCCGGCGAATAGACAGACAATGATTTTAATGATAAGCTCCATAAGAATATTCCTCCGCTTTATTCCTGCTGAAAACGGTTCGTTTTAAACAGTATTAGTATAGGGAGGAATCTTTCTTTTGTCAAGAAATAAGACAAAATAATTTAGTTCATGACAACAGCATAATTACTGGCATACATTTTCTTTATAGAATCGTTATCGTTGTGTTCTTCCGTTAGGCAGAATTCTTTGGACCAGGTCATGTAGTAGGCCCACGGAATCCGGCTTTGTTCTAGCATATCAATATCTGGAATGATGCCAACCTCTGTCAGAGCTGCTACCTTGTTGCAGGTAGTATTCGCAATCAGTTCCTCGTATTCCTTTTTATAGTCTGTAGTGGTGTGGGGCTCCAGGTAGATATCCCAGCCAATCACATCGACATAAGAATCGCCTGGATACCCGTCCTTTGCCGGACAACTCCAGACCCAAAGGAGATTGTCCAGATGCTTTTCATATACATAATAGTCAAATACCAGTTTATATAGTTCCCGGGCAATGACTTGCCCTTTAGAACCCCACCAGAACCAGGTTCCCTCGGATTCGTGAAGCGGACGCCATAGGACTGGAATGGATTCCATCTGAAATCGCCGTAATTCTTCAGCAATGACATCCAGATCGTGAAAAAATGCTTTTCGTTCCTTGGTTTCTTCAATGAAAATCTGGCATGGATTAAAATCCGTATGTATGGAATAAAAGCTTTTGTCTTTTCCGCCAATAGGAGAAAACCAGTGGAAGCAAAGACTGACAATCCCATTTGTGGATTTGGACCATTGAATGGCAGTTTCTACGGTATGCTTATTTTCTTCTACTTCTATAAGACATTCTTCCGAGGACTCAGCATAATTAATATTGGGTGAATAGGCTAGCAGCTCAAAGCCTTGGAGTTTTGGGTATTTACCGGTCAGATTATGAATATGTGTCCGTTCCTCCATTGGAACGGTCTGGGTATGCTGTCCGGTAATGATTTTGCTGCCTGCCGTATCATATAAGTATTGCAGAAGCTCTCTGGCCTCTTTCGTTGCGTTGCTGTTTACGGGTTTCATGATATTCCTCCATATAAGTGCTTATTGTATCCGATGCATGATTTCCAGACACATTCTTCCGTTATGATATGGACATTTCCATGGGTCCGCAATGGGCAGCCGACTGTCTGGTATTCCGTTAGCATCTACTTCGGAATACCATTCCGAATCCGGTCTAGGGTCGATGAAATGCTCCTCTACATACTGCCAGATATCTTCTGCAGCCTCTTTAAACCGTTGGTCGCCGGTTTTCTGATAGGCATTCCAAAAACCGATGATTGATTCACATTGCACCCACCAGATACGGGTGGTAAGAACCATCCCGTTTTCTGCTTCTGCCATAACAGAATGGTTTTCATATGCAGCTTCATAGATTTTTTCCGTCAAATCCAGAATTATAGGGGCCAGCTTTTCCGATAATGTCCTGTCATCCAATACGGTCAAGGCACGGTCAATCAGCCAGGTGGCTTCAATATCGTGGCCAAAGGAATGTAGGTCAATGATAGAATGCATGTCTGCATCAAAGAATACCTCTAGTCGATGCAAATCCGGATTGTATACGGTATTATAAAATTCTTCTGTGGTCCAGAAAAGACGTTCCCGCACTGTTGGCTCCTGACTGACCCGGTATAATTCCGTGTAAGCCTCGCATACATGCAGGAGTGTATTCATGGTTTTGTCTGCAATTACGTTATTTTCAGAAAGCTTGTCATTTTCAGATGGTATAAAATCAATGGTATAAGATTCCCCATATCCTTCTCCCAGTCTGCATTTTGATTCTACGGTATGAAAAAGCTCCCTTGCCATGGCAAGGGCTTCTTCTGACCCGCTTGCATCATAATAGGAGGATAGGGCATAGATTGCAAATGCCTGATTATAGGTATGCTTGGTAGCATCCTTTATCTTACCGTCATAGGTCACAGACCAGTAAACACCGCCGTGGGTTCGATCCAGAAAATAGGTCTTTAAGAATACAAAGGCATGTTCTGCATATGGAAGCACGGATGCATCCCTGGTTTCCAGATAGACATTGGAAAAGAACCAGAGAATACGGCTGTTCAGGATACAGCCCTTTTCTGCCTTTTTATCCAGATGCAAATCAAAATCCAGAAGCCCATAATATCCACCGGCTTCCTTGTCAATCATACGTTTCCAAAAAGGAAGAATGCAGGTATTTAAATTATTTTCAACTTTTTCTTTTAACATAATAAATCCCTCCATGACTATTCTGCCATAATATCAGATAATGCCTTATATCTCAACTGGTTTTAGTATAATCCCTTATCTGCGGTTATTCTAGAATGTATGAATCAAAAAATAGAACAAATCTCTTTTATTTATTTTGGAATTGAAATATAATATAAGATATTTGATAAAAAATAAGGAAAAGGACAAAGGAAAAAATGGAAATATTTGAATATATAGATGTTATGAATACACCTTACCAGATATATATGGAGGAGGTTCGGGATGAGGCCTTTATGGTAAAGGGACACTGGCACTATTTTATTGAGATTTTGTATGTTACAAGAGGCAGTATTCAGGTTGACTGTGGAAAGTACAGATATCATCTGGCGGAAGGTTCTGTTATTGTTCTGCCTCCTAAGCTGCTGCATCGGATTCAGGCTGACGGCATATTTCCATCCAACTATGCAGTTATAAAGTTTGACTTAAATACGATTAAGATTCCGGGTGTATATTTGCCGAAGATTCGAAGGATGCTTTCAGACATTCATGAAAAAAATCCTTTGATTTATCTGCGGGAGCAGGAAGAGAATCCGTTCCATGTCTATATTCAGAATTGTCTGGAGGAGATGGAAGGACGGCAGTTCGGATATGAATTGAATATTTATTCCAATCTGTCTGTTATGCTGATTCAAATGGTACGGAGTCGGGAAGCCGGCGGCACTGTTCTGACAGAGGAGAAGAAAGAGGAAGGAGGCTCAGTCTTTTTTGCTAATATTTTGGAGTATATTGACATCCATTCCTTTGAAATAATCCGGGTGCAGGACCTGGCGGAGAAGAGTGGAATGAGTTATTCAAATTTTGCCAAGCTATTTAAAAAGCAATACGGGCGTTCCTGTAAAGAATATATCGAATACATCCGAATTGCCAAGGCAGAAGAGCTGGTGTTGTATAGTGATTTTGACATCAGCTATATCGCACAGGAGGTCGGCTTTGCCGATACCAGCCATTTTATCCGGATTTATAAGAAATTCAAGGAAGAAACGCCCAAACAGGCAAGACTGAAGGCAATCGGCTGACTTATACAATCTCCAGCAGGGTATTGACCAGTAAATCATCATCCTCCGGCTTCAGAAAGCAAAAACGGAAGTATTTTGGGCCAAGACCGAGGAAGTTGGAGCAGTCCCGAATCATTAGATTTTTCCGGATACAATGTTCAAACAGCTCTGCAGCAGTCAGCTCCTCCTGTTTCAGCTTTACCAATACGAAGTTGGCGGCAGGTGGAAATACCTGAATCGTCTTTCTTGTCTTCAGGGCGGAGCAGACCAGGCTCTGTTCCTGGGAAATCAGGCTTCGGGTTGCATTGATGTAGCAGGTGTCCTGAAACATGACAGTTCCGGCATAGGCAGCAATGGAACTGATTCCCCATGGGTTCGTATGCTTCCGGATATGACGGAGCAGCTTATCATTGGAGGTACAGGCATATCCCAGCCGGAGACCGGGTACGGCAAAGAACTTGGAAACACCGCGAAGTACGATTAGGTTCTTATAGTCCTTTACCAGCGGGATGGCTGAAACAGCAGCTACATCCGGAACGAATTCCACATAGGTTTCATCTACCAGGACGAAGGTAGAGGTCTGAAGGCAGGCTTCCACAATTTTCTGAAGCTGTCCGACCGTCAGACAGGTGGAGGTGGGATTGTTTGGATTACAGATGATAACCATATCCACAGAGTCATCGATTTGCCTGCAAAGCTCATCCGGATTGAGTTGAAACTGGTTTTCTTCTGTTAGAATAAAATCAATGATTTCGCTTTTTACTGCCTTTAAATCCCGTTTATATTCCGAATAAGTCGGCTCTACTACAATGGTTTTTTTCGGCTTGATGGTAGTAATAAAGGTAACAATCAGCTCCGTAGAGCCGCTACCGGGCAGAATATGAGCAGCTTCCGCTCCGGTATATGTGTGAATGGCCTCCTTCAAATCCGTATATTCCCGATCCGGATACTCTGTCAGGATGTCTATATGCTTTTGCAGGGCCTGCTTCATCATTGGTGACATGCCCAGCGGATTCACGTTAGAGCCAAAGGGACGGATATCCTCTCTCCGGATGCCGTAATACTGTTCGATTTTCTCCAAATCACTGCCATGAAACTGATCTGTAGGTTGTAACATAAAAATATCCCTCTCCTTCTTTCCTAAATCGATATTATTTGTTATAATGTGACTTATCGGGATAAAAACAAGCGACTGCGAAGCAGACATTTGTTTTTATCCGATAAGTCAGCGATGGAACCGGAAGGTTCCAGAGCATGGAAGCGAAGCTTCCGAAAAATAATAAAACAAGCGGCTGCGAAGCAGACATTTGTTTTTATCCGATAAGTCAGCGATGGAACCGGAAGGTTCCAGAGCATGGAAGCGAAGCTTCCGAAAAATAATAAAACAAGCGACTGCGAAGCAGACATTTGTTTTTATCCGATAAGTCAGCGATGATAAGTCAGTAATGGTAAGTCAGCGATGGAATCGGAAGATTCCAGGGCGTGGAAGCAAAGCTTTATATTTACATTATCAGTATAACGTACATAGGGAAGAGTTGGCAAGGGGGTTGTAAATGAAAGAAAAAGTGGAACAGTATGCAAAAGGCGAATACAACGTAAACAGACCAAAGGTTGCTATATCTACCGATCATTTACAACTGAATATAGAAGCAGGCTCTGTTTATCAGGGCTTTTTAGAGGTGGATGCTCAGAATGACCGGAAAATGAAGGGCATGGTTTATGACAATCGTTATCTGTTCAAGATAGAGCCGCATAATTTCATTGGAAAGCATCAGCAGATTGAACTGACCTTTGATGCAAGAAAATGGGAAAAGGGGGAGAAGATTTCCGGCAGTATTTATCTGATTACGGATGGAGGGGAGTTCGGGATTCCGTATACGATTGAAATAACTGCTCCGACAGTTGAGACTTCCATTGGCGAGCTGGGAGATATGTTCCAGTTTGCAAGTCTTGCGGAAAGCAATTGGAATGAGGCGGTACGCATATTTGCTTCTCCGGAATTCAAGCGGACCTTTTTGGAGCGGGAGCCAATGTACGGTCGGGTCTATGAGAGTCTTACCCGAAGTCTTTCCGCCAGTCAGGCGATGGAGGAGTTTTTGACCTATACCCATAAGAAACGGACGCTGTCTCTGGATGTGGCGGAGCGGAAGCAGTATCTGCCATATCATGAAAAGACGGAAAAGCACAGCATTCCGGTGACACGCAATACCTGGGGATATCTGAATGCGGAGATTTCTTCCGATGTTCGGTTTTTACAGCCGGTGAAACGGTATTTAAGCACAGAGGATTTTATCGGAAATAAGTTCCAGCTGGAATATATGGTATTGCCGGAATACGTGGAAGAGAATTCCAATGTCGGACATATTACCATCGAAAATATCTATCAGAAAATCGTGATTGATATAATTGTGAAGGCAACGCCGGAGAATCGGATAGAGCCGCCGCAGTTATTTACAAACCGTCATATGATTAAGGTTCATCAGCATAGTCTGATTGCCAGTTATCTGGATTTCCGTACCGGAAAGCTGGATTTGAACAGCTATGTTGACAAGTCTCTGTATGCCTTGCGTAATCTGATACAATATTGCCGGGAGGATTATCTGTATCGGCTGGGTATTCTCCACATGAATATCCTTGCCGGCAATGAAAGCATGGCAGAGGAGGAGTTTAAGCGGATTGATGCCGATAAGGATAAGATGGTTTCCGGAGTCCGGGAATCCTGTTATTATGTGTATTTAAAGGCATTGGCATATAAGGATGCAGCTTCGATTGAAAAAGCGAAGCGTCAGATTCGGGAGGTATTCGAAGCAGAGGATGAAAAGCTCTTTTATTTCTGGCTCTTGATTTTTCTGGATGATTCAGAGGGAGAGGATAGAAGCTCCATATATTTGGAGATTCAGAAGCTGTATGCACAGGGAATTCATAGCCCGATTCTGTATCATGAGGTCTGTGATTTATTCAATCATGAGCCATTGATGCTCCGGAAGCTGACTGGTCTGGAAATCTTAGCTATCCGCTGGGGTATGCAGCATGACTATGTATCGGAAGATGTCATTGGTATGTGTGTAGAGCTGGCAGGACGGGAGCATGGTTTTCAACCGGCATTATTCCGGCTGCTGCAGGAAATTGATAAGCGGTATCCTTCTGAAGAGGTATTGCGGACCATTTGCGGCATGCTGATTCGTGCGAATAAAGCAGACCGGAGTTATCACGAATACTTTGTCCGGGGAATTGAACGTGGGTTTAAGCTGATTGGTATCTATGAGTGCTATATCCGCAGTATTGATATGAAGGCGTATCCAAAGCTGCCGGAGGCTGTGATTCGTTATCTGGCATATAGCAATACACTGACCGATTATGAAATGGCGTATGTATACGCCAACCTGATTAAGAATAAGGGAATTTATCCGGGGGTCTATGGTGAACTGTCTGCAGCAATTGAAAGCTATATGGAGTCTCAGATTCAAAAGGGTGTGATACATGAATTTCTACTTGTGATTTATAAGGAATTCCTGAATCCGGAGCATATCAACCCGAAGTATGCGGCGCGGCTGACCAATATCATTTTTAAGCGGCGGCTGACCTGCAGCAATCCCAATATGAAATCGGTTATTGTTAATCATAAGGAGCTTTTGGAGGAACAGCAGGTTCCGATTCTGGATGGTGTGGCGTATGTGGATATTATTACGGATTCTGCGGTCATTACCTTGGTAGATACAAAGGGCAACCGGTATACCAGTACCGTGCCATATAGGCTGGAGCGGCTGGTGGATGCTAAGATATATGTTACGATATGCCATCGGTATAATCTGTCTGATGCAAGGCTGCTTGCTTATATTTACAGCAGGATGGACCATAAGAACCTGCAGGATGCGGCAGATGTGAATCAGGCAAGGGATGTTCTGGAGTGTGCAGAAATCAGCTATGCAGTACGCCAGCAGGCACTGCTTCAGATTATAGAATACTATCTGGAAAACTATGACGGGGATATTCTGGAACGGTATTTATTACAGGTGGATTTGGAATATCTGGACAAGCTGCACAGTGCAGAAATCATTTCCGGTTATATTATGCGTGGGATGAACCGGAAGGCATACGAAGCCATTAAGCGGTTTGGTTATGGTGATGTGGATATTTCCAGACTGCTCCGGCTGGCTTCCTATATTGTAACCGATACTGATATATTAGGAGATGAGGCATTGACTGCCCTCTGCATTTATCTGTATCAGAAGGGACAGTATAATGACCGGATTATGCAATATCTGGTGTTTCAGTATAAAGCGGATACCAGAGAGCTTTCCAGGCTTTGGGATGCAGCGATGGTTGTGCTGGGAGAAGCAGGAGAATTAGAAGAGAATATTCTGGCACAGATGATATTTTCCGACAGCACTACGGATAATGCCATTGATATTTTCCGCTCTTATTATAAGGGACGGCATAGGGGCATGGTAATCAAGGCATTTTTAAGGAAGATGGCATATATGTATTTTATTCGGGAGGAGCGGGTGCCGGACGCTGTATTTGAATATATTATGCTGGAGATGGAAAAGGGTGAGATTCAGGATGATATCAGTCATGGAGCTGTATTATGGCACCTGTCGAGAAGCGCCCGGCTAAATGAAGAGCAGACAGCATATGTGTCACGAACCATTAAGCGGTTCATGGACCGTGGCATTGTCCTTCCGTTTTTCAAGGCCTTTTTTGAAATCATGGATTTGCCGGAAGAATTATTTTTGAAAACCTATCTGGTATATAAGGGAGAAGAACGGCGGGATGTCATTGTAAATTATAGTGTGGGAACCAGCGAGCTGCAGACTCTGGATTTTCGTCCATGCCGTATGGAGGAACGGATTCCCGGCTATTATGTGCAGGAGTTCATTGTATTTCATGGGGAACAGCTGTTGTATCATTTTAGTGAGGAATACACCGGTCCGGTTACACTGGTGGAAAGTGACAGCATAAGAAATGATGCATATCGGAAGGAAGAACCGGAAAGCCGGTTTGAACGATTGAATCAGATGCTGATTAGTCAGGAAATGCGGGATTCCGTAGTTCTGACTGAAAGCATGGAGGAATATATGAAAAATAGTCATGTATTTGAGGAAATCCTGCGTATCCTGTAAGGTATTGTGATGATGGGATATCTGCAAAGGTGGAGAGTAATTCTGAAATGCTCCGGAACGGAGATAAGAAAGAGTAGGAGAAAAACGTATGCAGAATTTTTATCTTGGTATGGATGTCTGTGCAGAACATACACAGCTGAGCTTCTTTAATCAACAGACCAAGGAGCCGGAATCCATTTGTCAATTGAATACAGTAGATACCTATCTGCTGCCTAATGTGGCTTTTTTCGGAGAGGAAGCCAAGCGGTGGTATATTGGAAGTGAGGCAGTAGAGCATCGGTTTCATCAGAAGGGTACCATGCTGGAGCATGTAGTGGAAAAACTGGAATCTACGGAGCGGATGATATTTCATGAAGAAACCTATACCTATGAGGATGTGCTGCTGTTGATTTTAAAGGGACATATCATGGACTTTTTGAACCGCTATGAGGATGCGCATATTGAACGCCTGGTGGTGACGGTATATAAGTATTCCAACGCATTGTTCCGGGTACTGCATATGCTGCAGGATGAGTTAGGACTATATGAGCAGAGGTTTTTTATTATCGGACATACCAGTGCCTATCTGCATTTTATTTTTCAGCAGCCGGAGAGCCTGCGGAATAACAGTGTGGGACTATTTGATTATGGACCGGAAGGACTGATGTTCTATCGGGTGGATATTGCCAGAAAAACCACTCCTCAGGTGGTAACGGTCATTCATAAGGATTATCGGGAGCAGATGGGCTATTATCGGATTTATGATAATAAAAAGGAACTGGACCAACGCTTTCTTGCAGTGGTACAGGAGGTACTAAAGGAGGCGTATATGTCGGCCGTATATCTGACTGGTGTCGGTTTTACGGAGCTTTGGGCAAATGCATCCCAGAATGTGCTATGTGATGGCAGACGGGTATTTGTGGGACAGAATATCTATACGAAGGGGGCCTGCTATGCTGCTTATATTGGTTCCCATGTAATCAATCCGAATAAATACATTGTAAATGCAGAAGATATGGTACATAGTGATGTGGGAATCTTAAGCGGCGATGCTTCCAATACCTTTATTCCGATTGCAAAGGGCGGCCGGGAATGGTATAACATGCGGGGAAAGCTTTGCGTGTGTCTGGATGATACAAACCGGGTAGAGCTGCTATATAAGAATCATTATAATCAGGAGGCACTGCGTGAAATCATTGAGATTCACGGACTGCCATCAAGACCGAATAAGACCACCAGACTGTCCCTGGAGGTTGAGATGTATAGCGGGAACAGAGGTGCAGTGGTCATCCGGGATGAAGGCTTTGGCAAGCTGTATCCTACCACCAACAAGATATACCGGAAGGAATTTTTATTAGAAAAGGAAGGCTAGGTACATGGGAAAAATTATTGTATGTGAAGCAAGAGAGGCTGTAATTCCATATGTGTTTGTCAATACTAAGGTTGAAGTGTATTCTTATGAAGAGCTTTGCTTTTATATCTATAATAACGGTGCCTTGCTGAATCAGGAACAATTCAGGGGAAAGCTGGTACAGTGGTTGAAATCAGAGCTGGAAATGGAGGAGCTGGCGAATAAGGTTATGGAAAAGCTGGCAGCAGAGGCGGGCTTGACGGAGGTGCTGGTTGCCATTTTGTCCGCTGGTAACTATTATGAGACAGCAGAAATCCACCAGTTTGTAGATAAGCAGGAATTACTGGGGCTGCTGCCGGAGGAAGAAAAGCTAAAGCTAAAGGCAGACAGCTTTCTCATGTATAAGCGGATTCTGAAAGCGATTTCTTTATATAATGAGATTCTTCGCCGGGAGGAAGCAATCGAGGATAAGCGGTTGATTGGGGATGTGTATCATAACAAGGGGGTTGCCCTGGCAAAAAATATGGAACTGACAAAGGCAAAATTGTGCTTTCTGGAGGCCTACGAGCGGAATAAAAAGAAGCCTTCCCTGGAAGCTTATTTGATGCTGCGTCTGCTGGAGGAGCCGGCAGAAGTAGTGGCACAGGAGGCACGGACCTTTCAGATGGAAGAGGCGGATTTTGGACGTGTTTCCATGCTGGTCGAGGATGCATTGGATGATTCTGTTAATACGGTTGCCTATACGCGGTATCAAAAGGCATTGTATAATAAAGAGCATGGAGATTATGAGGCCTTTAATCAAAGAGTGGATATGCTGTTGAACCAATGGAAGGAAGAGTTTCGGGAACAAGTCGTCTAAAAAGGAGATAGTAAATGGGATTATTAAAAAGAATCGGACGCTTGTTTGGGTATTCGATGATAGAAGAAGAAACTGAACTGGAATCCATGGATGATTTTGAACAGGGACGAAAGGAAGAGGAGGCGGAGCTTACCCATCATCTGAGCCGGATTGTAGATGCTACTTATGAAATGGAGGATATGAAGCGGGAATATGAGCTGGTAACCTCTTATTTTACGGATATTCAGAAAATCGAGCAGATGGAGCCGGAAAGCCATGGGAAACTGGAGGATGACGCAAGAAAAATCCTGATGCTGGAAGAGAACCGGCAGGAGTTTCAGCATGCACCCAAGCGGATTTCTTCTGAGCGGTATAAGCTGCTATCGCATTTAGAGGCAGATATTCCGGATGCGATTAACCGACTAAAGGAGTTGGAGACTATGCGGGGCAAGATTCAGCGGGATTTGGAATATTTGGAAGGGGAAAAGGGAGCCTTACAGTATGAAGAGGAGGAATTGCAGAATAAGCAGAAAACCCTGCGTAATGTGGCAGTTGTCATTGGCATACTGGTAGTCCTTACGGTTGCAGTATTTATTTTTCTGACTTTGCAGTATGATATGGACCTGACGGTGGCGGGAGCCTGTATTGCCATTGGAGCCTTAGTGATTGAATTCTTTTTGTTTCTGGCACACTACCGGGCGGATTATGACCGAAAGCTATGCTTTCAGAAGCATAACCGGGCCATCCATTTGCAGAACAAGGTAAAGATAAAGTGGTTGAACAATACGAACAGTCTGGATTATCTCTATGCAAGATATGAGGTGAACAACCGAAAAGAACTGGAGTATGACTGGGAACAGTATAAGCTGACAGTGGAGGATGAGAAACGGTATCAGAGAAATACGGGAGATTTACAGGTTTTCCAGGAGGAATTAGTGGCTCTTCTGGTTCAGGCAGCACTTGCAGACCCGGAAATCTGGCTGCAGCAGGTGCCGGCATTGATAGACCAGCGGGAAATGGTAGAGGTAAAGCATGCACTGAATATCAGAAGACAGAAGCTGCGGGAACGAATGAAAAAAAATGAAGAACAGAAGCAGAACAGTTTAGTCTGTGTAAAAGGAATCCTTACCGGACACCCGGAATTAAAGGACCAGGCGAGAGAAGTATTGACCTCGTATCATATTGCAGTATGAGGAGGAGATATAGGATGCATTTGGGATTTTCTTATGTAGGCTTGCTGTTTCTCTTCCTGTTAATGATTCCGAATCTCGTCTGGACCAAGCATCAGCCGAAGGATTATGAAAAATATGTGGTGAATGAAAATAGGCTTCTTCTGATACTGGAACGGATTGGGGAAGTAATGGTTACCTGTATTGCAGTTATCTTTTCTGATTTTAATATTCGTGCTTTTTCTACATGGTCCCTTTGGCTTCTCGGAGCATGTATCCTGATGGTTTTATATGAGGTATACTGGATACGGTATTTTCGAAGTGAAAAGACGATGGAAGATTTCTATAGCAGCTTGTTGGGCATTCCTGTAGCCGGAGCAACTCTGCCTGTTCTGGCATTTTTTTTGCTTGGGATTTATGGAAGGAATATTTTGATGATAACAGCAGTAGTCATACTGGGAATTGGTCATATTGGAATTCATTGGAATCACAAGAAGGAGCTTATGTGGAATGAATCACAGAAGGAAAGATTATTATGAGTGAGAACAGAGATATTCAAAATCTTATAGAGCTGTTAGATGCGAAAACATCTGCCGGTGTCAGCCGGATTCATATTGATGTAGAGGAAGGGCAGGGAGAAGCGGTAAGCGAACAGTATCATCATGGCAGGTGTGATGTAGGCAGTCCCTGGGCAACCGGAGAAGTAAGGAATTTTGATTGAATTTAATGACTATGGCTGTCAGATGCAGACAGATAAAAGGAATGACAGGTAAAGCGTATGGGTGAAGAACCAAGATATTTTGAAGATGCCTTATCGGATTTTATACATGAAATGACAAGTGCAGGGGCGATTCGTCATTTGGTAGATGCCGGATATTCTGTAGAACAGATTATGAACACACTGGATTATCCGACACCCAGAGAGCGGGTGGAACAGACGGTATATCGGTATATGACAGAATCCGGTATATTACTCACAAGGCTTCCCATGAAGGAAGAAGCTATGAGAAGATATAATCTGAAGCATCCTTCCATAAAAGAACTGAGTGATATACTGCGGGAAAGAATGGATAGGAATGGTGTAGAGGGTTCCTATGCTTCCTGTCCCTTTGGCGCGTATGGAAAAGAGGACACAGAACTGCTCCGCGGACAGTTGTCCTGTCTGACCAGCCGGGAACAAGAGTATATTTTGGGGATTCGTTGGGAGCAGAAGGCAATGTACCATCGGTTGAATGACCCCATGCTGGAAATCGGAAAGTATTTAGCGGTGAAGTCGGATTTCGAGATACAATTTTATTTTTTGAAAACGGAAGAGATTGTTATAGTGCAGTAGAACCTGGAATAGATTATGGATTAGATAGTATTTGGTTGAGAATGCTTGCTATTTTGTGTTATTTGCGATACTATAATATAGTAAGTGTAGGAAAATGTCGAATATCGAGTGGAACGGCATGAAATGGACATGCTTTATGGGTGATAACACGATATAAACGAAGAAATAAAAACTTAGAGGAGGGTGAAAATGAAAAAGCAAAAGGGATGGATGCAAAGAACCTTCGCCGGTATCCTGTGTGTAATGATTGGTGCGGGAATGGCAGGCAGCTATTGGTGTTCCAATGGACAGACCGTATCAGCTGAAGAATTGACGGAGCTTATATCAGAAGCAGAGCAGGAAGAAGGAACGGTTGACATTGGAACGGATTCTTTTGAAGAGGCAGCTGTTTCAGATATTATACCGGATATATTCGGCGAAGATACCAGCTCGGATGCTATGCCGGACATATCTGGAGAAGAAATGATTCCGAATACATCGGAGGAAGAATTGCCAACGGATATTGTAACAGAAGATGTTACGGAAACAGAGCTAACGGATATTGAATCGGAAGAGACAGAAGACTTGTCTATGGAGGATGAGGTAGTTTCCGAGCCGGAAGAGGTTACAGATGAGGTGCCAGAGCCGGTTACGGCCATGGCAACAACATGGAAGTCACCGCGGGAATTTGTCAGCCGGCTGTATGAAATATTTTTGGGAAGACCTGCAGATACTTCCGGATTGGAATTCTGGACTGGTAAGCTTGAAAGACAGGAAATAGGAGCCGCGAATGTCGCATATAGTATTATTTTTAGTACGGAAAGCAGACAGAGCAGTATGGCAGACGAGGAATTTTGTCAGTCGGCATATGCCTTGTTATATAATGAAAAGATTGAACGTGTGACAGGGTCGGATATAGATGTATATATAAGGTATCTCCAGCAAGGATTTTCCAGAGAATTTGTGCTTCGTGATATGACTGATTGGAGTTTTTCACTGTTATGTAAGGATTATGGAATGCTGGCAGGAAGAATCAATGTGCAGCAGCCAAGAGATCAGAATGTGGAGCTGACACGGTTTGTGAACCGGTTATATACAGAAGCGTTAGACAGACCGGGAGAAGAAGGCGGTTTGAACTATTGGTGCGACGGACTTATGAACAAAGGCTTTTCACCATATACAGTTGCGAACTATTTTATCAATTCTCCTGAGTTTACGAATAAGAATCTGTCAAATGAGGAATATGTAAAGACATTATACCGAACCTTCTTTGGAAGAGAATATGACCTGGAAGGGTTAAATTTCTGGATGGGAAGACTGGCAACCGGAACCTCCAAAGCCTATGTATTGAATTTTTTTGAACATTCATGGGAATTTTTTGAGATTGTATCTTATTTTGGCGTTAGAAGTGAAGCAGAATTATGGATAGATGAGCGGAATCTGATTTTGAACAGTATCGCAGACCAAAGAGCAAAAGCAGCAATTTTATATGCTTTGGACCGTAAGGGTTATCCATATAGTCAGGAATTGAGAAATACGGGTGCATATTTTGACTGTAGCTCTCTGGTATATTATTCCTGGCAGTATGCCGGTGTGGATCTTCGGTATCGAGGTTCTAATACGGCAGCTTCCATAGCAGAAGGACTGGTTGCATCCGGAAAGCAGATTCATCCTGCATCATTGAGGGACTTGCAGCCCGGTGATTTGATTTTCACAACAGGTGGGAATAATGGACGCTATATGGGGATTACTCATGTTGCAATGTATATGGGTTCCGGCCGGGTAATTGAAACACCGGTTATTGAACATATTGGAGATACAGCGGGTGTGGGGCGTACTTATATGGATGATTCTGGTCTTAAATACCGTGTTGAAAACATGGGTTATATTATTTGCAGGCCATAGATGAAAATATAGGATATGCTAAGTAAGCGTTAGCAATCCTCATATGAAAGGATTGCCAAAGAAAACAGGTGCGGAAAACTGCACCTGTTTTCTTATATGGAAGAACGGCTCCCTGCCGGACTGGTTGTTCCGTGGTAACATCGGATTGTAATCCGATAGGAAGTATTGCTTCTTTTCCGGTAAAACACTTGATTTTATGATAACTTCGCGGTAGTATAAAACAGATAGACCAATGAGGGAATTGTCTGATTTTATTAGGTATCAGCATATTGATTCGATATGGGAATTCGATTGAAGTAGGAGGATAAGAACCATGCATAAGGAACTGGAAAAAACCTATAATCCCCAGGAGATTGAGGGACGTTTATATAGTAAATGGCAGGAGCAGAAGTATTTTCATGCCGAAGTGGACAGAAGTAAGAAGCCCTTTACCATTGTGATGCCCCCGCCCAATATTACCGGTCAGCTTCATATGGGACATGCTCTGGATAATACTATGCAGGATATTTTGATTCGCTTCAAGCGGATGCAGGGTTACAATGCATTATGGCAGCCGGGTACAGACCATGCGGCCATTGCCACAGAGGTGAAGGTGATTGAATCTTTAAAAGAGCAGGGCATTGACAAGCAGGAGCTTGGACGGGAAGCTTTCTTAGAGAAGGTATGGGATTGGAGAAAGGAATACGGTGGAAGGATTGTAAACCAGTTAAAGAAACTGGGTTCTTCTGCGGACTGGGACCGGGAACGCTTCACCATGGATGAGGGTAATAATAAGGCGGTTACTGAGGTATTCTGTAAGCTATATGAAAAAGGATATATCTATAAGGGTTCTCGCATTGTGAACTGGTGTCCGGTATGCCAGACAACCATTTCGGACGCAGAGGTTATTCATGAGGAACAAAATGGGAATTTCTGGCATATTAACTATCCGGTAGTAGGAGAAGAGGGCAGATTTGTGGAGATTGCAACCACACGACCGGAAACTCTTCTTGGTGATACAGCGGTTGCAGTGAATCCCGAGGATGAACGGTATCAGGATATTATCGGGAAGATGCTAAAGCTTCCCTTAACAGACCGGGAGATACCTGTAATAGCAGATTCTTATGTTGATAAGGACTTTGGAACCGGTTGTGTTAAGATTACCCCGGCTCATGACCCCAATGACTTTGAAGTAGGAAAGCGGCATAATCTGGAAGAAATCAATATTATGAATGACGATGCTACCATTAACAGCTTAGGTGGGAAATATGCCGGTATGGACCGGTATAAAGCCCGAACAGCAATGCTGGAGGATTTGGAAGCACAGGGGTTATTGGTTAAAGTGGTTCCGCATACCCATATGGTTGGTACCCATGACCGTTGTAAGACTACCGTTGAACCATTGGTAAAACCACAATGGTTCGTGAAAATGGAGGAAATGGCAAAGCCGGCGAAGCAGGCAGTTGTGGATGGAACCCTGGAACTGATTCCGGAGCGTATGGATAAGACTTATTTTAACTGGCTGGACAATATTCGTGACTGGTGTATTTCCAGACAGCTTTGGTGGGGACACCGGATACCGGCATGGTATTGTCAGGATTGTGGTGAAACTATTGTAGCGAGGGAGACGCCTTGTGTCTGCCCGAAGTGTCAGAGTAAGAATTTAAAGCAGGACGAGGATACGCTGGATACCTGGTTTTCTTCTGCGTTATGGCCATTTTCCACCTTAGGCTGGCCAGAACAGACGGAGGAACTGGAATATTTTTATCCCACCAATGTATTAGTAACCGGATATGATATTATCTTTTTCTGGGTTATCCGAATGGTGTTCTCCGGAATCGAGCAGACTGGAAAGCTTCCCTTTGATCATGTGTTATTCCATGGCTTGGTACGGGATGACCAGGGGCGGAAGATGAGTAAATCCCTTGGAAATGGAATTGACCCTCTGGATGTCATTGATAAATATGGCGCGGACGCTCTGCGTCTGACCCTGATTACCGGGAACGCACCGGGAAATGATATGCGGTTCTACTGGGAACGGGTAGAGGCCAGCCGTAATTTTGCAAATAAGATATGGAATGCTTCTCGTTTCATTATGATGAATATGGAAAAAGCAGATGAAAAAGAGGTTTCCATTGATGAACTGACCCAGGCAGACCGTTGGATTCTCTCCAAAGTAAATGCTTTGGCAAAGGAAGTCACAGAGAACTTAGAAAAATATGAGATGGGCATTGCCGCAGATAAGCTGAATCATTTTATCTGGGAGGAATTTTGTGACTGGTATATCGAAATGGTGAAGCCTCGTCTGTGGAATGATGAAGATGAAACAAAGGCAGCAGCGCTTTGGACCTTAAAGACGGTATTGATTCAGTCCTTAAAGCTGCTACACCCATATATGCCGTTTATCACCGAGGAAATCTTCTGTAATTTGCAGGAGGAGGAAGCCTCTATCATGATTTCCGCATGGCCGGTATTTAAGGAGGAATGGAACTTTGCTGCGGATGAAGCGGCAGTGGATACCATTAAGGCAGCAGTCCGGGGAATCCGGAATATCCGTACCGAGATGAATGTAGCACCGAGTAAGAAGGCAACGGTATATGTGGTTTCTGAAAAGGCAGAGATGCGTAAGATTTTTGAGGACAGCAAGGTATTCTTTGCTACCTTAGGTTATGCCAGTGAGGTATTTGTACAGGCAGATAAAGCAGGAATTGCTGAGGATGCCGTATCCGTATTGATTCATGATGCCGCTTTGTATATGCCGTTTGCTGAACTGGTCGATGTGGCGAAGGAAATCGAACGTCTGACGAAAGAGCGAAGTAAGCTGGAGGGGGAAATCAAGCGGGCGAATGGAATGCTGAACAATCCGAAGTTCGTGGAAAAGGCTCCAGCAGCTAAGATTGAAGAGGAAAAGGCAAAGCTGGAGAAATATACACAGATGCTGGCACAGGTGGAGGAACGACTGGGACAACTATAAATATTGATTTAGCGTACTAACCCTGCTACCGCATCTTGCACAGTTCCATAATGCAATATTGATTTCCGATTCTGGCTGTAGTTCGATAAATATTGTTGCAGGTTTTGCAATTTATAAATCACATTATATATCGGATAGTATAATGCAAAATATCGTGTGGTGAAGCTATGTGTTAAGCATAATGATAATGCTTTCTCTGAGTTGCAAGCAATACAATCGTTATAATCAGCGTCAGGGATTCCGCCACTGTAATTGCCATCCAGATTCCATCTAATTTGAAAAAGAGAGGAAGCAGGAATATCATGGCGACCTGGAACACAAAGGTTCGCAGGAAGGATATAACAGCGGATAGGATACCATTGCTTAATGCCGTAAAGAAGGCAGATGCAAAGATATTGAAGCCGATGACCAGGAAGGAAAATGCATAATACCGGAAGGCGTGGCAGGTCAGGGCAAATAATTCCGGGTCATAGCCTACGAAGATGCGGGATAATGGTATTGCCAGAATCTCTGCCAGCCCCACCAGTATGATTCCGGAAACACCCATGAGGAACAGGCTTTTTCGGAGCAGGTTTTTCAATTCATCATGATTTCCGGCACCATAATGATAACCAATCAGAGGTGCGCTTCCGATGGAATAACCGATAAAAATTGCAATAAAAATGAAGTTTACATACATAATGGTTCCAAAGGCAGCAACTCCATTTTCTCCTGCAAGCTTCATTAATTGCAGGTTATATAAGATATTGACAATGGAACTGGATAAATTCGTCATTAATTCGGAGGAACCATTGGCACAGGTTTTTAACAGCACCTTTCCATCAAATTTTGCCTTTGTCAGCCGGAGCAGACTGTCATTTTTGCGTAGAAAATAGAAAAATGGAAAAATGCCACCGACAATCTGGCTTACGGCAGTAGCAATAGCCGCACCAGCTAGTCCCCATTGAAATATTACAATAAAAAGATAATCCAGCACCATATTGGCAATACCGGATGCTATGGTAATACCAAGACCAAGCTTTGGCTTTTCTGCCGTTACGAAAAAGCTCTGGAATACATTTTGCAGCATGAAAGCGGTCTGAGCGACCAACAGAATTCTGCCATATAAAACACAGTCTTCAATTAAAATTTTCGTTGCTCCCATTAAATAGGCGATTGGACGGAGAAAAACCAGCCCGATGGCCGTTAAGAAGATACCGCCGATAATCGTTACATAAATCAGCATAGAGAAATACTGATTTGCTAATTCCCGTTTTCCCTCTCCCAGTGTCTTGGAGACAATGGCACTTCCGCCGGTTCCAAGCATGAAGCCCAGTGCGCCCATTCCCATGAGAAGCGGGTAGACCAGATTCAGGGCAGTATAAGAATTCTTGCCTACATAGTTGGATACAAATAATCCATCTACAACGGAATAGATGGAAGTAAAAATCATCATAATAATGGAGGGTAGGACAAAACGCAATAATTTATTATAAGTAAAGTGTTCGGATAGCTGAATTCGCATGGCGCGGTCCTTTCTTGCAGTAGAATTAAAATAATATCAAATACAAAGTAGTATCAAATCAAAATAGCAGTCAATCATAGCTATAACGGCTGAAACAGACCGTCTGTATTTTTACGAAGCTGCCGGATATACTTTTCTGTTAATTCCAGAAGTAACTGGCGCTCCTTTGACGGTAATTCTGAAAATGTCTGGTTTTCCATTTCGATGATAGGAAAAATCTTTTCCTTTACCAATTCTTTTCCAGCTTCAGTTAAATGAAGATGCATATCCCGTCCTTTCCCGGATGTCAGGGTCAAAATATTGGCTTGTTCTAATTTTTTGATGGAAGAATTGACGGTTTGTTTACTGATATAAGTGGCATTGCAGATATCCTTTTGTAAACATCCATCTCCAAGGATGCAGATGGTATATAGGATATTAAATGCACTATCCGATAATCCCAGCCGGATTGCGATATCATGATACATATCATCCATTTCTTTATATAAAAAATTAAACATTTCTAATTCTTTCCCAGGCTGTGGATTCATTGTTAATTCTCCTTTGTCCGAAATCATACTTGCTAGTATAGTCTGATTTCGGACTCATGTCAAGAAAAAATATGACAGGAAGTTCCATTATGTTATAATTATGGAAAGTCAAAGAGTAAAAGCAGGAGGATTAGAGTATGGCAAAAGTAACCACGCATGAAGTATTTCAGGCAGATTTGGATTGGGTATGGAAAATTGTGACGGATAACACTCATTATTCCTGGCGGTCAGATTTGAGCCGGATTGAAGTGATAGATAATGTAAGATTTGTAGAATATACAAAGGAAGGTATTGCAACGGAATTTACCATTACCTGTAAAGAGGAAAAAAAGCGGTATGAATTCGATATGAAAAATAAGAACATGCGTGGACATTGGATTGGCGTATTCCGTAAGGCTGAGGGTGGAACAGAGATTGATTTTACAGAGGATATAAAATCGCAGAATCCGATTATGAATCTTTTTGCAGGCATCTACTTGAAAAAGCAGCAAAAACAATATATTGAGGATTTGAAAAAAGAATTGAAAGAAAAATAAAAAAATAAATTTTATAATAATTCTATTGAATTAATAAGAAATATTATATATAATAAGTAAACGAGAGAAGCTATATTTATATCTGTGTCATAGTGACTATCAGGAGGTTTTATGGCACAAAAGAAACAATTTAAAGATTTAAATTTAAGTAATGCTTTTCTATTTGCAGCGGCTTTAGAGGACCCGGATACTTGTAAACTGGTATTGGAACTTATTTTAGGAGAATCGGTTGGTTCTGTAAGTGTAAAACCAGAGCGAAGTGTATTATTTAGTTCAGATTTTCGTTGTGTTCGTTTTGATATATTTGCAAGTGATGAGTTTGCAGTAAGCTATGATTTGGAAATGCAGAATACGGATGAAAAGAATCTGCCAAAGCGTAGCCGTTATCATCAGGCAGAGATGGATGTATCTTCGTTGCTGCCAGGACAGAACTTTAATGATTTGAAGCCGAGCAGAATTCTGTTCATATGTGCGTTTGATCCTTTTCATAAAGGAAAATACCGCTATACCTTTGAACAAAGGTGTATAGAGGAAGATTTTCCGCTTGATGATGGAACAAAGCGGATTTTTCTAAGCACCAAGGGCAAAAATGCCGGTGAAGTTCCGGAAGCATTAATACATTTCTTGGATTATATAGAAAATTCAACGGATGCTTATGTAAATCAAGTGGATGATCCAATGATTACACAGCTTCATAACAGAGTCAGGACCCTAAAGAGAAGCAGAGAGTTGGAGGAACATTATATGTGGATGGAAGAATGGATGCAACAGGAAATAAACCGGAGAGTGGAAGAAACGCTGCAGGAGATTGCAGAAGAAGCGGTGCAGGAGGCAGAAAAAGAAACAGTACAGGAAACAGAAAAAGATGCGTTACAGAATGTGCAAAAATATATGGAGCATACTTTGCAGAAGGGGTTAGAGCAAGGCGCGCAACGAATTCTCAAGCTAATTTCTTATATGACGCAGGCTGGAGAGGCCGATATGGTTTCCCATTTAGGAGAGGATGAAGCATTTTGTGAGAAAATGTTAAAAAAGTATAATCTATAGTTCTTGAATATTTCTAAGACGGCACTATGGAAAGGTGTCTGTCCTCATACTGATTTCAGTATTAAATCAATTTGTTTATATTATTCATATGACACAAATATATAGCTTTTCTGAAACATAATATAAGGATGCCAAGTCAGTTATTCCTTTTGTATCTTATAGCAGCTGATTTTAGGTCCTTGAAAGTCAAGAAGAGGAATCTTCGTGAGAGTTCCGGCTTCCAAGTATGGTCTGGCAAGACTTTCCGGCAGGAAGCTGATTCCGCCAATATCCAGAAGATAAGGAATCAGTTTTGTACTATTATCGATTTCCAGATGGAATTGAAAATGAGGCGGGAATAATTCCCGAATAAAGCTTCCTACCTCTTGCAGGGCAAAGTTACAGAATAAGTAATCGGAATAAATAAGTTCTTCCCTTCGAATGCCTTTAGGATATGGATTCTGCCCGGTTTTGGTTACAAGAATGAGTTCATCCACGGCAAAGACTTCACAGGAAATTCCCTTTTTCTTCAAAGGAATGTAGCAATATACCAGGTCCAGAATACTGTCCTGTAATGCATGGAGCAACTCATGGGAATGCCCAATCGTGATTTTGAAAGCATGTTGTGGATGTTCCTTCAGCCAGTCCATTATTTGTGAACATAAGTAGCATTCATATATGGTATTGGTAGTGCCAATGTGGGTAGTATGTGTAAAGCTCTGGATGGAATTCATTTCCTGCAATGCAGTTTGTTCCAGTTCCAGTATCCGTCTGGCATATGGTTCAAAGGATAATCCCTCCGGCGTTAGAGCAACGCTTCGCTTGTTACGGATAAAAAGTAATGTTCCAAGCTCCTCTTCTAAATCGGCAATGCGATTGGTCACCGTTGACTGGGCAACATATAGCTGTTCTGCGGTTTGTGTGAAATTTTTAAGCTTTGCCAGTAATAAAAAGGTTTTTAAGGTCTGTGTATCCATATCACCCTCCGTATAATTTAAAAATCAAATAATAGTAATTAAAATAATTCATTTCACAAATATAATAGCAGATTGTTATAATGAGGGCAACAAAAGATATTTAGTATCATTTATTTTAAATACTGGCGGTAAAATGCATGAATATGGAGGCAAAGAAATGAAAACAGATAAAAATAAGTCCATTTTGAATATTCATTATGAAATGGTAAGCTGGGATAGCAAAGACTTTTTTGCTTTGTGTAAGGAATTAGATTCTTATTTGGATTATGCAATTGGAGGGGTGGAGAAGAGAAAAAAGTATCAGGGCTTCAATCAGTTGGATACTATGGATTATGTACTCGTTGCTTATGCAGGTCAGATTCCTATCGGCTGTGGTGCGTTGCGAAAACAGGTATATGCTTCAAAAACAACAGCATGGGAAGAGAAGGGTTTGCAGGAAAGAGGGATTGAGAGTATCAATAATAATAAGGTCATAGAGTTAAAACGGATATATGTTCGACCGGAATATCGAACCCAAGGGATAGGAACTGGGATTTTGCAACGTTTAATGGGATGTGCAAGAAAAAATGGATATCAGGAGGTGCTGCTGGAAACCGGAGAATTTCTAAAAGAATCCTGCAAGCTGTATGCACGATTTGGTTTTCAGCGAATAGAGAATTACGGACCGTATGTTTCTATGGAGGAGTCGCTCTGCATGGGGAAGAAGCTTAGTGAAATCTATTATTCCATGGAGAGAAGCTTCTCTGTAAAAGAGATAGAAGAGTTGTATGAATCTGTAGGCTGGCTGTCAGCACGCTATGGGAAACGCTTGGTTCAGGCATTTCAAAAGGCAGGAACCGTAATAAGTGCATGGGAGAAGAATCGGTTAGTCGGGTTAGTTGAAGTCCTTGATGATGGAGAATTAACGGCATATATACATTATCTGTTGGTACAGCCAGAGTATCAGTGGCAGGGGATTGGAAAAAGGTTACTGGAACTTGTAAAAGAGCGGTATAAAAGTTATCTCTATCTGATAGTGATTAGTGAAGATAAGAAAAATGTGGGGTTTTATGAAAAAAGCGGATTTACCAGCGTAAATCCGGCAACCCCGTTGCAGATATTGCGGTGCTGAGAAAGAAAATGCCGCGATGTATATAAAATTAGCCGCTATTTTTCAGGTATCCATGGAGGAGATTTTAGTGATTACTGATAATCAGGATGTGCGAATCGGTGCATAAATGCTCAACGGTTCGGTTGTATATAAGAATAAATAAGGCTCCGATGCCAGAATATGATATATGCTTGCATTGAAAGGAGCCAATTTGGATGGGTATGCCTAGCGGCGAGGGCAGGGGACTGTAAATCCCTAACATAAGAAACACCGCAGGTTCGAGTCCTGCCCCATCCATGAACTGCCCCGAAAGGGGGATAGGATATTAGAGTGTCAAAATATGAAGCTTTACGGAATGGATAAATCGTAATATTATAAGAAATGAAGGGAAAGAAAAATGAAATAGGACATAAGAGAATAGAATAGGAAAAACAGGAAGGATAAAATAGAATATGGCAATGAATAAAGCAGTAAAATCAATACTGAAAGCTTTATCGGAGCAGGAACTGGATGTAGAACGGGACCGAAGGCTTGCAGAATTGAAAAAACTGGACCCAATCCGGATTTTTACGGAAAAGCTGGATGTACAGATTGAAAATGATGGTTATGAGATTCCGATTCGGGTTTATTTCCCAACCAGAAATAAAATGAAGGAGGAATTAGTGACGAATTATAGTGGTAAAGTGTTACTGTTTCTGCATGGCGGTGGATGGGCAACAGAGAGCATTGAGACCTATGAGCGGATTTGCGGACAACTGGCACAGAGTACCGGAGAGCTGGTGCTTTCGGTGGAATACCGTAAGTCACCAGAGCATCATTTTCCAATCCCCCTTATGGACGGCTATGCAGTTGCAAAGGCACTGTATACTGGAAAGCTGATGCCGAATATTCTGCCGGAGGATATTACTCTGATTGGAGATAGTGCTGGAGGGAATATGGCGGCAGCTATCTCCCTTATGGCACGGGATAGCGGAGAATTTATGCCCGGACAGCAGATTCTGATTTATCCAGCCCTTTGGAATGATTATACGGAGAATACGCCCTTTGAATCCGTTCGGGAAAACGGTAGTGATTATCTGTTGACTGCTCCCCGGATTGAAGCTTATCTGGAGCTGTACCAGAGTAAGCCGGAGGACAGGCTGAGTCCCTATTTTGCCCCGCTTTTAGAGGACAATCTGAGTGGGCTGCCGCGAACCCTGATTTTGACGGCAGAGTATGATCCATTAAGAGATGAAGGAGAAGAGTTTGGCAGGCGTTTAGAGGCAGCAGGAAATGAAGTAGCAGTATATCGGATTCCGAATGCATTTCATGGGTATTTTTCCTTAGGATTAAAACACGTTCATGTTCTGGAAAGCTTGGAAAAGGTAAATATGTTTTTAGAGGGAGGTGCAGGTTATGAAGCCGGAGGTACAGAAACAGAGGAGGAAGCTTGACAATGCAGCTTTGGTTTTCCCGGCGGCTAACGGGAAGAAGGATAGCAGGGTATTTCGGATTTACTGTAAGCTGAGTGAGACGGTAGAACCGCAATTATTACAAAAGGCATTGGAGCAGGTGGTATTGCATTATCCGATGTTCCAAAGTGTTCTAAAGAAAGGAAGCTTTTGGTTTTATCTGGAAAAGAAAGATATACAGTCGGTTGTAAAGGAAGAGGAGAATAGGCCTTGCAGTCCTCTTTATAATAAGCATGAAGAGACATTACTATATGAAATCAGTTATCGGGGGAAGCGGATTAATTTAGAAGTATTTCATGCTTTAACTGACGGAACCGGCGCCATTCAGTTTCTTTCTGAGATTGTTTCCGCCTATCTGGACTTGAAATACGGAATGAAAGAGTGGGTGTCCCAGTCCGGTTCGGAGGCGGAGCAGGAGGAGGACAGCTTCAGTCGATATTATTCTTCTGGGAAACAGCCGAAGCAGGTGAGGAAAAGCACGATTGCATTTCAGATTGTCGGAAAGCGGCTGGAGCAGGCGGATATGAAGATTATGGAGTGTGTCATGTCTTCAAAGCAGCTGCTGGAAAAGGTACGGGAGAGAAGTGTTTCCATTACCATATATATGACCGCCATTCTGCTTCAGGTAATCGGTGACAGTATGACGGAACAGCAGAAAAAGAAGCCAGTGGTAATTATGGTTCCGGTTAATTTACGCAATTATTATCAATCGAAATCGATGAGCAACTTCTTCGGCTGGATGGAGATTGAGTATTATTTTAAGCCGGATACGACATTTGAACAGGTGCTGGCCCATGTGAAGAAGCGTTTTGCAGAGGAATTGACAGAGGAGCAGGTTGCGGTACGGATGAATCGTCTGATTGATATTGAAAAGAATCCTCTGTTGCGGATGTTCCCCTTAGAGCTTAAAAATATTGGGCTGCGAATCGGTTCCTGGGCAGGCAGTAGAAATGTAACGGCGATTTTCTCCAATCTGGGAAGGGTAACCATGCCGGAAGCATATAAGCCGTATATTGACCGGTTTGGGGCTTTGACCAGTACGGATAAGCTCCAAATCTGTGCATGCTCGTATTACGACCGGTTTTATTTCAGCATTACAACGAAATATGCGGATACGAAGGTGCAGGAGAAGCTGTTGGAATTCCTGAAGGCAGAGGGGCTTCAAGTTTGGGAACGGCAGTTTGGCTGAAATTAGCAATTTATTGTGCGGGAGAGTAGTAAAAGAAGAAGTAAGAGAATATAGGAAATGAGACAGGCACTTGCCATGCGGGATTTGAGTTCTTTTATGTAGTAGAAATGGAATACCTCAAATTTTGAATATGACAGATGATAATATGATTTGTGAAAAAATATGCCTTTAATGTTGTGAATCGTTAAACATGCGATGCATAACCCAGTGATTGGATATTTACAAAAACCAATCATTGTATTATACTAATGATGGGAAAAGATAAAAAATACATCATATGCTCTGTGGAGGATAAAGTATTGAATATAGATAAAAAAGATATAGAGCAGTATCTTTCTGTTTTGAAAGAAGCAGTTGGGAATGACAGATATCGGCTGGCTCGGAATCTCAAGAGACAGGATAACGTCAATCTTTTTCTTAATTATGTTATAGATGAAGCGAAAGCGAAGGAAATCATATTGAGTCTTACGGCAATGGATTTTTCAGAAATTCTGCAAAATGAACATGCGGGATATGAACATGAAAGCCTGTATGTGTTTGGCAAGGATGTGAACCTTTTAGAGCGAAATGGAACGGAAAAGAAAACAGTTTCTTTATACATTAAGTTTAACAAGTTGGAGAATGGTTTTGTGATTGTAATTTCATTTCATGAGCAGAAATATCCGCTTATATACCACTTCAAATAGGCAGGAGGCAAATTGGAGGTGACCATTATGACAAAAAGGGAAAGAAGAGACTTCTGCATTGAATGCAGGAAGGAAACAGAATACCTTTTGCAGAAACGAGACATTGTAAAAACTATAAGAGAAAAAGAGTATACGTTTGGAATTACGATAGCTGTATGTGCAGAGTGCGGTGGAGAAATGAGCATTCCGGGGTTAATGGATAAGAATATTCAGGAAATCGATGAACAGTATAGAGCAGCAGAAGGATTAGTATCTATAGATGATATTGAGAAACTGATGAAGGTATATAAGATAGGGAAGGCTCCGCTTTCTCTCGCTCTTGGTTTTGGCGAAGTGACAATACCTAGGTATTTGGAAGGACAGATACCGTCCAAAGAATATTCAGATATAGTGAGAACCGCATTGGCATCCCCAGTGTATATGAAGCAGAAACTTTTGGAGAATCGGGAGAAATTGACGAATGCAGCTTTTAAGAAAGCGATGGCGGCAGCAGACAGCATAGAGAGCCTGTTTTCCGTATCGGAAAAAATGCTTCGGGTGATTGCCTATGTATTTGAAAGGCTGGAAGAAGTACCCCCGCTTATGCTGCAGAAATTGCTTTATTTTATTCAAGGCATTTACTCTGCCCTATATGGCAGACCAATCTTTAGGGAGGATTGCAGAGCATGGGTTCACGGACCAGTTTATCCTGAAGTATATGATTTGTTCCGGGATTTTAAGTACAATCCTATTGATGATGCGAGATTTGCGCTTTTGGAAGGAAGTGCGGATGCATTGACGGACGATGAAAAAAAGGTTATTGACCTTGTGGTGAATACCTTTGGTATGTATGGCGGAAAGGTATTGGAGAAGATTACACATAATGAGGAACCGTGGGAGGAAGCTAGGAAAGGGTATGGTGACAGCATTCCTTCTGGTGAACTTCTATCGAAAGAGCGTATTATGAAGTATTATATTGCCATGAATAAAAAGTATGGTATTGATAAAGAGGATGGTCTGCAGTCCTATATCCGCGATATGCTTAGGAATGCTTCATGAATTGCCTGATACGAAAGCCGGATGCATTAGATGTCAAGGCTAAAACATTGAGATACAAACCGATAGTGGAAATATTATAATACAAATGATAAAAGGAGGCACCCCACATGTTATTTTTATCCTACCCCAAATGTACCACCTGTCAAAAGGCAAAGAACTACTTAGACACCCACCACATGACCTATGAATTCCGTGATATCAAGCAGAACAACCCCACCTATGATGAACTAAAAAGATGGCACAAGAAAAGTGGTCTTGATATCAAGAAGTTTTTCAATACCAGCGGTCTGCTATACAAGTCCATGGAGCTAAAGGACAAGCTGCCGAACATGACAGAGGATGAAAAGCTGAAGCTCCTTGCTACTGACGGAATGCTGGTGAAACGCCCATTGCTGGTTACAGAGGACAAGGTAATCATAGGGTTTAAGGAATCCGCATACGAAGAATTAAGAGGAAACTAACAAATCCAAAGAGGCAGAATATGAATCAAGTTTCCATGTTCTGTCTCTTCCGCCTATCATTTGTTGTTCTATGAGAATCGTTTTGAATGGGTTAGTCTATTAAGGATATTGGAACAGGCAAAGGCAATGCTTGAACTTGCCATGCAGGAGGTATTGAAAATGTCGGTGAAAGATTTGGAAAAAATTCTAAATGAGTATAATTGGGATGACGGCTTTAAATTTCCCCAAAAGCTTTTAAATCATCCCGATTGTGATTTGGCGCTAGCTTTAGAAATTTTTTATCTTGCTGATGGGTTTGCTTATTTAGATGGATATATAGAAGAAACTAGCTTAGAAGAGTGGAAACAATTTATCTGCTCTCTATATAACGATATAATAAGTGGCAAATATATAAAAAGTGATAGGCAATATGAGATACCGCTTAGCAAAGTGGAAAGATATAAACTTAGAAAAAAACAGATACCAGAGATTTTTTTGACAGATTTATAACTCCCAATTTGCCAAGCAAAGCATTGCCGTGATGGTTTGTTTTCCAATTGTAAGGTAAAAGTATAATGTATATAATATAATTAGGAAGAATCTGAAAAGTAAGGAGATGATTGCTGTGACAATGACAAAAGTAGAAATTGATGTGCCGGAGGAAATTGTACCATATACAGTGCTAGAGGATAAAGAAGCACAGATAACAAGAAATGCAATGCTGGTATATCCATATATCAAAAATGGTGCTATATCTCATGGAAAAGCAACAGAAATGCTGGGACTTCATAAGATTGATTTGATTACATTTTATTTCATTAGTGAAATCTGGGCAGTTGGAATTGTTGCAGAAACTGTTTGGTGTAGTCTGTATTCCAAAGGCTGTATATCAGGAGTTGACAGAGAATGAAGCATTTCCTGAAGAAATACGAATTGTGCAAGAGTGTAAATTTCTCTATGTGGAAGAAGTGGGCAATGAGAAATCTGTTACCATATTGCGGAATTTTACTGGATTAGATGCTGGGGAAAGTGAAGCAATTATTTTGGCAGATGAAAAGTGTTCCGATGTACTGCGAATGGACGAGCATAGGGGCAGGCAGGTTGCTAAAAAGATGGGAATTTTGTACTCAACAGGGAAACAGCAGTAAGAATGTTTACGGATAGAGAACCGATTGATAAACTTGCACGTTATTTACCGACATTATCGCTGGAAGAATTGAAGGAGATTGAAGCCGAGGTCATACAGTTGACATAATCAACATTCAATATCAAAATAACAGTGTTAGGACACATAGGAAATGAAAACGCTATGTGTCCTTTTGTATGTAAAGGAGCAGAGAATGGAGAAAGCAGATGTCATCAAGAGGGTGCGGGAAAAACACAATATCCGTCATTATGTCCTTGACAAATCGTTCCGAACGGTTCCATTCACACAGCTTAAAAGTAAAAGAAGTATCATAAAAAAGATTTCAAAAAGATACCCAAAAGATATAAAATGGATATATCCGTTCGATATAGTAACACTATACCAGGGTGCATGGCATGCAGCACACGTTATATGGTATGGAGTGCAGTTGGAGGTGACAGGATGGACAAAAGGGTTCGCATACTATTAGTAGAAGACGATGCACAGATTCGGGAAGTAATAACGGATTATTTTCTGGCAAAGGGTGCAGGAAGAATTCTTCTGGATTGTGCCGAAGATGGCATAGAGGGAGGGATTCTTGCCAAACGACAGGATTATGATTTGGTACTTCTGGACATTATGCTTCCCGGTATGGATGGCTTTTCCCTTTGCAGGAGCATTCGTCAGCATAGCATTGTGCCGATTATTTTTTTGACAGCGCGGGGGCAGGAAGAGGACCGGCTATATGGCTATAGTCTGGGCTGTGACGACTACGTGGTGAAACCATTTTCCATTGCAGAGCTGTTTGCAAAAACACAGGCGCTGCTGAACCGGTCAAAGGGGATGCTGCGGCCGGCGGTGTTACGGGCGGGCAGCATTGAGTTGAATCCGGTGACGTTTCAGGTCATGGTAGAAGCGGATGGGGAAAGCAGAGCCGTAGAATTAGCCCCGAAGGAATATGCATTATTGAGATATTTCATGGAAAACAAAGGCATTGTGCTATCCAGAGACATGCTGCTGAACCGGGTTTGGGGATATGACTATATGGGAAATGACCGGATTGTGGATAATCATGTCAAGAAACTCCGAAAAGCACTGGGAACTGCGGGAACACAGATTAAGACGGTGGTAACGCAGGGATATCGATTGGAGGGATGACCATGAAAAAAGTGAAAACGAAAAGAGAAGGAAACCAGAGAAGCCAAGGACTTCGACGGATATGGTTTTCTGTATGGTGGCCGATATTGCTGGTAGTCGTGTTATTTTTAGTTGTCGGTACGGCATTGGTGTATCAGGCGCAGATGACGCTGGAGGAAGAAGCACTTTCATCCATTGTAAACGATTACCTTGATTGGTTGAATCAGCTTCAGAGTGATTATGAACAGGAAGCCAAGGAGAATCCGGTAACTGCCTATGAATATGCAATGAACACCCTGGAGTGGTATGTGAATGGAGCAGTTGGTTCACAGGATATGGCAGGGGCATATTTGTTTGATGTCCAGGGTAATCTTGTGGCGGAACAGGAGCCGGCTCTTTATCTTCGACATATCGAAGGGGATGTACAGGCTTATTACCGTTGTGCAGATAAGGAGATAGAACAGCGGATATTGGAACGCTATGAAGTCTGGATGCAGCAGATGCCGGAGGGAGGGGAACGGCCGACCCTCCGTATAGATGAGGCCTATATTCGGGGGAATGAATTTTATCCGGTTCGGGTCAATATCTATACCATGGTTGAGGGCAATTATCGTTTACAGGAAGAGGTGCTTGCAGAAGCAAGTCTGCCGGCAGAGGACAGCATTTATCTGACGGGGCTGGATTTGCTGAGGGATGGAGACAGCATAGAGGATATGCTGAATAAGATTAGCGATGCAAAAGAAGCCGGAAATTATTATCCCACAAGTGTATATGCTGAACAAGCAGAGGCAATTTCCGAAACCAGGAAGGCAGAACTTTTAGATAATGTATTCGATGAGGAGTGGCTGGATGCAGAACTGCAATATGCAGAGGTTGCGAGTACCTTTGAATTTTTAGGAGAGAATAATAGGTCTTATTACGAGATAGTAATACCAATCGTACTGGACGATACACAATACTATTTTGTTCTGCTAAGACAAAAGCAATTGCAAAGCACAGTATACGCTTATGTAGTCTTGGGATGGGTGGTTGGAATCTTATTTTCCGTATTTGCTGCTTTGATAATTGCCAGGGGCTTTGTCCGTACCATGAGGAAGGAACAGGAATTGATATGCCGGCAGCGGGATTATACCAATGCATTAGCCCATGATTTAAAAACGCCCTTAATGGCGATTTCCGGATATACGGAGAATCTGCAGGCGAATCTGCATCCGGAGAAGCAGGAACACTATTATGAGGCGATTAATTTCAACATTCAGTATATGAGTCAATTGATTATGGATATGCTGAGTCTTGCTCAACTGCAAAATTCAGAAGGAGCCTTTTCTAAAGAGAGAATAGACCTGCACAAGCTGGCAGAATCGGTGGCTTCTGATTTCGAATCGGGAATATCGGAAAAGAAGCTGCATCTGAAAATCGAGGGAAGGGGAGTAACAGAGGCAGATTCCCGATTGCTGGAACGGGCATTCCGGAATCTGGTGGAAAATGCGGTAAAATACTCTCCGGCAGGGGAAGCAATCTGCATCCGGCTGGCAGATGATTTTATTCAGATAACCAATACCGGTGTTGCTCTGCCCGAAGAAAAATGGAATGCAGTCTTTCAGCCCTTTGTAAAAGGGGATGAGGCAAGAAAACGGGAGTCCGGAACCGGACTGGGACTGGCAATCGTGAAGAATATTGCAGACCTTCATGGATTTCAATGCAGTCTGGAATGTAACGGACAGGCGACTACGGTTACATTAAAACGATAAAATCCATATTGTTTCTCCATAACACCTCCGTTATAATAGAGAATAGAAATTTCAATAACGGAGGTGATTTCATGTCCAAATATCACAACTTATCCGAAGAACTGCAGCGGCGTATTATGGAAGACCGCAAGGCGCATGTTGTGAATCCCTATGCATTTCAGGATGAAGCGGTATTGCGTCGGAATGAAAACCATGACAAAGCGAATCTTTGGCGGCCGGCCTTTGTCCGGGATGTGGAGAAAATCATGCACATTCCCTATTACAATCGCTATGCAGATAAAACACAGGTATTTTCCCTATATAAAAATGATGATATTTCCAGACGCTCCCAGCATGTGCAGCTGGTATCACGGATTGCCAGAAATATTGGCAGCCTTCTCGGCTTGAATCTGGATTTGATTGAAGCGATTTCCCTTGGACATGATATTGGACATACGCCCTTTGGCCATGCCGGGGAGCGAAAGCTGGATGAGCTGTATTACGGGGCAACCGGACGTCATTTTAATCACAACATACAAAGCGCGAGGGTACTGGATCAGATATTTCCATTAAATATCAGCCTCCAGACCCTGGATGGTATTATTTGTCATAACGGGGAGCTGGAGCTGCAGGAGTACTGCCCACAGCCCTATCGGGATTTTGCCATATTTGATGAGAGAGTTGAGGCGTGCTATCAGGATGTTCAGGCAAATAAGAAATTAATTCCGGCTACCTTAGAGGCATGCGTCATGCGGGTTTCCGATATCATTGCCTACCTGGGAAAGGACCGGCAGGATGCTGTAAAGCTCAAGCTGTTTGAAGAAGAACCAAGCTACACCGGAGGGAAGATTGGTACCTCTAACGCGGAGATTATCAATAATATGATTGTAAATATTGTGGAAAACAGCTATGGAAAGCCATATTTAAAGATGGACGAGGATTATTTTGAGGCATTTTCTACCGGAAAGCAGGAGAATTATAAAATGATTTACGGAAATCAGGCTGTGGCTCAGGTGTACCGGGAGCAGATTCATCCGATGCTGGAGGCAGTTTATCAAAGACTGTTAGAGGATGCAAGGTCTTTGAATCCAGATTCAGTCCTGTATAAGCACCATATTGCCTACATTCAGGAGCTGACCCACTATTATTCGGATGTGCATTATGAGGAAAATGAACCCAATGCCATTGTGGTAGATTATATCGCCAGTATGACCGATGATTATTTTGTTGACTTGTATAAGTTTCTGTTTCCAAAGGGAAAATATAAGGTAGAGTATATCGGATATTTTGATGGGCTTTGATTATAGAAAGGACCGGAACTCAAAATACAGGCAGTCAGCATTTTGACCGCCTGTATTGTTTATCTGTGAAAATCGTACTTACAAAACCTGAATAAACCGCCGGAAGGCTTCCTGTCCCTCCGGAGTGCGCTTGTATACCCCGGCACACTCTAATACTTTAATAAAGACATCGCTGATTTCTTTTTGAACAATGCCATGAATGTTTTCCGGTGTAATATCGTAGTGGGACATCCAGCTCTCCGCCCAATCCGCATGCTTTTCTGTATCCGGATTCTCACGCAAATCTTTATGATTTAAGATACATTCTTCCAAGACTGCCATTTCCTTTTTTAACCGGGCAGGTAACACCGCTAATCCCATAACCTCAATCAATCCGATGTTTTCTTTCTTAATGTGATGATATTGGGCCGCCGGATGGTATACACCCCATGGACATTCTTCTGTGGTGATATTGTTTCGCAGAACCAAATCCAACTCATATAGCTCTCCGCGCATACGGGCAATCGGCGTAATGGTATTATGAGGCATTCCATCTGTTTCATGGAAGATAAAGGCGGCTTCATCCGTATAACCTCTCCAGGCGGTCAGGATATGATTCCCAGCATCTGCAATTTGCTCTGCATTCCTTCCCTGGAGGCGGATGACGGACATAGGCCACTTGATAATACCGACATGAACTTCTGGAAAGTCCTTTAGAAGGAATTCTTCTTCATAAGGTGCATTCGCCATAGCAAATACGTATCCGCCGCCCTGGAAGTGGTCATGGCTGAGGATAGAACCACCGACGATTGGAAGATCTGCATTGGAGCCTGCTGTATAGTGTGGAAACTGATGTACAAAGTCCAGAAGCTTGATAAAGGCGTCCCGGTCAATCTTCATTGGCGTATGCTTCTTATTGAAAATAATACAATGCTCATTATAGTATACATAAGGAGAGTATTGCAGGAAGTAAGGCTCACCGCCCAATGTGATTGGTATGATACGATGGTTTTGTCTGGCAGGATGATTTATATGACCGGAATAACCTTCATTTTCCATACACAGGAGACAGCTTGGATAACCGGATTTCTTCGCATTGCCTGCTCTTGCAATATCCCGTGGGTCCTTTTCCGGCTTGGAAAGATTGATGGTTATGTCAATGGTGCCGAATTCTGTGTTGGTCTGCCATTTTTCGTCCCTGGCAATCCGGTCCGACCGGATATAGTTAGTTGCCTGGCTGAATTCATAATAATAATCCGTTGCCGCTTTGGGAGAAATTTCATATTTCTCCCAAAAGGTTCTGCGGACCATGGAAGGCATAGGGGTTAATAGCCCCATGATTTTTGTATCCATCAGGTCCTTTAAGGTAACTGTGTCCTCCTCCAATAGTCCGTTCTGATAGGCAAAGGTAAGCATATCCTCCAGGATTAGATGGAGTGGGCGTTCCTCCACATCCTTGTCAAATGCAGAGGGATAATCGGTGAGACCGAAGAATTCCAGAAGCTGATTTGTTACATATACCTGGTCTGCCTCTGTTACCAATCCATGGGTTAAGCCATAGGTTACTAATTCGTGAATAGATTGTTCAATCATGCTTCTTCTACCTCCTTATAGCCATTTGGGTGAGACTGATGCCAGTTCCATGCAGTAGAAATAATGGTATTTAAGTCTGCATATTTGGGCTGCCAGCCTAGTATCTTCTTTGCCTTCTCGCTGGAAGCAATCAGAGTCGAAGGGTCGCCGGCTCTACGTGGTTCCTCTCTGGCAGGGATTGGGTGACCGGTTACGGTTCTTGCAGTATCGACGACTTCCTTTACCGTAAATCCAACACCATTTCCCAGGTTGAAAATGCTGCTTTCATTGCCTTCCCGTAAATACTTCATAGCAAGGATATGTGCCTGGGCAAGGTCATTGACATGAATATAGTCCCGGACACAAGTGCCATCCTTGGTGTTATAATCAGTACCAAAGATAGAGATATAGTCCCGTTGGTTGTTTGGTACCTGAAGAATCAGTGGTATTAAATGAGTTTCCGGATTATGTGCTTCTCCAATCCGTCCGTTGGGATGAGCGCCGCAGGCGTTGAAGTAGCGAAGGGAAACAAAACGCAGATTATGGGCTTTTGCAGTCCATTGGAACATTTTTTCCATAGAAAGCTTCGTTTCCCCATAGCAGTTGGTAGGGAGCGTACGGTCTGTTTCAAGAATGGGAATCCGTTCCGGCTCTCCGTAGGTGGCAGCGGTAGAAGAAAATACGATTTTGTCTATACCGTGTGCTACCATACTTTCTAGTAAAACTTCCGTTCCGCATAGATTATTATTATAATATTTAAGTGGCTTTACCATGCTTTCCCCAACCTGGGAATTGGCGGCAAAATGGATAACGCCGTCAATGGTTTCTTTTTCAAATACGGAATCCAGGAAGGTTCGATTACGAATATCTCCTTCATAGAATACTGCATCCGGATGAACAGCTTCCCGGAATCCGGTTTCCAGATTATCCACAACTACGACATGCTCGCCGGCATCAATCAGTTCATATACAGTGTGGGAGCCGATATAACCGGCACCGCCTAATACTAAAATACTCATATTGTATACCTCCAATCATTTCCCTGAATTGTTATTCTTATTTTATATTGTTCCTTTTGGTTTCGGTATATTCCCATTGCGTTATAAGACCTTTTGTCCGCCATACTTGCGGATATTTAATATATGGCAGCTTCCTTCACCAAAGATATGCTCCATGCCGTTCTTATAATCTGCGACGGCTTCGTTTTTTACGAAGGCCTGAATGGTTCCGGCAAATCCGCCTCCATGTACCCGACTGACGCCATTTACGCCAAGAAGAGTGTCGCTGACGGCAAGGGCAATGGATACATTCTGATGCTGAATGTCATGGCTGGTATATACGTTTTGCAGATACTTAAAGGATGAGTCACCGGAGGCCTTGACAGTACATAAAAACCTAGGAAAATCGTCAGCCTCCAGTGCAGCAACCTCCTGTCTTACCCGATTGTTTTCTTCTATAAAATGAAGAGCGCGCAGGGCAGCGCGGTCGCCAGCCGTTTCACGGATGCGATTCAGATTGGAAAGAATTTCCTCCCTGGAAACCTGACCGAGATATTCTCTGCCAAAGCATTCTGCAGCCTGCTTCATTTCAATGGGGATGGCGGCATAGTCCTTTGTTAAATCAGCATGGGAACCTTTAGTATCCACAATGCACAGACTATATCCGGACTTTGACCAGTCGAAAGTAACCTGTGTTACCTTGGGCTGCTCCGGTTCCTGGAAGTCAATATGCACCAGATTACCAACGGAGCATGCCATTTGATCCATCAGGCCGCAAGGCTTTCCAAAGTAAACATTTTCTGCAAACTGGCCAATCATGGCAATTTCAATGGCAGATATTTTCATATCGTTATATAAGCCGGACAGAATCGTTCCCAGGATGGTTTCAAAGGCAGCGGAAGAGGAAAGTCCGGCGCCAATCAGAACATCACTGGTTACATATGCCTGAAAACCTCCAATTATATATCCGTGCTGTTTTACTCCGGCAAGTACTCCACGGATGAGGGCAGCAGTGGTTCCTTCCTCTTCTCTGCGCTGTAATAATTGCTTTAGGTCAATCGTGATAAGAGCATATCCATCAGAAATAATCCGGACCACATCATCTGGAATCTTGCTCACGACAGCAATTGCATCCAAATCAATAGACGCTGCCAGTACTTCTCCCTGCTGATGATCCGTATGGTTGCCGCCGATTTCACTTCGACCGGGCGCACTATAGATTTCAATCTCCTGATTTCCAAATGCCTTTTCGAATTTTTCAATTGCGTGCAGATAGCGTTTGCTTTGCTCTGCTGCTTTTTTTTCATCCATATATAGGTCAGTCAGTAATGCGAGGTGAGAAAGATTCGCAAATTCATGCTTTCGTATTTGGGAATCCGTCATTGCTATTCCTCCTTTTCCAAAAGATTTTTATAATTGCACTCTGTAGTTTGTTGTAATTTTAATATAGTATTCATTTAGTAAAAAGTCAATACAAATTTACTAAAATATTTAATATATTTAGTAAAAAAAAGAAAGCAGTTTAAAGGAAAAAATAGAGAGACAGATATAAAAACCCAAATGGAAGCACTGAAAAGGGTATCGACAAATCAGTTAACCTTATGCTACTATAACCATAATTTAGTAAATTATTTACGGTATGGATAACCGATATGTGATATTGATGATTATAAAGTTAAGTTTATTTTTTGAAAACAGGAGGAAATATGGCAACCATTAAAGATATTGCAGCAGAGGCAGGAGTTTCGCCAGCAGCTGTATCCAGAATATTGAATAATGACCCGGCGTTAAGTGTTCCCATGGAGACAAAGCAGCGGGTGTGGGAGGCGGCCAAGCGTCTTCATTATCATAAGTTGAATTCCAGTAGTAAGGCAGCATTCCAACTGGGAATCGTACAATGGTTTTCCGCAGAGCAGGAAATGCAGGACAGTTATTATCTCTTGATTCGACAAGGGATTGAGGATTTTTGTATGAAGAATTCCATTTCCATAGTCCGAACCTTTCGTTCAGATGCGAATTATCTGGATGTATTAAAGAATGTGAACGGGTTAATCTGTATTGGAAAGTTTAGTAAGGAAGAGGTCGGGCAGTTTATCCAGATTTGTAAAAATATTGTATTTTTGGATATGGCAGTTGATAATTATGAGCTTACAACGGTTACCATGGATTTCCATCAGGCGGTATTTTGCGGACTGGATTATCTGTTAGGGCTGGGACACCGGAGGATAGCCTTTTTAGGTGGATTAGAATATACCGGTGATAAGGAACCGATAGTGGATGAACGAAAGAAGGCATATATTTCTTATATGAAGAAAAAGAAGCTGGATTATAAGTCTTATATATGCGAAGGTAGGTTTTCTACGGTTTCCGGTTATGAAATGATGGAAGCATTATTGCAGCAAGGGAAGCGGCCGACAGCAGTATTTGCAGCCAGTGATGCTTTGGCACTGGGAGCGATTAAGGCGATTCAAAATCAGGGTCTGACCGTTCCGGAAGACATATCCGTGATTGGATTTAATGATACGGAAATAGGGGCCTATACCACGCCGGCATTGACCACCATACATGCTCCGGCATATGATATGGGTCAGCATGGTGCCAATTTTCTTTATGTATCATCGAATTTAAGTATTTCTACGCCATTGAAGGTAAAGATTCCATGTTATCTTGTAGAACGGGATTCCTGCAGCACCGTACCGCAGGACTAGCATCCATAACCGTCAAGCATGGTTCGGTATTTGATATGAGTATTTGCGATTTCTTTATTTGGAATATATTATATAAGAGCATTCCTGTAATTCAGAAATAATGCCAATTGAAAAAAAAGAAACCTCTGATG
>JAMOZY010000049.1 GCA_023667695.1 Clostridium sp. | reverse complement strand
ACAGAACCGGGGCAGCTCTGTCTATTTAATTCCTACAGTAAATTTACGCTATCCGTTTAAATTGGGTTCTTGACACCGTAAATTCATACAGGTATACTGAAGAAAAGAATGCAGGGCTTGCAGGAAATGAAGTCTGCGTACATAAGTATATGCGATGAAGAGAAGAGTACATAAGAAGGACATTTACAGAGAATCTGGCAGGCTGAGAACAGAGAATGAAGGTCTTATGGAAGATGGTCTTGGAGCATTGGGTGTGAGCCGATGGTTAGCGCCTGATGGGAGCGCCCATTATAGTGCAGAACTGTTACTGCAGTTCCTGAGTCTGATATCGTGAGGTGTCAGAGAATTAAAGTGGTACCACGGGAATATACTCGTCTTTAAGATGTTTCTTAAAGGCGAGTTTTGTTTTAAAAAGGAGAAGGAAAATGGCAAAAAAACCGTACTACATTACAACAGCAATCACTTACACATCCGGTAAGCCCCACATAGGGAATACCTATGAAATCGTACTGGCAGACAGTATCGCCCGTTACAAGAGATTCTTAGGCTATGATGTCCGGTTTCAGACCGGTACAGATGAGCATGGGCAGAAGATTGAAGAAAAGGCGGCGGAAGCCGGGATTACACCAAAGGAATTTGTCGACCAGACCGCAGATGAGATTCATCGGATTTGGGATTTGATGAATACTTCCTATGATAAATTCATTCGTACGACAGATGCCGCTCACGAAAAGCAGGTACAGAAGATTTTCAAGAAGCTGTATGATAAAGGGGATATTTATAAGGGTGAATATGAAGGAATGTACTGTACGCCATGTGAATCCTTCTTTACCAGCTCTCAGTTAATTGATGGGAAATGTCCGGACTGTGGCAGAGAATGCCAGCCGGCGAAGGAAGAGGCGTATTTCTTTAAGCTGAGTAAATATGCAGATAAGCTGATTCAGCATATCAATGCCAATCCGGAGTTTATCCAGCCGGAGGCGCGGAAGAATGAAATGATGAATAATTTCCTGCTTCCGGGGTTACAGGACCTGTGCGTGTCCCGTACTTCATTTAAATGGGGCATTCCGGTTGATTTTGATGATAAGCATGTTATTTATGTGTGGATTGACGCCCTGTCAAACTATATCACCGGACTGGGCTATGATGTGGATGGAAAGAATGACCCATTGTTTAAGAAATACTGGCCGGCAGATTTGCATTTGATTGGGAAGGATATTCTCCGGTTCCATACCATCTATTGGCCGATTATGCTGATGGCGCTGGACCTTCCGCTGCCAAAGCAGGTATTCGGACATCCATGGCTGATTCAGAGTGACGGCAAGATGAGCAAGTCCAAGGGAAATGTAATCTATGCAGATGATTTGGTAGAGATGTTCGGCGTGGATGCGGTTCGTTATTTCCTTCTGCATGAGATGCCTTTTGAAAATGATGGCGTGATTTCCTGGGAGTTAATCGTAGAGCGGATGAATTCCGATTTGGCAAACACCTTAGGCAATCTGGTGAACCGGACCATTTCCATGTCGAATAAATACTTTGACGGTGTAGTGCGGAATACCAACGTGACGGAACCGGTGGATGAAGAGTTAAAGAAGGTAGCACTGGATACACCGCTGAAGGTGACAAAGGCTATGGAGAAGCTTCGGGTGGCAGATGCCATTTCTGAGATATTTACCCTCTTTAAGCGGTGTAATAAATACATTGATGAAACCATGCCGTGGGTACTGGCAAAAGAGGATGCGACCAAGAGCCGGCTGGAGACCGTATTGTATAATCTGGTGGAAAGCATTGCCATAGGCGCGGTACTGTTAAAGTCATTTATGCCGGAAACGGCAGAAAAGATACTGGCACAGCTGCATGCAGAGGACCGGGAGTGTGACCAGCTTGGAATATTCGGCAGATATCCGAACAATAATAAGGTTACGGATACACCGGAAATCCTGTTTGCCCGTCTGGATGCGGAAGAGGTATTGGCTGACTTAGAACGGCGGAAGGAAGAAGCAAAGCTTAATCAGTATGGTCCTGGTATTGATGTAGAAGCAAAGGAAGAAATTGACATGGACCTGTTTGACAAGGTACAGCTTCAGATTGGACAGGTAATTGCCTGTGAGGAAGTGAAGAAATCAAAGAAGCTCCTTTGTTCCCAGGTGAAGATTGGAAGTCAGGTCCGTCAGATTGTATCCGGTATTAAGTCTCAGTATAGCGCGGAGGAAATGGTTGGTAAGAAGGTAGTTGTAGTGACGAACTTAAAGCCGGCGACTCTGGCAGGTGTCAAGTCGGAAGGAATGCTGCTGTGTGCGGAGGATGCAGATGGTAATTATTCGCTGCTGACTGCTGAGAAGGATATGCCGCATGGAGCGGAAATTCATTAATCAGGAACCGGTCAGGAATAGCGGAAAACCCCGGTAAAGCTGGAACTTAGGCAGATTACGGCAATACCGGAAATCAAAAATCCTGCTATAGAGGAAATGAGAGAAAGGAATGGGGCATGTGCATCATGCTCCGGAACGAGTTCAGATATGAAGAAAAAACTTTGGGTGATGCTTGGTATCTTTTTACTCCTGTTTTGTGCCGGTTGTGGAGATACGGGCGGTAATAAGGGAAATGGAACGACCCAGGGACCGGCCGGGGTTCTGTCAGATATTGTGGAGCAGATTTACGAGCAGCAGGACCCCGGACTTGGTGTAGAAACGATTCCTGTTGACCTGTCCAATGCGGATATGGTAAAGATATACACCGGACTGGATTCGGCAGAGGCAGTCAGCGAGGCAGTTGCATCGGAGTCCTTGATGGGAGCCCAGGCATATTCCCTGGTATTGGTCCGGGTCTGGAATGCAGATGAAGCTGCGGAAGTAGCGAAGGCTATGCGGGAAGGAATAGACCAGCGAAAATGGGTTTGCGTGGAAGCAGATGATTTACAAGTGGTAGGCTGTGGAGATGTAGTAATGCTGTTTATGGTGTCCTCTGAATTTGCAGATACCGTTACTTCTGCCGATATGGTAGAAGCATTTAAGAAAGTATGCGGCGGTACCCTGACAGTAGAATAAACGGAAACGAGCGGGTGATGCAGTATCAGGGCAGAAATGAACCGGATGCTGTAATGCCCGCTTGCTTTTTAATCGCATGTTTCATATTGTGAAATTTGTAAAAAAGTTATATAGTATAGTAAATAAACAAAACAGAGAGAACCGGAATATAAAAGGAGAGCAGTCATATGTGGCAGTATTTACAATATATAGTATCGGGAGCATTGACCCTTGGATTTGCGACCATAGGAATCATTAGCTGTGTTGTGCTGAAGCATCAGAAGAAGATTATCGTAGAAAGCCGTCTGGGGAAATCCAGCAGCTCTTCAGAAATCATCAATGTAAATATTGCATTGGTTGGTGTTGCCTTGTCCGTATGGTTTCAATACTACATTTTTATACCGCCGATGTTGATGTATATCTTTTTTATTGTCATAACCACTCGAATCCGCAGTGGATTGTCCGAAGAAGGAATGTTTGTAGGATTAACTTTCATTGACTGGGAGCATATTGAAGGTTATAAATTCGTAAATGACAACATAAATACAATAAAGGTGAAGCTGCGTGCCAATAAGCGGCAATACATTATAGAATGTGAAAAGGAACAAAAGGCCGAGGTGGAAGAACTGGTACGTGGAAAGCTGAGGGAATGATTTTATACGGAAAATGTGTTGAATTGCAATGCCGGATTTGAAACGATTGACAGTCTACCCAAAGGAATACTATAATATGATGAAATACACCTTACTAGGAGGTACAGAATGAGGCACTTGATTGAACCGATGGATTTGAGCGTACAGGAAATTCAGCAGTTATTGGCCCTTGCCAATGATATTATTGAACATAGAGATAAATACAGCGAGGTTTGCAAAGGGAAAAAGCTTGCAACCTTATTTTTTGAACCAAGTACGAGAACCCGGCTGAGCTTTGAAGCGGCAATGATGGAATTAGGCGGTAATGTACTTGGTTTTTCTTCTGCCGATTCCTCTTCATCGACGAAGGGAGAGAGTGTACACGATACGGTACAGGTGGTAGGCTGCTATGCAGATATTATAGCAATGCGCCATCCCAAGGAGGGAGCGCCTCTTTTGGCTTCCCTAAAGTCTCCGGTGCCGATTATCAATGCCGGCGATGGCGGACATTATCATCCTACACAGACATTAACCGATTTGCTGACCATACAGCGGGAGAAAGGGAGACTGGGGGACTTGACCATTGGATTCTGTGGGGATTTGAAATTCGGCCGAACCGTTCATTCTCTGATTAAAGCCCTGTCCCGTTACGAAAATATCCGGTATATCCTGATATCTCCAAAGGAATTACAGATTCCGGACTACATCCGGACAGAGATTTTTGAAAATAATCACATTGCTTACCAGCAGGTAGAAAGCATGGATGAGGTAATTGGGAGTCTGGATATTTTATACATGACAAGAGTACAGCGGGAACGGTTTTTTAACGAAGCCGATTATATCCGCTTGAAGGATACCTATATTCTGGATACGGAAAAGCTGAAAAAAGCCAAGGAAAACTTATCGATTCTACATCCGCTTCCAAGGGTCAATGAGATATCGACCAAAGTGGATGATGACCCAAGGGCCTGTTACTTCCGGCAGGCATTAAACGGTAAATATGTGCGCATGGCATTGATTATGACTTTGCTTGGATTAGAGCCAAGATAGACAGCCGGAGAGGAAAGCGCAGGTTAAGTTATACGGCATGGAGGTGCAGAGATGAATATAGACAGCATTACGAATGGAATTGTATTGGACCATATTACAGCAGGTAAGAGTATGCAGATTTATCAGGACCTGGAACTGGACAAGCTGGACTGCAGCGTAGCAATCATTAAGAATGTGAAAAGCAATAAGCGGGGACGGAAGGATATCATAAAGATTGACCAGGAATACTCGATTAATCTGGATGTGCTGGGCTATATCGATCCGGATATTACCGTCAGTATCATTAAAGATGGGGAGACGATTGAGAAGAAAAAGGTTGAACTGCCGGAACGATTGGTGAATATACTAATATGTAAGAATCCGCGTTGTATTACGACAACGGAACAGGGAATTGATCATATATTTAAGCTTGCAAATCGGGCGAAGCGGACATACCGTTGTATCTATTGCGAAGAGGACCAGCAGACGATTTCCTGAGAACCCTGAAAAATGGTGTTTTGTCTGGAGCAGGAGGGTGTAAACCAGAAAGTAGTTTACAAAAAGGAAAGATGTGTTATAATTAGCCTAGTGTGCTATGTCTGTTGAATTATGGAAAGCAAAGCAGGAATTAACAGATAAATCAATAGCAGAATACATAAGCAGATAATCAGAATGGATATAAAAATAATGTAAGAGGTGCATTATGGAGCAATATGTGATAAAGGGAGGAACACCTTTAGTCGGTGAAGTCACGATTGCAGGGGCTAAGAATGCGGCACTGGGCATTTTGGCAGCAGCGGTTATGACAGATAAGGAATGTATTATTGAAAATGTACCGAACGTCAGAGATACCAGGGTCTTATTACAGGCAATTAAGGAAATCGGTGCGACGGTACGGTATATAGATGAACATACAGTCAGCATTTGCGGAGGCACGATTACAAACGTGGATTCCCTATGTGTAGATGATGAATTTATTCGGAAGATTCGGGCGTCCTATTATTTATTAGGTGCTTTATTAGGAAAATATAAGCGTTCCCAGGTTGCTTTGCCGGGAGGCTGTCAGATTGGCAGCAGACCAATTGATTTGCATGTAAAGGGGTTCAAGGCATTGGGCGCTTCTGTAGTGATTGACGGCGGAATGATTACCGTAAGTGCAGACCAGTTGGTAGGAAAGCACATATATCTGGATACAGTAAGTGTAGGTGCTACGATTAATATTATGATGGCAGCCGTTCTGGCGGAAGGTAAGACGACGATTGAGAATGCTGCTAAGGAGCCGCATATTGTTGATGTTGCTAACTTCCTGAATAGTATGGGAGCGAATATCAAGGGTGCCGGAACCAATGAGATTCGGATTCGGGGTGTGAAGGAGCTGAAGGGAACCGAGTATTCCATTATTCCGGATCAGATTGAGGCTGGAACCTTTATGATGGCAGCAGCGGCAACCGGTGGTGATATTCTGATTAAGAATGTAATTCCAAAGCATTTGGAAGCAATCAGCTCCAAGCTTTCTGAGATAGGTGCTGAGGTAGAGGAATATGATGATTCGGTGAGAGTCATTGGCAATAAAGAAAAGCGCCTGGGTGCTACACAGATTAAGACACAGCCGTATCCGGGATTTCCAACGGATATGCAGCCACAGATGGCGGTAACCTTAGGCTTGTCAGAAGGCACCAGTGTGATTACGGAGAATATTTTTGAGAACCGCTTCAAATATGCAGATGAATTGGTCCGCATGGGAGCGAATATTAAGGTAGAAGGTAATATGGCAATCATTACCGGTGTAAACCGTTATAGTGGTGCTTCTGTAGTAGCACCGGATTTGCGGGCAGGTGCTGCTCTTGTAATCGGTGGACTGGCGGCAGAAGGCTTTACCGTGGTAGAGGATATTAAGTATATCCAGCGGGGCTATGAACGGTTTGAAGAGAAGCTTCAGCAGCTGGGCGGTAAGATTGAGATTGTCGAAACGGAAAAAGACATTACGAAGTTTAAGCTGAAGGTTGGCTGAGACATAGGACAGAGGTATTCCATGACCTGGAGGGGTGGGATGCCTCTGTATGATTTAGGGTATATGAAAAAGAAGGAACTGCATGAAACAGTTCCTTCCCCTCCCATCTCCTGCCTGCAAAAGTACACAAGCAGTTTTTGGTTGAAAACTCTGACCCTAGATAGAAATTCCCAACCACTTCCATTTTATTACGATTTTCAGAGCGTGAACGATTCTGTCCTAAATGATTTGTTTTCACTCCTGAACGTTGAATTTTGAGAAATTTTCGACGAAATTCGTAAAAATACAGCAGAGGAGGCGTAAAGAAACGTCTCCTCTTTTTGTCGAAACTTATCAATTTATATTAAAATAAGTTTCCCTGCAATTTACTTGCAATCCTTGACTGCTTTTTCTTTTAAAGCAGACGGAACCTTTGGCTCATAGAAATAAGCTGGACAACTTTTTCCTACAGATTCAAAAGCCATGTGTTTACCAAGCTTGATGACAGCTTTCTTCAAAGTCTTCATTATCCATTTCCTCCTTTTCTGCTAATAATAATATGCTAAAGGCTTCGATATACAAGGAAGTCAATATCATATTCAGTATTTCCGGCCGGTTTAAGAACAGTGCGCATACAATGCCGGCAGTCAAAAGCAATGCCATAACTAAAATCGAGCCGATACGCCTTTGTTTCCATACTTTTTTGGTTTGAATGGGATTATTTTCAGTGGCTCTGGGAGCATATCGCAATATTGTCCATATTACAACAATTCCCATCATAATCAGCAGGATTAACGGCAGCTCGATACGGGAAACCGCCAGACCGACAATCCAGACGCCAATCATACCCAGCGTACAGCCCAGACTGCTGTGGCAATGGATTCCACCAGAAAAACACCGCAATAATCCAAAGCTTCCGATAATCAGCAGTGTTTCCCAAAAGGTTTCGGTAAGAAGAGCAATTAATAGCAGTAGGATGGTTTTATATACGTTTTCTAAAAATAAAGTATAACCATAAACCAGGATTTCCCTTTGTTCATTCGATGCCTTTGTATCATCATGAAAACACCAGTCTACGATTTTGATTGCACATTTTTCAACTAAATTCGCCATACTTCTTTTCTTCCTTTTCTAAATATGCTAAAATCATACCATGGAAAAAGCTGTTAAAATTATCTACAACTTAAAACTATTTTTTGTTTACACCATTGTAACCAGAAGGGGGATTTGCGACAAATTATGCCACTATTCGAGTTTTTCTATTTTGCATTTGGAATCATAGATTTAAGCATTGTTTTAATTGGACCGATTACTGATATAATACCAAAGAAAAAGCAAATATTAATGGTGCTTTCCATCGCCTTAAGTGTGTGTTTGGGTCGTTTTCTTCTTCCGGATTTATCGCCTTATCTTGAATTATGTTTAGTTTTTATCCTGATATTTTTTATTACAAACAAGAAATTGATTTCTGTGTGTTTGGCACTATTCAATTATCTTTTTTCTATTTTCATAAATTACATTACCCTATATTTTCTTGAATTATTGTTTGGAATTACAGAGCAGGAGGTAATAAACGAGTACTACTTTTTCTATTATCTCTTCTTAACCATTCTTTTATTAATAGCCTCCTATGGCATCCGGCAGATTTACAATCATTTTATCCGGAACAGCATCCAGCTTCCTACGATTACGGGCATGTTTACTTTGATATACCTGGGAATCTGCGCTTTGCTATTTGTCTATAACTACACCTATGAAGAAATGCTGGGATTTCCACAGGATGTAGTGCGGGTAAATACCTCTCTTTTTACTATTTTTTTCATGATTACGGGTATTTTTATCGCAATCCTAATGTATGTTTTAAAGAGGGACGCCAGGCTTCAAGCTCAGAATGTCCAGTATGAAAGCCTTCAGAATTACACGATGCAGGTGGAGGAGCTTTATCAGAACATTCGTGGCTTTAAGCATGACTACATTAATATATTGACTACCATGCATTTCTATATTGAAAATGAAGACTGGGAGGCACTAAGGACTTATTACGAAACAGAAATACTTCCTACCAGTACTTCCTTTCAGGATTCCACACAGGTATTAGGACAGCTTAGCAACCTACAGATACCGGAATTAAAAAGTCTGCTTTATAATAAGTTTGTAAAAGCGCTGGAGCTGGGCATTGATGTTCAGTTGGAAATACGGAAACCGGTGGAGGATATTTCTGCTAAAAATGTAGATATTGCCAGAGTAATCGGAATTTATCTGGATAATGCCATAGAAGCCTTGATGGAGCCGGAACTGGAAGCCGGGCAGCGGAAGCTGACCGTTGCGGTTATTCGGGAAGAGGATGCCGTAAGCGTTCTTATACAAAATGTCTGCAGGGACTTTCATTTGAATCTCCATAAGCTGGGAAATCTCAGCTATTCGACCAAGGGTGAGCATCGTGGCATGGGTCTGCATCTGGCCGCCCAGACCCTGCATCATTATAAGAACATTGAGAAAGATACCACCTATGAAAATCATGTATTTACACAGGCGCTAAAGATATTTGATGAATAAAGGAGGAGAGAGTTGTTACCAATATACATATGTGAGGATAATCGCACCCTCTTACAGAGTTATAAAAATATAATTGATAAAATACTGCTGATGGAAGAATATGATATGCAGGTCCAGGCAGCGGTCACTACTCCAGAAGAGCTTTTACAGGCAGCGAAGCAGTATCAGACAGAGTATGAAGGCAGAGATGGATTTTATCTGTTAGATATTGATTTGCATGCAGATATAGATGGCTTTGACCTTGCCAAGGAAATCCGGAGCTTTGATTCCCGTTGCTTTATCGTATTTATTACTACTCATTCAGAGCTGGCAATGCTTACCTTTAAGTATCAGATTGAAGCCATGGATTTTATTTTAAAGGATGAAAACTGGACCATTGGCCCTAAGCTGAATGCCTGTATGAAGGCAGCATTAAACCGTCATAACAGTTCTGCCGAAACGGCGAAGCTTGTGTTCAAATCCGGCAGCCATACGGTTCAGGTAGAACAGGATCATATCCTGTATATCACTTCATCCCCCATTGCCCATAAGGTTCAGCTGGTTATGAAAAACGGTGTGAAAGAGTTCTACAGCAGCCTGAATGATTGTGAGGAAAGTCTGGGTAAAGACTTTATTCGCTGTCACAAGGCGTTTATTGTCAACACCAGTCATATTGTCCAGGTCGACCGGAAGAAGTTGACGATAACCCTCTCCAATGGTGAAGCCATTATTGCATCGACTCGTGGCATTAACCGGGTGCTGGATTTTATTCATCCGACAGATTGTTAGGGTAAAGTTTTTGTAGGAAAAATAAATAGATAAAGGAAAGAGCACCTAT
>JAMOZY010000048.1 GCA_023667695.1 Clostridium sp. | reverse complement strand
GTACTTAGGGGTGGTATTTTCACCCCTTATGTACCGCTATGTGCTGGCAGGAGCGAAAGCGTGTCTTCGTGAGATATTTACCTCAGGAAGACGCGGTAGCAGAATTAGTACGCTAAACCATAATTTATAGTAGCCTAAGCCATGCGTACCTCGCCTTCGTTTCACTTCGGCTCGGTCACGGGCATTCGCCCTATGCGGCAAGAGTTGAATCTGTCTGCCTATGAGCAAGCTCCGGCAGCCAATTCAACTTTGCCACGCATGGCTCAAGGCTCGCGTGAAAACCATAATTAATAATAGCATTTCAACTAAAAAATAAGTGTATGAGAACAGAAGGGAGAAATACGCATGCAACAAAAGAAAGAACGAAGAAACCTAAACTGGCAATATATCATAACCCGGTTTTTGATTTTGGCATTCACCATTTTATTTTTCTTTTTCCTCTACCGATTTAAGGATTTATGCAATGTTGTGCGACGGGTTTTGTCAATCTTAGACCCTTTTATATATGGAGGGGTTATGGCATATCTGTTACGGATTCCCTGTAATTTTTTTGAAAAGTATTTGAAGAAGGTGCTGCCGGAACGGCGGCAGAAGGCAGCGACGGGACTTGCCATATTAATCAGCTTGTTTATGGTTCTGATGATTTTTTATCTGTTAATCCGGTTAGTAGCGCCTCAGTTGGTAATCAGTATTTCTTCGATTCGGGATATGCTTCCGGAAGCCGTTAACAATGCTTCTCAATGGATTCAGAAAAAGTTGGAAAAGGACCCGGTTATGGAGAACTATATACAGACAGCGATGGATATAGGATATCAGAAGTTTCTGGAATGGTCTCAAAGCGATTTGCTTCCATTACTGCAAAATATGGCAGGAGGATTTGCGAATACAATTACTTCGGTGATTGGTGTATTTATGAATCTGCTGATTGGAGTAGTCGTTTGCATTTATACACTGGGCGCCCGTAAGAAGTTTGCCCGACAGGGAAAGGCAGTTTTGTATAGTATATGCAAGCCGAAGTGGGCGGATTATATAATGGATGAAGTGAAGTTTGCAGATAAAATGTTTGTTGGATTTTTTGGCGGCAAGATATTGGACAGTGCCATAATCGGCATTATCTGCTATATCTGTTGTTTGATATTCCGGTTTCCAAATGCGATGCTAATCAGTGTGATTATAGGCGTAACGAATATCATTCCGTACTTTGGTCCTTGGATTGGTGCAGTTCCGGCTGCCTTACTGATTTTAATTGCAGAACCGGGAAAATGTATCTGGTTTGTTGTATTTATTGCTGTATTACAGACCTTTGACGGAAATATTCTGGGTCCAAAGCTGTTGGGAGACAGTACAGGGCTTTCCAGCTTCTGGGTATTGTTTGCCATTACGGTATTCAGCGGTCTCCTTGGATTCTCCGGCTTTTTAATCGGCGTTCCGCTTTTTGCAGTCATTTATGATTTGATTCGCAAGCTGGTTGTATTAGGCTTGAAAAAGCATAATAAGCTGGATATTCTGTTGAATACGGAGGATGCATCTTCCGGCGGAGCAGTGACCCATGAAGCAAAAGGAGATACAAAAGCAGAAGCCGGCGACTTGGAACCAAACAGGAAAAAGCCCATAGAGGCAGGAGTCAGTGAAGTGGAACCAAGCAGGACAGAACCTACAGAGACGGAAGCCAGTGAAGCGGAACCAAGCAGGACAGAATCCACAGAGACGGAAGCCAGTGAAGCGGAATCAAACAGGACGGAACCTATAGAGACGGAAGCCAATGAGAAGAAATCCTAGGCGGTCAGGTCGATGAGGTGGAAAGAGATAAAACAAAATCCGCAAAAACAGAAGTCTAGTGGGAAGAAGTTATTATTTTGATGGTTCCATTCTTGGAAATAAGTAGTATAATAGAGATGGTTATGAACGCAGAAATACACAGGCGTTTCAGATATCAATCAGGAGGCAGGTAAATGGGTTTATTTGATAAATTCAAAAAAAGCGAAGATACGGTAGAACCGGAAGCAGCTTCTGTGGAGAAAACCAGTCAGGAGGAGAATGGAGCAGCTTCATCAGAGGAAGCCTTCGGACAGGAAACAGAGAGCGGAGAAGAGACTGGATTTTTCAAGCGGCTGGTAAGCGGACTGACCAAGACCAGAAATCATCTGGCGGATAGTCTGAATCAGATATTCCATGGACACTCGGAATTGGATGAGGATTTCTATGATGAACTGGAAGAAGTGCTGATTATGGCAGACCTAGGTCTGGAAACCACAGATAAGATTATTGAGGATTTAAAACGCCGGGTAAAGGAATACAAGATAAAAGAAGTAGAACCATGCCGGGAGCTGTTGAATAACATTATTCGGGACCAGATGCTGGTGGAGGATTCTGCTTATGATTTTGAAGACCAGAAGACGGTTATGCTGATTATTGGTGTCAATGGTGTAGGAAAGACGACTTCTATCGGAAAACTGGCAGCCCAGTATAAGAAGCGTGGCAAAAAGGTATTGATGGCGGCGGGAGATACCTTCCGTGCGGCGGCAATCGACCAGCTAAAGACCTGGGCGGAACGAGCCGGAGTGGATATTATCGCACAGCAGGAAGGGTCAGACCCTTCTGCAGTGGTTTATGACGCTGTTCAGGCAGCGAAGGCGCGGGATGTGGACATCCTGTTATGTGATACGGCAGGGCGGCTGCATAATAAGAAAAATCTGATGGATGAACTGGCAAAGATGCACCGTATCATTGAAAAGGAATATCCGGAGGCTCATTGTGAGACATTAATTGTATTGGATGGCTCTACGGGACAGAATGCCCTGGAGCAGGCAAGACAGTTTCGTGAGGTTACGGATTTAAGCGGCATTATCCTGACGAAGCTGGATGGAACTGCCAAGGGCGGAATTGCCATTGCCATTCAGGCGGAATTAGACGTACCGGTGAAATACATCGGTGTGGGTGAGAAAATAGATGATTTACAGCGTTTTGACCCGACGCATTATGTGGAAGCATTATTTGCCGACCTGGATGTTCGTTCGGAAGTCGAGATGTTGATTGAGGAGGAAGAAGAATCATGGCAGTAACAGAGCTTTGTTTGGATAAATTTGAGGAGGCCTATAATATTGTGCAGCAGGTAGTTCTGCCGACCAATCTGGTGTATAGTGAATATCTCAGCAGCCAGACGGGAAACCGGGTTTACCTAAAGCCGGAGAATATGCAGCTGACGGGTGCATATAAGATTCGGGGGGCATATTATAAAATCAGTACTTTGTCAGAAGCAGACCGTGCCAAGGGACTGATTACCGCCTCTGCGGGAAATCATGCCCAGGGCGTGGCATATGCAGCAAAAGCATATGGGGTCAAGGCAACCATTGTCATGCCGACTACTACACCGCTGATTAAGGTAAACCGTACCAAATCCTATGGGGCGGAAGTGGTGCTTTACGGTGATGTATATGATGAATCCTGTGCTTATGCCCTGGAGCTGGCAGAGGATAAGGGATATACCTTTATTCATCCCTTTGATGACCTGGATATTGCTACGGGACAAGGCTCCATTGCCATGGAGATTATTAAAGAGCTGCCTACGGTGGATTATATTCTGGTACCGGTTGGCGGCGGTGGACTGGCAACTGGTGTTTCTACCTTTGCCAAGCTGCTGAATCCGAATATTAAGGTAATCGGTGTGGAACCGGCAGGCGCCAATTGCTTACAGGAATCCTTTAAGCTTGGGAAAGTAACCACGCTGCCGGGGGTGGATACCATTGCAGATGGCACAGCAGTTAAGACGCCGGGCAGTAAGATTTTCCCTTATTTACAAAAGAATCTGGATGATATTATTACAGTAAATGATTCGGAATTGATTGTAGCGTTTCTGGATATGCTGGAAAACCATAAGATGCTGGCAGAGAATTCCGGTCTGTTGACGGTAGCTGCCGTAAAGCATTTGAATGTAAAGGATAAGAAGATTGTCAGCATTATCAGTGGGGGAAATATGGATATCATTACCCTTGCTTCCGTGGTTCAGCATGGTTTGATTGCCAGAAGCCGGATTTTTACCGTATCCGTGCTGCTGCCGGATAAACCGGGAGAACTGATGAATGTATCTTCGGTAATTGCGAAGGCACAGGGGAACATTATCAGTCTGGAGCATAATCAGTTTGTCAGTCTGAACCGGAACAGTGCCGTAGAGCTTGTGATTACTATGGAGGCCTTTGGTCCGGAGCATAAGGATGCTATTTTACAGGAACTGGCGGAGCATGGCTATCGGCCGATGGAAAAGACGCCAAAGAGTATTTATTAAGGAGTAATTTATCAGGGGCTAAAACAGGATAAACAATGCGAGGTAGAGAATGAATATTAAGATGCAGTGCTGCGGCCTGATTCTTTTGGCGGTTATTTTCTTTTTTTATCACCGGCAGAAGAAAATCAATTTGAATACGGAAAAAGCATTTTTGCGGATATTCATGGTTGTCACCCTGGGACTGACTCTGGATATGCTTTCTATTGTTGCGCTTTTTTATATTGACGACTTACCGACGCTGCTGGTGGATATAATCTGTAAGGCTTATCTTTCTTCTCTGGTGCTGGTTGCTGTAAACGGGGTACTTTATGTATTGGCTGACATCTATGCACAGAGCCGGCAGTATAAGCGGAGGGTTTATATCTACAGTGGTATTGCGGGGGTTGGTATTCTTTTGATTTGTATGCTTCCGGTTTATAAAAATCTGGAGAATCCGGGCAATGCCTATACCTATGGTCCCGGTGTACTGACAACCTATCTGATTTGTCTAAGCTTTTTCGGCATTATGACTTTTCTGAGCTTCAAAATGAAGGCAAGAATGAATCCCAAGCGCTGGGAGGCTGTTCTGACCTGGATTGTTTTATGGCTGGCTTCTGCGATTGTACAGTTTTTTAACAATCATATCCTTTTGGTCGGCTATGCCGGTGCCATTGGCATTATGATTATTTATCTGAAGCTGGAGAATCCGGAGACTAATCTGGACCGACAGACCGGTTTATTCAATCAGAATGCCTTGCTTCAATATATGAAGCAGCAGTTTGGCATGGGAGAGGATTTTGCACTTTTGATTATGAGCTTCCCCGCATCTCTGATTCACAGCAATCCGGAGGAAGCGGAAATCATCCGAATGGAGATTATCCAATATGTCGCCAGTCTGCCAGATACCATAGCCTTTAAGGGAAGCGAGGAAGACATTCTGCTGGTATTTCAGAACCAGGAGCAGGCAGAGACTGTGGAGGCGCAGTTAGATGACCGGTTTGATGAAGGCTGGGGCAGGAGCAAGAGCATTGTCCTTCATCCAGAGTGGATGCTGATTCCAAGTGTCAGTGATGTACATCAGGCAGAGGATATTCTTCCCTATCTGCAATATGCAAAGGAGAACAGCATGGACTTTGCAGAAAGCGGAAGGGTTCTGCTGGACCAGGATATGACGAACCGCATGTATGAGGAACGCCTGATTGAGCAGTTATTGGCAGACGCCATTCAGAATGACTGGATTGAGGTTTATTATCAGCCGATTTACTCCATTAAGGAAAAACAGTTTGTTTCGGCGGAGGCGTTAATCCGTATTATTGAAGAGGACGGAACCATTGTTTCACCGGAGGTTTTTATTGATATTGCTGAAAAGAATGGCATGATTCTGAAGCTGGGAGAAATTGTATTTAAGAAGGTATGTCAGTTCATTTCCCAGAATCATCCGGATGAATTGGGGATTCATTACATAGAAATCAACCTGTCGGTGGTGCAATGCTCCTATGAGCATCTGGCAGACAGTTTTATAGAAATCATGGAATGGTATCATATCAATCCTTCTATGATTAATCTGGAAATTACGGAATCCGGCTCTGTGGGAACGACAAAAACCTTATTGGAGAATATGAATAAGCTGATTGCGTATGGCGTCAAATTCTCCTTAGATGATTTTGGAACCGGGCATTCCAATCTGAATTATATCGTGGACATGCCGGTAGATATCGTAAAATTTGACCGCAGCATGATTGTATCTTATTTTGATAATGGTAAGGCAAAGTATGTAATGGATGCTGCCATGCATATGATTCATGGCATGGAGCTTCAGATTGTTTCGGAAGGAATTGAAACGAAGGAACAGCTGGATACCATGGAACAGCTGGGAATTAGTTATATTCAGGGATATTATTTTTCAAAACCGGTTTCCTCCGATGCGTTTCTTTCCTTCCTGGAGGAAAATAATGAGGATGAAGTGATTCTTGCAGAAGATTGAGAATGATATTGGGGAAGGTCTGGTTTATGCCTGTTGAAAGATAATGAATTGCCGGCTATTTTGAATCACGGTATGAAAGGGTATAGGAAGATGGCAAAGGTCTATATTGCTCAATATCATAGCGGGATTTATCAAAGGGTAATTCCCTGTGATTCGGGTGAGAATCTTTATGAGGTTCTCACCCGGAATGGCATTTTGCTCCCAGGAGCGGTATGCAAAGGAGGCGGTGTCTGCCGGGGCTGTCAGGTATATATCGCAGAGGAAGGCATGGAATGTCTGGCCTGTCGTTATACCATTGATGGGGAAGAGCTTCATATTACACTGCAGGGCAGCCTGAGGAATCAGAGTATATTGCTGACGGATGGGGTTCTGAATGCTTCTGTGTATCAGAGGCAATCGGAACCTCAGAGACATTCAGAGTTTCAGAAGCAATCGGAGCCTCAGAGACATTCAGAGTATCAGAAGCAATCGGAACCTCAGAAACATTCAGAGCTTCAGAAGCAATCGGAGCTTCAGAGGCATTCTGAACTTCGGAAGCAATCAGAGCCTTCGGAAGCGGAATCTGTACCGGAATTCCCAAAGCATTCAAGCACTGGAGCCAGGGGAATCGGGGAAGGAGATTTTCCGCTTGGAGTTGCGTTTGATATTGGGACCACTACCATTGCCTCTGCCCTGATAGAGCTAGAGGGAGGGAAGATTTTATCTCAGGTGGGGTGCCTGAACCGACAGGCAGAGTTCGGCGCCGATGTGGTATCCAGGATTCAATATGCCTGTGATACCAGGGAAGGCAGTCCAGATGGGTTAAATGTCATGCATACCTGCATCCGGCGGGATATGGAAGGGATTCTACAGTATTATGCTGCGGAGGGATATGCCAGAGAACGAATCAAACGGATTACCGTTAGCGGCAATACTACTATGATTCATTTTTTGCGAAAGCGTTCCGTTAACGGCATGGCGGGATATCCCTTTCTACCAGAGCAGTTAGCTGGAGAACGATTGGTTTATCAGGGTGTGGAGATTGTGATTCTGCCGGGAAAATCAGCTTTTGTCGGCGGGGATATCGTGTCTGGTATCCGCTATCTGAATCTGGGAACCCGCAAGGACTATGACCTCTTAATTGATTTGGGAACCAACGGAGAGCTGTGGCTGCTGAACCAGGAGCGGGGAATCTGTACCTCTGCCTCTTGTGGTCCGGCCTTTGCAAATAGTGTTACCAAAGGCAGTATCCATGGGACTTCCCTCTTGGATGAATTAGCCGGGGCATACCGGAAGGGAATGGTGGATGCTACCGGACTGTTGCAGGGAGAAGCCTTTGACAAAGGGATTTCCTGTGGGGAAATCTGGATTACCCAGGATACAGTACGGCAGATTCAGCTGGCAAAGGCGGCAATTCTGACCGGAATTGAGCTGGCTGCTTATGAGCTACGTCTGCCGCTGACGGATATTTCCCATATTTATCTGGCAGGAGGCTTTGGATTTTACCTGAATCTGGATTCTGCTTATTGTCTGGGAATGTTTCCGGAGGAATTCCGCGGAAAAGTGGAACGGGTTGGAAATACCTCTCTTTCCGGTGCCATACAGGCTCTGATTCAGCCGGATACGATGCTGGAGCTGCCCAGGGTATTGAAGGAGAGTAAGGTACTGGATTTATCAATGGATAAGAATTTCCAGGAGTTCTTCTTACACCGTATCGGATTTCCGGAGCCAATATTGTGAATGCAGCTGTCAGGGGAAGCCTTCGAAACTGCCGGAAGCAGATAAAATGTCCGGAATGATACAAAAGAAAATCATAAAACAAATATACAAGAGGAGGAGAACATGTTAGAAAAGCTATTTAAACTAAAAGAAAACAACACAAATGTGAAAACGGAGGTCTTTGCCGGTATCACCACCTTTATGACCATGGCATATATCCTGGCAGTAAATCCCAGTATTCTGGCGGCGGCCGGTATGGATCAGGGAGCTGTATTTACAGCGACGGCAATCGCAGCTATGCTGGGAACTCTTTGCATGGCATTATTTGCCAATTATCCCTTTGCACTTGCTCCCGCTATGGGATTAAATGCTTATTTTGCCTATACAGTGGTACTGGGAATGGGGTATTCCTGGCAGACCGCGTTAACGGCTGTATTTGCAGAAGGAATTGTGTTTATCATTCTTTCCATAACAAATGTAAGAGAAGCCATTTTTAATGCCATACCAAAGAATCTGAAGGCAGCTGTCAGTGTGGGCATCGGACTGTTTATTGCGTTTATCGGACTTCAGAATGCAAATATCGTTGTTGGCGGGTCTACTTTGGTGGAGCTGTTTTCTGTCAACGGATATAATCTGGCCAACGGTACGAATGCAGGCTTTTCGGATGTTGGAATTACAGTCTTGCTGGCAATCATAGGTGTTATTATAACTGCCATTTTGGTTGTTAAGGATGTAAAAGGCAATATCCTATGGGGAATTCTGATTACCTGGGTTCTGGGTATGCTCTGTCAGCTTATCGGTCTTTATGTTCCGAATCCGGAACTGGGCTTTTACAGTTTGTTCCCGGATTTCAGTAACGGACTTGCCATTCCAAGCCTTGCACCTGTTTTTTGTAAGCTGGATTTCAAGAATGTGCTTTCTCTGAATTTCTTAGTGGTTGTATTTTCATTTTTGTTTGTGGACATCTTTGATACCCTTGGTACGCTGATTGGTGTATCCACGAAGGCGAATATGCTGGATGAAAATGGGAAGCTGCCACGGATTAAGGGTGCTTTGATGGCAGATGCAGTAGCCACTACTGCCGGCGCAGTTCTTGGTACTTCTACAACGACGACCTTTGTCGAAAGTGCCTCCGGGGTGACGGAAGGCGGACGGACAGGGCTGACCGCTGCGGTAACGGCAATATTGTTTGGACTTTCCCTGCTGTTATCCCCGATTTTTCTTGCCATCCCGTCCTTTGCAACGGCTCCGGCATTGATTATCGTAGGCTTTTATATGTTGACAAATGTGGTTAATATTGATTTTAAGGACTACAGTGAAGCAATTCCATGCTTTATCTGTATTGCGGCAATGCCATTCTTTTATAGTATCTCAGAGGGAATCTCCATGGGTGTGATTTCCTATGCTGCAATTAACCTGATTACCGGTTCCTTTCAGAAGAAGAAAATCAGTATATTGATTTATATTTTGGCAGTATTGTTTATCCTTAAGTATATTTTCTTATAAAACATTAATGGAAGTGGTAAAATCAGACCAAACACCGTTCATCTTGTATGGCTATGAATCTGGAACGGAATGATGGTAGAGATTCATATGAATTCTTTGTGGAAAGAGGAAATTTATGTAAGCAACTGCAGGAGTTCTGCTGGTGTAAGTAAAGGAATTCTGAAATCTTCAAAGTCCTTTTGGTTACGAGTGATAATATAATCACAACGAATGGATTTGGCACAGACAGCAACGAGACAATCCTCAAAATCTTTGGATTTTTGTTGGAAGGCAAGCAGGATATCATCATTGGTAACACTGCATACTTTTATGATTTCAAGGACTTTTCCGATTGCATTGTAAGCCGTTTCAGTGCTATGTGTGTACTTTCTTACCAGATAGAATATATCTGTTATACAGGAAGCTGATACAAATCCATCCAGACTGCGTTCCTCACAAAGTTGAAGAATCTGATAGGAATCATTAAAAAAAGGTTCTCGTTCAAGCAGTACATCTATGATTATATTTGTGTCACACATTATTTTCATATTTTGATAAACGCTCCTTTCGTAAAAAATCATGGTCAACATCAGCTGGGGCATTTTTGAGTATTCCTTTAATGGAATCTACAGCAGAAATCTGTGGATTCACAACTTTGGCAACGGTTTTACCGTTACGGGTGATGAAGATATCCTCTTGTGTAAGTAAATCAAGGTATTTACCAAAATTTGTTTTAAATTCGGTTGCTGTAACAATCATAATGCATGCTCCTTTCTTATGGTATTAATTATATTATATGCGATTTAAAGATTATATACAATAAAATTGAACGATATTCCGATAAAATTCATATAAATCGTTCGATTTAGTAGCTGCAGGAGCAGAAAGCAGGAATTAGGTGGAGCTACAGAAGAGCCGGGGTAGATGGGTAACAAAAAATATTTGACAATCAATATTCAAATATGTATACTGATTTTATACGGAT
>JAMOZY010000047.1 GCA_023667695.1 Clostridium sp. | reverse complement strand
ATAGGTGCTCTTTCCTTTATCTATTTATTTTTCCTACAAAAACTTTACCCTAACCAAGGCTATGTTAGAGACAGGATAAGCAATACTTTTTTCGACAAATTCGGGCATTTCTGTTTTCAAACTATTTTTTTGTGATATACTATAAGATATTAGATTGTTTAGAAAGAGGGGTATATACTCATGAGTAAAATCTGTACTGTTTGTGGATATTATTGTGAAGATTATGCCACAGCATGTCCGGTCTGTGGTTCTCCATTTTCCGTATCTTCACCATCTTCTGCTCCGGCTTCCACTGTACCCGAGCAGAAGCCGGAGGGAATTTCTTCCCAACAGACTGCCACACCTTCACAAGCCGTACCATCGATGCAGTCACAGTCTGTTACTCCTGTTCCGGGAGCTGCTTCCATACCACAAGCATTTGTACAGCAAACTGTATATACTCCATATCCGCAAAGCCCCTCTATACAGGGCCAGGGCATACAGGGAATGCCGGAAGCGCCAAAGAAAAAAAGCAAGACCCTGTGGATTATTCTGGGGATTGTAGGCGGCATTCTTCTTTTACTGATTATTTTGGCAATTATACTCGGATTTGCCTTAAAAAATGTTTGGAATGGTCGTAACAATCCTTCCACCCAAACCCCGGCTTCTATATCACATTCCGATCATCATGAATATTATTATGCAGATTACGATAGTGCCAGCTTTCAGTCCGAAGCTTTTGTTGATGTCACCACGGAGGACCCTTCCTCGATTTCAACAGAAGAATCTGTAGAGCCGGAAGACCCTTTCGCTTCCGATTCCGCAGGGGATTTCAGAGAGGAAGATTTAATGCTTTATTCCGTAGAAGCGGAAGGTGTAGAACCTTATGCATATGCTATGGAAGAAAATTACTGTTATACCATCAGCAGTTCCACAGGACTGCTTCAGACGGGAAGTGGTTCCTTACAGGAACCGGCTGAATTCCAAAACAAGCAATGTCAGCTTGGACGGGGCATCCAGACTGGTTCTTCCACTGATGAATGCATTAATGCGTATGGGGTTGATACTACAAATGCTATATGGCAGTTATATGAGAATGATACCTTCGAATACTATTATTACTCTACTACCGTAAAACCAGATTATATACCAAAGTCTGCCCTACTGATTGGATGGTATCAAAATGGTGATACCTGGCAGCGAATGTATCCGGTTGATTTATTTAATTACTGGCAGAATGGCACTCCACCGGAATGTGACCGACTTTTAATGTATATTTTATATGTGGACAATTCCAACGACTCCATATCCTCCATGAATATACTGTATGGAAATTCTAATTACTTTCAGGAATTCTATACATCATGGACGCAATTGCAAAATCCTATGAATGAAACGGAATAATACCGTCAACGGGAGGTATATATCTTATGAAGAATCAAAAAAGAAACCGAAAAGCATATTACAGTATTCTACTTACCTGTCTCTTCCTGACTGCCACCTTATGCGGCTACCAGTGCTTTACACCTGCTGCCGACTGGACTACCAGTCCTACTGGAAGTGCAAAATACCTGGACGGTTCTACGGTTCTGGTCAGTCTTTTTATTGAAGATTCTTCTTCCTCCTGGTCTGAAGAAAAGAAAGAACTGGTAATGTCTAAAATGAAGCTTGCAACTGACTTTTTAGTATCCGAGGGGAACTCTTACGGAAAATCTGTAAACCTGATTTATGACATATATGCGCATCCTGACCTGGCTTATACCGTTTCTTATTCCGGAACCATTGACGATTCCAGCCGTTCTTCTTATAATTTACTGAATTATATAACCCGATATATTGATGCTTCCATCCCGACACAGGATATTCTTTCCAACTATAATGTTGACAGTATTGCCTATATGTGCTTTCTGGATAAGAGCGGGATTTCCTATACCTTTCCTTATTATGAAGGGGATTCTGAGCTTTATTATTATGAAACCTGCTATATGTTCCTGAAATGTGATGGGGATTATGAACCACCTGCGGTTTATGCTCATGAGATGCTTCATTTATTTGGAGCAAGAGATTTATATTCTACCAATCAATCCGATGGTATTACGAAAGAATTTGTCCAGCATATTGAAACTGACTATCCAAATGAAATCATGCTAACTACCTATGATGAAAACTGGAATAATGTCCAGGAATATGTATCGAATGAAATAACCGATATCACAGCCTATTTTCTTGGCTGGATGGACGAAATACCTGAACTTGAAACATACCCCAGCATCTATTATCCCTATCCTGCCAGCTTTGGAGATGTAAATGATAACTCCGGAAACTATACGGACTATTCCGTAGGTGACTCTGATAATCCGGACTCTCATTGGGGAAGTAACAGTGAAAATCATACATCCAATTGGGGAAGCAAAACGAATACCTCTGATAACAATTCCGGTTCCAATTGGGGGGCTGGCGGCAGTACAGAAGCATCCATCGACTCTGATACACCTGATATATGGGATTTTTTCTGGAAGTTTATACAGATTTTATTTAACTAGATTATAAAATACTGGAAATGATAATTGGTCATAGGAAATACGGTCGTAACTTATTATCCTTATTTCCTATGCCAATTGCTGAAGTTTTTCTGAATGCTCTGTTACCACCCTTTTCATTACTTCAATATCCGTTTTCATTGCTTCATGTTCTTCTACGCCGTCTTTATACCGCTCATATGTAGAAGAATAACAGTTTGAGATATCATTTAATCGTGGTTTTATTTCATTTTCCATAGAAACCTGCAAACCAGTTACCTTATTTTCTACAGATATTACTTTTGTTTCCAAAGAATCTACCTTCGTTTCCAATGAAGCTACTTTCTTTTCTACAGAATTCATTCGCATTTCCAAGGATGATACTTTCTTTTCTATCGAATTCATCTTTGTTTCCAGGGATGATACTTTCTTTTCTATCGAATTCATCTTTGTTTCCAGAGATGATACTTTCTTTCCTACCGAAATTACCTTTGTTTCCAGGAATGATACTTTCTTTTCTACCGAACTCATCCGCATTTCCAGCGAGGCTACTTTCTTTTCTATAGAATTCATTTTAGTTTCTAATGAAACTACTTTCCCTTCTATCGAAATCACTTTCTTTTCTATTGGCTCCAATTTTGTATCTAGTAACTGAGACATCGCAGCCAAATCTTCCTTTGTCAACGTCATAACAATCACCTCCTTTTCTTTTCTAAATTCGCCCCAATAATTTACACATCGAAAGCACCGCTTAGAACCTTAAGATATTCATTCACTTCTGTGTTAATCGCTTTACTGCTATTTCTTAATTTCATACCGTCGCTTCCTTTGGTATTTATAATTTTATCATTCTTACTTGTTTTTGTCTATGATAAATTTATATTTTAATTCTTATTTATATTTTCTTAAGATTTGAAGGTAAAAAATACCGCAATCCACTTGAATTGCGGTATTCCATACATTCATTTCAAAACAAATTCCGGTTCTATCTCCTAATAATTAGAACTTGCCTGCTTTTGCTGCTTCCTCGATGCTTACGGCAACTGCAACAGTCATACCAACCATTGGATTGTTACCAGCACCAATCAAGCCCATCATTTCAACATGAGCCGGTACAGATGAAGAACCAGCGAACTGAGCATCTGAGTGCATGCGTCCCAAGGTATCTGTCATACCATAAGAAGCCGGACCTGCTGCCATATTATCTGGATGTAAGGTACGTCCGGTACCACCACCGGAAGCTACAGAGAAGTACTTCTTACCCTGCTCTAAGCACTCCTTCTTATAAGTACCTGCTACCGGATGCTGGAATCTGGTCGGATTGGTTGAGTTACCGGTAATGGATACATCAACACCCTCCTTATGCATGATTGCAACGCCCTCCGGTACAGAATTTGCACCATAGCAGTTAACCTTTGCACGAAGTCCTTCCGAATATGACTTACGAAATACTTCCTTTACTTCATTGGTATATGGGTCATATTCCGTCTCAACAAAGGTAAATCCATTGATACGGGAAATAATCTGTGCAGCATCCTTTCCTAAACCATTCAGAATAACTCTTAATGGTTTCTGGCGAACCTTGTTTGCCTTCTCTGCAATACCGATTGCACCTTCTGCTGCGGCAAAGGACTCATGACCTGCCAAAAAGGCAAAGCATTCTGTCTCTTCTTCCAACAGCATCTTACCTAAGTTACCATGTCCCAGACCAACCTTACGGGTATCTGCAACAGAACCTGGAATACAGAATGCCTGAAGACCTTCTCCGATTGCTGCCGCTGCATCGGAGGCTTTCTTACAGCCCTTCTTGATTGCAATTGCCGCTCCTACTGTATAAGCCCAGCAGGCATTCTCAAAACAGATTGGCTGAATACCCTTCACCTGATTATATACATCCAAGCCGGCATCCTTTGTAATCTTCTCTGCTTCTTCAATCGAGGAGATACCGTAGCTGTTCAATACTTCATTAATTTTGTCAATTCTTCTTTCATATGATTCAAATAAAGCCATTCTTCGTTACCTCCTTCTATTATTTCGCAATCTCTTTGTCAGTTCTAGGGTCAATAATCTTAACAGCATCCGCTACACGACCATACTGACCGCATGACTTCTCATATGCTGTATTCGGGTCATCACCCTTCTTAATGAAGTCTGTCATCTTCCCAAGATTTACGAACTGGTAACCAATAATCAAATCATCAGCATCCAGGGCAATACCGGTTACATAACCTTCTGCCATCTCTAAGTAACGAGGTCCCTTCTTTAAAGTACCATACATGGTTCCAACCTGAGAACGAAGTCCCTTTCCTAAGTCCTCCAATCCAGCGCCAATCGGTAAGCCTTCCTCAGAAAATGCACTCTGAGAACGTCCGTATACAATCTGCAGGAACAGTTCACGCATTGCAGTATTAATTGCATCACAAACCAAGTCAGTATTCAAGCCTTCCATAACAGTTAAACCTGGAAGAATCTCTGCTGCCATGGCTGCGGAGTGGGTCATGCCGGAACAGCCAATCGTCTCAACTAAAGCCTCTTGGATAATACCTTCCTTAACATTCAAGGTCAGCTTACAAGCCCCCTGCTGTGGCGCACACCAGCCAATACCATGTGTCAGACCGGAAATATCCTTAACTTCTTTTGCTTGTACCCACTTTGCTTCTTCCGGAATCGGCGCACAACCATGGTGAACCCCCTGGGCAACCGGGCACATGTTTTCTACTTCCTGTGAATAAATCATGTTGAAACTCCTTTCGATGATAAAAGTTTTTTCAATCTGCCCATACCTGAAAGCAGATTGACGGAGTATGTATAAAAGACACCCCATTTGGATATATTTTCTCATAAATCCACAAAATAGTCTAGGGGTTTTTTCATATAAATGGTATAATGTGTAATAGTTCAGCCATGCAGAATTGTCAATGCAATGGGTTCGTGGGAGCTTGCTCACAATGAACCCGTTGTATTGGTAATTCTATAGGGCGAATGCCCTACATGAAATAAGTCACCAGCCGGTTTCATATATAATAAACAAATTTTTATTCTGGTGACTTATGAATGGGCATGGCGGAACTGGAACCCCATCACAGATGGGTGATAACAATGAGGTATCTATTATGCGATATATTGATTTACATGTACATTCCAATGCATCCGATGGCACCCTGACCCCTAGGGAAGTCGTGGCACTTGCCATTGAAAAGAATCTGGCAGCCATTGCCCTATCTGATCATGACACCGTAAAGGGGGTGGAGGAAGCGATTCAAGCCGCAAAAGGCTCGAATCTGGTGGTCATTCCTGCTACGGAGCTGTCCTGCTATTATCAGGGAATTGAGATTCATATCCTAGGTCTTTTTGTTGACTATAAAAATCCGGAATTTTTAGAAAAACTGGAAGAATTGGAACAGGCAAGACAGCAGCGGAATCTGGATATGATTAAAAAGTTTCAGGAAGCCGGTATTTCCATTACTTTAGAGGATTTGCAGGCAGGCAATCCAAACAGTGTAATTACCCGGGCTCATTTTGCCCGCGCTCTGGTTCAAAAAGGAATCTGTAAGGATAAGAAAACTGCCTTTGACCGATATGTAGGTGTAGGTTGTCCGTACTATCTTCCAAAGCCACAGATAACGCCTGAAATATCTCTGCCATTAATCACCAGAGCCGGCGGACTCCCGATTCTGGCTCATCCCATGCTGTACCATCTTGGTTATCCGCAGATAGAGGAACTGATACAATATCTGATTCCACTTGGTCTGAAAGGGGTTGAAGCCTATCATTCTTCTAATTATACAGAGCAAAGTAATAAGCTCCGTTCGCTTGCTGTCAAATACAATCTTGTCATTTCCGGCGGCTCTGATTTTCATGGGAGCAACAAGCCTGATATAGAGCTGGGGACCGGACGAGGGGGACTCCGGGTAACAGAACATATCTTAAATCAGCTTTTACAATCACTGGAACACTAAAATGTTATACTATTACTATAACGTAATGCCACAAATAAAACCAAAAAGGCGTAAATATGAAATACATACTTAAAACAGCCTCAAAGTTGTTTTCTAAGAGCAGATAGTATGGAAGATTTTTTGTAAACTATTATTCATTCGAAAAGAGCAGCAGGCTGTTATACCTACTGCTCTACTCTTCCGACACACTAGAAAGTATCCATGGATGTTAACTGCATAATCTCGGCTTCAATCTCCTTTCATTTGTCCGATGATATGGAGAGGCGGCAATGTGCAATCTTTTCTAGTGACAGTCCTTATTTCTTGATTTTCCTATTCGTTTTTCTTACTCGTCTTTCGGAGTTCCTAAAGCTGATTTCTTATCCTTTTTTTCCTTCTTATTCTCTTTCTTTTCCTCATTATCTGCAGCTGCCTCCGCCTCTGGCTTATCGACCTGGGCAATCGCTGCCTTATTCATAGGAATCCGACAGTTCTTATTATTACCGAATTCTACAATGACCGTATCATCTACAATATCCAGAATCACACCATAAAAGCCGCTGGTAGTCATAATGCTGTCTCCCGGCTTAATTGCCGCCATCATGGCCTCCTGCTCCTTCTGCTGCTTTCTCTGGGGACGTATTAGTAAAAAGTAGAACACTACTATCATCAGTAACAGTGAAATCCACATCATACCGCCGCCCATTCCCGAAACAGAGCCTTCTGTTCCCGTTGTACCTGCTGTCTCTAATAACGTATAAAACATTTCAAGTCCTCCATTTATTCATGATTTTCAAACCCGGCCAGCTTCGCCTGCTTGTATTCTTTGTAACAGCTTTTCTCTATTGCCTCCCGAATCTCTTTCATCATATTATTATAAAAATACAAATTATGCAAGACACAAAGTCGATAGCCCAGCATTTCTTTCGCTTTTAACAGGTGTCGGATATAAGCCCGGCTATAGGTCCGGCAAGCCGGACACTGACATCCTTCCTCGATGGGACGACTGTCTAATTCGTACTTTGCGTTGAATAAATTGATTTTTCCATGATTGGTATACAGATGTCCATGGCGTCCGTTCCGGGTCGGATATACACAGTCAAAAAAATCCACCCCCCGGTCTACCGCCTCTAATATATTCGCCGGTGTTCCGACTCCCATCAGATAGGTGGGCTTATCCTCCGGCAGATGTGGTACCGTTACATCCAAAATATGATACATTTCTTCGTGGCTTTCTCCTACTGCCAGACCACCGATTGCATACCCGTCCAGATTCAGCTCTGTAATAACATCTGCATGTGCCATCCGAATATCATCAAAAACCGCTCCCTGATTGATACCAAACAGCAATTGATGCGGATTCAGTGTATCCGGCAAAGCATTCAGACGCTGCATCTCATCTCTGCATCGTTTCAGCCAGCGTGTGGTTCTGGCTACAGACTGCTCCACATACCTGCGGTCCGCCACACTGGAAGGACATTCGTCAAATGCCATCGCAATGGTAGAGGCCAGGTTGGACTGAATCTGCATGCTCTCCTCCGGCCCCATAAATATCTTTCTACCGTCTACATGGGAATGAAAATAAACCCCTTCTTCCTTGATTTTCCGTAAGCCCGCCAGAGAAAATACCTGAAAGCCGCCGGAATCTGTCAGAATTGGTTTATCCCATACCATAAACTTATGAAGTCCGCCTAATGCCCGAATCACCTGATCTCCAGGGCGGACATGCAGATGATAGGTATTGGAAAGCTCTACCTGAGTACCAATGTTCTGCAAATCTTCTGTCGCTACAGCCCCCTTAATGGCAGCTACAGTTCCCACATTCATAAATACCGGTGTCTGTATGGTTCCATGAACCGTTTCAAAGGAAGCGCGTTTTGCCTTTCCGTCTTTTGCAATAATTTTATACATAATTACCTCTTTTATCTACAAATGCCCGAATCAGAATCCCATCCTCCTGATAGGCTTCTTCTATTATTTGCCCGTTTTTTCTTACCCGTGCTATCTTTGCTGCTTCTTGATACGGATACAGATGTTCCAGATAAACTCTGCTTTCTCGAATTCTTCTGCCAATGCCAGCCAGCATTTCCTCCAACCCCTGACCGGTTCGTGCCGAGATTCGATACATCTCATCTGCTTTGAAATCCTTTAATATTTCCGGGACCCCCTCCTTGTCTGTCTTATTAAATGCAGTCAAAACTGGTTTTCCCTCCACACCCAGCTCCCGCAGGGTTTCATAAACCGTATGCATCTGAATATCCATCTGTGGATTGGATGCATCCACAACATGCAGAATATAATCCGAATACTTTGCTTCCTCCAAGGTAGCACGAAATGCCTGAATCAAATGATGGGGCAGCTTTCGGATAAACCCAACCGTATCCGTAAGCAGTACCTGTTGTCCATCGGGAAGCTCTAAGCTTCTGGTGGTTGGGTCCAGTGTTGCAAACAGCTTATCCTCCGACAACACCTCGGAATCAGTCAGCGTATTCAGCAGGGTCGATTTCCCTGCATTGGTATACCCGACAATACAGATTACCGGAATTCCCTGTTCTACTCTGCGCTTCCGCTGCGTACTACGATTTATCTTTACCTGATTCAGCTCCTCCTTTAACCGGGAAATACGCTGGCGAATCATCCGCCGGTCTGTCTCCAGCTTTTTCTCGCCGGGACCTCTGGTACCGATACCACCACCCTGTCGGGACAGAATCCTTCCCATGCCGATTAAGTGCGAGGAACGATATCGCAGCTGCGCCAGTTCTACCTGAAGCTGTCCCTCTCTGGTGGAGGCCCGCGCTGCAAAAATATCCAGGATTATCATAGTCCGGTCCATAATCTTGATATTTAATTCCCGTTCCAGATTATTCATCTGGGAAGGGGTCAGCTCATCATCACATATGATTCCGGTTGCCTGATATGTCATTACCAGCTCCCGCAGCTCCTCTACCTTACCACTTCCGATATACGTTGCAGTATCCACTGCTTGGCGATTCTGTACAAACCTCCCTGCAACAGCGGCTCCTGCTGTCTTTGCCAACTCCTCCAGTTCATCCAGAGAGGCATACACTGATACCTCATCACTGACAGAAGCAGCTACCAAAATCACCTGCTCCTGCGTTTCCTTATTTTCATATAATCCGGTCATTTATACTCCTAATTCTGTATTCCCATCCTCTGTCTATAGCCTTTATCCGATTTCTGTCTCATATCTGTCCATAGTCTCTATCCGGCTTCAGACTTATGCCCGTCCATAGCTTTTATCCGTCTCTGGCTCACATCTGCCCATAGTCTCTATCGGCTCCTGTCCCACGCCTGCCCATAGCCTTTATCCGATTTCTGTCTCATATCTGTCCATAGTCCCTATTCGGCTTCTGGCTTATGCCTGTCCATAGCCATATCCGACTCCTGGCTCATGCCTGTCCACAGCCATTATCTGACTTCCGCCTCACGCCTATCCTATGGTATCCGGTTCACAGTTGAAACGTGGATAGTTCTTATTCCAGGGTCTGTCTGGTTGAAAGAAAATCATATTCCCGCTGTATCTGCTCCGTTATATTAAACTGCTGCATATAACTGCAAATCAGTTCATATGCCTTATTATAGTCATGCTGGTACTCATAATATACGATTTCTACATACAGTAACTGCTCATCACAGCTCCGGTCTCCGGACTGTAACCCCTGCTGTAAATACTGGCTGCAGGTATTATATAAGCCCTGCTGCAAGTAATAATCTGCAAGCTGGGTACAGGCATATGCGCTTTCCGGATTGTGGGAAAGATAAGTCGTCAGATACGATACACTTTCATCCCTTCGTCCCAATTCTACTGTACAAATGCCGGCATACAACGTGCATTCCATATGCCCGTTTTCAATTGCCGCCTGAAATGCCGGAAGCGCCGCTTCAAAATTATGATTTTCAAAATCAATAAATCCCTGGGCAATCTGCTTTTGCAGATTCAGATATCCGACCTGTTCCTCTTCGGTTTCCAAAAGCGTATCATATTCATTGATTGCAAACTGATACTGCTTCAGACGAAAATAAGAATCCGCCAGATACAACCGGGTATCCCGGTCTAACGGCTCTGAAAATAATGCTTTATTACTCAGTGATGTCTGAAAATTAGCAGCGGCCTTTGCATAATCTCCATTATTATAGTCCAGGATTCCCTGCTCCCGGTAACTGTTTTTCCCCTGTATATTATTGTAAAGCCGGGTCGTAAAAATTCCAAGCAGTCCAAATAACAGCATAATAAAAACCGCCACTATGATATTGACGATTTTTGCTCCTTTGGTCTTGTCCTTATGCTCCATAAAAGCCTCCTCTTATCCGGTCAAGCTCTTCGCCTATCGAAACAGATATAGACGAAACGCGCAACCATTCCATATCCTTCCTTTAATGTGAGAAGCTCCTTTCCTGCATAATGGCATCGATGGAATCCATACATGCTGCCCGTAACCCACTATGCTCCAGTGCATGAACCCCCCGGATTGTCGTTCCTTTGGGAGAACAAACCGCATCCTTTAAGACACCGGGATGACTGCCAGTGACCTGCTGAAGTTTAGCGCTTCCCCGCATGGTCTGGGAAATCAACCGATATGCCAGGTCTCTTTGTATTCCATACTGAACTGCAGCATCTGCATACGCCTCCATAATCAAATCCATAAATGCCGGTCCGCATCCAGCAACTGCGCCTCCGATTCCCATAAGCTCTGTCGGAAGCTCTTCCACCATTCCAAGGGCAGAAAACCAGTCCAATACCATGCTGCGTTCCTGCTCCTTCAAGGAATGGGCAGCTTCAAAGAGCATGACGCCTTCTCCTACCATAGCCGGCGTATTGGGCATAATACACTGAATCCGGACTGCGTCACCCAGAATGGCATAAAAATCCTTATATACCCAGCCTGCTGCTATGGAAAGCAATGCTTTACCGGTTAACCCGTCCTTTCCTTCCGCCAGAACCTCCGAAATCTGATACGGCTTACATGCGATTATAATAATCTCAGACTGATGGATTAATTCTTCCAAGGTATCAACCGGAAGAAACCCAATCCGCGTTCCATTCTGATATAGCTTTTCCTTATGAGGTGCATATGCCAGAACCGCTTCCTGGGGAAGCTTCCCGGACTTCAGAAAACCCTCTGCCATTGCCTGTGCCATATTTCCCATTCCGACAAATCCGACCTTATTCATCTTTCTACTCCTTTTATTCTCCTTCACAGCCTTTCATTTCATTATATTCTTTGTTATCAGATTGTCAAGAAAGCTTTTTCTGAGGATAGCGTAAATTTACTGTAGGAATTAAATAGACAGAGCTGCCCCGGTTCTGT
>JAMOZY010000046.1 GCA_023667695.1 Clostridium sp. | reverse complement strand
AAAAAGCCCTTATAGGGCTAGTGCAAGCCACCGGCTAAGCCGGTGGTCTTGACTGCTCCGGCTTCGATTTATTTTCTACTCTTTTCCACTCCAGCAGTAGGTGCATAGCTTGCATGGCTCGATTCCCACTGCTTTCACCATATCATCCAGACGATGGAACCGCAGGGAAGTAAACTTCAGCTTCTCACAGATTCGCTCCACCATTTTTTCGTATTTTTCAGAGTTATAATCCGCATACTCCCGTAATACCTCATCTGTAACCGCTCCGCCTTCCAGCTCGTTAATCACCACCCGCGTAATCAGTTCCATTTCTGATTTTGAACGGGAGAAGTTCAGATACTTACACCCGAAAATCAACGGCGGACATGCAGGACGGATATGTACCTCCTTGGCGCCACTTTCATATAAAAACTCGGTTGTTTCCCGCAACTGGGTTCCTCTGACGATGGAATCATCAATCAAAAGCAGGCTCTTTCCCTGAATTAACTGCTCCACCGGTATCAGCTTCATTTTTGCAATTAAATCCCGCTTACTCTGCATGGTCGGCATAAAGGACCTTGGCCAGGTTGGTGTATACTTGATAAATGGTCTGGAAAAGGGAACACCGGATTCATTGGCATATCCAATGGCATGAGCCGTTCCGGAATCCGGCACGCCTGCTACAATATCCGGCTTTACATGATCCCGCCTTGCCAATAACTGACCGCAGCGATACCGCATCTCTTCTACATTGACACCCTCATAGACTGACGGCGGATATCCATAATAAATCCACAAAAAGGTACAGATTTTCATTTCTTTTCCCGGTTCGGAAAGCGTCCTTACTCCGGCGGCGTCCATAACTGCGATTTCCCCCGGACCTAATTCCCGTTCTACCGCATAGCCCAGGTTCAGATAGGCAAAGCTCTCAAAGGCAGCACAAAAGGCATCCTCCTTCTTTCCAATGGAAATCGGAGTCCTTCCGTATTTATCCCTGGCGCAGTAGATTCCCTTCGGCGTCAGAATCAGCATGGACATGGAGCCTTCAATGATTTCCTGGGCATATTGGATTCCATCTATGAAGTTCTCCTTCTGATTAATGATTGCCGCCACCAATTCCGTAGCATTAATTTCACCATTGCTCATCTCAAAAAAATGCGTATTATTTTTCAGAATCATATCAATGATTTCTTCTGTATTGTTAATCTTCCCGATTGTGGTAATGGCAAAGGAGCCATGATGGGACCGTACCAGGATGGGCTGAGCCTCATAATCAGAAATACACCCGATTCCCATATGACCGTGCATCGTATTGACTTCCTTTTCAAACTTGGTCCGAAAAGGAGCATTTTCAATCTGATGGATGGCCTTTTCAAAGCCGTCATCCCCATACACAGCCATTCCTGCCCGTCTGGTTCCTAAGTGGGAATGATAATCCGTTCCAAAGAATAAATCAAACACACAATCTTCTTTTGCCGCTACGCCAAAAAATCCGCCCATTTGTTACCTCCAACTTACACATTTACCTTATATTGTATATCCTTATTTCAACAGGAATGGTTCCTGCAAAATCTCATTTTCTCTAAGCTATCCTGGATTTCGGGATGAAAAACCCACAATTAAAAGCTCCACCCCTATCACATCCTGATAAATTCCCCGCTTGATGCCGGCATCAACCTCCTGACATTCCTCCAGCATGCCGAGTAATTGGGAATAGGAAAAATGTCCAATCTGGCTTTTGTATTTTCCTACCGTAAAGGGGGGAATGCCTGCCTTAGATGCAATACTGCCGTTATCCATTTGCAGCCGGGTCATTTCACTGACCTGTAATAAAATATGAATCTGCCGGGTCAACAAAAAGAGAATCCGCATGGCCGGCTCCCGCAAGGTCAGAAGATCATGATACAGTCCTAATGCCTTTTCCCGATTTTGATTTCCAATGGCATCCAGCATCTCAAACATCTGATTTTCCGCCTGGTTACTACAGATTTCCTGCACATCCTCCAGGGTAATGACAGCCCGGTCTATCCCATAGGAAAACACCTTTTCCAATTCCATCTGAAGTAAATTCATGCTGGTACCTGCCTGCTCCACCAGATACCGTGCGGCAGCTTCCATAATCTGCTTTCCTTCCTCCTTACACTGTATGGTAATCCAGGCTAACAGCTCCTTTTCCTTCGGGGTCTTCATCTCTGCTCCGTACCCCATGGCAGTTACAGTCTTAAATAGCTTTCCCCGCTTATCCACTTCACTTTCTACAAAAATCAGATAGGTCGTATCTGGAAACCGGGCTAACTTCTCCTCAAATCCATCGGAGCCATTTTTAAACCAGCCGCTTTCTTCGATTATAATAAGCCGTCGGTCTGCAAAAAAAGGCAGAGTCTCAGCCAAATCACTGATTTCTACTCCGGAAATCCCTTTGCCCTCAAACCGGCTGATATTCATCTCATCCCCGTCCGGACATAAGGCTTCCCGCAGCCGGTCCCGGTACTGATGGCGCAGATAAGCTTCCTCCCCGTATAATAAATACACATTCTTAAATTCCTTCTTCTTCAAATGCTCTCGAAGCGTCTTCATGTCTGTTACCCAATCATTCTATGTGATAAGTCAACACCCCCACCGCAAGCAGCGGGGCATCAAATTTGAAACGCCCCAAGGGGCGGGGTATGTTGACCCTCGCGGCAGTCGCCAAATGTCTGCAAGCAGCCACTTGGCTCGTTGCTCGCGGGAATCAAATGTAGTATATCACAATCCGGCATCGTCTGCATTATAAAAATGAAATTCCATCTTCCTTCCATCGGTTTGGATTTCAATGGCACCAGTGTCCACCGTACAGAGAACCCGGCTTCCGACTGCTGCCAGCCGGTCCAGGGTTTCCGCATGGGGATGACCATAGGAATTATTTCTCCCACAGGAAATCAAGGCAATATCCGGCTGCAGCCGTTCCAAAAACGCCATGGTAGAGGAAGAATCCGAACCATGATGTCCTACCTTCAGTACATCATAGCTTTGCTGCAACAGCTCTTCCTTTTCATTTAACAGCCATTCCTCGCCCTCTGCTTCCAAATCTCCCGTAAACAGCATATCAAAGGCACCATAGGATAAGGATACTACCATAGAATTGTTATTTTTCGTTCCCTCTGTATTCCGAAGGGAGAATACACCAGCTTCCGTTTCGGAAAGGGGATACAGACATCGAATGGAAACGGAATCCAGCACAAGCGCTTCTCCGCTATTGATAGCAGTAACCGAAATCCCTGCATCCTCTGCCTGCCGGAGCAATGTCTGGAACTCCTCTGTCTGCATGACTGCCTCCGGCACCACCAGCTGCCGAATCGGAATGCCTCCCTCCTTCGATTGGGCAATCAGCTCCTGTATGCCGTTTACATGGTCCTGGTCCATATGACTGACAAATACATAATCCAGAGAACCGGCGCCATAATACTTTACCGCCGGTGTCAGAATATACGCTCCTACAGAAGAACGGGAGCTGCTGCCCCCATCTATCAGAATATGTCTGTGATTGGGCGTTTCAATGAAAATCCCGTCTCCCTGTCCCACATCCAGCATCGTTACCACCAACGGTCCCTTTTCCGGAAATAGCATATGGATTAAGAATACCATTCCTATCCCAAGCATCGGAAACTTTTTCCTATGCTTCCATAGTATATACAGAAGGAATAAGCAGGCATAATAAATCCCTATATTCCAAAGGGACAGGTGTCCTGTATGCCAACAGGCACCGGGAAGCGCTTCCGCTATCCGGCACAAGAATTGAAAGACATTCAAAATCCATCCACAGAGTACCAGCAGCAGAGAGCCAAGCCATGGACACAGCGGATAAAGAAGCAAGGCGGAACAGCCAAAGGCCACCAGAGGCGTCATCAATGGTATGACAATTATATTCAGCAATACCCCATAAACCGGAACATCATAATAAAAATAAGCGACAATCGGACCAGTCATAAGCTGCAATACCAGACTGGAGCATATGCCATCTATCAGATATCGTCGCATTTTACCCTTACGAAGGGGTTCGAACGCTTCCTGTAGAAGCGGCGCCACAATTCCCAGACTTAATACAGCACTAAAGGATAAGAGAAAGCCGGCATCCGAAAGCTTCCATGGATTCTCTATCAAAATGCACAGACAGGCAAGTCCTGCCGCTGTCAGCATATCATAGGTGCGTCCCAGTATATCCCCTGCCAGCATCAAACCGAACATAATAACAGCCCGAAGGGTAGAACTGCTAAAGCCGGTCATCCATCCATAGAGTATCAGCATCATCATGACTGTACCTCCGGCAACCGGATAAGACGCCCCCAGCTTCCGCAGCAGTTGGTACAAGGTGCCTCCGATTATGGAAATATGCAATGCAGAGATTGCCAGAATGTGTGCAATACCATTTCTCTGATACAGCTTACGGATGCCAGAATCCAGTTCTCCGGTATTGCCTAAAAGCATAGCCCCCATAATCCCTGCCTGCTCCTCCGGCATATATTGGGCAAACATCTGCTGTGCCGCCTGCTGCACCTGGGTCAGAAGCTGCAAAACCGGATGCCGTACATCCCGAACCACAAGAATCTGCTCCGTAAAGCCTAAGAAATCAATTCCTCTGGCCCGATAATAGGACCTTGCATCAAATTCTCCGGGATTCGTCGGCGCTGTTAGAATTTTCAGACTTATCTCACATCGAATTTCATTTCCAATACAAAGTGAATTGGTATTCGAAATAGAATCGGACTGCTCGTATAGCTTTATGGTACAGGGCTGGTTCCACTGGTATTCCTTTCCCACGATTCGTTCTGACTGAACAATCAGAATCCGCTGATTGGTCCGGTATTCCACCCGCTTGATTCTTCCTTCCAGGATACCGCTTACAGTCTCCTGCCCATGGGCCTCCATGTATTGTTCAATCGGATGAATCAGTCTGCACCGCCCGGCATTGAGCATCCCCAGAATACAGGCCAGTATGCCAAACAGCACAGAAAAAGGCATGGTCTGCCCCCTTTTGCTCCTATGCTGCATATACCATAGGAGATAAAGAACACCAGCCATGCCAAGCCCCATTGCCATGTATGGATAACATCCCGTCCACTCACCAATTACAAAAGCCAAGACTCCAAACAGTAATGGCCGTTTCTTCATATAACTCCTTTCTGATTACTTATTCTTACTTTGAGCCGGCTCCTGTTCCTGAATCAGGTCCGGCTGCCACTCAAACATACCATCAAAGGGAATGGTGGTCCGGTAAAGCTCCTGCTTTTCCCCATTAATCAGGAATTGCACCCGGTTAATGGTCGGCAGCTCACAAAGAGAATTGACCACCGAATAAATCGTCGTCGTATCCATACAGGTATTCAGCGTATTATTGAATTCCACGGATAAATCTACATAGCAGACCCCGTCCTTAATGGACACCTTCTTTAAGGTAGTTCCTTCCGGAATCGTCGGATAGTACCCCTCCCGCAAAGGACCAGTAATGAGCGATTCAATCACCAGCTGCTCCAAGGAAACATTATTGCTAATCTCCACTGCCTTATCGTATTCCAACAGCATATCCCCGCTTTCATTGGCGAAATACAAGGTAATCACACCCGTCTGGAGAAAACCGCCCTCCTGCTCCGCATCAACAAAGGAAATGGAATCATAGGTCTCGATAACCGATTGTTCATCGCTAATCGTAGAAGAATCATAAATCTCAAACTGAACATTTTCCACATAATCCAATTGACACAAGGTCTTTGTGATTGCCGCCTTTGCCAATACCTCCACATACTGATCGTTCAATTCATTTGCCACGTTCACTACGACCCGTGCCAGACTGGTATCCTTCTGGTACGCACTGCGAAGCAGCCGCATCGATGCGGAAATCAGGTTGGTTTGATTATCCGGTGCCTCTGTAAACATGGTATTCAGAATCGATTCAATTCCTTTATTTTCAGATACCGTTTCATCAAGCTCATAGGGTACATAGGCCAATTCATAGGTAGCACTGTCAATATAATAAAGATAGATTGCATTTTCCGGCAAGTCCACCTCTGTTGTGGCAGTTCCCTGGCTTCCGGCATCTGAACAGCCAAATAGTCCCAGCATCAGGCTGATAAGCAGACAAATACTCATCCATTTTTTCATTCTGGTTCTCCTTTCCTTTAACTGATATACGTTAACGGTACCCGCACAGTAAAGGTAGTTCCCTCTTCCGGTACACTATAGATATTAATTGCGCCCTTATGCATCAAAATTGCATTTCTGGTAATGGCAAGCCCCAGACCGGTTCCTCCGGTCTCCCTGGACCGGGCCTTATCCACCCGGTAGAATCGCTCAAAGACCCGTTCCTGACAATCCTCCGGAATCCCGACACCGGAATCCGATATTTTTACATAGAAAAACTTATGGTCCGCATCCAGCACCACATGAACCCAGCCGTCATCCTTGTTATACTTTACTGCATTTTCAATCAGATTGGTAAAGGCCAGAGACATCTTTACTACGTCAATTTCTGCCACAACATCCCGCATACTCTCAAAGATAATTTCGATATTCCGCTTTGCAGCAATGGGGCGGATTCGCTTTAACAGCAATTCCAGCAATTCATTGATGCTGACTGCCTCCACATTCAAATCCACTGCCTGCTTATCCAGCCGGACCAGAGTCAGCAAATCATTGATAATCTTATTTTCCCGTTCAATCTCCTCTGCAATATCTGTCATGAATTCCCGATACATCTCCGCCGGTGTATCCTCCTGTACCAGCAGAGAATCCGCCAGCACCTTCATGGAAGTAATCGGCGTTTTCAATTCATGGGACACATTGGACACAAACTCCTGTCTGGAATTTTCCAGAAGCTGAAGCTTACTTAGGATTTGATTAAAGGTATCCGTCAAATCCATAATTTCCGTACTGCCTTCCATCTCAATCATCTCATCCAAATGCCCTTCGGACACCTGCTTTAATTTATTGTTCAGCTTCCGAATCGGTCTTGGAATCCAAAAGGCCATCAGCCAGGAAATCAACAGGGCAACAAAAAGGAACAGAGCATACCAGATTCGCCCCTGGGCCTGCATATAGGCATCGGTTTCCAACAGGTCGCGAATGGATACCATACAGATAATCACACCCTTTACCTGTCTGGTCTCGGCAGAAGCCGGATTCGAACTGTGGCCGGAAGCATTCCCGTTATCAATCACTGTGGTCACCACCGAGGAATCTAGGATTGGCACCAGGATTTCCACATACTGATTCTGATTCATAATATTATATTTGTTTGGGATTTTGCCAAGCATAAGATTATGAACATCCGTTGACATCATATACTTATCCTGTTCAATGGTATATGTATCCTTGATAATCTTGTATTCAGAATCCACAATGATGATTCTGCCCTCCAGTACATTGGCAAGCTGGTCGATTTCCGTATTTAGATTGTCCGTACTGCTTGAAATCATAAAGTCGTTCAGCAACACCTGGCTGGCTAAAATGTTACACTGGCTCTGTACCTGTAGAATCTTATTCTGAAGAGACCGTTCATGATAAGAACGTTGAAATACCTGGCCACAGGCGATAATCATAACGAGAGTTGCCAGAAAAAATATAATAAAAATGAAAAAACGAAAACTCTTTAATTGTCTGATAAGCGGTTTATCCCTGGAAATAATAGCCAACACCCCACTTCGTATGAATGTACGTCGGTTCTCCAGGATTTTCCTCTATCTTTTCCCGCAGCCGGCGGATGTGGACATCAACCGTCCGGACATCACCGGGATAATCACTGCCCCAGATGGTCCGCAATAATACTTCACGGGAATATACCTTGTTGGGATTGAATACCAAAAGCTCCAGCACATCAAATTCCTTTGCCGTCAGATTAATTTCTTTTCCGGCAATATTCACCCGTCTGCTGTCACAATCCAGATTCAGCTCTCCAACGGTAATCTTACGTTCCTTCTCTTCCACTGCCGGTTTCTTTCCGTTTCTTCTGATAATTGCCTTTATCCGTGCCTTTACCTCTAAAATATTAAAAGGCTTCGTAATGTAATCATCTGCGCCATATTCCAAACCTAAGATTTTATCCATATCCTCGCCCTTGGCTGTCAGCATAATGATGGGCATATTGGAGAATTCCCGAATCTGCTGGCATACCTCCAAGCCAGTCAGCTTAGGCAGCATAATATCCAACAGTACCATATCGTATTCGGTCTGCTTTGCCAGCCGCAAGGCCTCCTCGCCGTCATAGGCACAGTCCACCTGCATATCATCCTGTTCCAGACTGAACTTGATTCCCTTTACGATTAACTTCTCATCATCCACAACCAGCACTCTTTTCATTCTTCCACCTCATTCAACCGTAATATAATCCTCTATCCTTTGGAACACTCCTTCCTTAATTCCGGAAATGTTCATTAATTCCTCCACTGTAGAAAAGCCGCCATGCTCCTCCCGGTATGCAAGAATCTGAGCCGCCTTGGATTCTCCAATGCCTGGCAAGGTCATCAACTCCGCCTTCGTTGCCCGATTCAGGTGTACAAGACCATCGGAGGCTTCCGTAGCATCCCCAGTCACAGCCGGTTCTTCCCCGACTGCCGGTATATAAATCTTTTCCCCATCCTGCAGCCGCGCCGCCTGATTCACCGCGCATATATCTGCTGTCTCCAGACAACCGCCGGCGGCAGCAAGCGCATCGCAAATCCGGCTTCCCCCAGGCATACCGTATACTCCCGGATGCAGAACCTGTCCGCAGACGAATACATACACCGCTTCCTCGGTGGATATCTCTGAGCCTGCTGCTTCCGTGACTTCCGTTGTACTTTCTGTCTCAGTTCCGGAAGCCTCCGTATCCAGACGAAGAAACATATCCTCCTGCTTCCCACATCCTGTCAGCCCCCATAGCAGTGCCGCCGACAGGACAATTCTTGTTATATATCTGTAAAATCTGTGCAATCCTTACCTCTTTCCATTACACAAATCCGAACGCATCACACAAAATCATTTTACCATAATTGTCTTTTTATACAATAGAAATTTTCTTATTTATTTCTTAAAAAATTTTAATACAAACCCCTGCTTCCCTTTGTCACTTCCACTTAAATATAATGATACCTGCAATTGCAACAATAACGCCCACCAGCTTACTCCACTGGAAGCCCACCTTTTCCACTGCAAACCAGCCAAAGAGTTCAATCAGATAGGCCACCACGACCTGCGATACGACAATCAGCAGTACCGCCTGAGCCGGACCCAGATGGTCCATGCTGAGAATGACCGTCAGGGTTATAAAGGCGCCAATCACACCGCCCAACAGCATATATTTGTGATCAATCTGAAATAAACTGGCAATCGTATTATCCTGCCGCTCCTTGAACAGCCAGACAGCCAGGCATACCAAAAATCCGGTCAACTGCACCCAGCTATTTGTCAGCCAGGTACCGGTCTGCTTTGTTACTCCTGTATTAAATACACCCTGTACACTCATCAATGCACCGGAAATCAAGGCAATAATAATACCCCACATATATTTGTCCTCCTTTTCGTAATAATAGTAGCATACGCAGGATTACCAAATATATGCAGGGTAATTTTACTTTAACCGCTCCAGCATTTTTTCCTGTAACTGACTTAATTCCGTGGCAACATCACTGCCATTCCAGATATTCTTAAAGCAGATTTCCGTATAAATCCAGAAATCACCATTTTCCAATGCTTTCGGCACCGGACTGGTATTACAATACTGCTCATAAATAATCGCTTCATTGGCGTCCGTCCGTTCCAGACTGGAGCGAACGGCAGTCCGCCGGCTCAGTCCGAACAGGTTTCCCGCATACTCGTAAGACAAATAAGCAGCAAAGAGATTCGCATATTCCGGCTGTCTGGTAAATTCACTGACAAATGCTCCATAGGTCACAGAAAGGTTTTGAACCGGCAGCTCTGGAGATAAGGGCGGAACCGGACATAAGGCATAGCTGCTTCCATAGCTGCTTAATTCACTTAAAACATCGGTCTTTACAATGCCATAAACCAGAGTACCATCCGTCAGTTCTGATTTAATCTGTTCATAGCTGCTGCTGTCTACATCTATGGAAAAGTATTCATGCAGCGACTGATAATAATGCATGCTTTGAATCACACTTTCATTATTTACGTTGAAGAGACTGGTATCCTCGCCAGTATCACCAAATACCTGCGCGCCGTTGCCCAGGAACAGGTAATCATAAAAGGGGTCCGAAATATCCCATCGGAAGATATCCTTTGTATTTGTTTCATCTACGAAATTCACGGCAAATTCCGTAATACTGCCAAAGCTTTCCGGCTTTGCAGTAACAGCAGCATCATAAATCATCACCGTCGTATCCAGATAAATCGGGTATCCATACTGCTTTCCGTCCGATGTCATGGCAGATTTTGCAACCGCCGGATAATGCTCCGCCCAGAAGGCTTCCGTATACAGGGAATTACTCCGGGTCAGACCTGCCATACGTGCCTTGCGGACCTCATCATTGGATGCAATAAATAAATCCGGTCCATTTCCTTCTATATTCGCCTGATTAATCTGTTCCAGATAATTCACGTTGTCCACGTAGGTGCAAAGAATCTCCACACCATAGCGTTCATGAAAGTCCGCCGCTGCCGCTTCGTAATAAGGCGTCATTGCCGCATCATTGTACCAAAGCGTCATGGAAACCGGCACTTCCGTTCCGTCCTCTGCCGGTACCATTGCCGGTACGGAAGCTACTCCTTCTTCAAAGGTTTCATATGTAGTCTCCGTTGTTACCGGTTCCTCCTCTTCCCGGCAGCCGGTTGGCACCAACAGCAGGAAGCATGCCAGCATACCTGTCACACAGGCACGAAGGCTTTGTTTTTTTCTACTCCTATTCATACAATACCTCTACTACCACTTTCTCCTCTTCCAGCAAAGCAAATACCTTAGGGCATCCGCCAAAGAAATTCGAATGCATCCGTCCACAGCCTACGGGAATAACGGTTCCTTCAGAATCGCAGTACCAATACCCTTGGTGGTAAAGAATTCCAGCAACAGACAATGCTCCACACGCCCGTCCAACACATGGACTCTGGCAACGCCATTGTGAATGGCATCAATACAGTTCGTCAGCTTCGGAAGCATGCCGCCTCCGACCACACCCTTTTCAATAAAGCTTTGTGCCTCTTCCACCGTCATTTCCGAAATCAGGGTATTTTTATCCATCGGGTCTACAAATACTCCCTCGATATCCGTTAAAAATACCAGCTTTTCCGCCTGAATGGCACGGGCTACTGCACAGGCAGCATCATCCGCATTGATATTGTAAGTGGCAAAATCCTCTCCCATACCAATCGGGGCGATAACCGGAATAAAATCATTTGCCAGCAGGGTATCCAGAATCTGACTGTCCACCCTTGTTACCTCACCAACAAATCCGATATCCTTACCACCTGCCAGTTTTTTATTGCAGGTCATCAGTCCGCCATCCTTGCCGCTGATTCCGACTGCCTTTAAGCCCAGCTTCTGCATCATCTGCACCAGACCCTTGTTCACCTTGGATAACACCATTTCGGCAATTTCCATGGTCTCTGCATCCGTCACCCGCAGACCATTTACAAACTGCGGTTCTTTTCCAGATAACTGAACCCATTTGCTGATTTCCTTTCCCCCTCCATGTACGATAATCGGCTGTAAACCAATCAGCTTCAGCAACGCCACATCTTTAATCACATTATATTTTAATTCCTCATCCAGCATAGCACTTCCGCCGTATTTTACAACAATTGTCTTTCCACGGAATTTCTGAATAAATGGCAGGGCCTCAATCAAGGTCTGTGCCTTGATGATTACCTGGTCCATACTGTTTTCATTGTTAATCATGATAAAACCTCTTCTTTCTTCCTTTCTAAGAACGATAATCCGCATTTATCTTAACATATTCATATGTTAAATCACAGCCCCAGGCAGTTGCTTCTGCATCACCGGATTTCATATCCACAAGAATGACTACCTGCTTTGGGGAAAGAATTCCGGTTGCCAGCTCTTCATCATAATCCGCCGCCACTCCCCCCTCTACCAGTGTTATACTGCCGGCTTCACTGGATATCTGAATCGTTACCAGCGCCGGGTCAAATTCCGCTCCGGAATATCCCATGGCACACAGAATTCTTCCCCAGTTGGCATCCATACCGAATACCGCTGCCTTAGTCAGATTGGAGGTTATGATTGCCTTTGCCAGAATCTTTGCCTGTTCCTTATGCTCTGCATGAATGACCCTTGCCTCTAACAGCCGGGTAGCGCCCTCTCCATCTGCCGCGATGTTCTGTGCCAGAAAAGTCATTACCTTCTTTAGAGCCTGCCGGAATATGGTATAATCTTTATCTGCTTCTGTCAAGCAGTCATTTTCTGCCATACCATTTGCCAGAAGTACCACGCTGTCATTCGTAGAAGTATCTCCGTCCACGGATACCATATTAAAGGTATCTTCTACGAATTCTTTTAAGTTTTTTTTCAATAAATCCCTTGTAATCCGGATATCTGTGGTAATCACGCCCAGCATAGTACCCATGTTCGGATGAATCATGCCGGAACCCTTACACATGCCTGCCATACGCACGGTTTTACCTTTTATTTGAAATTCAACAGCGATTTCTTTGGGATGGGTATCCGTCGTCAGGATTGCTTCTGCTGCATCATGAGCCGCTGCTTCTCCTTCCCGGAGCGCAGAAGGAAACTGCTTGATTCCCTGCAGAATCACATCCATTGGCAGCTGGTATCCAATGACACCGGTGGACATAACCATGACCTGCTCCGGAGTACATCCGAATTCCTCTGCTACTGCCGCTGCCGTCCGTTCCGTATTCTCATAGCCCTGAAGTCCGGTACATGCATTGGCGATTCCGGTATTCACAATGACTGCCCGGACAACCCCATGGGCTTCTAATTGTCTGGCATCCCACTGCACCGGTGCGGCCTTTACCAGATTTCGTGTGAAAACGCCTGCGGCTGCACAGGGAACCTCACTGACCACCATTGCCATATCCTTATTGGTTTTTCCCGGCTTGATTCCCGCCCGAAGCCCGGCTGCCCGAAAGCCTTGGGGGGCGGTAATACCGCCGTTGATTACTGTAATTGCTTCCTTCATATTCCGTTCCTCCTGTAATACTTATCTGTTAAAATTATGGTTTACACGCAAGCCTTGAGCCATGCGTGGCAAAGTTGAATTGGCTGCCGGAGCTTGCTCATAGGCAGACAGATTCAACTCTTGCCGCATAGGGCGAATGCCCGTGACCGAGCCGAAGTGAAACGAAGGCGAGGTACGCATGGCTATCTGCTACCGCGACTGGTGA
>JAMOZY010000045.1 GCA_023667695.1 Clostridium sp. | reverse complement strand
CCGCTTACGATGTAGTGAAAGCCTATATGATGGGCAAAATCGGAAAAATGACCGGTGCTGAAGTCATCGCAGCCTGTCCGAGCGTGGGGCGCAGTGCAGTCCTTGGAGCAGTTAAAAAGCTAACCGAGGAGGGACTTATCTTAAAATGCGGTTCAGGCAGAAGCACCTACTATGTCCGTGCCGATGCTGTTCAGGAATAGCTTTCATCCAATAGCGGTTCTTTTTGTCCGATTGTAAACTCCATTTGGACGATTTGAATAAATTATGGATACAGAAAAGCTGCCGGTGGCAGGTTTTCTGCATACTATGGTATGTAAAATGGACCGGTCGATTTTCTACCCTGAGAAATTGTATTGAAAATCTTGTGTTCTGCAAACCCAAGCATAAAAATTCCCCTGAAACCGCTTGTCTCAGGAGTGTGTTGCTGTGCATATTGAAATTTATTGTTAAATTGCAGCTTTGTTCATGAAGCAGATTTTTCATAGACAAATTCCTTCTGCTTTGTATCCAGCCATTCCTGCCACAAGTCCTCAAACATATCTCTGCTGTCCGTGTAGGTCGTAACGCTGTCAAAGCCTTCGTTTGGCATATAATTCTGCAATTTCACAAACCCGAACCTTCCGGCGTCCACCACCAGCACATCATCTTCCGGATAGATTTCCAAAAAGGCGTTGGCAACCTTTTCGCACTTTTTCCTTTCTTCCTCTGTGATATATGTTTGTTTATTCATAACCGTTCCTCCTTTGACTTGCTTTGCAAATCATTGTAGTGGAGATTAGTAAAATCTTGTAGTTTACAATTATCAGAATAAAAAATCCCCTTGGAGAATTTTCATTCTGACAAGGGGTGAGTTCAACTCTTAAATTTGGGAGTTCTACAAACTGAAATTTGGAGTTGTAATTATACCATTATTTTCTCATTTGCATGGGCATATAGAATTTTCTTTGGTTCAAAATTCGAGATATGCTCCCAATCTTTTTTTAATTTTAGATTATCATCATAAGCATCTAAATAGCTTATAGGTTCCAAATCACCAACAATACAATCTCCATTGTCCAAAATCACAGAAATGCTATCTTCACTATGACTCGGCGTAGAAATTATTTCCCCGTAGATTCCCATATCAGCAAGGAAATCTCTACTTTCCCTGCAAGTTATCACTATGGCTTTTTTGCTGTCAATCGGCTTATAGTTAAAACGAGTATCTCTGCTAAATATTTCATCGGAAAAGTGGACATATTCGACTTGAATATCAATTAGCAGAAGATTTACGCCCAAATCCATTAGTTCACTCACAAGTCCAATGTGGTCGGGATGATAATGTGTAGCTAAAATATAAGTTATATCGTTTAACTGAATATTATTCTTTTTTAGTTGTTTATAAAGTAATGGCAATGTACCCGCATAGTCAGTATCAATGAGTATACCGCCACTTACTCCACGAACGAAAAAAGTATTCGTATTACCGTATCTTAATCTGCTTACCAAATCTACCACTCCGTTAAATCCCGATTTTGTTTAATATATTATTTTTGAAAATGGGCAATCCCGTTATGGGACTGCCCATTCATTCTTGCCTATACTCCAAAATCCAACTGCTGCGCAGTTGCCGTGCTTACGCACTCCCTGATTTTGTCGTTGTCGTATCCGATGAAAACAAATACTTCGCTGCGCTTGTGCTTGTTTTCCTGTGGATACTCCAAATTATGCGATTTTTCCGCCTCTGCACAAAACTCTGCAGCGTTTGATGTAAGTTTGATGTAAAGTTGTAAGGTTTCTCGATTTTTCGGTTTCGCAAACCCGCATAAATACTGGATTTTTAACCCCTTTCGTTCGGGAGGGATTTCATCGTCGGGAACAACAGCACATCCCGAATCGCCGGTGAATCCGTTAGCAGCATACACATTCTGTCAATTCCGAATCCAATTCCTCCTGTCGGCGGCATACCGATTTCCAGAGCGTTCAGGAAATCTTCATCGGTGTGATTTGCCTCCTCATCCCCTGCATCAGCAAGCGCATCCTGATCTGCGAAGCGTTCTCTCTGGTCGATTGGGTCATTTAACTCTGAATATGCATTTGCCATCTCCCAGCCATTCATAAAGAACTCAAACCGTTCCACGTAATCCGGATTATCCGGCTTTTTCTTCGTAAGCGGTGATATCTCAACCGGATGGTCCATGACAAAGGTAGGTTGAATCAAGTGTTCTTCCACATACTCTTCAAAGAACAAATTCAGAATATCTCCCTTCTTATGCCGCTCCTCATACTCGATATGATGCTCCTCCGCTGCTGCCCTTGCAGCCTCTAAGGTATCTATCTCATTAAAATCAACATCTGCATACTTCTTAACTGCATCAACCATGGTTATCCGTTCAAATGGTTTTCCCAAATCCATCTCAATACCATTATAGGTAATCTTTGTTGTACCAAGCACCTCATTGGCAACATACCGGTAAAGGTTCTCCGTCAAATCCATCATACCATTGTAATCCGTATACGCCTGATAAAGCTCCATAAGTGTAAACTCAGGATTATGTCTTGTGTCAAGTCCTTCATTACGAAATACCCGTCCAATCTCATAAACACGCTCTAATCCGCCTACAATAAGCCGCTTCAAATAAAGCTCCAGAGAAATTCTAAGCTTCAAATCTTCACCTAACGCATTAAAATGTGTTTCGAAGGGTCTTGCAGCAGCACCGCCTGCATTGCTGACAAGCATCGGTGTTTCAACCTCCATAAATCCCTGTCCGTCAAGATATCTTCGGATTGTACTGATAATCTGTGACCGCTTAATAAAGGTATCCTTCACCTCCGGATTCATAATCAGGTCCGTATATCTTTGACGATAACGTAAATCCGTATTGGTAAGTCCATGATATTTCTCCGGAAGAATCTGTAAGCTCTTTGAAAGTAAGGTGATTTCCGTCACATGGATGGACTTCTCTCCTGTCTTTGTGAGAAATGCCTTGCCCTTTAAGCCGACGATATCACCGATATCCATACGCTTAAATTCTTTATAGGACTCCTCACCCAAATCGTCGCGGGCAACATAAATCTGTATATTACCTGATTTATCCTGAACATTTCCAAAAGAAGCCTTCCCCATGACACGCTTCGACATAAGCCTGCCTGCCACAGATACTTCCTTACCCTCATATGCTTCAAAATCATTCCTTATATCTGCCGTATGGGTATCCACATCATACTTTGTAATCACAAACGGGTCCTTCCCATTTGCCTGTAATTCCGCTAACTTTTCGCGACGAACCTTCAGCAGCTGGTTAATATCCTGTTGCTTTGGCTGGTTATTCTGCTCCTTTTGCTCTGCCATTTATTTTCTTCCTTTCCATGTAAGTTTCTAATCGGTTTTTATATTCGCTATACCTTATACAAAACCGTAATTTATAATATAATCTCAATCTCTTCCACGTTGCATTCTCCGTAAACATTATCATGCCAATGCTCTGTCAGCCAACCTTTATCTATACTCTGGGAATTCTCTGATTTTGATTCTAAGGGGAACACATATTCCAGACACCCTGCATGATAACCAGAAACACAATATAATGCAAAGAAAGGGATTGGTTTTCACCAGCCCCTGTCTCCATTCTCATTATTTTAATCTCTGAATGTCCAACACCTTATATTGATATGTGCCATCCGGTGCCTCTACATCTACTACATCCCCAACCTTTGCACCAATCAATGCCTTTCCAATCGGTGCCTCGTTGGAAATCTTATTCTTCAGAATATCAGACTCCTTAGACCCTACCAGCTTATATTCTACTTCTTCATCAAACTCCATATCCAGCACCTTTACGGCACATCCTACATTGACCGTCTGTAAATCAATCTCATCTTCATCTACTACATCAACGTTCTTCAGCATCTTTTCCAGTTCTTTGATGCGGGCCTCGATATCTCTCTGCTCATCCATGGCTGCGTCGTACTCAGCATTTTCGGATAAGTCCCCCTGTTCCCTTGCTTCCTTAATCTTCTGCGCAATTTCCTTTCGGGTAAAAACCTTCAGATTATGAAGCTCGTCTTCCATCTCCTTCAAGCCTGCATATGTGATAATCATCTTCTCAGCCATTACACTTTAATCCTTTCTATAGTACGTGTTATGTAAACCTATTTCTTCATCACGGACACGTTTTTGTGGCAGTCAACAAAGGAACATACTAATACACTCTTCTGCCTATAACCCACAAAATCCGGTTCCTGCAACATCAGGCACAACACGCCAATAATATTGAATTATTATATATCAGCCGTCTCTCCCTGTCAACTGTTTGTACCTTGATTCCGGCAGGCTACAGCCTCATTCCAATGCTCTGACCCTAAGGAATTCCCGATTCATAGTTTCTTTCCCTTCTCTGGGTGCATACAATAATAAGAATACAAAATCAGGTGTATGCAATGGATGAATTTAACCTTAACACTTCCTTCGGGAATTCCATTCGTGTATCAAACGCAATCATACAGGATATTGCGTTTGATGGTAATATAAGCTATATCACAATCACTTATACAGATTGTCCGGGATGCCAGGAACAGATTGTACGTCTGGTCGTAACTGGAAATACGGTTATCCGCAATGAAATGGGACGTAATATACCAGTTGACTCCTTACAAAGCGGAATGATAATTAACGCAGTATTTTCGTCAGCCATGACCAGAAGCATTCCGCCTCAGACTCAGGCATTCCAAATCCAGATAAGAAACCGACCGAATATAAACCCGCAAACCGTCGGCAGAATTCTGGAAGTCAACACCAGAAGTCAGACTCTGCTGACCATAAGCAATAACAATCCTGCTTCCATGATTCGATTCAATATTGCTCCTAATACAGTAATTCTGGACCCTCTGGGCCGTCCAATTCCATTCTCCAGGCTGATGCCGGGTCTACGGGTTCGTGTTCAGCATGCTTCCTTCATGACCGCGAGTATTCCGCCTCAGACTACTGCATTCCGGATACAGATTATCCGTTGAAGCTTAACCACTTATGCTATTGCCTGTTAAAAGCGGAACATCTACCTGTGGGTGCTTTTATCAAAATATTGTAAAAAATCCCAGAAAACCTTGTTGATTTAAGGTTTTCTGGGATTTCGTTCAGTGCAGTTGACGGGACTTGAACCCGAACCCACTTGCGTGGACATGAACCTGAATCATGCGCGTATGCCAATTCCGCCACAACTGCTTATTTGTCTGTGGATACTCGATAGCACCAACAGACGATATTATATACTATTTATTCCTAAATTGCAATAGCATTTTCAATTAAAAATTCCATTACCTTATCATAAAGAACTGCATAAGCCAAATCTTCCATGGAATAATTCTCATATATGGTATCTGCATCTATACCGGAATTTTGTGAGCTTTCTGCCGTTACATAATCCTCTACCTCCTGCTTGGATACAGACATTCCTTCCGCATCAGCAATGAGGCAAACTACCATCTTTTCACTTAACACCTGGCGGATGTATTCCTCTGCTTCTGCCTCATAGGTTTCAGCCGTATAAGGACTCCCGTTTTTATCCGTAAGATAGCTTAAATACGTTTCATATTCCATGTTCTGTGTCTCAGCAGTTTCTTTGGCTCCCTGAATCGTCAGTTCCAGCAGATTCGCCACTTCCTCCTCCGGATAACCGTTAATGGACGCATTTTCAATTGCCGCTGTTATGATATCCACCTGCTTTTGGGAATCTGCCTGCTCTTTTTTATAGGTCTCATAATCCATTTGCAAGGCATCCATAAAGGAATTGACCGTATCATAGCTGGTATTGGCAGATACAAGTTCATCCGTTAATTCTTCCGGGTATGTGGTCTGATAAATACTGTTAATTGTACAGACAAAGGTTGCATCCTTACCTGCCATTTCATTTGGCGTTCCATCCCAATTACTATAATCCTCCGGGAAGGTTACATTAACCTCGATTCCTTCCTCTCCTGCCTCATGTCCAATCAATTGCTCTTCAAAATCATCAATATACCGATGGGAACCGATGGTAAGCTCCGTTCCATTTCCATCTGTACTTCCGCCTTCAAAGGCTTCCCCGTCTGCATAGCCAATATAATCCAAATTAATGGTATCTCCATCCTTTACAGTTCCTTCTGTCAACGCAACAGTTTCCCCCATCATCTGAAGAAAATAATCTATCTGCTCCTGTAGCTCTTCATCCGTCACTTCCACTGACATCGGCTCATATTCAATTCCCTTGTATTGTCCCAATGTAACATATTCACTGTAATCCGGCATTTTCGTTCCGGATGCACCATTACATCCGGCCAGTAATCCGGCGCATATACTGATTCCCGCAAACATTCCGATTAATTTCTTATTCATAACTTATCCCTTCTCTAATATAATGATAAACCTTCAATTTTAAGCTTAACTGCGTTGTAATCCTGCTAGCTGCGTTTACAGCCTGTCACAAAGCGGACTAAAAAGTCCCTCCTCAAGTCATATGCCTATGCATATCCTGCTTTTCCCCCTAGGCTTCTGCAAGCTGACCCAAGGACTCCTCCCAGCTGTGCTGGGTCCCTCCTCAAGTCATATGCCTATGCATATTCTGCTTTTCCCCCAGGCTTCTGCAAGCTGACCCAAGGACTCCTCCCAGCTGTGCTGGGTCCCTCCTCAAGTCATATGCCTATGCATATCCTGCTTTTCCCCTAGGCTTCTGCAAGCTGACTCAAGGACTCCTCCCAGTTGCACTGGGTCCCTCCTCAAGTCATATTGTACCATACCATAAAGTCCTGAAAAAGAAAAGTATTTCACAAAATTATCACGATATTTCGTTTCTACAACCGATGAAACACAAGATACCATTAAACTTATTATCTCATATATCGAAATATTATCTTCAATTACCGTTAATTTTTATTTTTTCTTCAAATTATCTGCGAATTTGCATTTTTCTTTCTGCATTTTCTCACCTTTCTATGGAAAACTTTATTCTCTGACCACTATATATAGTGGTTTTTTCAAAAAAAATATCCCAGATGTTGTAGACAAAGTATTTCCCAGATGCTATAATAAATACTCGAAGGGTTTTGAAATAAGCCCTGCTTTTTGCTTTTCGGGATGAAACAGGTTTCGACGGCAAAGTTACTATATAATGAAAACAAGGTGGGGAAGAACATGCAAGTTATTAAACGTGACGGTCAGACAGTTACTTATGACCGAAGTAAAATCGTAACCGCAATTCAGAAGGCAAATGCTGAAGTCTCTCCTTCTGAACAGGTTTCCGTAGACACAATCGACAACATTATCAGCTACATTGAAGGGAAGAACCGTACCCGGATGCTGGTAGAGGACATACAGGATATTATTGAGCAGAAATTAATGGCAGACGGTAAGTTTGTTCTGGCAAAGACATATATTATTTACCGTTATACCAGAGAGCTGGTGCGTAAAGCAAATACCACGGATGAATCCATCCTAAGTCTGATTAAGAACAGCAATAAAGATGTCATGGAGGAGAATTCTAACAAAAATGCTACCGTTGCATCTACCCAGCGTGATTTGATTGCCGGCGAAGTATCTAAGGATTTGACCAAACGAATCCTGCTGCCGGAAAAAATCGCCAAGGCACATGAGGAAGGTGTTCTGCATTTCCATGACTCCGACTATTTCCTGCAGCCAATCTTTAACTGCTGTCTGATTAATATTGGTGATATGCTGGACAATGGAACCGTAATGAACGGCAAGTTAATTGAAAGTCCGAAAAGCTTTCAGGTAGCCTGCACGGTTATGACCCAGATTATTTCTTCTGTAGCCAGCAGCCAGTACGGAGGACAGTCTGTAGATGTCCGTCACCTGGGTAAATATTTAAGAAAAAGCTATAATAAATATAAAGAACGCTTTGAAGAACAGTTTGGCGACCGGGTTACAGAGGATATCATTGAAGCCATGGTCCAGGAACGGGTACAGGATGAATTACGGTCCGGTGTACAGACCATTCAGTATCAGATTAATACCCTGATGACAACAAATGGACAATCTCCATTTGTTACCTTGTTCCTGTATCTGGATGAGAAGGATGAATATATCAAGGAAAATGCCCAGATTATTGCCGAAATCCTTCGTCAGCGTATGGAAGGCATCAAGAATGAAAAGGGGGTCTATGTGACCCCTGCATTCCCGAAGCTGATTTATGTATTGGATGAATGCAACTGCTTAAAGGGTGGTGAGTATGATCATATAACGGAAATGGCTGTACGATGCTCTGCAAAGCGTATGTATCCGGATTACATCAGCGCCAAGATGATGCGTCAGAACTATGAAGGAAATGTATTCAGTCCAATGGGTTGTCGCAGCTTCCTTTCGCCTTGGCAGGATGAAAATGGCAATTATAAGTTTGAGGGTCGGTTTAACCAGGGGGTTGTTTCCCTGAATCTGCCTCAGATTGGTATTCTGGCAAAGAAGGATGAAAAGAAGTTCTGGGAAATCTTTGATGAACGTCTGGAGCTTTGCTATGAAGCCTTAATGTGCCGTCATAATGCATTGGTTGGTGTGACCTCAGATGTCAGTCCGATTCACTGGCAGTACGGCGCTATCGCCCGTCTGAAAAAGGGAGAAAAGATTGATAAATTATTATATAACGGCTATTCCAGCATTTCTCTTGGATATATCGGATTATATGAGGTTACCAAGCTAGTAAAAGGCGTCAGTCATACCGAGCCGGATGGCTTAGACTTTGCCCTGCGTGTTATGAAGCATTTACGGGAAACGACTGACCGCTGGAAAGCACAGACCGGCATTGGATTTGCACTTTATGGCACGCCTGCCGAATCCCTTTGCTATCGGTTTGCAAGAATTGATAAGGAACGCTTTGGAACCATTGAAGATGTTACGGATAAAGGATATTATACCAATTCTTATCATGTTGATGTCCGGGAGAAGATTGATGCTTTCAGTAAATTCCAGTTTGAAAGCCAGTTCCAGGAAATTTCCTCCGGCGGTGCCATCTCTTATGTAGAGATACCAAATATGCGGAATAATCTGGAGGCCCTTTCCGAGGTTGTCCGTTATATTTATGACAACATCCAGTATGCAGAGTTTAATACCAAGTCAGACTACTGCCATGTATGTGGCTGGGATGGCGAAATCATAGTGAATGACAATAATGAATGGGAATGTCCACAGTGTCATAATAAAGACCATTCCAAGATGAATGTTACACGCCGTACCTGCGGTTATCTGGGTGAGAACTTCTGGAATGTCGGTAAGACCAAGGAAATTAAGGCCCGGGTATTACACCTGTAATAATCGTAATTTTTTCGGTGCCAAGTGGAAATCAATTCGTCCGCTTGGCACTTTTCTAAATCAATTCCTGCTACAAAACCAACTGACCTTCAGCAGGAATACAAATACAAAACAGGGAGTATAAAGATGAACTTTGCAGATATAAAACAATATGATATTGCCAATGGACCAGGCGTGCGTATTTCTCTCTTCGTCAGCGGGTGTACCCATCACTGCAAGAATTGCTTTAATCCGGAAACCTGGGATTTCAACTATGGTTCTTTGTTTACCTCCGGTACGATTAAAACCATTTTAGACTATATGGCGCCTGATTACATTCGGGGACTTACCATACTGGGTGGAGAACCATTCGAGCATACCAATCAATTCGGACTGCTGCCACTGGTACGTGCAGTAAAGGAAAAGTATCCGGATAAAAGCATCTGGTGCTATACCGGCTACCTATTTGATGAAAATATCATGAAAAATATGATTCCAATCTGGCCGGAAACCACAGAATTACTTTCTTACATTGATGTTCTGGTAGATGGACCATTTATCGAGGAAGAGAAGGACCTGGGAATCAAGTTCCGCGGTTCCCGAAATCAGCGAATCATATGTGTACAGGAATCATTAAAAACCGGAAAGACTGTTCTTTGGGATGAAAGTCAGGATTTCTTTTCAAAGGGAAGCGAGGTCCAAACAAATTAGAATCATTTAGTGGCTTAGAAACAAGGGCTTGCAGACAGGATATGCTGCAAGCCCTTGTTTTTATATTCTATTCCTATCCGAATCCTTATATATTCTCGCTTTGTATGGTTTCCACAATATTCTTTCGATTAATTCTTCCCATAGAATACCTTGTAATCACAAAGAGAAGAAGGAGTACCGCCAATATCGATATAACAATTCCACTATATGGCAGTTGATAAGCGGTTTCAATCTGTCTGGAAAATGCGGCATAAAAACAAAGTGAAAGTACAATTCCTACGGGTATTCCAATTAAAAGTGATTTTACACCATAAAATAAGCTCTCCAGACTTACCAGTCGCCGAAATTCTTTACGGGTCATTCCTATGGATTTCAACATTGCAAATTCTCTCGAACGCAATTCCATATTCGTAGTAATGGTATTGAATATATTCGTAATTCCGATTAAGGCTATTACGATTATAAATCCATACAGAAATACGGAAATCAAAGTATACAAAGACTGGTTACTCTCCTGCTCCTCTTGGACATTATATAAATAATATGATGTAGCGTTCATATCCAGATAATCTTCCACTTCCTTTTGTATAGAATCTGCATCATCACACTGAATAAATAGGTACGAGTTCTCATGCCTCAACGCTTCATGCTCCTCGAACCATTCGTTACTCATTATCAGAATTTGTCCTCCTTCATGATGCAGGCTCATCGGTCGGACATCTGTCTGGGCTGCAAGCTCAATATCAATATTTTCATATTCCTGCTCCTCTCCAGCCTCTTCATTTGAAGCATACTGTTCTGCCTCTGCTTTCCCATGAATCACATCACCGGGATGATGCTCGAACATCATTCCCTCTGCTCGTTTACCATCCTCCATTACCTCGGAGTAATCAGCAATTAGAATCCCTTTATCCTTTACCTCCTCCGGAGAAAGACCTAGTTTTCTGCAATATTCTTCATAGTTATCCGAACCGATTGCCACTAATTTAATATCAGCTTCTTCCATTTCCATTAAATACGGATGTAACTCCAAATATCGGTCGGTATAGGCAAGCTCAGCAGGATTCACCAGAATTGCTCCCCGCGTCTGAAGCTCATACTGCCGGATACCATCCAGATTACGAATCCATGATACATCATCCGGATTCTCATACTCAGATATGGTCACTGCAATCTGATATGGAATGTCCTTATAGTATATATTCGTTGCCCGAAACCCAAGCTGTATAAATGTTGTCATGGCAATGAATACTGCTACACTAACCACAATGGAAATCACAGTGGTCCGATATTTCACCCTTGCCCGCCGAAGGTTCTTATATGCAATGGCTCCGCCTATGCCGAACAGTCGGTGAAACAGTTTCGGTGTGCGTATCTCTTTTGCCTGAATTTTAATCATTTCATTCCCACGGATAGCGCTGATAGGTGAAACCTTTGACGCCCTCCTTGCCGCCTGTCCGGCAGAGAAATAAACAGTAACCATAGACAACAGTACTCCGACCACCATAGCTGGTACAGAAAAGGCGAAAATCAATTGGATTCCCAATCCCATCGTCATTAAACCGCTGGTAAACCTTACCACAAGATATGTTGCAAGCACACCGCAGAGAATCCCCAGTGGAATACCTATGCATCCTAAGAGAACAGCTTCTCCATGCACCAACTGCTTCCGCTGCTTTTTCGTCGCTCCCACCGAGGATAACATGCCATAAAGCTTCATTTTCTCTGTCAGGGAAATCACAAAGCTATTCCGAATACAGAATACTCCGGTAACAATAATAATCAGGATTGCTACTGCTGCCATGGAATACAGCATCCCCTTGGTACCGTCTGAAAAAAGCATCAGTTCCCATTTCAACAGCCATACATTTATTTCATGCCAGGATGCTACCGCCTCCAGCTTTTCAAACTCCTCTGCCGTAAGCTCATCCCCGCCCGTTCCATATCGATATCGCTGATACAATTCATCCGATACGCCCAACAACGAAGCAGTCACCTGGTCCCGGTTTCGCAGAGCAGTTTTTGTATACGTGGCATAGAGGTTCATCGTTTCCGGCTTATTTTTGTCTGACAGGTAAGTTACAACCATATATCCCGGGGAATTCGTAGATTCCTCACTTAAACTTGGGCGTTCCATAATACCCACTATCGTGTATTCTACACTTTGCTGCGGTACAAAACTCTCTTCTTCATAAAGAAATGGATTCCCCTGCGTTAGTATACTTCCATCAGACAAAACTCTCTGTCCGATTTCAAGGGTCAAGTGGTCTCCTATCTGATATTTCACACCGCCATTGGTTTGTATGTGTTTGGAAATCAAAAGCTCATGCTCATTTTCCGGAAGTCTGCCCTCCAACAGTCTTGACGGTACTCCGGCTCCCCGCATACCAGCTTCATCCATTGCCCGAAGATACAGATACGGCTTATCCGGATTCGTACTTCCCTCCAGCATGGCATACCCAACCGCCGCATCATAACCCAAAGACTGGATATTCCGATTATTCTCAAAATACTTTCGGTTTTCCTGGGATACCCCGTAAAATGCATAATGATAATCTCCAGAGGCCGCCTTTTCATAAGCAATCATGCTGGCACGAAGGCTTTCCGCCATATTTGCAACACAGGTAATCAGAGCTGTCGCAAGCATAATTCCTACAATCGTCACGATAGTACGTTTTTTATTCATAAACAGGGTTCGGAGTGTTAATTTTCTCAATACCTTCATATAATCACCCTCTCTCCCGCTCGGATGCAATCCTGCCGTCTTCTATCGTCAGTACCCGGTCTGCCTGCTTCGCAATCTCCATATCATGGGTAATCATAATCGTGGTCTGTTTATATCTGTGGTTAAATAACTTCAATAATTCAATGATTTCATTACTAGCCTTGGAATCCAGATTCCCCGTGGGTTCATCTGCCAGTAAGATTGCCGGTCGGTTCATCAATGCCCTGCCAATGGCAACCCGCTGCTGTTGTCCGCCAGAAAGCTCATTGGGCAAGTGATTTAACCGATTTCCAAGCCCTAAGGTATCCGTTAACTCCTCCAACAGCTTCCGGTCCGGTGTTTTGCCATCCAGTTCCGTTGGCAGAGTCATATTCTCCTCCACATTCAGAACCGGAATCAGATTAAAAAACTGATAAATTAATCCTACCTGTCGGCGGCGAAAGATTGCAAGCTTATCATCATTCATCTGATAAATATCTTCATCTTCAATCAAAACCCTGCCGCTGGTGGGGCGGTCCACACCTCCCAGCATATGAAGAAGGGTAGACTTTCCACTGCCGGAGCTTCCTACGATTGCAACAAATTCTCCCTGTGCTACCGATAAATATACATCATCTACTGCAATCACTTTATTCTTTTCGGTTCCGTAGATTTTTGATAAATGCTCTGTTCTTACGATTTCCATATACATCCATCCTTTCATTTTCTTTGCTCCAACCATAACAAAGTAAAATGACATTCCGGTGACATTTTATGATTTTAAGAATTTTATTAAGAATTCCGTTCCCGTTTCCCGGTTAGAGGATACAGTAATGTAACCATTCTGACGTTCTATAATCTCTTTACACAAAGAAAGGCCGATTCCCACACTATCCTTCTTTGCTGATTTGCTTCGATAAAACCGCTCAAAAATGTGCTTCTGCTCTTCCTCCTCAATGCCTTCCCCGGCATCAACGACAGAGACTGCCGTATAGACGGTATTATCCTCTATCCGAATCCGGACAGAAGTCTGAGCCGGACTATGCTCTATCGCATTTTTGACCAGATTAGTCAACGCCTCTCCAATCCAATGCTCATCTCCGGTCAGAGCCACCCCCTCTGCTCCTTCCTTCACCAGAGTAATCTGCTTCCATTCCGCCATGATTGCCAGCTTGTCCAATACCTGTTCAATCAAGGCATCCAGGTCAATACACTGATTCTGAAATTCAACAACGCCTGCATCCAACCTCGACAGCTTTAACAGCGTAGCAACCAGCCAGTTTACATTCGTAAGCTGACTGGTAATCTCCGATAAAAACCGCCTTCTGGTTTCTTCCTCCATATGTTCACTTTCTGACAGATTATCCAACAAAACCATAACAGAAGTCAGGGGCGTCTTTAATTGATGGGAAATGTCCGATACGGAATCTGCCAGTGCCTTCTTCTGTCCGGCAGAAAGCCTTGCCGCCTCCTTTAGCATTACTGTAATCTTATACAGTTCATTTTTTAAATCGCTCAGTTCATCTTCTTCATTTTCTTCCAAATCCAGGGCATAGATTCCCTGCTCAATTTGACGAATATAGGAAACCAATTGAGCAATCTGTCGGTCACGCTGTCTTTGATATGCCAGTATCAGCATCAAAATCCCACCACATAACAGTAAAATCAAAAGATTACCGCCAATCAGAATTCTCATCTGATATCTGCTTTGACTCAGTATGGGCATATCCTCTGGAACGATACCGTATTGTTCCAGGTTCTGCATCTCTGCTTTCGGAAGCGTCTCCTGGTTCAATACCTGTATCCATTCCTCTTCTTTAAAATCCGGATATTGCTCCCTGACCTGCTCCAACAAAACAGCTATGACACCATAATAATTTTCCGCCATTTTTTGAAAGGTATTTTGAATGTATATATTAAAGGCTGCCATTATAACCACCATAACCGCCAGCATGATAATGATATATTTTCGAAAGGCTTTATTCTTATTCCACATTACTTTTCCTATATCCTACCTTTCTCTAATGAATCTTTATTTTTATCAACCTGATATTCCTATTGGATTTTTACTCTTTTTCAATCCGATACCCCATTCCTCGAACGGTTTTTATGATTTCACCCTCGGTATCCCCGATTTTTTCCCGAATCCGCTTCATCGTAACGGAAAGGGTATTATCGTTCACAAAATTACCGGAAGCATCCCAAATGCCCTCCAGGATTTCATCTCTGGTAAACAGCCTGCCCTGATTGCTCAGCATATTACTTAATATCTTATATTCCAGTTTCGTTAAAGTAAGTGGTTCTCCATGACTATATGCCATACCGGTTCTGGTATCCAGCTTTAGGAATTTACAATGCAATACTTCCTGTGTCTTACCGCTCCGCCGCAGTACATTTTTAATCCGGGATATCAGCTCCCGATTCCGAAAAGGCTTCTGAATATAGTCGTCCGCGCCTACATCAAAGCCCTGGACTACATCCTTTTCTTCTTCCTTAGCCGTCAAAAAGATTACCGGTAGTTCCTGTGCCTTCTTAAATTGACGGCACAGCTCAAATCCATCGCCATCCGGAAGGGAAATATCCAAAATCGCAAGGTCAAAATACTGCTGCCCATGTAGTGTAATGGCTTCCTCATAAGTTCGGGCAACCGCATATTCATAGCCTTCCTCTTTCAGAAGATATTCTAAACCTAATAGGATGGTTTCATTATCTTCAACCAGTAATAATTTCATAACGGCCTCCTTGTATTAACAAATTATGGGTTTCACGCAAGCCTTGAGCCATGCGTGGCAAAGTTGAATTGGCTGCCGAGAGCTTGCTCATAGGCAGACGTATTCAACTTTTGCCACATAGGGCGAATGCCTGTGACCGAGCCGAAGTGAAACGAAGGCGAGGTACGCATGGCTATCTACTACAGCGATTGGTGATAATAAACAGGTTCCACGCAGACACGCTTTCGCTCC
>JAMOZY010000044.1 GCA_023667695.1 Clostridium sp. | reverse complement strand
CAGCTAAAATAAAAGCTTTTTTGTGCAAAATATATAAGAAAGTATAGAGAGGATAAGATTATGGAGAAAATCAGACAGGAAGAAAAGACTGCTATCGTTCATGAACATCAAAAACGAAGAATTTTGACTTATTGGAACGAGTTAAGCCAGAAGGTACAGGAGAGAAGGGAGAAGGCATAGATATGGATAAAATTATTGCTAGAATTGTAAATCGGGCTGATAATGCCGAAATGCTTAAAGAAGTACCGTTTACACCGGTAGCAAACAATCTTGCTGTAATTTACAGGCATTTGCTTTATATGGATAAAGAAAGCATGGCATCCATGCTTATTACGAATAAAAGCATGTGTGAAATGGAGTTAGATAAAAAGGAACTGCATCGACTGGCAATGGAGAATACAAAAAGGCTTTTTCCGATAAAGTGTGAAACAATGGAAAATATGCTTCAGGAAATGATTCCGGAGGGAGGGATAGAAGCATTTCCTGAGGTGGGGGATATTAAGCTCTATGTTCTTTCAAACGAAATTCGTATGAACGGTGCAGTCTGTATTACTGATACTGACTTTATGCAGCAGGTAAGCGAGCAGTATTTTGAAGGACAGAATTTTAAGATTCTCCCTTCCAGTATTCATGAAGTGCTGGCGGTGTCAGAGGATATGGATACCAATGAACTGTTGCAATTGGTATGTGATGCAAATAATTATGTACTTGACCCTGGAGAACGGCTGGCAGATGCAGTTTATCAGTATGATGCGGATAAAAAACTCGTGTCCTGTATTGCTTCCAATGTGCCGTTAAGAAGCCCTCAGATTGCACGATAGGAGAAGAATCGGATAAGGAGGGTATAATTAATGGTTCGAGAGTATATTAAAACTGGCGATATTGGTGAGATAATACACATCATGTCAGAAGGCAATGATACGGTCAGTGAACTGCTCCATAGTTGCCTCCTGGAATTTGATTCATTATGGGAATTCATTAAATGGATTCTCATAATGGATGATATGAATATCAGAGGGGACCAGTTACAGATTATTTATGAAAATTATGCTTCGGGTGACACTGGTAAGTTGATAAACAGCATTGAGACTAGAGATGAAAAGCTGGTAGAGCTGGTTAATGCTGCATATGTTCATGAAGAAAGAGCTTGTCTGGGTGGAACTGTTCGGGCAGGTAAAGTGGTTCTGCAGGAACATGAAAATGAAATATGGCTGATTGATACATCCTGGGAGGTAGAATATCGCTTTGGTTCCGAAGCTGAAATAGTCGTATCTGATAAAAGGGGAAGAGAGCGAATTTCAACAATCAGGTATCTCAATGATGATTTCTTTTTAATTGACAATACTGTGATGCATATCTGGCAGTTTGCAGACATGCTGGAGAAGAAGGGATATCATTGTGTGTTGGCATTGCCAGGGAAGGGGACAAAATATCGTTACATGATGTATCATCCGCCGAATACCAGACGGGAGTTGAGGAGGCATAAGAAAATATTGGATGCAGTTTGATTTATGTAGTGTAGGAAGAGACTTCAGATATGGAGTCTCTTCTTATTATTCTAATGAAAATATTATATAAAGCTTCGATTTCGGTAATATGATTATTTAAACCTTTGTTTGAAATATGTCGAATAAATTAGAATTTTTAGGGATTTTCAATATTTATCAATCATAATATAATAAAGTATAAGGCTAGGATGAAAGGAGAAATGTATGATACTTGCTGGAGGTTATAACAAATTTGAAGAGGATGTATTTAATAGATATAATAATGATTATCCTGTTACTTTGGGAATTCTTATTGCTGATTATCGACAGAGTTTGGCTAAAGAATACATATTAAATTATATTAATGTATTTCATCAAAAGTCCAATAAATATATCGACTTTTTTATTCCTGGGTATACGGCTTCTTTGGGCGGTATTCCTACTTCAATGAAGGATAAAAACGGAAATAGATATTATTTTAATGATGAAATTTTTGACCAATTCATTAAAAAGCTTGAAATAAAATTTGCTCAAAGGTTTAAATATGAATTTAGTCCAGTATTGATATTAGTGGAATTAACTGGTAATAATTTTGTTGATGCAAAGATAATTATTATTGACTTGGAAGAAACTAGGGGAGGAATTAAACGTACGGGCGTTCTGTTTTTGGAAATTTTTGAAATTGCAAAAAGATGTGTAAAGATAGAAGACTTTTCAACACAACTTGAAAAAACATATATCAAGGGGACATATGCGGACATATTAGTAGATGCGATAGACAGTAGTATTTTGTCAGAATGTTATAGTCAATATAAGAATATTCGTAGATTTCAAATAAAATGAAAGTTAAGATACAATAGAAAAATAAATTATACTATAACTGACAATAGCATGGCGCCAATTCCTCCGTACCAATATCCGTCAACACCCCGGCAACCCTCGCATTCTTCATGGAGTACCGTTGGGACAAATACCGCATAGCAGCAGCGGATTCACCATCCGGTCCGCCATACTGTGATATAATTGCCTGGGCTAATTTCGCATCCGTTTCCTTGATATTTACCGGAAACTGTAATCGTTTTTCATAAACCCACATATACTACACCTCCCCTTGCCATGGCCATGGTCCCTGATTCCACTGCCATTCATTATTACAGGTTACGTTGTATCGATTCAATGGCCCAAAGGACCTGGTATAATCCTTGACAGCCTGTGCGCGCTGTTCTTTGCAGGTGTTGTAGTATTCCAGAGCCTCGATGTTGTTTGGATGGGTATCCAGGAAAAGAGTTACATCGTCCAGCGCAAGACTGACAGCGTCGATATATCTCAGTAATTGTTTTTGATTCATGTTGTTCATGCACGATTACCTCTCTTTCCGCAGAAGATTTGATTCAGCTCTTCGAAGATTGTTCCTTCGCACAGTCCCTGTTCCGGTGAATACAGGTCTCCCCAGGTTTGCCAAGGGACATATGCCATGCCTACCGGGAAGTCTCCGCCGTTGTCCATGAATCGATTTCTGCAAGGCATACCGGCTGTCCGGTTATCGTTCATTGGCATTTGATTCTGCCGTGGACTGCAGGCTATTTGATTATTTCTGTTTTGTCCGCATCCGCCGGACATATTCCGACCTTGTGGATATCTGACTGGTTCCATATTAAGCGTTCCTTTCTGTTCCGCATTCGCGGGGATATATGTTATTTTATGTCGTTAGGGGGAAATTTGTGAAAACAACGGGACAGCCTGCCAGCCTCTTACTTTGCAAGGAGAAAAAGCTGCCGGACATTATACTGTTCCGACAGCTTCTTCCTGATAGAAAATATGGGTTTCATCTATGATTTCAAATTGATTATGCTCCAGCTTCAGAATGATTACATTACAATTTTTCTGCAATCCGCCGGACCAGAACAGAGAAAGGTCATGCTTCTTTACATAAGTCATCAGTGCTTTGTTCATGGCGCCATGGGCAACTACCATAACGCGGTGACAGGTGCTTTGCAAGGGAAGGATAACGGCTTCCATAAAGTCGGCAGCACGCTCACACAGATGCTCCAGGGATTCTCCATTATCCGGAGCGCGGTAGAGATGAGGCTGCTTGAAAAAATACTGAAATGTGTCATTGGGATTTTTTAAAAGCATCGACATATTCTGCCCTTCATAATTTCCAAAGCACAATTCCCGCAATCGGTCATCCTTGATGATTTCTACATCCTGTGTTCCCCGGAACAGACAGGCAGTTTCATATGCGCGCTTCAAAGGACTGGAGAAAATCCGGTCAAAAGGAGTATCCGCTAATGCTTCTCCGGATAGCTGTGCCAGAAGGCGGCCGGCGTCGCTTAAAGGGACATCGGTACTTCCCTGCAGGCGTTTTTCCTTATTCCATTCCGTTTCGCCATGGCGAACAATATATAATTCCATAGTAGCTTCCTTTCATAACTCATAACGATTATAGTAGGAACATAGGAATTTGTCAAAGCGGCATATTGTCAATTTTCCGTAAACGCAGTAAAATGCTGATAATAGTATTGATATGGAGGATGAAAGGTATGGAGTTTCAGAAAATTGAGAAAATACACCAGGGGAATTTTATTACACGATATAATGTTACATATAAGACCGTAGACGGCAAGGAAAAAATCTACGAGATGATTAGCCGGGATGATAACCTGACCAGCTTTCAGGCACTTAGTCAGCATGAAACGGATGCAGTGGTGCTGATTATGGAGGATGAAGGGAGACAGAGGATTCTGCTGAACCGGGAATACCGGATGGCAGTAGGGGGATGGGTCTATAACTTTCCGGCAGGGTTAATCGATGCAGGAGAAACACCGGAAATCAGTGCAGCGAGGGAGCTGAAGGAGGAGACCGGACTGGATTTGGTTCAGATTCTGGATATTATTCCGGACAGCTATAGCGCCGTGGGCTTTAGCAATGAGAAAAATAAGTGTATTGTCGGGATTGCCGGCGGAAGCTTTGCTCCGAGTAATTCTACCATGGAGGAAATCGAAGCCGGATGGTACACCAGGAATCAGGTACGGGAATTATTAAAGACTGAGATTTTTGCAGCAAGAACACAGGCATATTGTTATTTATGGTCCAGACAATCTTGATATAAAGATGAATGCTGGACTGCTTTGGGTTATAAGATAACCTATAAATTTGAATTCTATTCCAAAGAAGGATGAAGAAAGAAATTCAAATGATAGAAAAGGAAGAAGCAGATATGAAAGATTTAACAAAGGGAAATATTATTAAGCTGCTGCTTGCATTTTCCGTACCTCTGCTCATTGGAAATATATTTCAATTGCTCTACAACGTAGTGGATACCAAGGTGGTAGGAGAGATTTTGGGTAAAGATGCCCTGGCAGCCCTGGGTGCCAGCAGTCCTGTTTACGATTTGATTATTGGTACGCTGACAGGTCTGGGAAATGGTTTTGGTATTGTGATTTCACAATATTACGGTGCAAAGAATATGGAACGGATGCGTCAGACAGTGGCAAATGCCATTTGTTTAATGGCGGGAATCACCATTTTGACGACTGTCGGTTCCCTTTTTCTGATTCGGCCATTGCTTCATATTTTGAATACACCAGAGGATATTTATGGACGCTGCATACAATATATTAATATTATAATCATTTTTATGATATTTACAGCGGCCTATAATCTGTGCGCGGCAATACTACGGGCATTAGGAGACACCATACGGCCATTGATTTTTCTGGCTATCGCATCGGTTCTGAATGTCGGCCTGGATATTTTATTTGTAGGTGTATGGAACATGGATGTTCAGGGAGCCGCTTATGCAACGGTGATTGCACAGGGAATATCCTTTGTCTGTTGTGTAGTCTATATCATCAGAAAATGTCCGGAGCTTCATTTGAAATGGAAGGATTTCCGCTTTGAAGCAGGGCTGATGGGAGCCTTGATGCTTCAGGGGCTGGCAATGGCATTCATGCTGTGCTTTGTTACCATTGGAACCCTGATTTTACAGGGGGCAATCAATAAGCTTGGAACCAATATTATTGCAGCCCATACGATTGCCAGAAAGCTGACCTCTATATTTATGCTGCCGTTTAGCACCATCGGGGTAGCGACAGCTACATTTTCCGGACAGAATTGCGGAGCGGGAAGCTATGACAGGATACGGACCGGAATAAAGGATGCGGTATTCCTGACATGGATTTGGTCAGCAGTTGTCGTGATTGCAGTATATACAATAGCGCCGATGCTGATTCGGTTAATATCCGGTGTTACTGTACCGGAGGTCATAGAAAATGCAAAATGGTATCTTCGTTTTGATACGCCCTTTTATTTCATCGTATGTATTCTGATTGTATTGCGGAATGCCATGCAGGGAATCGGAAGAAAAATCATACCCATGATTGCCAGTATGATTGAACTGCTGGGAAAACTGGTGGTAGCATGGGTACTGACAGAACGAATGGGATATTTTGGCATTATCATTTCGGAACCGGTTACCTGGATTTTGTGTACGATTTTATTAGTGATTGCATTTTTAACGGATTCCCGGTTTCGAAGGTTATCAAAAGCAGTGGAGAAATAGAAAATTAACATCCTAGGGAGGTTTTGGAATGAAAATGGTAGAACTGCAAAATCCGGAATATCTCCGGATTCATTATGAAACGAATACATCCTATGGAGGAAACCAGAACTGGTTTTCTGCGGAGCGCTGGATGAGTCGGGAATATCAGATTCATAAGTGGGGCTGTGGTGTGATTGCCATGGGGGATTTATTTCTATATCTGGCAAAGAGTAACCGGATGTATGCCACAGGCGCTGCCAGTCTGGCAAGAATTTCCCGCAGGGTTTTAGATTGGGAGGATTACAAGAGATATATTCTGTATCTGTATAATACATTTGCGTCTGTTATGCCGGGAAGCGGTATGAATGGATTTGCATTGGCATCCTCTGTCCGGCGTTATTGCCTGAAATATCAGATTCCCATGACTATTGCCTGGAAGGGCTTTTTAGATGACCAGAGCATGCTTCGGGTAATACGGAAAATGTTAAAGGAGAATCTTCCGGTGATATTGTCTATCGGACCGAATACGCCTATTGTGTTTCGGAAGAAGGGCATTCCATTCTATGTATTATCTGAAAAGAATGAATTTATTCCAAGCGGTTCCCAGACGGTGCATCGGCATTTTGTAACAGTAACCGGAATTGTTTATTTAAAGCATGAGAAGGTCATGCTGAAGCTTTCTTCCTGGGGCAGAGAATACTATATCGATTATCAGGATTATCGGGCATATGTCAAAGAAGAAGGGGATACGATAACCAGCAGCCTGTTGTATCTCTCCATTACGGACGGTACCTTGTTTTAAGAATATCTTCATAATTCTGAAGCATATTTTGTAAGGTTCAACTGCTATGATGAAGCTAACGGTCTGGATGTAGGAATAAGCATGATATAGAAGCAGGCTGTAAGCTGGTAAGGGCAGGATAAGGCACCAAGCGAGAATACACAGGAAGAAGGGATGGTAGAAATGAATATTTTAGTATGTGATGATGATAAAGAAATAGTGGAAGCCATCAGCATTTATCTGGAACAGGAGGGGTATACGGTATGGCGGGCTTATGACGGTGTTCAGGCATTGGAGCTGGTGAATTCCCAGGATATGCAGCTGATGATTATTGATGTGATGATGCCGAATCTGGATGGGATTCATGCCGTGCTGGAGCTGCGAAAGAAAAGCAATATTCCGGTTATCATCCTGTCTGCCAAATCCGAGGATACTGATAAGATTATGGGGCTGACCATAGGTGCAGATGATTATGTGACCAAACCGTTTAATCCATTAGAGCTTGTGGCAAGAGTAAAATCCCAGCTCCGGCGGTATGCTAAGCTTGGCAGTATGCCGGAATCCAGGAAGAATATACTGGTGAACGGCGGACTGGTGCTGGAGGATGATAAAAAGCAGGTGACCTTAGACGGAGAATTTGTGAAATTAACACCTACCGAGTACAAGATTGTCCGATTATTTATGCAAAATCTCGGTATTGTATTTTCCAGCTCCCAAATCTATGAAAGCATCTGGGAAGGGGATTCCTATGCAACGGAGAATATCGTATCCGTTCATATCAGGAGAATTCGGGAAAAGATTGAGATTAATCCGAAAGAACCGAAATATATTAAGGTTATGTGGGGCGTCGGGTATAAGATGGACCGATTAGATTGATTCCCGCGAGCAACGAGCCAAGTGGCTGCTTGCGGCGGGGTTGTGACTTGGATAGGAAAATTCCGGATATAAGCGTTGGTATACCGATAGAAAGGCAGGAGGCATATATGCATCCAACACTGTTGATAAAAAGAACAATTCGAATCGCAGCATTAGGAATCATACTGACGGCTGCAATTGGTGCTTTTGGTTTTTTTGGCTATATGGTACAGGAATTCGGCATTCGGGACCTGTCATGCAGGCAGTTTCCGGAAACCAGAAGATTTGCAGCGGAGTTGGCGGATATGCTCTATTCCCTGGAGATGGAGGCCAGTTATTTAAGGGGTTATGAGGCGGAGATTCCGAATACGAGTCTTATATTACATAACATATACTGCAAAATGCCGGAGGGCTGTTTGGCATGGGAGGGTCTGGAAAAAAATGTAAAACTTCAATATCTGCTGACATATTTTGAAGACGGTTATGAGGCTTATGCCGATGAATATGGTATTCAGGTAATCAATGCAGGGGGATATTATGATGCATGGTATGATATTACTTTAAGCGCCAGACAGATTCAGACCGTTTCGGAGTATACCATGATGTCTCATGATGACTATGTGAATCTGGTTATGAGCCATGCACGCTTAAATTCCCTTGAGGCGGTTCAAAATATAGAGATTGATACAGCCTATTTTTCCATAGGTTACGTTGACGAAGAATTTTCAGAAAATTCTTATATTGGGTATTATGATGAATTTATGTATGTGTATTCTCCGGATGAGGATATGTTTTATTCTTCCTTATACGGCTGGTATGCGGTTCCGGATATCTTATTTTTTCCGACGGAAGACATACAGGATTGTGATGGAATTGACCTGCTGCGGCACCGATTTGCCAGCAGAGAGGAGATTCTGCGTCAAAAGATTGGCTCTGATTATCTGGAATATGTTCGGGCAGAATTAGATATGCAGTATAATCAGCGGAATGTAGTTTATTATGTTTATACGGAAGAAGGAAGCCTATATACCAATGCTGGGACTCTAAACAAGCTGGAAAATTGCAATTTGCGTCTGTGCATTGAACCGACAGAAAGCGGGGAATATACGGTAGAATTTTTTAATTTTAACAATGAATATTTAAACGACGAATATGTGACCGGAATTATGCAGAATATGGATATATTAAGACCGAGGGAAAAGCTCTATATTGGAATTTATACCACTTATCCATATTTTGATATTTTTTCGGAAAAAAATCAGTTATTTAACAGCTATTATCCCTATACCATGCCCGCCTTTATAATAGCGGGAATCCTGATGATTTCAGCAGTCGTCCTGACCATTCAGATTTTTCGGGATTGTGGATATGCTTCGAAAACAGATAGGAATGTATATCTGAACGTTATGGATAAGCTTCCGATTGAATTCATGGCTGGAATTGTAATATTCAGTCTTTGGATATTGGCATCTGATGTCTATGGAGAACTGCGTTACAATATTTCCTTATTATATACTACGTATTACAAGAGTGCCATAAGGCTTTTTGGGGTGTTCTTCTTTTGCTATTTCCTGGGAATAACAGCGATTTTAAGCATTGTACGGCGGGGAAAGGCAAGAAAGCTGATTGATTACAGTCTTATCCGCTGGACCTGGATTGGGCTGAAGCGGCTGGCTTATTCCATTTCCCAGCAGAAGAATTTAATGGCGCGGGCAGTAGAGCTTTTTGTTTTATACTGGCTGTTCATGGTTCTGGGATGCGTGGCTGTTATTCTGGGTATGGGCGGAGAAAACTACATAGTAATTTTTCTGGGCATCCTTATAATTGGCATATTAAATATTAGTGTGTTGATTTTATTACTGCGTCAGGCAAAGGGGGAACAGTCCATTCGCGATGCAACAAAAGCACTGGCAGACGGAGATTTGGAATATCAGTCATCCGTTATAAAACGCCTGGGAACGGAACAGGAGATTATTGACAATATCAATCATTTGAGTGACGGTCTGCACAAGGCGGTAGAAAAAAGCATTTATGATGAACGCTTGAAGGCGGAGTTGATTACTAATGTTTCCCATGATATTAAGACCCCGCTGACCTCCATTATTAATTATGTAGGCTTGATAAAGCAGGAAGATATTGAGAATGAAAAGGTGCTTCATTATATTGAAGTGCTTGACAAAAAATCCCAGCGCCTAAAGCAGTTAACAGAGGATTTGGTAGAGGTATCAAAAATCACCTCCGGGAATATTGAATTGGAACGGGTGCCAATTGATTTTACCGAACTGCTGCGCCAATCCATAGGTGAATTTGAAGATAAGTTTGGAGAACGGGAGCTGCAGTTGATGGATAATATTCCGGATCATTCGTATATGATATTTGCAGATGGAAGAAGAACCTTTCGGATTTTAGAAAATTTATTCCAGAATATTTATAAATATGCAATGCCAAAAACCAGGGTGTATATTGACCTCACAAATGAAAAGGAACAGGTGATTTTTTCGGTGAAGAACATCTCTATGGCGCCGCTGAACATTCGCGCAGATGAATTAATGGAGCGCTTTGTCCGGGGAGACCAGTCCCGGACAACGGAAGGGAGCGGATTGGGCTTATCCATTGCAAGGGACCTGGTAAAGATGCAGGATGGAGAATTTCAGATTTATTTAGATGGGGATTTATTCAAGGTGATGATTTCCTTTCCGGAATTTCTCAGCGATGAGGTGATTGATATGGAGGAAGGGGAAGAAGCTCTGGAAGCGGACATTAAGAAAGCGATAGAAAAAAATAATTAAAAAATTCAAAAAGAATGTCAATCCTGCACTGGATTGGCATTCTTGCATGTTAAGGTAACTCCGAAAGCAAAGCACGCGAGTCTTTATCAATGACGAAAGCAAATGAAGAAGGATAGAATGGAGGACTATAACATGAAGAATTTATATGGATTATTTTCGCTGGCTGGATTTATGGGAACCATGATGGTTTATGCGGTATTAGGACTGGAAGCTTCGAAGCTGAATTTAACCGTAACATTCCTGGCTTGGATTGCATTGGAGGGGCTTCTTACCGGACTCCGGCAGTTGTTCCGCCATTTCAGCTGTCATAAAAAATGGACAGGCGTAAAGCCGCCTGCCCGTTTTACACTTCCTTAACCGTTACGGTCAATGTTTGCTTTTTAATTTGTTATATATGTACTGAATGACATCCTTTCTTGTAATGATGCCGATGAACTTTTTGTTGTCATCCACCACCGGTACAAAGTTCTGGTTGGTTACTTTTGAAATCAGGTCTTCAATATCTGAATTAATCGAAACCGGATTATAGCTGATACTGCGGGGGATTTTAAGAACATTTGCACCTAAGTCCGGTTCCGGCTCGCCAGTGGTGATATTCTTAAAGTACCGCAGAAAGTCTCCTTCCGTTATGGCACCGATATATTCTCCGTTTTCAGAAATAATGGGGATAGAGGTATAGGAATGTGCCTGAATCTGCATTAATGCTTTTCGAATTGTAATACTGGATTCAATATATATAACTTCACTTTTAGGTATTAGGAAAAATAAAATATTCATTTTGTGCCGAACCTCCAATGGTATATATCCGTACTTTATGCTTATTATATAAAAAAACAGGAACTTATTCAATGGATACCGGGATAATATTTATGAAGTTTTTTTGATAATTCTGTCTAAATTTATAAGAAACTGTTGTTAAATAATCTATGGTTTGTTAAAATAAAACGTATATTACAACAGCAGATTAATAATCCCTTTGGAGGTACAAGAATGGAAGAAGTTAATATATTTGATCAGAATGTAGATTATTTGATTCAGGCAAGAAGTGAGATTTCCCATTGCAGTCAACTGGAACAGCAGAAGAAGCAGCTTCAGGACAAAGAAGAGAAGATGCGGAAAGCGATTCAGCAGGAAGAAAAGTCGATTAATGATGAAATAAATTCAACGATTAAAAAACGAAAATCCGAAATTGAGGATACCTATGATTCCCAGCTGGATACCAGCCGCAAAAAGATGAAAAAGGCGCAGGAAAAGAAAAACAAAGAAAAATCAGAACGGGTTGGACAGCGTGTGGATGAAGAAACAGCGGATGTAAAAGAAAACAGCCGTCAGTTAAAAACGGAAATGAAAACCCTGTTTAAGAAAAATCATGTTCCGGGTTTTTGTCAGTCAGGACTTTATTACATTTTGTTTATGCCGAAAGGGATGAAAGAATTCCTGTGTTTATTTCTATTGATTCTCCTGGGTCTGGCAGCGTTGCCTTATGGCGTATACATGCTGTTCTCCCAGGTAATCCTGGTTGAAAACGAAATCGTCAAGGAGCCGTATTTTATGGCGGTTGTTATCGGTGTCACATTGATTCTGGTGCTGGGCATATACTTCCTGATTTTCAATCTGACCAAGGTAAAGCATAGGGATACCATTGCAGAAGGACGGAAAATCCGTAACCAGATTCTGGCAAATGATAAGAATGTTCGGGCAATCAAGAATGCCATCAATAAGGATAAGGATGAAAGCCAGTATGAATTGGGCGCTTATGATGCGAAAATCAATCAGTTTCAGGATGAGATGGACAGTATAGCAGAGCAGAAGCAGGCAGCGCTGACCGAGTTCGAACAAAATACCAGGGTTGCCATTACGAATGAAATAAACGGCAGGCGTCTTGGCAAGCTGGAGGATATGAGACAGCAGAAGGCGGTAGTTGAGGAAGAACGAAACAGCATCGAAGAGCAGTTAAAGGAGACATCCCTGGATATAACGAATAAATATACAAAGTATCTCGGAAAAAATATCTGTAAGGAAGAAGTCTTAAATGATATTATAAACATAATGGAGACAGAACAGATTAATACCATATCGGAGGGGCTTGCCATTTATAAGGGAGAAGTACCCCACAAGGAACAGCAAATAACAGAAAGCTAGGATAAAAGAGGAAAAGGGCTTCATGTAAATGAAGCCCTTTCTTCGTCTATTTCTTCTTCAATTGTTTCCAAAGGCGGGAAAAAGTCTTCCGCAAGGTTAATCCCCAGTGTAATACAGTCTACCAGCTTCATGACGGTATAGAGTCTGGTATTTTGCAGCAGAAAAGCGCCAGGCCTTCCGGACAGATTCACAATGCCGGTAATGGATATATCTCCGATGGCAGGCAAATCCTTTGAGATTCCCTGGCCGGGCTTTAAAGGCCCCTGCCGTAGGGTAACATAGCCAACATGGTCCTTGGAACCAAGGGAAGCATCAATAGCAATCACATAAGGATTCTCATAATCTTCGTAAATCTGCTCCAGAGTTTCAATTAAATTAATGGCATGAACCGGCTGCTCCAGATTCCCATATACAATAAAGTTATTTGCGGAAGCATGGAGCTGATGCCCCACCAGAGGGCCAAGAGAATCTCCGGTGACCCGGTCAGTACCGATACATAATATAATGATTGGCTGCGTACTCTTACGGTCATTTTCCAATAAATTATATAATTCACGCCCCAGTGCTTCATATGCAAACTGGTCGGAAGCATCAAAATAAATCGTTTTTTTCATAATTGCACCATTTCATTTAGATTCGTATATATAGAGTATGAACAGGAATCATGGATTTAGACATAACAGGCCTTGTCATATCATGCGACATTCTGGCAGATATGGAAGCAGAGGGGAAAATTACCTCGAAAGCATATATAAATTGCGTATGAATATGGATGAAAGACGACAGGATTTGATAAGGAAACTGATTTCTCAGTGCTATGATTCTTCTAACAAATAACGGAAATCAGAAAGGGTGAGAGGACAAGATGATAGAAGTTATATATGATAACGCCGAAGAAGAAACAGAAAACGGAGAAATTCAGGGAATCCGGCTGCCCAAGAATATAAGACAGGTGGGAACGCCCCAGGGGGGAAGGCGTATATATGTAGAAGATTATGTTATGACATATCTGAATCAACTGGCAAAGCCGGGAAATACATATGCAAGAGGTGCCATTCTCCTGGGGGAATATAAGCAGGCAGATAACCAGGGGGTGCTATTTATCAGTGGCGCATTGGAAGCACAGAATGTGGAATTTGACCTGGAAGAAATCGAGTTTACCAATGAAATATGGAGCAATATTTATAATGATGTAAAGCGGTATTTCCCGGACCTGGAGGTGGTAGGCTGGTTTTTGTCCCGTATGGGATTTTCAACCCAGATGAATGAAAAAATCAGTAAAATTCATATTGATAATTTTCCGGGAAGAGATAAGGCATTATTCATGATAGATTCCTTAGAGGAAGAAGATGCATGGTATCTGTTTGAGAATAACGGGTTAAAAAAGCAGAGCGGATACTACATATATTATACAAGAAATGACGCCATGCAGGGCTATATGATGATTCAGCGGAATCATATGGTGGAATCAGAAACGGATATTGCAGAGCGTGACCAGGAATTGTTAAAAAGGTACCGAAGCCGGTTAGAGCAGAAAACAGAGCCGGTAAAAGAACAAAAGCCAATCAGTTTTCTTTATGTGGCAAGCTCCCTTTTGACGGTTGCATTTCTGGCATTAGGAATTACGGTCATCAACAGCTATGACCGGTTAAAGAATCTGGAAACGGCATTTCACCGTATTGATATAATGACGGATGGTAATACGGAGGAACCGGTTACCAACGTAGTTTCTGTTAATGCCAATGTGGAGCCGTCAACAGAAAAGGATGCAAGCACCAACACTTCCGATACAACCGCAGAGGTTCAGAATAGTGAAGCAGCCACAGCAACTGAACAGAATACGGAAGATACGGCTGCCGGAACCCAGTCACCTTCCGAGACTTCCTCAGAAGCGGCTTCCGACACAGAGGAACCAGAACCGGATATTTCGCCTGCATTTGCAGATGATGTACCAAAGTACTATACAGTTCAGGCCGGAGACACCTTATCCTCTATCAGCTTTGCAATGTATCATTCCATTTTATATGTAGACAATATTATGGAAGCAAATGAAATGAAAAACGGAGATGAAATATATGTAGGGCAGCAGATATTGATTCCGTCCATTCCATAAAAATAGGAATGGTCCAGTTGCAGGAAAGAATAGTGTATGATAATATAATTAGGAAAATACAGGTAATGCTCAAAGAAGGAAAAGGAATGGCGAAAGAGAAAAAAAAGGCTCTGCAGCAATCAGAAGAACCAAAAAAGCAAAAGAAAATACTGGAATTTAATTCGGAATCAGAGAACGAGGAACCGAAGCCCAAGCGTCATTTTGGGTGGATTGTTATAGTGGTTCTTTTGCTATGCCTGGGTGCCGGTGGTTTTTGGCTGATGAACCAGACAAAATACTATAATGACTTTGAGGTTCTTTCTACAGTGGAAAACTCAGATACAACACAGATGTCATATCTTGCGTATAATGGCAGTCTGATTAAGTTTAGTAAGGACGGTATCAGTTATCTGGACAGGGCAGGGAATCCCGTCTGGGTGGAAAGCTATAAGATGAAGCAGCCTATGGTGGTTGTCTCAGATGAATATGTGGCAGCCGCAGACCTGAATGGCAACAGTGTATATATATTCAATGCAGAGGGAAAAGTAAATTCCATTGAAACACCATATACCGTATGCAATCTGGATGTGGCAGACCAGGGGGTATTTGCGGTTGTTCTGGAAAATGAATCAGAAAATTTTATTGAATTATATGATAAGAACGGCAAAAATCTTGTCAACATCCGTACCACGATTGCTGACAGCGGTTATCCGCTGGACATCGCTCTTTCCAATGATGGAAGTAAAATGGTAAGCAGCTATGTAACTGTGGAAGGCATAGCGCTGAAGAATTCCATAGCAGCCTATAATTTCGGTGAAGTCGGACAAAATGAAACCGACCGTCTGGTAGGCGGATTTCAGTTGGAAGGCACCATTGTACCAAAGGTGGAATTTTTGAATAATGATACGATTTGTGCATTTGGGGATAATCAATTCCTGTTTTACAGTATGCGGGAAAAGCCAAGTGAGAAAGGTGAGATTTCCGGTTTTTCAAAAGAAATTCAAAGCATATTTTATAATAGTAAGTATGTTGGAATAGTGGAAAAGGGAACCGGAGAAGAAAATGTACTATATTATCTACGGGTATTTGATACCAATGGAAATGAGAAGTTTTCAAAGGCATTAAATTTTACATATAATAATATCTATGCGACAGAAGAGGAGATAATCATTGTAGGAAATGCAGAATCAAGAATTTATAATTTTCAAGGAAATCTAAAGTTCTCATATAGCTTTCCCAAGGAAGTAAATAATATCATTCCTACAGGTTCGCCTCAAAGATATATTGTGGTATATGATGATACAACAGAAATCATAAAGCTCCAGTATACGGAGGAAGAGGATGAGAAGGTGCAATAGCGGTTGCACTTTCTTTTTCTGTAAGGTAAAGTGTCAAGAAAGACGGTTTGCTAACATGCAGATGCCATATAGGTTATAAAGGCTCATAATAAAAAATAGATTTCGAGAAGGAAAAGCGGAAGTACAGGCTGGAGGGAATATGAATATCTTAGGAATTATAGTGATTGTTATTACAGGTATATGTGTGTGGAGAGGTTATGCTCAGGGATTGTTCCGTTCCATTTTGATTGCTGGGGGAATAATCGCAGCCATGGTACTGTCTGCCTATGCAACACCCTATGTAAGTAAGGCCTTACAGCAATATACCTCTCTGGATGAAACGCTGGAAGCATCTATGATTGAACAGCTTGGCTTCGATATCACACGGGAAGATACCACGAAAAATGAGCAGATGCAGTTGATTGAAGCCTTGCCGGTTCCGGAAGCGTTAAAGCTGGCAGTTGTGAACAATAACAATTCCGATGTATATGCCGGTCTGAATGTCCGTGGATTTGAAGAATATCTGGTTCATTATTTAAGCTGTATCATTATTAACTGCCTGTCCTTTGTAATTGTAGAAGTGGCAATTATGGTCGGATTATTTGCGGTGCTGCATATTACCAGACTGTTGACGGAGGTACCAATCCTGCATGGGATAGATAAAGCAGGTGGTGTAATCCTTGGACTTATACAGGCGTTGGCAATTATCTGGTGTTTGTTTATTGTCATTGCATTGTTTGGCAATACCTCTCTCGGCATTGCTGCATTTGAACAAATCAGCAGCAATCCGGTTCTGAATTTTCTTTTTGAACATAATTGGTTCATGGATAAAATGACCAGCATCACAAACATGCTTTTTACGTAGAAAAAATCAATAAAATCCGGAAAAGAAAAAAACTTAAAAAAATATCAAAAAGTTGTTGACAATGGATGGTCAGAGTGATAATATTGTCATTGCTGACGCGGTAAAACAGGTCAGTGAATCAATAACCGAACCATGACAACAAAACAATAAGACAACCCTGAAAATTCAAGAGAA
>JAMOZY010000043.1 GCA_023667695.1 Clostridium sp. | reverse complement strand
GGGATACGCCTTCTGATAAAAGTCCGCCTGCCAGTCTTTCACCTACGACCGCTGTTAGATAGCGTTCCGCTGTACGTGCTATGCCTTTTTCAATTCCCTTTGCTAATCCAAAGCAGGCTATCGTCAGCACGACATTCCATACAAAACCATGGACGATTTCGCTCCCGTCGCTTTCGCCGTTCATATAGGCTTCCATCTGACGGAAGTTTTCTTCCAATGCTTCATTTATCATATGCATGGCGACAATCGTTAGTACGGTGAGTGCGGCTCCCAGTATGATTCCTGCCGGTGTTGCCATGGCAAGAAGAGATATGATTCCTATAATTCCAGCACAGCCCATGGAGATATCCAGCATATACAGAAGGGCGTTTCCTATGAATGCCATTTCTACGGTTTCCTGTGCATATCCTCCGTTCAATCCTCCGGAAATCATATAAGCAGTTGCCATCGTTTCCGGATTCGTAACCATATATCCGATACCTGTCCAGTCACCCATCGGAATGGTCTCTGCTGGTATGGTGACAATCATACCGGCTGCAATGGCACTGTCAACGGCTGTTAGTACATTTTCTTTTACATGCAGCTTAGAGCGGTATTCACTATAATTCCGGCTGCATAATGCATAAATTTCAATTCCGTCCTCACATGCCTGCTGCATGACCGCAGTGGTAGATACCGCCTCTACACCCAGCAGCTGCTCCCAAATCATGCTTTCATAGGCAGAGGATAGCATACCTGTCGTTAATAAATACTGCTTTTCTGCTTCCTTGTCACCAGTGAGACTAACCACGCCGTGGCTGTCCAGGTCGATATCGATATAGACAGAGCCTTCCTCCAGTCCCACTACCGTACCCATCATGGCGACAGGTGTTACCGTATAGCCGGTCATGCCTACGCTTAAGGTTCGGGTTGCATTGATTCCCATATATTCCGCCAGGATACGGTCTGCAATGTCTACCTGTGCAAAGTAATACTTTCCTGCACAGTCCAGAAGCCGTCCCAGCTTTCCATCTGTATATATGTCCCCAGCCGTGATGTCTTCTTTCATGGCATTCAGCTCTGCGGATGCCTGTTCTGCTTCTGCCAGGGCTTCTGTTAATTCCTGTTCGGTCATGGTCTGTATATCCAGGGTAATCTGGTACATGCCCCCTGCCATTAATTGATTTTCAATATGGTCCTTCTGGATGCCGCTATGCACATCCATGGTGAATGTTTCAAGACTTCCCGGTGTCAACGGCTCTCCGTAAGCAACTGCCTCACCGTCCAGCAGCAGGTCAGCCCGCAGCCGCAGCAGATGGGCCGGGGTCTGAAATACGCTTCCATACTGCTCCAGCAATGCACGGTCTTCCTCTTCTGCCGGCAGATATGCGATAGTAAGCCGATGGGAATATAATTCTGCTGCCGTTAGCGTTGTCAATGTAGTTCCGTTCAGAGCAAATGTAATCCGGTCCCATTCATCTGCCGGAATGGCAGCCCGGGTATCCTTCCGTTCTGCAACAGAATATGGAAGAGACATGGGCAGATAGCTTAGTTCTTCCGGCAGAATGCTCCGGTTCAACAGCGTCAAGTCCGGCTGTTCCTCCAGCAGCTGGTTCAGTGGCGCTTCCCATTGTGCTATGAACTGTTCATAATATTCCGTACCATAAGCATCTGCCATTTGTTTTATCTGCTCGTCTGTCAGTCCGATTTCTTCTAGATGATTAAATACGGAATCCGAGTCTTCATAGGTCTTAATAAAGGTATCCAGCGGAATCCACATGGCTTCACCGCCATTATTGCCGGCTCCCCGGTAGTCACCATATGGAAGATAGGCTTCTACCCAGGTATGCTCCAGCTTGATGCCTATCGGACCATCCTTACCTTCCACCAGTGTTACCGGAGTTCCCAGCTTTACCAGAACCTCTGCCGCCTGTTGTACCTGCTCCGTTCCTGTTAGATTCACAGCCTGCTCTGCATCCAGATAGATTCTGCCATTCACATATCTGGCGGGATAGCCTTGGTACCGCAGCATAGCAATGAGAAGACCGGCCTGGTCCCTGTCATTCCCTGCCATGCTATCCCAGACAGCCGCTGCTCCCTTCCGGGAGCCATAGTATAATTCTGAATGAATATGATTTTTCAGATACAGATATATCTGTAACGGGGTTTCCAGTTCCTCCGCCTTCTCCATCATTTCTTCCGATAAAGCAGTGAAGCCTTCTGTACAAAGCTCTGCTTCTCCGTATGCCGTCTGCGCTGTCCGGTACTCCACTGCCGTCTGCTCCGGTGCTTCTTCCCTTGTCTCAAGTCTGCCTTCCTCTACTTCACCAGGAAGTGTTGAGCCGTAAATCGGTACATATTCCTTTTCTTCTTCCAGCAGCTCCTGTAAGGTCTGTATCACTGCCTCCGCTTCTTCCCCGGGAGCTGCTCCCTGCAATTGCTCCTGCAGTCTTGTAAATCCCTCTGCTGTCTCTGCTTCAAACGCCCTCTGACGGGCAAGAAGAACCTGGGAATCCTGTTCCTCTAATTGAGCCTCTATTTCCCGATTCCATGCCTCCACCTGTTCCTGATAGCCCTCCAGATTCTCGGAAAGCTCCTCCAGGCAGAGACTTTGTTCCTCATAATCTGCCTCTTCCAGACGCTGGCTGTATTCCATTAGCTCCTGCGCCGTCTGAGCAAGAGGATTCTTTTCTACGGTAGCAGCTATCGTACCTGCCGAACCGAAGACTGCTTCCGTCCGGTCATTCTGTTCAGGGACTGCTTCTGCTTCCACCGTTCGGAGTTCTCCCGTACCGGAGCATGCATACACTGCCCTTGTATGGCTTTCATAATACTGCGTAAAGGTCACCAGAAGAAGGCTGAACACCAGCATGAATGCCAGCCCCCGGTGCCATTTCTTTATCCGAAATAATTCTTTTGTTTCCATTAGCTACTCCTTTTCTGTTCCTGTATATAGCATATCGCCCTGAAGAACAATCCGTTTTGCAATAATACTGCCCTTAAAATCCATCCGGGACACGTTAATGGTAACCGTTCCCTCCGGTGCATAAATGATTCCGCTGCCGGACAAGGTCATGGAATTCACGTTGATATCTCCATGGGCGGAGCAGATTGCAACCGGCTTGGTTCCACCTAGCACTGCCTGATCCGTACTGATATAAATGCTGCTTTCTGACAACAGACTGGCATTGATGTGCAGATTCGGACAATAGGTGCCGGTGGTACTCTGACAATGCACCGGCGTCTCTATCGAGGTACTGTCATACACAGCGATTTCCTGCATGGCACTATCCTCTGACATATCCGCCAGTATGGACGCCCGGTAATCCGGAAGCGCCTCTGCCTCACTCTGCTCCAGCCGTTCCGGAATATTGACACTGCCGGCATAAGTATTTATGATTCCCGTAGAACGAATTGCCCCATCGGAATAAATGCTGTTTCCGCCGAAGGTCATTCCGGTTCCTGCATAAGTGACACCATAAAGCTTCAGGTCAGAACCGTATACTACTGTATCTTCTGTTGAAAACAACGCATATCCGGTATGAAAATACGCTCCGATATCGGATGGCTTCTCCGGAACGGTAGTACCAGCCTCCAGCTTGACTACTGTTTCTTCACTGATATTTCCCGCATAATCCACCGCCCGGATATGAATATACCGGTCTGTATCTCCAGCTTCCTCCCATACATAAGTATAGCTTCCCAAAGCATTGCTTTCGTGCAGATTCAGCAATCTGCCCTCTGCATCGTAAGAAATCAGATTGTCCATTTCCGTACTGCTGTCGTTAATGCCAATCAGATATCCCCGAATACCGGAGACCATATCCACAACAACCGGATTTGACTCCTTTCGATACGCTCCTTCTGCATCCCCTTCCGCAATTGCCTCCACATAATATTCATATTGAGTTCCATAATCCTCACCACAGATTTCAATCCTGGTCTGACCGCTATCCGTCTGAATTCTGCTTTCCGTCACAGCCGGAGCTTCCTTGTCATAAGCGGAACGGTCTACTGCTTCCGTATCATGAGTCAGCTGCTTTAGATAAAACAAGGTATTGGCAATTATCTTCCGCTCATCATCCGTAGCCCTTCCGTTGCTGTGACCGGTCTGTATCATGGCAAGCTGGTTTCGGGAGAACAGATAAGCATTACTGATGCCTCCGGTTTCCTCGTCTGTGCTTCCGGCCCGGTCCAGCTCCATCCAGACGGTTGCTTTCAGTGTACCTCCGGTATACTGTCCCAGAGAATGGGTAGGCGGTACGGTAATATCTCCTTCAATCTTCCATGGGTAACTGGTCAGGAACCCACTGTTTATCACCCGTACTCTTGAGGATGCAATATCCGCAGAAGTAGTACTCAGCTTAATCCCCATCTGGTCTGCAAACCTTGCAAACTGCGGATGTGCCTCTCTGCCCCGCAGACATACGGTATCATGTCCAAATAAGATTCCTCTGCCCGAATCGGCAAATGCCTGTGTCGCCTCATAGGATTCTTCCGTCAAATCCTTGAATGCATTGCTGTCATAGGTGCCAAAGAATAAGACGTCATACTGATAGTTTCCTGCCTCATCCTTCAGATAGCGTTCCGGCTCACGGTTGTAATCGTCAATCAGTACCGTATCAATGTCAAACAGGTTCTGACCTGCCGGCGTATCTTCCCCACTTAACGGAGTATTCATCCAGTCAATCAGGTAATGCTCTGCCTGTTTGCACGGATAAATATTCAGAACACGGACCTCTTCTTCCGCATCCCAGGAGGAACGGGTTTCCCACTCTCCATCTCCGGTTCTTCGGTAGATTCGGTATCCATAACGATAATCCTCATCCGACACATCATTCCAGGACAGTCTGACCGTATAAGCTTCCCCGGCTACAGCTTCTCCATCTAATACCAGCTTCCGGTCCACAATTTCTTTCCCATACAATGTACTATCTGTTTCACCGATAACTTCCCCAGCTGTCAGAAGTTCCGCTTTCAAGCTATATTCCTTTCCCGGCTCTGCCACAATCAGCACCATATGTTCAAATGTGATTTCATTTTCACCTTTATCCAGCGTTCCGGTCTGTGTCCAAAGCTCCCTTTCCTGCCCGCCTTCACAGAGAAGAAGCCGCCATGTAACCCCCGTATCATAGTTTACTGCATACTCACAGGCCGTCGTAACCGTCAGCTCCGTGGTTCTGCCTACTACTATGGTGTAGGTAGAAAGAGAGGTTTCCATATCTGCAATACGGACATAAGGTGTATAGTATTCTTCCCATGCACGCAGCAGCCGGACGCCCAGTACCGTATGGGAAATGCTTTCTCCAAAGCTTCCATCCTCCTGCTGAAGGGCAAGAAGCTCCTGTAGCAATGTTTCCTCCGCACCTTCCATATCCGCTTTCCGGTTTAGCCGATACAGACATCGATATGCACCTTCCTCAAAGGTTTCCGTCAGACCTGATGACGAGGGCTGACCTTCCATCCATTTGTCAATGTCTCTTAACAGCATTCCCAGCGATAGGTGGATTCCGGTCTGCCGGTCTTGAAGCCTGGCTGCGGCAATGCCAATCCGCAGGGTCAGCACCAAATCCGATTCCATTCCTTCCATATATGCAAAGCCGCCATCTTCCTGCTGGATGCTCCGCAAGTAGGTAATCAGCTTACTGCACACCGGTTTCTCCGGACCAGCTTCCGTATCCGCCCATGCTTCCAGTGCCAGCATAGAGTCCAATCCTTCACTTTCATAATCAGAGGTCAACCCCCAGCCGCCGTCCGGATTCTGCATAGACACCAGGCATTCCAGCAGTTCTTCCTTTCGGAATGCACAGTAGGAACGGGACAGGATATCCGTATTCTGATGTTCCTCCAACATAAGCTGTTTCTCCAGCCATAGGGAAGCTGCCTCCATTTCTTCTTCCTGGAATTGTTCCAGCACCATACAGGTGTCATTGACCAGTGGAGAGTTCCCTGCCCGGCCATCCTCTCCCTGCTGTTTTTCCAGCCATTCCAAAGCCTTTTTCTTTGCTTTCTGCACTTCTGCTAATTGGGCGGGAATGAATCCTTCCTCTCCGCCATATGCATCCTCTGTCCGTACTATACCAGAGCATACCAATAGCAGCACCAGTATATAGCACAGAATTTGTTTTGGGCCTTTTTGCCTCATTTCTTCTCCTCCTGTTCCTGCCGAAAGGGGAAAGATGCTTCTGCAGTCACTCCCTGCCGGCATCTCATATTATTTGACTGCATTATTTTAATACTGATGGAAGCCGCGATTTTTTTCAATATTCATTGCAGAATTCGCCCAAATATTGCAGAATTAAGAATATATTTACATGTTTACTTTATAATTGGCAAGCAAAATGCTCCCTTCTAAGCAGATAAGTGAAACGATAAAAATCACTTAACACTTCGAAGGGAGCATTTTCATATCCAATCCGAAAAATAGGATGGCTATTTTAACTTTTTAAAAACAGATGCCTTATGCCCTTGCTGCACCATCTACCGATAAGATTTCACCGGTCACATAGCCTGCCAGGTCACTTGCCAGATAGACAAATGCATTGGCTACATCCTCCGGCTCTCCCGGTCTTCCCAACGGAATCTTTGCTGAGATTGCTGCTACCATCTGTTCCGGCAGAGCTGCCACCATATCCGTTCTGGTTACGCCAGGAGCAACGGCATTTACACGGATATTATCCGGCGCCAGCTCTCTGGCAAGAGAAATCGTCATACCGTTTACAGCAAACTTACTGGTGGGATATCCTACCCCTGCCGGCTGTCCGCTGATGCTGACCATAGAGCTGGTATTTAGAATACATCCGCCCCCCTGCTCCTTCATAATCCTGGCTGTCGGCAGGATTGCATAAAATAATGCCTTTACATTCAAGTCTATGACCTTATCAAACTCCTCCGGTGTATACTGATACAGGGGTGTGCTTTGGGATATTCCTGCATTGTTTACCAGAATATCGATTCTCCCATACTGCGTCTTTACTGCCTCTACTGCTTCGGCTACCGCCTTGGCATCCGTCAGCTTCGGCGCCATACCGGTAACCTCCCAGGCACTATTCTCTTCCTTCAGCTTTGCCAGCGCCGTATCTACAGTTTCCTGACGGGAACCCCACAATACCACTTTCGCTCCATTTTCCAGATATTTTTTCACAATGGCAAATCCAATTCCTCTGGTACCGCCTGTTACGATTGCGACTTTTCCTTTTAACATACTCTTTTACCTCTTCTCTCTGCTCTATGGTCTCTGGCCCAGACCGCCCTCCAGGGTAATGGTCTCTCCGGTCATATACTTGAAATCCGGTGAAGCTAACTGCACGCAGACACGACCAATCTCCAGCTCTGCATCACCAAAATGTCCCATTGGCGGCGTGTGTACATTCTGCTCAAAGGCATCCGGATACGCATTCTGGAACTGCTCCAGCTGGGACGTCCAGGCAAGTGGGCAGACAATATTTACATTAATACCATCCTTGCTCCATTCCGTTGCCGCTACACGGGTCAAACCACGGATTCCCTCCTTTGCTGCCGCATAAGCACACTGACCGAAATTACCGAACAGGCCGGCGCCGGATGCAAAATTAATAACAGAACCCTTGCTTTCTGCCAGATACGGGTAACATGCCTTCATATAATAAAAAGCAGCATACAGCCCGGAATACAGGGCAAGATTGAATTGCTCCGTGGTATGCTCTGCCAAAGGGACGCCGGAGGCAGAAGCCTGGGCATTGTTAATCAGTACATCAATGCTTCCAAAGGTATCTACAGTCTGCTTTACCACATTGGCTACTACCGCCTCATTATCTGCATCTGCCGAAACATCTGCCTGAATCGGAAGTACCTGAACCCCATACAAACGCTCCAGCTCTTCCTTGGCATCCTCCAGCTTTTTCACATTCCGTCCTGTGATTACAATATTTGCCCCCTCCTTGGCATAAGCAGTTGCAATGCCATAGCCGATTGAGCCACATCTTCCGTCACTTAGTACTGCTCTTCCTCCGCCTGTGATGATAACTGTCTTTCCTGTCAAAAATCCCATGTTCATAAACCCCTTTCTTTTATTTTGCAAGCAGCAGACCAGCGAATACGCATCCATCTGGCGGCTACCACGAGGGAAGCCCCGAAGCGCTGCTTTGTTACAACTCTAACACCCTGCTGCAGGGTATCTGACCAAGCCGGAGCATCCGGTTAGAAATTATCCTCCATGCTATGAATCAGTTCAACAATCATTTCATGAGCCGGCACTGCCACATTATACTCCTTAGCCAGGCTGACGATACAGCCGTTCAACGTATCAATCTCTGTTTTCTGCTTCTTTTCTATATCCTGTAAGGTGGAAGCCCGGTGATGATAGGTATCCGGTATTAATTTCCCATAAAATACTTCCTTATATTCCTCCGCGCTGTCCCAGTTCGTAGAATAGCCTGCTGCTTTCATAACCATAAAGGTCTCTTCAATCAATCGGTTCATAATCCTTCGGGAGGCCGCCGATTCCATCAGCCGTCCATAATTGACGCCCAGAATCGCACCCAATGGATTCAGGGTCGTATTATATAACATCTTCGCCCACAGGAATTTCTCTACCTCATCCGTAACCTCTGTGGGAATGCCGGAAGCAAGCAGTGCCTGCTGTAAAGGTATCATGCACTGATTCTCACAGCCATGCAGAGAACCAAGCAGAATCGGCGCTGTATGTACGGTAATATTACTGATATTGGGGCTTGTCCGCTGAAAGCCGGTAATGACTCTTGCATTATATACCTGCTCCTTCGGAAAATACTCCAAGTACGGTACATCATTTCCCCACCCATTCTGCATGATTACAAGCCTTGCAGAGGACTTCATACAGCTTCGGGCATTCCAGAGTGCGGCGCTGATTTCCGGATTTGCCATGGTCTTGGCGCTGATGATTCCATAGTCATATGCCTGCTCCGGAAGCTCCTCATATGCTCCAAAGGCTCCAATCCGTTCTGCCGGACAGCTATAATCCCCGAATAACCCGGTCCTGCCTACCCCTCCGGTTCGGATGGCCTCCAATGTAGCGCCGCGGGCCAGAAAATCCACTTCTACTCCCTGGCTTTCCAGAGAGGCGCCGATTGCGATACCGATAGCTCCGGCACCGATAATTAATACCCTCATATCGTATTCCTTTCTATATGCAATGACCCTCTATTTCACAATTTCATCCGATATCAATATATTATGACGATTACCGTATGTTTTCAAGTGTATTTAAAATAAAACGGGACAGGAACATTGCAGTATTCCTGTCCCGATATTGTTTTTAATCATCGATATAGCCCCAGACGGTACCATCCTCAAGCAGAAAGAGAATTTCAACATTATCAATACTCACTATATCTACGACCTCCTTCACCGGCGAAGGTGCCGAATCCAGTATTGTAAGCGGTGCAAACGGTATGATTTCTGTATCTGCATCATAGCAATAACCACTATAGTAATACGCATCTGTGGTCTGCAGCAATATGGCGTTTAGATTTCCTACATAAATACCCTGAATCTCTCCTTCATAGCTGCTGTCTACAACCTGGTCCAGCTCTCCGATGGATGTAGGACTGTAGGGTCCGCCCACATGAATCTTACCTTCGCTGTCCTCAACCGCCATTTTGAAATTTCCTTCATATAAAGCCTTCACGCCTTCCATCACTACCCGCTCTTCATATGTGTATTTATCTACATCTATCATTGCCCGAAAATCCTCCGTAAATATTATCGGAGAATCAGAATCTACTAATCTGCCATCCGACATCAGCACATTGCTTGATTCCACATCCATACAATTCCCCTGCACCAGCTCATCACTTACCGGCGCCTCATAGTAATTCAAAAATCCCACCGGCTGGTATTCCGGATATAAGCTGCCGGGACCCAGACTATCCAACCCTTTACCATTCGCCCAGTAATGCAGATTCCCGCTTGTATCAACAATAAAAAGCTCACCGTTTCCAATATTTGCTCCCAGCTCTTTGATTGGAAGAATCGCATTCAGATTATATTCCTCCCCATCCCGGTACACATATCCATTCCCATATATAACCATGCATTCTTCATGTCCATCCGCCCCGGACGCTTTCTCTCTGGTATTCATATCATAATGGTCCATAAGCCAGTACTTTTCTATTCCTTCCAGGCTGGTGTTTTCATATAAAAGCTCTATGTTCCATTTTATCGCATCATTTTCTTCATAAACATCATCAATATCCGAAGCATACTTACATTTATATAAATTATGGTTATCATCTAATACCAGGTACGATAGCGTGTAATCTTCTTCATAATCATAAGACACAGCACTCCGTATATGACCGCTTAAATAATCCTCGCCGGTATCTGCATCTGTAAAAGGAACCTGACAGAAAAATTCCTCGTCCTTTGAGGCAGACACATCTTCCCTTTCATCTATATCTGCATTCCCTTCCGCCGATGAACCTTCCTGGTCCGTTCTCTGCCCTCCATGACTAACTGCAATCAGAATACCGGCAAGTCCACCCCCGACAATGCATAACGCTAATACTGTTACTGCTATTTTTCCTGCTGTTGTACTGAAAAATCCCTGTTTCTCCATTCCTGTTCTTCCTCCTTTCTGATTTCGATTTGCACCCTGCTTTGCATTCTCCCTCCCCTCGAAATCCGGCTTTCGGCTCTTTCTGCCCTGTAAAAGGTCTAACGGAACCTCCGGCACCTGTAATTCTTCTGCTTCCCTTCGCAGTAATTGCACGAAGAATGGAAATGCAGCAATAGAATACAGCTTATCCTCATGCTTTTTCTCGTATTTCAATACCCCCTCCTTCACCCGCTCTCTTGCGGTATACAGACGGGACTTCACCGTTCCCTCCGAGCATTCCATCAGCCCAGCGATTTCTGCCAGGGAAAGCTCATCATAATAGTACAAAAGAACCGTTCGGTACTGAATATCCGATAATTCCTCCTGCATAATCTGTTGTACAATCCTTCGCTTACTTTGTACCGTAATATAAGCCTCCGGCAGAAAATCCACATCCTCTTCCTCTACCGGAATGTCCTCCTCCTCCAGCAAGGGCAGCCAGCTTTTCTTCTGGAGCAGAAAATCCTTACATTTATTAATGGCAATCCGTTTTATCCATGCGGGAAACTTCTCCGGTTCCTCCAGCATGTCCAGCTTCTGAAATGCTGTAACATAGGTTTCCTGCATTTGGTCCGCTGCATCTGCTTCTGATTGCAGCAGACCAAAGCAGGTAAAATATACCATCTGCTTTGTCTCCCGATACAGCGCCTCATACGCAGCCTGACTTCCTTTTTCTGCTTCTGTCACAAGTGCAGTCATATTTTGTTCCATCTAAAGCTCTCCTTCCGGTATGATGTCATTTTCCTATCCGTCATAGTATCCTCTGATAAGCAGACGGAATAAACAAATAAAAGGTTCATTTTATTATAATTAATTTTGCCCATCCTGTCACAAATACATGTTATCTGCATAAGTCAACAACCCCGCTGCAAGCAGCCGCTTGGCTCGTTGCCCGCGGGAATAAAAATATGCCCCTGCCGGTAGCAGACTCAACATCTTTCTCTGCCTGCCCGGCTGGGGCATAATCTGTCTCCTATATTTTTATGATTGGTGCTTTTTCTTCGTTACAAGCAGCGCTGCCAGTGCCAGCATGGAAAGCAGTGCAAGGCTTCCGTACCCTGCAACGGCTGCTTTATCCCCGGTATCCGGTGTTTTTCCTCTGATAACTCCAGCTTCCTCCGCAGAACCGCCTGCTTCCTCTAAGCCTTCCGTATTCTCTGCATTTAGCACACCGGAGGTCCGGATTTTCACATCTGACATATCGTACAAGGCTGTCTGCCCGGTCAAAAAGCGGTAATATGCTGCTAATGCATAGTAGCCCTGCTCCGTTGCCATGGCATCTGCATCCTGACCTGCCTCGTGTGTAAAGCCCTTATTAGATACATAATACTTTGACAAGGCGTCAACTACACTTCCGCCTTCCTTGACAAAACGCTTGTCTGCATGAGGGTCAATTCCCAATGCAGTTAATGCTACGATAACCTGTGCATTGCACTCTGCACTGGTGCCATATGCATTGGCATAACCACCATCCGCCTGCTGCAGCTCTGACAAACGCTTTAATCCTCGGTCCACTGCTGCCCGTACTTCTTTATTTTCATTATAATATGGCGCTAACGCCTGAATTGCCATGGCAATTGTCTCCGAATCGGCACCTTGATTCGTCCCCTTCCGGTGCATGGTACGCACCGCTAATGCCGTTGGAGCCTTTCCTCTGCTGCCGGTAACCGGACCGTCATCCAGAATTCCGGAATCCAGAATCGCCCGAATCAGATTTTCCCGGGTAGTCTGTACACCGCCTGCACCAACTGCCGGAATTTCATAATGATTACTATCCAGTGCAATCAATGCATAAATCGGTCCGTTTACCCCCTGCTTCTTCACATAATTCAAGTCGGATAAGCCTTGTAACAGGTTATGACCATCTACATTGGTTACATCATAGCCTGCTGCCGTCAGGGAAAGAATCAGCCGGGAGTTCTCCGTTGATTTTGACGGGTCCAGTCTGCCCTGTGTATCTATATTTCCTCTTACATATTGTACAACATTTTCATAATACCCCTCTGGTATTTCTCTGCCGCTTCGGACAAGTCCCAGTATCATCCACTCGCTGCCAAAGACAGCCGGCGCCGTAGTTTCTATTTTATTACCAACGGTTATGTATATATTTTCTCCATTGACGCTCGGCATCTCAGGAGCTGCACTCGGCTCTTTTTTATCTCCGGTTCCTTCTTCCACATCCTGAGTGTAATCATTTGTATAATAAAAGCATATCTGGTCTCCATCCTCAAGGGTCTGCTGGGTAATTACCTTGGATGGCGCTACCCCATTCACCTTATACTTCCAGCCGGAATTCAGCCCATATGCAAGCTCTGCCAGGGTGGTTCCGTCCGGTCGGGTAATGGAGCGGATGTAGCTGCTTCCCATATAGGTATATCCATGTTCCTTTAATACCCTGGCAAATACCTCTGCCACCGTAGTACCCTCCGGAAGCTCACTTACCGTTGCCGTCAGCCATTCACTTTCCGTATCACGCAGCGTAAAGGTAACCGTTCGATTCTTCTGCTCCGGCTTGTCTGTTGTCGGATTGGTTCCGATTACGATTAGGTCAACCGTAACCGGCTGGTTGGCTAATTTTTGAAATGCCTCCTGCTCCGGATAACGCTCTGCATATCGTTCCATGGATTCGCTGGAAAGCCAGCTTGTAATCGTCACCGCCTTATGCTCCGCCTGTCTGGTAACCAGAAGATTCTCATGGGTAATCACGTCCATATTGCTGGATTTGAACAGCCGCCACTGCTCCGTATCATACCAGCCGTCCATGGCAGCCGGCACGATACCATTGCCCTTCTTCTCACTGTTCCGATATACCCAGACCAGATTGCCGGCTTCATCTGAATAAGCTTCAAAGAATGGCGACAGATTTGCCGTAATATGTTCCGGGTCCTCATTCCCGCCCTTAATACCGTCAAAGTAATGGGCCTTCACCTGCTCCATCAGGGCAAGCTCATCCGCAATCTCCTTCTGGGTCAATGGCAATACGGTTACCGGTATTTCACGGGAAACGACTGTATTGGTTGCCTTATCCGTAATCCTTATTGTCAGCGTAACCGCTGCCGGTTCTTCTCCCGGTAGAGGACGATAGACGATGGCACTGGCAGCATTATTCGTATCCCAGGTCTGAATCACATCCGGATTGCTGCTGGTAATGGTCACTGGCTGATATTTGCCGTCAATGTGCATATCTCTTGTAGTCGGAAACTGAATATCTCCTGTCACTCTGGTAAGGTCCAGAGGCTCTCCTGTGGCCAGGTCGGTCAAGCCCACGGTTTCCAGTGCATTGTCCAGCTTTGTCTGCAGCTCCTCCTCCAAAGGAACCTGTGCCTCAGAGCCTGTTACGGTAATCGTATATACCTTATACAGCTCTACATTATCACCACTGTTCCAGACCATATGCGCCGTTAAGGTCACCTTCTGGTCCTTATTTCCCTGACGGACGGTAACCGGATAAGGGGCATAGTACGGATAACCCGGAAGGGTTCCTATGGTAATGGCATTCGAGGATGAGGTCCAGGTAATGGCCGCCCAGGCATCAAAATCCGTATAATCATTATAATCCGCCTGCTCCGGGGATACGCCTTCGGTCAACAGATAATGGGGTAAATTCTCCAATCCGTCTTCCCCAATCTCAGTAGGAAGCTGGAGCCGGCTCAGCTCTGCCCGCAGTGTCTCTTTGGCTTTTGCCTCATCCCAGTTCATATGGGTGGTCCAGGTCTTTTCCACACTGCTTCCATTATAAGAGAGCAGGAATACTGCTTCAAAATACACACCGCCTCTGCCGGACATGCTTGGATTGTAATAATAATGAATCGTACCATCCTCATCAATGGAAGCGCTTCCTCCATCCCGGTCATAAACTGCCGCTTCCTTCATCGTAACCGTAATATCCTCATATCCGTTGGCTGCCAGCAATGCTTCCATTGCTTCATTTGCATTGGTATCTCTTCCATACTTTGGCGTAAAATATCCGGTTAAGGAATCCGCCGCCTCTGTCAGTATCCCTTCCGGTGTAAGCTCCTCTACCTGTTCCCAGACAGCATACAGAGTTGCCGTACTGTCACTGTAAGAGGAACTCCAGGTATATGACCCTTCTTCCCCGTAATACTTTGGACTCTGCCAGGAAGATGGATTCTTTATGGTCGTCCACTGAACAAACCGATAGCCTTCCCGGGTAAATTCACAAACCGGCAGGTTCTTTGTCATCCCGCTTTCACAGATAAAGGGTTCCATAGCACCGTTTCCGCCATTGGCATCAAAGCTGACCGTTATATGATAGCTGCGGAACCGGGCATAAAGGGTGGTCGATTCATTAAAGACCCTGTTATTCTCCGCCTTCTCACCACCTTCTGGCGCCGTATACCAGCCTTCGAACTTCTTGCCGGACAAACTGCAGCTTGGAAGCGTTCCATAGCTCGTTCCCCGGTCAAGGCTCTTTTCCTTAGTAGAACAGCTGCCCCCATTCGCATCAAAGGTAACCGTCACAGCCTCCGCCCATTGTGCATACAGGGTAATGCCGGTCTCCGCATCCTCTGCTGTGAATTTATATGAAGTGGAGATAACCGTTCCCCCGGTCGGGGCATCATACCAGCCCTTAAAATTATATCCCTCCCGCTTCGGTGTCGAAAGGGTGCTGAAGGTCTTGTTCCCATTATCTTCCCGGATATAGTTATAATTTTCACCAACCACACCCGTACGCTGGATGGAATCCGCCCCCTTATAATTCAAATCAACCGTCACATGGACCGGGTCGCCACCCCACACGGCATAAAGAATCTGCTCGCTATTCTGTTGATTTTTCAGATTCCTCACAGTACTGCCCGGCTGGTAATCGGAAGAAGAACTATAGGAGGATTTTGCCCAGCCCCGGAAGGAATAACCCTGACGGACAAATCCACTTTCCGGCAAAGTGACATCTGTATCATATCGCGCTGAGATTTTTTCCATGCTTCCGATTCCGCCATTGGCATGGAAGCTTATAGTATATGGAATAGGCAGAAAGCTGGCGGTATAGGTTATGTCCTCTGTAATAACCGTTTCCGGACTTAGCTTTTCTTCACCATTATACCAGCCGTCAAATAAGTAGCCGGTTGGCGCCGTTACTGTCGGAATATTCGTTGCTCCAATGGCATAATTCTGTGCTACATATACTTCCGAACTGGTTCCTTGGTTATCAAAGGTTACCGTATAGGCGCCAGACCATACCGCATACAAATCCAGATTCTCTTCCAGGGTAATCGCTGCACCATCCGGATAAACGACCTCCTCCTCCGGTGCTGTAGCCCAGCCGGCAAATACCTTCCCTGCCTGGACAAATGTATTTGCCCGAAGGGTTCCGCTTCCGCCATAGATATTCTGTGTGCCGGATTCTTCATTGCTATGAAAGGTAATCACCAGCGGCGCACCGGCGGAAAAATTCCGCAGATATACACAATCATCGCCTTTATCCCCAGAACCGTCTTTTTTATAAACGCAGGTCAGAACATCTCCGGCTGCTGCATCCAGCTCTATTCTGGTCCAGTCGATTTCTCCGCTGACTTCGTTAACCAGCGTGGTGCTGCCATGGGTTACGGTAAATTTATCATACTTTTCCTCTGTAGATACCTTATATTCAAAGCTGAAATGGGTATCTGCCGTAAAGGTCAGGGTCAGGGTACCGGTGGAATACGCTTTTCCCTTTGTTCCGGACTGTAATATACCGCCCTCCGCTGCCTTCCAGGCCGTTGTTCCCGTACCTGGGTTCGCCGAAACCGGTAAGGAACCCAATACGTCGTTAATGGTTACTGCTGCAAAAGCATCTGCGGGTACCTGTCCCAATATCAGGACGAATGCCAGCAGTATTGCAGCGATTCGCTTTCTCATATGACTTCCTCCTTTTCACTCTTTTCCTACATGCCCTTTCCAAAGGCGGATTCTGCCTGCTATGACATACAGAAAACCTGCCACCGGCAGCTTTTCTGCATACTATGGTATAAAAAATGGCAATATCCAACCCAAAAAAGGGCAGAATATCACCATAACCATTCTACAGTAAAATTCCCACAAAACAGTAGGTCTCCCGACTCGCACCTCAAACAGCCTCCTGCCCTGCCTTCTCAGGGAAATCCCCAATGACCGGCTTTCGCCAACGGACAAGCGCCTCAATGCACACGGTGTTGGTAAACGCGGGGCTTTATGCATTTCAAGATTGCAGTTCTCTGCTGTCCGCCTCAAGGACTCTCCCCAGCTGCGCTGGGTCCCCCCTCAGGTTAAATCCTGGCTACACTTGCAATTCTCTGCTGTCCGCCTCAAGGACTCTCCCCAGCTGCGCTGGGTCCCCCCTCAAGGCAATCCCCATTCCCTTGTTAAGCTTTGCGCCTGGCTTTTGCCGTTACGGCCGCATCGCCTCTGTTCGTGTGTTTATATTTGGTTTTAACGCTACCAAAATAACATACCTGCATTGGAATTGCAATATGGAATTATTTTTCCACTGTGATGGAGGAAGCCATTCCTGGAAGGAGAAACGGTTAGGGTAAAGTTTTTGTAGGAAAAATAAATAGATAAAGGAAAGAGCACCTAT
>JAMOZY010000042.1 GCA_023667695.1 Clostridium sp. | reverse complement strand
TAGGTGCTCTTTCCTTTATCTATTTATTTTTCCTACAAAAACTTTACCCTAACATTTAAACGATAGCCGAATTTCTTTGCTATTCTGCATATAGTGTAATTTCAGTTAAAATCATATCCGGCATTTTCCGACGAAAGATACATTTTCTCCGATAAACGATATTATTGCAGCATTTTAACGGACTTTCTTTTCAATTTCAAAAACGAATTACAATCCCACCTGCTCCTTCATCCCTTTATAAAACTTCACAAAGGGAGAAGGAAACAAACGCTCGCCCCTGTAACCGTAAACACTTCCGTCACTGGTAGCAATCCGCATAACAAAGGTGGAGTAATCATTATCCTGAGGGCGAATCCAGCCGGACTTTGCCGGCCAGTCATCAATCTGGGCTTCTTCCGCCAGCTTCCGGATAGCTTCTACATCCTCATCCCTTAATTCTCCAGAGGCAGTTGCCTGGGAATAATCCTCGGTTACATCTACTAACTCTCCAAAGTAATAGACCTGATTCTCCAAATCATAGATTACGCTTTCTCTGTACATTCCACTGCTTGCCCAAATGGCAATGACTGTAATATCCTCCAGGTATTTATCCTTATAGCCTCCTCGTTCTTTCTCATCGAACAGCCAGGCATAATCGTCCTTAGCATTTCTCTGACGTTCTTCTACTTCATCTAAAATTTCTCTACATTGTTTATACGAAGTCAGCATCATTCCGATTTCAGCATCATCAAGAAATCCTCTTCTTATCCGTCTCGGCACCACCCACCTTTCTACAAAATCCGTCACATCAACCCCTTCTAATTCCTCCATTGTCACACCACAGTTTTCCATCAAATACTGTTCATCAATTACTGCCGCTTCCTCTCGTATTTTTATTTCTTCCATTTCTTGCCTCTTTTCTTCCGCTGACCTATATATATCACCGTATATCAACAAACCAGATATCACCAATAATCCAAAGACTTCCAAAACTTTTTTCCAATAATTCTTCATATCCCTCACCTCACTGTCCGCCTTGCCATCTCTTCTGTCATGGCATCCATTGCCTCACTGGCTGTGGGTTCTCATCAAATAATTTTCTATCCCATCTGTAAAAATTTAATTACAATCCCACCTGCTCCTTCATTCCTTTATAAAACGGCACAAAGGGAGAAGGAAACAAACGCTCGCCCCTATAGCCGTAAACACTTCCGTCACTGGTAGCAATCCGCATGACAAAGGTGGAGTAATCATGATCCCGGGGACGAATCCAGCCGGACTTTGCCGGCCAGTCATCAATCTGGGCTTCTTCCGCCAGCTTCCGGATGGCTTCTACATCCTCATCCCTTAATTCTCCAGAGGCGGTTGCCTGGGAATAATCCTCGATTACATTTACCAGTTCCCCAAAGTAATAGACCCGATTCTCCAAATCATAGATTACGCTTTCCCGATAACTGCCGCTGCTTGACCGAATGGCGATGACTGTAATATCCTCCAGATATTTATCCTTATAGCCTCCCTTACTTTCTTCGTCAAACATCCAGGCGTAATCGTCCTTCATATTTGCCAGTTCTTCTAAATGCTCATTATATGCTTTTTCAATTCTTAAATAATTCCTGACTATATCACTATCCAGTATTTTTCCATCAGCAAGAGCCGGTTCAATCCACACTTCAATAAAACCTTCTACGTCAACTTCTTCTAATTCTTCTTTTGTAAGTCCATATTGCTCTATCAGATACTGCTCATCAATCATTAATTCTGTCTCCTCATTCTCATCAGTTTCTTCCTTTAATTGGTAGGCATCACCATATATCAATGAACCAGATATCAGTATCAATCCTAAAACTGCCACACCTTTTTTCCACAGCCTCTTCATATATCCCCTCACCTCACTGTCCGCCTTGCCATCTCTTCTGTCATGGCATCCATTGCCTCACTGGCTCTGGGATAATATGCTCTTATCTGCTCCAGTGCCTCTTCATTCCCCGTCATCTGATAAGAAAAATATTCCGTCCATAACTCAGAAGACTGTTTATTCGTAGGCTGTCCAACTACATCATACCAGTATAGAAAGGGTTTTCCTTCTTCCGGTCCATGCCCATAGCCCTGAGCAGAACTGATATTCTGATTTGTTATTCCGCCATAGACATCACAAACTGCTGACATTGTAGGTCCGGCAAGCTCTGTGTCATACATCCGTAAGACATCATCTCTGATTTTTTCAAGTTTTACATCTTGCAAATCTTCTTCACTTCCACCATACTGAATAGACTGCAGAACCTGCTCCACTTCTTCCTCCGTCAAAGACGCGTCACATGCCCGGATATGCTCCCGTACATTCTCATACACATCTGCTTCAATCAGCTCATACAGGCTATGCTTCTCTCCGGTTTCCGGGTCCTCATACTGATACCGATGGCTGAAAAAGGATACCATGTAATAATCGGTTCCATGTCCGGTTTCATGAAAAAAGGAAGTATAAGCTCCCCTTTTATCCTGTAGAAAGGACTCCGGATAGTTCAGGGTGATATGCCGTCCCACTCCATAAAAGGTATCCATATTTTTCTCCTCGTCTTCTCCGTACAAATCCGATATCCAATAGGCATCCAGCTTTTCCAGATACAGGGAACGATACGGCTCTTCTGCTGTGTAGGCAAGATACTTGATATTCAATATATCTCCCATAGTCAGTTCTTCACAGCCCTTACTCTGCAAAAGCCGGTTAAACCGCTCTGCAATTTCCGGATGAACCGTCTCGAAGCCCTCTACCACCTGCTGCTTATAGAGTCCTCCTGCTTCACTCAGGGTTTTTCGCTCCTCTCCACAGCCCAGGGCAGTCTGCCACATGCCAAAGGGCGGAGAAGTATATTTCCCGCCCTGAAATGCTTTTCCCAGTTCTTCCATAGCAATTACTGCTATAGTACGGATTTCTTTTCCCCTCTGGAACAATCCTGCAGTTCGGGATTCAATCTCGTCATATTGTGCTTCCTTCCCCTGACAGTACCGGTAAAGCTCCTCATCCAGGGTCAGCATGTATTCATATTTTGCCAACAGCCAGGCATAATGCTCATAGGTAAGCAAATGGTCTGCATAAGCACGCATCTGTGTTTTACAGTATGCTATCATCTGCCGCTCCTGCTCCATCTCTGTTTCTGCCAACTGCTTCTGCCTTAGGATGTCTGCTCCGGACAAAATCTCATATCCTACCTCTCGCTGAAGGGTGGAATGGTCCTCCGCATCCTGTTGAATAGCCTCTAGCAGCGCTTTTACTACACACCGATAAGCCTCCATTTGCTGTTTCAGTACCTGGAAGCTTTCGCTTTGTATTTCATCATTCTCAATAAATCGACTGATGTATTCGAGAGCGGTCTTTAGGGCAGTACTATCCTCTCCTAACTGCCACAAGGCAGAAACACTCTGCTGCCGGATTGCATCCGGGTCTAAATAGGAATCCTCATTCATCTGCGTTCCTCCTTAATTATCATAACGATTTCATCATTCCCTGTTTCTGCATTTGAATACCTTTACTGACCATTTCTATACTACCGGGATAATCGGTGAATACAATGATAGAGAGCATCTCGTTTTTCTTCGCTTTTTGTTATAATCCGTCGTTTTTCCTGTTCTAGTTCTTCCAAATACTCATAATTCTCATTTTGAATCGAAGCCAGCACCTGTCTCTTTTCTTCTATTATGTCATATGACATCTGCTCTCCACCGGACCAGGTTTCCAGTTCCCGCTCCAATATCTGCTTTCGTTCAAACAAAACACCCTCTTGTTCCCCTTCCATATGCACCAACCGGTCTATGTAACGCCGTTCCTTTTCTTCCTCCGCTTCCAGCTTCCGGAGCTGCTGATATAATTCTTCCTGTACTTCTTCCATTTGACTGAATTCCTTCCCTATAATACATGTAAATATTCTTGAATACTAATTCAGAGTAGTTATCGTCGGATACCGCATACCCTGTTCCAGCAGTTTTCCCATCATTTCATCCAGCTCCTGAAATGTCAGGTTCAGACTTCGAATCTGCTCCGCCTCTTGCTCTAAGGCTTCTCCAAACCGGGCAAGAGCCTTCTGACTGTCAGCAAACGCTTCCTGTGCATTATTGTTTGCAGAAATAGTTGACCGGTTATCAACAGAATTCAGAAGCGTTTCCCGAAAATATTGCGTTACAGTTATAAGCTCTTCTGCATGTTCTTCAATTTCATCTTTCTTTATAATAATCTGGCCAGCCACAGCTTTTCCCTTTCTCTTTTGAATATTCCAATATAAAAACGTACTTCATTATTTTGTGTCTTTTATTTTTAATTCCTAGACCCTCTATTTTTATTAAATTCAGTATGTCACGAATAAATATCTGTGTCAATAATCAAATACCCTGTAGCAGTCACCAAGTAAAACGCCCTGCCTTTCCCGTTAGCCTAACGTTTCCTCCCGGATTATTGGACAGAATAATATAACTTCTCTTTCATTTTCCGTTTATGGGCATACATTTTTTCATCTGCCTCACGATAGATGCGGTCATATGAATCCTGTGCATCTTGAGGTACCGCATAGCCACAGGCTATAGACAGCGGAAAATCCCGTGTGGCATTTTCTTTTGCAATGGCATCCTGAAGCGCCTGCATCATATCGGTTACTTCATCCTTATATTTTGTGTCTAATAATACTACAAATTCATCACCGCCCACCCGGAAGCAAAGTCCCTTGGAGCTAAAAGCCGCTACGATACTGTTTGCTGCCGCTATAATCAACGCATCCCCCTCCTGATGCCCCCGGCTGTCATTTACAAACTTCAGCCCATTAATATCAAGCATAATACAAATAGGCGGTTCCTGCATGTCGTTACATGCCTTTGTATAGGCGGTGCGGTTACCGATTCCGGTTAGCATATCAATATATGCCAGCCGTTGATAGGTTTCTCGTTCCGTAGCACTCTGAATGATATCTACCATTCTGCGAATAGCCGCATTTGCCAAAATAATAGAAAAGATAACGAAGCCCAGCGAATAAATCCCGGCATATGGAATATCCGGTATAAAGTAATAGCACATAAATGCCAGAATACATAACAGCGTGAACAACATAAATCCATATATGATGTTTCGAATGTTCCGGTTGCCGGTATCACGAATGTTTTTTCTGCACTCGAACAGACACATTCCAAGGGTAACCACAATAAATATGTGTTCCAAAGGCAAGGTATATTCCTTTGCAGGTGAGCCGACGGCATAGAGTGTCATATAAAGACACATCGTTAAAAAATGTGGCAGCGTCAGATATTTCAAATATTTACTTTCCGCATTTTGTTCCCCGAAATCCACCAGCATTTTTTGAATGAACAGCACAAAGAATACCGGCATCAGGCAAAATGCCACAGAAGAAAATAAGCCCAATTTCCAAAAATTGTCGGTAAATAGCATAAGAAACTGGGAATCCTGTAACATCCAGATGCCAGATGATAGCATAAATAACCCCAGATAGGTTAATTGTGTGTTCTGGTACACCTTTTCTTTCCTTTGAGCATATAACATAGTATTTGCCAAAATCAGCATCATACCTAACAACATCAAATACACGCTGATAAAACAGGTATATATGGTCCTGTGCAGAAAATATACAATAACAGCCCTGTGGCTTCCAATATAAGCACTATCACAGATTTGCTTTTGTGAAGAGGCGCTTCCTGTTATGGCTAATGTCAGCTTTTTTCCGGCACTGTCTGCCGGCAGCTCAATAAAATAAGCCGGCCGCACATTAATTTTTTCCGGATTTTCAAAATGGAGAAGCAATTCCTCTTCTAAGAATACATCCATTGGCGCAGATGCAGTAACAGAGAACATAAGGCTCTCTTCTTCTGAAATATAGTATTGATAACAAACAGCTTCGCCCCGGTTTTCTTCCACCTGCTCCCATTGCTCCTTTAAGGGAATCAATAGATTCCTTCCGGAATCACCCAGTAATCCCTTTCTGCCTGTTCCGGCATAATATGCTGCAATAAACGTAATAACAAGTCCTATGAGCGCGATAATAAGCAGTATTGTAAATATATGATAATGCTGGCTTTTACAGGCTTTCCTCATAATAACCCCTTTTCCTCCTTGCAGGATAGTCCTCTGAACAAACTTAATTCTCAATCCTAATCTGACATACCTGCATTGCTTCTAATGCCCTTTGATGGCTTTCCGGTGATACCCCGGCACAGCAGGCGGCATCCACGATAATCTCCGTCTCCGGTAAAAATGCCTTCAACACCATGGCATTGGAAATCACACAGATATCCGTACACAGTCCCACTAAGGTAATACTTTGAATGGCTTCCTCTTCATTCGCCGCCTTCAGCCTTATCCCAAGCTCAGCAGAGCCAAAGGTCACCTTATCAATCGGGGCTTCCTTCCGCAATGCTTCCAATTCTTCCCGGATTTCCCAGCCCTTTGTATTTCGGATACAATGTGGAACCGGCAGATTACGGCCCTCCTGGGTATCCATATAATTCTCTTCATGAGTATCCCTGGTAAATAATACTTTTCCGGAAAAGCTACGAATTTTTTCAGCCACCTTTGGCACGATTGCTACCGCTTCGGCTGTACCTAAAGCACCGTCAATAAAATCATTCTGCATATCTACTACGATTAAAATGTTCTGCATACTGCTACCTCCCTCAATCCACTTCATACTCCAGAATGGAACCGTCTATTGCGTTAATCTTATACTCATATTCCCTTCCGTCCTTGTCAAAGTCTACTTCATACACTGCCTGCCCATCATCCATATCAAACTCCGTCCTCAGACGGCTCACATCCTTCTCTGAAAATCCCGCATGATTCAAGGCAAGCGATGCTGCATTGTCGACGCCAATGTACATTTCCGAGGCTCCGGTCTGCTCTCCATATCCTGTCTGCGTTTGATGTGTCTCCACATTCTTGCTGTATACTGCACCTGTTACCGCATTTATTTCATATTCGTATTCTACATTATCTATATAAAATTCAATATCATATACAGCAATACCATTTTCATAGTCCAGGGTTTCTTTTGTATATATCACATCCGAAGCAGATACCCCTGCATCTATAAGCGCTGCCTGCTTTGCATCCTCAAGACGAATCAGTTCCGCCTGTGTGGTGTCAGATGATGGTGTACCGGACTGCATGTTATCAGACTGTGCTGTACCGGATTGGGTTATATCCGACTGTTCAGTTCCCAGCCGGGTATCACTGGATATAACTGTTCCCGGCTGTGAACCGGCACCGTCATTCTTCACCCCACAGGCGGTTATTCCCACTATCAGAATAAAAGCTTCTGCAAAATAGATAACAGATGTCAGTGTTCTTTTCCATATCTTATATAACTTATTTGATTTTTTCATAATACGGAATTACCCCTCCTGTAAAATCGTCATTTAACCTATCATTCCTTATATAAGTATATCAAATTCCAAAATTATTTCCACTAATAAGTTATAAAAATCATCTATTTTACAGGATTCTTTTATTCTTTATTTTTACCAATAAATATTGTCCCTGCTTTATCCCCTTTTACTATTTTATATAAAGCAGCCGGGTCTTTGCCATTTGTAATTATGGTATCGATTCCCTGAGCAGTAGCCAGCTTCGCTGCCTGCAGCTTTGTTTTCATACCGCCAGTTCCCCGCCGGGAGCCAGCTCCTCCAGCCAACGACAATATCCTTTCGTCAATTTCTGATATACAGTCAATCAGCTTTGCATCCGGATGTAAACGCGGGTCACTATCATAAAAGCCATCTATATCTGAAAAGATAACCAGCTTCTTTGCCCTGCACAATACAGAAACAACAGCAGATAACATGTCATTATCACCAAATAATTTATCCTCTGACTGTATTTCTGTATAGCTTACGGAATCATTTTCATTCACAATCGGAATAATACCCATTTCTAATAGTGTATCAAATGTATTAATCAAATTCTCCTTTTTTTCTTCATTTTCTATATCCTCGGCATTTAGTAAAATCTGTGCAACCGTTTTATCATAGTCACTAAAAAACTTATCATACAAATACAGGATACTACATTGACCTACAGCAGCTGCAGCTTGTTTAATCCGCATACTGGAAGGATGCGATTTCGTTTGCAGTTTGTTCATTCCTACTGCGATTGCACCAGATGATACAAGAATAACCTCGTAGCCCATATTTTGTACATCTGATAATACCCGGGCGATACAATCAAAGGCTCTCAGATTATTCTGCCCTATTTCATTTGTAAGTGTAGAAGTGCCTACCTTGACAACAATCCGATTATAATAAAGTCCCATAATTACACCTCGATAATAGCCGGAATATGCTTTACAAATGGCAGGAACGCATCTGTGATATACTCCGTTCTTATTTTCATATAACTTGTAGTTATCCCATCACTGCATCCATACCATTCAGATGCGGCAACAGCCTGGTCTAATACAATCTGCACCTTATTTTGCTTATCCAATATCACACTGAAGATAGTTGCAGCACCTACCTTTGTACCCAGCATTTCTTCCATGAGCGTTATGGGTGCAAAGGAAACCCGTGAAACCCCTAATGCATTACTAAAATCCTTAGCTCGAAAGGGCTTATTGCCTATGGTAACAAACAGATAAAAGGCGGTCTGCTGCCGATTGCAAAGAAATAATGTTTTTACCATTTCCATATTCAGCTTTTTATTAATCTGAATACAGTCTTCCATGGTAATCGCCTCATCCGTCTCAACCCGTTCAAAGGGAATCTGGAGCCGTTCCAGTGTCTGATATGTTTTTTCCTGTAAAGGAGTTTGACACGTTTCCGGTGCTGTTTGGTAAATATTGCTTACATAAAACATGGTATCTACTTCCTTTCTACTATAAATTTAGCCCTGGTCTTTCACTTTATAGCCTTTATTTATCCGAGGGCTTGAAAACCTTTCTTGTATAGCTTATCATAAAGCATAGCATTACAAAAACGCATATTTATCATGATTAACATGATAAAATCAAATAAGTATGATAATATTAATTACGTGTCCTTATCTATACTGCACTCCAAATATGTAAACAGTACAGAAAACGGCACAGAAATGAGGAAAGCTATGGATATGAACATTCAGAAATACCTGGCCTTTGTTAAAACGGTTGAGTACGGAAGCTTTACGAAAGCTGCAGAAAAGTTAAATTATTCCCAATCAGGAATCAGCCGTATGATTAACGATTTGGAAAAGGAATGGAACCTATCACTTCTTGAACGCAACCGTTCCGGTGTCCGTTTAACCTCAGATGGCCTTTCCCTGTTGCCCTATGCCAAAAAGGTTTGCGAGGAATATCAAAAGCTGCAGACACAGGTTGATGAGATAAACGGTCTGCAATCCGGAATCATCCGAATCGGAACATTTTCCAGCGTAGCTACCCACTGGCTGCCTAATATCATAACGCAATTCCAAAAGGATTATCCAAACATCGATTATGAATTATTATTAGGGGATTATACGGAAATTGAAAACTGGATATTGGAAGGACGTGTTGACTGTGGTTTTCTGCGACTGCCGACACATCCGGATTTGGAAACCTGTTTTCTGGAGCAGGATAAACTCCTTGTCGTACTGCCGGAAGGTCATGCCCTTGCCGACTGTAACCGATTTCCTATAAAGGCACTTGCCGACTATCCATTTATGCTGTTGGAAAAGGGAGCCAAGGCTGAGATTTCGGAGATATTTGAACGATGTGGCATCTCCCCTAAAATACATTTTACTACATGGGATGACTATGCCATAATGTCTATGGTGGAGAGCGGTTTGGGTATCAGTATACTGCCACAGCTTATCCTACAGCGTATCCCCTATAAAATCATAGCAAAAGAGCTGGATGTTCCTGCATTCCGTAATATCGGACTTGCTCTGCGAAGCAAGAAAAACTGTTCTCTGGCAGTGAAACGTTTTTTAGAATATGTAAAGTATCGATAGCCATAATTGGATTATTAATAATATTTTGTAGCAATAATAAATGAGAAAATCCAATAGACTTTTTTTGTAAAAAGGTATATGATATGCGTAGAAAAGTGTAAAAAAATATAACAAGAGGTGCAAAAGTGAAAAAGAAACATCGATTATTTTATCTGCTGATCATTGTTTCTGCATCATTGATTGTCTGTCTGGCAATATTCTTTTATGTCAGGCAAATGAATCGGACAATCTCGAAAAACATTATTAATTCTATCAGTGAAATCGCAGAACACGATAAAGCGACCATTCAAGCGTATATTGAAATCTGCTGGGAGGACCTCTATGAAATTCGGGAACGGTTTGTCAGCTTTGAATGCAAGACCATTGAAGATGTTGAGACAAGAATCAATCTGGAATGTGCTTCCAGCGGTTTTACTCACATCTATCTGGTTGCGGAGGACGGTACTGTCTACACAGACAAATATGTTGTCTATACGCCTGATACCAATACGCTGAACAGGAATCTGGATTTTCTGCCTTATTTTGAAAATGGTGAGGAGAAAGTCGTCGTTCGGTTTGATGATAAAGCAGAAGGCGGATGGATGCTAAAAGAAAATATTTTATATGGTATCCGGCTGCATGACTATAGTATAGAAGGCAAGAAAATGTTTGCACTGATTGGCATCAGCGATATCTCATTGATTCAGGACAATATGGTAATTGACAGCTTTATTAAAGACGGGGAAGTCCGCGGCCACAGCGCCCTGATAGACATGAACGGAAACTATATCGTCAACATCAACAAAGAGATTTACCTAAACAAACAAAACAATCTGTACGAACACCTGGCAACTGCCGAAAGCTCCGAGCTGACAAATGAGGAGGTGCAGGAAAAACTTCAAAACCAGGAAACCTTTGGGTTTTATCATTCTCATGCCGGAGAGAAGGGCAAGGAGCTTTTTTACTTTATCCCCTTTGATGATAATTTTGACTTGTATTTTATCATGTCTGTCAATGAGGAAGTTTTTTCGGAACAGAAGCGAACCTTTGTATCTCTCAGCATGACAATGGCGGTGGTGGCTATGGTCACTGTTTTTATTATGCTGCTTATTATCATGCGGCTACAGTTGAAAACAGTACGGACAACAGCATCGGCCAAATCCCAGAAAGAATTTCTTTCCAATATGAGCCACGAGATACGGACACCACTAAACGGTCTGATTGGTATGAATCATCTAATCATGGTAAATATTGATGACGAGAGCCAAAAACCACAAATTAAGGAATGGCTGATAAAATCTCACAGCACAGCAAATTATCTACTGTCGCTGGTGAATGATATTTTGGATATATCTAAGCTTCAGGCTGGAAAAGTAGATATTGTGGAAGAACCGATGCTGGTTTCCTCGCTGATTGATGAGATTGCAGCGATGCAGGCGGACAACATCAAAAACCGGGGTGTGGAGTTTATTGTAGAGAAGAATATTACGGAACCCTGCATCGAGGGGGATGTCACCCGAACAAAACAGATTCTGATGAACATTGTCGGTAACGCAGCTAAGTTTACACCGGAAGGAAAATGGATTCGTCTGTCTGTAACACAGGAGAAAACCGATGATACCCATGTAATCACGACTTACCGCTGTGAAGATACCGGAATCGGAATATCGGAGGAATACATTGATAAAATCTTCGATTCCTTCAGTCAGGAACGAAACAGGAACCAGGAGGGCATCAAGGGAACCGGGCTTGGCATGGCAATCAGCAAGCTTCTTACAAACGCCATGGGGGGCGATATTACAGTAGAAAGTAAGCTCAATGTCGGAAGCACCTTTACGGTTACGATTCCTTCCAAGATTGTGTCGGAGATTCCGACGAATCTGAAAACACAGGAGGAAACCGAAGATACTGAGGATACAACATATTCCACACGCAGAGCAGATGGTAAGCCGATTAAGGTTCTGGTAGCGGAAGATGTAGAACTCAATGCAGAAATTTTACTGGAAATTCTTAAGATGGAAGGCTTTGAGACTGCACTTGCTCAGAACGGCCAGGAAGCATTGGATTTATTTAAGCAATCCGAGATTGGAGAATTTGATATTATTCTGATGGATATGCAGATGCCTGTCATGGACGGATGCACTGCGGCAAGTGAGATTAGAAAGCTGGATAGGGCCGATGCAGCATCCATTATCATCTATGCCTGCACTGCCAATATGTTTCAGGAGGACAGGGAACAGGCGATTGCCAGCGGCATGAACGATTTTCTAACGAAACCGATTGATGTAGATGTCTTACTCAACAAATTACGAAAAACGGAGAAAAAGAATCCTTTATAACAGAACGTATTTATAAGAAAAGGGGAAAGGAAAACAATGAAGAGAAAAATAATTGCTGCAGTGCTTGCACTTGTATTATGCATCAGTCTTTTAACCGGCTGTAATACCAAAGCAAAAGAGGATGTAACTCTTATCATTAAGGTTCCGAATTTGGTACTAAATTCGGTCAGCCGTCCGGATATTATAGATTCAAGCGTTTTTCTACAGCAGGCCGGTGAAGTGTTTGCCGCCCAATATGAGGATGTTAATGTTACAATCCGGGTAGAATCCTTTGAGTATATTGATGAGACAATGGCGATTACGGACAGCTTTGATACAGAAGATGCAACCGATATTCTTTATGAAGGATATTTTAATATGGCATCTTATCTGCATACTGGCAGGGTCGTTCCTTTAGATGATATCATTTCAGAAGAGCTGCGGAACGATATTGATGATGCATCCTGGGCAATGAGCATGGCAGACGGAAAAACCTATATGATGCCATTCCTAAGTATGCAGAATATCCTGATTTACAATAAAGAACTTTTTCAGGAATGCGGTCTTGAGCAATACATTGCCGATACGGTTACGATACAGAACTGGACCTTAGAGGAATGGACGGATATTCTGGATACCCTTGCAGAAGAGCTTCCGGAGCAAACTTACCCTATGATGATGTATGGCAAGAATAATCAGGGGGACACCCATATCATGTCCTATATCCGGGCGTTTGGAAGCACGATTTTTGATGCGGACGGACATTTTGACTTTGAAAATGAATCGGCTGTCGAGGCATTGGAATGGATACAGTCCGGTGTAGATAAGGGCTGGTATCCGCCTCATGCTGAGAATCTGGAGCTTTCAGATTCTACGGAATTATTCAGCAATGGACAGCTTGCAATTTATGTATTTAACAATGCAAATTTTTCTCTTTACGATAATATAGATGATTATGGGTATGTCAATTTTCCTGGCAATGTGGCAACTTCTTTTGTAACAGGCTTTGAAGTATTTGATAATGGTGATGAATTAAAGGTGCAGGTTGCAAAGGATTTCATTCAATTTATCTACGAAAATGACGAATGGCTGGAATTATCCGCTGGAAATATTCCTGTAAGCAGAAGAGTTTCCGATAAATATCAGGACCAGATTATTATGCTGGATGAATTTACCAAAAATGCGGAAAATGTAGTAGATTTTATGAATAACAGCCCGAACTGGCAGGGAAATGATACCTCTGTCCGCAGCGTATTCTGGCCGAATATCCATGAACTGCTGTCAAAGAGCATCACTCCGCAGGAATGTGCCAAAAGGCTGAATGAAGACTGTAATGCCGCATTGGATACCGGCTGGGAGAACAGTGTCCTGCATGAATAAATTCTCAAAATTCTCTTACAAGAGGACTCTTCTACTTGACCTCTTGTAAGAGTTCCCCGATATCTCCATTGATACAGATGGATTTCTTTTTAATATCCTCCGGCGCATATGCCTCTCCATAGTTAAAACACACATAGGATGCATCCTTCCATTCCCGTGTCATACGCCAGAAATTATATTTGATTATGGATGGAGTATTATATCCAACCCCTATCTCTAAAAATAATGTCTTTATATTCTGGTGTCTGCGTAAGAAATCTGTATAACGCTCTGCTGCACGATGCCAGCCTTCATCCTCAACAAAGGTATCATCTGCCCGCAGATTCATGCTCATAGGCTTTCCGCACTGCGGACAATACGGAACCAGCTCGGAAGGAATCTCCATCTTAGGCGTTACACTCTCCGGCAAAGTTAATATATTCTTTTCATCCATCACATATCCCTGTGCCTCAACCATCCTGCAAATAATATCCTTGTTCTCATAGGTTTGCAGATGGCATGGCTCGCTGCATTGAAATAAGCCATAATCCCCCTGCGTGTAAAACAATCTTTTTTTATCAAAACCTGCAAGCTGGAACTGGTGATCCACATTGGTCGTCAGTACAAAATAGTCCTTATCCCGAATCAGCTCATAAAGCCTGTCATATACCGGCCTCAGTGCATCCATGTAGCGGTTGATGTAAATGTACCGGCTCCAATATGCCCAATGCTCTTCCAATGTCCAATAGGGATAAAAGCCTCCGGAATACATATCCTTGAACTGATATTTTTTTGCAAAATCCAAAAAATACCGGTCAAATCGTTCTCCCGTATACACAAACCCGGCAGATGTGGAAAGTCCTGCACCGGCGCCTACTATAACAGCCTCCGCCTGTTCTAAGGTCTGGCGGAATTGTTGTATTTTTTCTATTTGGTTACTTTTTTTATTTTTCACTGATAATGCCATAGTATTCTCCTCCTGTCTTTTTCGTTATTGTTTTAACGCATTCCATCAAGAGCAGAATACAAGAATCCATTTTAAAAATCATTTTGGAATTCAACATCTGGTTACAGTTTTTCCATGTACTCTCCCTGCTCTGCCTCCGGTATCTGCAAGGCATCCATCGCCTGCTTTGCTGTCCATTTCATAGTATCCATCAGCTTCTGAATTGATAAAAACCGTTCCTCTATCTTCCCTTCTTCTCGCAAAGTCCTTTCATGCAATGCTTCATCATAATCAAAGAAACCCATGCTTATCACCTCCGCCTTATTCTTTCTTAAAAACTCTTCCAGTATTCCTTCCCGGATGCATTCATCAACCGCCAGGGAAACTGCCTGAGCATAGCCGGTTTCTCTTTCGTATTTCCGTACGCATTCCGTATATTGCATATAGCCCTTCCGAAGCTTTTTTCTTTCTCGTACACTCGCTACCTCCTTGTCTGATATGTGCAGGAGGTATCCATTTCATACTCGTAAAACCCCACTGCTTATTATCGTGAAATAAAAGCACTGAAGTTCTTACATGAAATATGTCTTTAGAATGGCTGTGCCATAGAAATTAGAAGTCAAATGCTTTTCCTAATTATAACAAGGCAAATATTTTTGTCAATTCATTCTTCATATTTATTTTTAATATTTTATGTATAATCATATTGTATTACGAATGTGGCATATCAGACAAAGTGTGTATTATGCTGATTTCTCATATGGTAATCTCTATCTGATTTCCTTCTATACCGATTACACAGCTTTCATAATATCCATCCCCTGTTGTACGAGGGCCGCTGATTACTGCAAACCCATCCTGTTTTAGTGTTTGGGTCAGCTCATCCACCCGCTCCCTGCTGCCAACACGAAAGGCTATATGGATATAACCGGTTCGTTCCGATGATTTTTCAATATTCTGCATTTCCGGCCGATTCATGATTTCCAGTCTGGCTCCATCCTCAAAGGTCAGAAAATACGAACGAAAATCCGTTTTCTCATTATGATATCCATCATTGGGAACAGCCTCAAAATACTTTATGAAAAACTCCTTTGTCTTTTCCAAATCATTCACATACATTGCTATATGTTCGATTTTCATATAATAAATCCTCCTTCCATTCGACTTGTTTTCCTGTGTTCCTTTATCTCGATACCAAGCCGCTTCCTTACAGTAAAAATCAATACCGTTTCATTGCCGTCCGTCCCAGAACTGTTTCATATAGTTTTCGGTCATTATCCTGAAAGACATTAAAGACAACCCGTTCCATACCATCTTCATTTGCTTCTAAAAAACTGCTTACTGTCTCCCATGCGATTTCAGCTGCCCTATCATTTGGAAAATGAAATTCGCCGGTAGAAATACAGCAAAATGCAACGGATTTAATATCATTATCCAAACAGCATTTCAAAACACTTTCATAACAATTCTGCAAGTCCCGGCAAAGTGCATCATTCAGTCCGCCATAACAGATTGGGCCAACGGTATGAATCACATAATCACAGGGAAGATTATACCCTTTCGTTAAAGTGGCGGTACCTGTAGGCTCCTCATAGTCTTTCCCATGTTGAATCCGCCTCTCATGCATAATATGATTACATTCTATTCGAAGCTGTATTCCTGCTGCACTATGAATCGCATTATCAATACATCGGTGACAAGGGACAAAGCATCCAAGCATCTGTGAATTAGCAGCATTTACAATCGCTCCCACCTTCAATCTTGTGATATCGCCCTGCCAAAGAGATATCCGGTCCATAAGGGAGGCCTGCTTCTCCGTCAATGAAATCTTATCACCAAACCGCTCTCTAATCGTCGGAATATCCGATACATCTACGATACCTTTTGACCTTAACTCATTCTGTAGGTATTCATCCTGCAAGGCTGCTAATTCATTGCTTAGTGTTCTCGGCATACGAATATTCATAAGAGAGCGAATGGTATCCTTCTTCTCCTGCAGGCAATAGCCGGCAGTATCCAGCTTTTTATATTCAAAAGAATCCTCCTTTAGTTTCTCTAACAAAATATCCGTTTTTTCATTATCATTCATGTCCGGTACCCCTTCCCTATGAACCGATTATAGCGGAAACCCTACTTTCTTACAACTGAGATTCTTTGCTGTATATGATTGCCCTTTTCGATTTCATCTACCATGGCAATTGCATAATCTGCATAGCTGATAATACTTTCTCCCTTTTCATTCAAGGTCAGCTCTTCTCCGCCAAGAATATACTGTCCGCTTCGTTCTCCGTCTGCCTGAAAATCTCCTGCCGGACTGATATAGGTCCACTTTACATCCTTCCTTTGGCGAAGTTCAGAAAGAGACTTCGCCTGAGCTATCGCTAAAGGCTTGAACATATCCGGAAAATCCGGACCATCCACTACGCATACTGTATGCTCCGGATTTATATAAAGACTTCCTGCACCTCCAACAACCAGCAAACGGGTATCCGTACCGGAAAGAGCGTCGGATAGGATTTTCAGTGTGGTGCTGTGAAGCGGAAATGTATCCTCTGTCCACGCTCCAAAGGCATCCACTACTACATCATACCCGACAAGGTCCGCAGCCTTAATATCCAGAATATCTTTACTGATGGAAGTCGGTGCAGCCGAGTGATTTTCACCTCTTACAATAGCTGTAACATCAAATCCCCGGTCTACCGCCTCCTTTGTAATCAATCTTCCTGCCTTACCATTTGCACAAACTACTGCAATCCTCATAATAATTACCTCCTACTACAATGTATTTATGGTTAATACCCCTTACAGCCAGTAAGGAATTA
>JAMOZY010000041.1 GCA_023667695.1 Clostridium sp. | reverse complement strand
AGTCGCCCCCACCCGTAAAACGGGTGGCTCGGGACGCAGGCTATAAGCCCGCTCTACTAACTGCGCCTCAAGACGCTGGCTGTCTCTTTGGGCTGAGGGAATGTTGCTCTGCAATCATTCCCTCAGCTCCGTTCCAGCCACTTTGTTTCTGACTCGTCGCCGCCGCTAAAGCGGCATTTGTACTACTTCACCTTTCAACCCTTAAAAGGGTCCTCGTATTCTTTCACACTCAGCTTATCCTGCATAATGTCATACTTCTCCTGTTCCTGGATGTACTTCTTGATGGTGGCCTCATTCAGCCCTACCGTACTCACGTAATATCCCTCACTCCAAAAATGCCGGTTTCCAAACTTATATTTCAAATTTGCATGCCTGTCGAATATCATGAGCGCGGATTTTCCCTTTAAATACCCCATAAAACTCGACACACTAATTTTCGGCGGTATGCTTACCAGCATGTGGATATGGTCGGGCATGAGATGCCCTTCTATGATTTCCACACCTTTATATGAGCATAACTGTTTCAAAATGTCTCGTATGTCTGCTTTCAGTTGATTATAAATTACTTTTCGTCTATACTTGGGGGTAAAGACAATGTGATATTTGCACATCCATTTTGTGTGGGCTAAATCATTGGCTTTATTTGCCATAAAATCACCTTTCCTTTCTTTCAATAGTGGCTGGACACCTCTATTGTAGCGGAAAGGTGATTTTTTGTATAACCTTTTGTCTCCCCCCGCAAAGCAGGGGGATTTTTGTTTTGCACATCTCCATTTCTCCGTCGGGAGAAACTCCGATGTACTCAACAGGCTAAAGCCCATATTAAAAATTCCCCTTTATCAGACAGGATTCCGTCTGATAAAGGGGACATGAAATAAACACTATATCAAAGTCTCTGCTGACACCAGATTATTTGCTTTTACGGATTGAGCGGTTGAGGTCATATTATAAAGAAGTTCTGCTGCCTGCTTCTGTTCAAAACTTAACCCATTGAAATTCCCAAACAGATTCTTTAACTGTTCGCTCATGGTCTGATACTTTTCCAACAGACTTACATTTTCTGCCGCCGGTTCTTTCCAACCGGACAGGTCGCCATATTCCCGTATGGCTGCTTTTTCGCCCTTTGTCTGAAGGGTTTTCTCATAGGATTCCAAAAACCGCATACGAACTTCATTGATTGATTGTTCCTTCTTCATCATAAGGTCTAATGGTTTTAATATATTGTCATTCAGCACTGTTTGAAAAGCCTCGTCTAATTCGGATACTTTTTCTGCCTGCTTATCTCCACGATATCTCGTTTCGATTTTTTCCCGAAGGGATTGATACCGGTTATTCATTTCCTTCAAAACATCCATACCGGAAGCCGTTTCATAGTCCCTTTGCATTATACTTTCTGTATACGGATTCGATATCTCGTGAAATTCTCCAACATATTTTGCTTTATCCAAACCCAGCTTGGAAATACTCATGCTTGCCCCTTCTTCTGCTATGTTCAAGCCATATTCCCGATAGGCCTCTTCTCCTTTAGCAATTCGGTCAACTACTCCTTGTTCCGCTTCTGTAAGAGCCTCCCCTGCTTTTCCCTTTTTATAAGCCTGGAATTGAAATTTCATATTCTCAATTCCTTCTTTACTCAGTTGAATGCTCTGTTCAATTTTTGTACCCATACGTTCATCCTCCTTGATTTTCCTAGTACCTATTTTCTGCTATATCACAAACAGCAAAAGCCTTGATAAATGGAATTCCTTTTCCATATCAATCTTTATATAGTATATCGGAAAATAATTCAGGAAATATAACGATTACTACCATTATACGCTTTTAATTGTACGCTTTTATCAGCATCCTTTCCTGTACCAATATTTCTTCCTATGCTCTGCACTTTTAAGGAAAAACTATATAAACTGCTATGTGAAATATATAAGACATTTATCCCTTCTTTTTTGTCAAATCATAGCTTTCAGCAATCATACGCTTAATATCCTTCTCTGGCACTGTTCCGTCTAAAATAATGGAATTCCAATGCTGTTTGTTCAAATGGTATGCCGGCAGCACAGATTGATATGCCTGCCGCCAGAAGTCTCTCCACTCCGGGTCTGCCTTTACATTCATCCATACATGTCCATCCTTATCAAAAATCCATGCAAATACTTTCTTATTCTCACTGTGCCGAATCACACACCAGTTTGGATCATGAAACGGATAATCCTCGTATACATTTTTGTATGTAAGACAATGCTTTATCACTTCACTTCGTTCCCTCATGTTTTCTCCTTCTGTAAATCAGTATTCTTATTTTATTCTAGCAGATTTCAAATATCCTGCAAACAATCAGAGTAGAATAATACCTTTATTTTATCAAAAAGTCATGGATTGACATACAATAATTTTTATATCTAAATCTTAAATTAATAGCATGGATAAAATGGTGGTATCCCAGTCCACAAATATGGACAAAATCAGCCAAACAAGCCCATCGTTCAAACGGTGGGCCTGTGCTACATCTTCTGGCTGTGCTGCAGAAAATCCATGTATTGTTTTTATCTTACATCAACGGTGTAATCATCTAACGTTCCCGTAATCTCATACTCAAAGGTAACTCCCTGGAATTCAAAGGTTCCGCTGCAGGCACCATCTGCGAAATCCTCTGTAATGTCAATCTTACTATCGCCAATGGACAGATACAGACGATTGTTTTCCTGTAGGATTTCGGATGTAAAATCACGCTCTGAATGTTCTACATTCCCATCTCCGGTTCCTTCTGCGTCTTTTCCACAAATAAATCCAAATCCGGTTCCTTCGACTGCCAGTGATTCCGAGTCCTCACCGTCATAAAATTCAACGACTGCCGGTTCCTCGCCATCTGTCTCATATTCAAATTCACCATAAATGAAATCTCCATCCTGATACCATGTAATATCCTGTTCCACTGCCTCACCATTGATGTGAAGAATAACCTTCTCTACCCAGGTATTGCCGGTTGCCGCATAGCAGATGCCATTGGATGCTACAATACAAAGTCCCAGTGCCGCTGCAATAGCTGCTGCATATCTTACTTTACTCTTTTTCTGAATCTTCTTTTCTTCCATTTTCATATCCTTGACCTTTCCCAGCACTGCCTCAGGGACATGTACCTCGTCAAAGGTGCTTTGATAATATTCTTTATTCTTCATCTTCCCACGCCTCCTTAAGCTGCTGCCGCAATAGTTTCCTTGCACGAACAAGTCTGGTTCTCACCGTTGCCTCCCGCATATGCAAAAGCTCTGCAATCTCTTTTGATGAATACCCTTCATAGTAAAATAAATGAACCACAATCCGGCATTTGGGTGGAAGCTTCATCACCGCCTCATATAAGTCCTGCTTCTCTTCTATGGAGAACTCCGGCTCTGTTGTCATTTCTTCCCTATACTCCACGTTCTTTCTCCAAAAGGACGACCACAGGCTGTTACATTCATTTACAGCTACCCGAATCAGCCACCTTCGAATATGCTCTTCATCCTGAAACTCTTTCCGCCCAATCAACAGCTTCATAAAAGTTATCTGCACGATATCCTCTGCATCATGAGGAGCCTTGGCATAGCTGAGTGCCACACGATAAACCATGTCCGCATACTGCCCGACAATTCTGTTAAACTCCTGGTCGCTCACAGCCACACCTCCTTGTCCTGCTTTTGTTTCCCTTGAAAGGCCCTTCACTATATAAACGGCTGAGAAAGAGAAAATGTGCGATTAAAATTCAGCCATGCAGAAATAATAAGAAGAATTATCCGTGGGAGCTTGCTCACTAAGGATAATTTTTCTTATTATTTCTATAGGGCGAATGCCCGTCATGAAATAAGCTGCCGGCGGCTTTATTCTTATACAAGTAGTATTGTTTATTCCGGCAGCTTATGAATGCATGGCTGAATTCCTCCCGGGAGCTTGCTCACTAAGGATAATTTTTCTTATTATTTCTATAGAGCGAATGCCCGTCATGAAATAAGCTGCCGACGGCTTTATTCCCATACAAGTAGTATTGTTTATTCCGGCAGCTTATGAATGCATGGCTGAATTCCAAAACATATATGAATACCTTCTTGCCTGATTCCGCAAAACCGTTTCTACTCGTTCCAGCTCCTTTGCAGAATACAGCTCTTTCAATCCCGCTAATTCATTTAAATATGATTTTAACGGTTGATTAAAACGGAGAAAATAACCATATAATGCATTTGCCACATCTAACTGCTCGTCAAAATCCCTGCTAAATGGCTTTGCAATAATCTGCTTCCGGCATTCATCCGCCTCTGATTCCAAGGGAAAGGCTTCCCTTGTATCGGAAAACAGGGATAACCCCATATCAAAAAATGGACAGGTACGATAGGTCTTATTCTGTGCATCATACAGCAGTGCAATATTATTCGTATGACGGTCCTCATTTAAGAAAAAGGCATCTAATTCCAGCATGGTACACAGATATTCGCCAAAATGCTCTAATCCGGTAACCGTTTCTACCAATTCTACCGTATACAAAATTCTCTGCTTCACATCGGAAATCCGGGCCAGCTCTCTGGCAAGACCAAAGCCGGTATATTGTCTGGATAAATGCTCTAAGGTTATGATTTCCTCCTGCCCACCCCGAAAATTACGGCTGCGGCATCCCCGGTATTTCCTCTTCTTATAGATAATATAAACCGGTTCATAATGCACAAAGTCCTTTACTGTGGAAGCCTCCAGCATATAAGAAACCATTGTCTCTGCAAGGCTCTCATAACCAAATCCATCTGCCTTGTACCACATATGGTCCTGCAGCCATTTCAACTGATTTCCCTTAGAGGTATAACCAGTTTCCAATACCGCCGCCTCTTCTTTTATCTCTATGGTCTGCATCTTTCTTCCTCCCGGTTCTCTTGTCCAATTATTTTCTCCCTGTAATAAGCAAGACGAAGCCACTGCAAATCTTCCGCCATTCTGCCCTGAGTTTTTTCCACGATAGCAAGCGGCTCATACGCATCCAGTCCTAAGTCTTTCAGAATCAATGGAAGTTCATCTCTTGTCCTGGGAAAACACCGTTCTTCTAAAAATGCTTCAAAATCCTCCCAGCTTGGCTTCACCCGTACTCCAAACGCCCGATGCAGTACATCCTCTGTCTGATTCCGGACTACTATTTCTTTTGCCTGAAAATCAACTAAAATACTGGTACAGCATTCATTCTGATACATAAAATCCATACGCATCCTGTAATGCTCTAATTCAATATTTTGAAAATCCTTATTCAGCCTCTGCCATTGAACCAACGAACTGCAAATCCTCTCCTCCTGTCCGGATTTCGGATTCAAATGTCGGGAAAGTGCTTGTCTGGATATACCATATTGTCTTGCCAGTGCAGTAATCGTTTCTCCCTGTTGATGCTTTGCCCGAATCTGTTCCAGTTGATTGTCCGATAAAGCAGGCTTCCTTCCGGCTCCGCGTGCATTTTTTTTCATTCTTACTCTCCCCTTTTTATTTCGTAGACCTTTTATTTGCAGGCTTTCTATTTTTAGGTTTCTTATTTTTAGGCTTTCTATTTGCAGACTTTCTATCGAGCTAGTCTTTGGCATTGATGAAATAATTATAATATAATTTCATATTATATATTCCGTTCTCGAATGTCAACTAATTAATTTCTTGACAATTCATCCTCTTGCTACTCCTTCAACAATACGCTACAATATCCTTAATTCATTTTGAAAACCGATAAAGAAAGGAAGCCCCATGACACCAAAACAAATTCTTATCATAGATGATGACACCGATTTGTCTCTTGTCATATCCGATATGCTGGAAAGCTATGGATATAAAGTCACCTGTGCCACAGACAGCGCACAGGCATTTGATTTGCTTGCCAATTCCGTATATCATCTAATACTACTGGATATTAATCTGCCGGATGCTATCGGCTTCCAGATATGCAAGGAGCTTCGGCAGGTATCTACCGTTCCGATTATCTTTGCAAGCGCCAGAACCAGTGAAACAGACCGAATCAACGGCTTTGACCTGGGCGGCGACGATTATCTGCCCAAGCCCTATTCCATGAAGGAGCTGTTATCCAGAGTCAATGCACTGATTCGGCGGACCTATGGATTTCAACAGGAGGAATTGGTAATCAGCTTCGGAGATATCTCCGTAAATATCACTGCCCGAAGTGTTTGTAAAAATAATATTCCGGTATCCCTTTCCTTACGGGAATTCGATTTGCTCGCCTATATGTGCAGTCATCCCGATACTGCACTTCCAAAGGACCAACTGCTTCAAGAGGTCTGGGGCGCTTTCTCCATGGTAGAAGCCTCCACCCTTACCGTACACATCCGCTGGCTGCGGAAAAAATTAGAAGATGAGCCGGCAAAGCCCCGTTATATCAAAACCGTCTGGGGCATCGGCTATCTCTTAGAAACAGGAGGACAACATGAAACGTAAATTAATCATTACCGCTACATCCTTTCTCGCAATCCTTCTTCTCATCACAGGCGTCTTTTTATTACAGGAACAGTCAAATGCTTCCACAGACTATAAAGGAGAAGAAATCATTGCACTAAACGAAATTGAACAGCTAATTTCTGCCGGTGACTATGATGCTGCTGCCGAAATGACATCTAAGCTTCAGGCTGACATACGACAGACTGAATATCCTTCGAAATTTCCTTCCTTCATCCTCCTTCCTTCCGCCTGTTGTATTCTATTTCTTATAGGAGTACTGCTTTACATTTATATCACCATGCTGCGCCCCTTTGATAAGCTGCAAGGCTTTGCAGAACAAATCGCTCAGGGAAATTTCAATCTTCCCCTCCGTTATGAACGCTCCAATTATTTCGGACAGTTCACCTGGGCATTCGACAGTATGCGCCGGGAGATTACCAAAGCCCGCGCCTGTGAACGGGAAGCCATCGAGAATAACAAAACCATAATCGCCACCCTTTCCCATGACATTAAAACTCCCATCGCTTCCATTCGCGCTTACGCCGAGGGCTTAGAAGCCAATCTGGATACAACACCGGAAAAACGCCAAAACTATGTGGCGGTACTGACGCGAAAATGTGATGAGGTTGCCCGATTAACAGATGACCTGTTCCTCCACTCCCTTTCTGACCTGGACAAACTGAAAATTAATCTGACAAAATTCGAGCTTTGCAGTTATATGCAGACCGCCATTTCAGAAATCACTGTAGAGCAAAAGGACGTCAGCTTTCATGTGCCGGATTTTACTGCCATTGTCAATGCCGACCAAAACCGACTGCTGCAGATTACGGAAAATCTGATTAACAATGCAAGAAAGTACGCAAAAACCCGGATTGATGTATCTCTGATTCCTATTGATGATTCCATTGAAATTCACTTCCGGGACTATGGCAGGGGAATTCCGGATGAAGACATGCCCTTTATCTTTGATAAATTCTATCGCGGAAAAAACTGTGGCGCAGAAGCAGGCTCCGGCTTAGGTCTATACATTGTGAAATATATCGCGGAACAGATGAAAGGCGGTATCCGACTGCATAATCATCCGGATGGTTTGGAGGCAATCGTATATCTTCCTGTAGAATCCCCATACTCTTAAGGACTTCTTAATAACTTTTCTGATAGGATGAAGGCAGAAACCGCATATACATAACATGCGATGCAAAAGAAAGGAAATCACACATGAAACAAACGATTCTATCAGCAAAGGATTTGTGTAAAAGCTTTGCCCACAATGGGGACCAGCTTCATATCCTGTCCCATATCAATCTGGAGCTTTACGAGAGGGATTTTACCGTTATCATGGGGGCCTCCGGCTCCGGGAAATCCACCTTACTCTATGCCCTCTCCGGCATGGACCGGGCAACTGCGGGAGCGGTTCTTTATGAAAATGAGGACCTGAACCTTATGAGTGAAAAAAATCTGGCGAAGCTTCGTTATACGGATTTTGGCTTTATCTTCCAGCAGATGCATCTGGTAAGCAATCTGTCCTTATTCGAGAATATCGCAGTATCCGGATATTTAAATAAAAGCCATACCGCCTCTGAAATCAATACCCGCACCAATGAACTCTTAGAAAAAATGGGTATCGCCCATGTGAAAACCCATCTTCCTTCTCAGGTATCCGGCGGAGAGCAGCAGCGCTGTGCCATTGCCCGGGCAGTCATCCACCAGCCGAAGCTCCTTTTTGCCGATGAGCCGACCGGTGCATTGAACCGGAAAAACACCACAGAGGTATTGAATTTGCTGACAGACCTGAATGCCAACGGGCAGAGCATCCTGATGGTTACCCATGACATGCGTGCCGCACTACGGGCAAGCCGTATCCTCTATCTGGCAGACGGAGCCATCATCGGAGAGCTTGCCTTACCGCCTTATCGGGCAGAAGAAGAAAAAAGCCGGGATATCCAGGTCAACACCTGGCTCAGCTCTATGGAATGGTAGGTGATGGCTATGGAAATCCTTACGATTCTAAAAGCAAATATCCGTCATAAAAAAGGCACCTTTCTCAGCCTTTTTATTCTGATGCTGATTATCGTCACGGCAATGACTGCTATATTCAATACCACGGATAATGAAAATCAGGCAATTGAGCAGGCATTACAGCAAGTCAATGCCGGTGATTTAGTCGTATTTATAGATAAAGGGGCCTATACGAATGAACTACAGACATCTCTTCTGGCACAGGATACAGTAGAACAGCTTATGCCAATTCCCGCCTTCTGGACCGAAACAAGCGAAGCAAATGGAACCAAGTCCTATGAAACTGCTTTTCTAAGAACATTAACACCGGATTATCGAATCCTGCATGAAAATCTAACAGCATACGAAACAGAAACACCATCCTTAGAGGCGGGGGAAATTTATGTTCCTCTTGGAGTCAGAAACAAATATGCCTGTGAAATCGGAGACACCATTCACTACACGACTACCTTTGGAGAATATGACTTTGTGGTAAAGGGCTTTATCGAAGAACCCATTAACGGCAGTGCCACTATGGGATGGAAACAAATCTTTATCAGCGATTCCGACTTTGCACAAATGGAACAGGACTATCGCCAAGCCAATGCTAATGAATCGTATTCTGGTGCCATGTATATCCTTTACATTTATAAAGCATCCGGTTGTACGCTGTCGGATGTAAAATGGAAACAGCAACTGAACATGGATACCGGCATCATCGATACTTCCATGGGGTCCCTGACGAAAACACAGATTATCCATTATACTGGTTTGTTCAATCAGATTATTTCCAGCATTTTAATGGTATTCCTATGCCTGTTATTTATCATCGTTCTGATTGTCATTGGACATAGTCTTTCTACCAATATTGAATTAGATTATGTTAACCTTGGAATCCTAAAGGCTCAGGGCTTCACTACCAGGAAGCTACAGGTAGTGCTGCTGCTGCAATACTTATTGGCTGAGATTGCAGGTGCTGTTTTGGGTCTTTTTCTGACCATTCCATTGACAGCCGTTTTGGTACAGCTCTACCTTCCGGTTACTGCCATCTTAGCGGAACAGACCATCTCCCCTGGCAAAAGTCTGCTGTGCATCCTTGCTCTTTTACTGATTTCTACCATCATCCTTCTGCTTCTGACACAGAAGCTTGGAACACTGTCGCCAGTCCGTGCTTTATCCGCCGGACAGCCGGAGCAATACTTTGACAGCCGCTTTCGACTACCGGTTTCCCCGAGGCTTCTTTCCGGAAGTCTTGCATTCCGCCAGTTTACTTCTGCTGCAAAACGATACCTCGCTTCCATTTTAATCGCTGCCATCTTAGTCTTTTTCATGCTGACGATAAATGTACTGGCAAATATGGTAAATATAAAATCAACTTTAGAAGCGATGGGATATCTATACAGCGACTGCAGTATTCGTTTTCAGCGGGCAGTAAGCGAACAGGAATTAGCGGATATAGAAGCTGTGATAGAGACAATATCCCCCATTGATAAGATTTATTATTTGCACAATCGGTATATCTCTATTAACGGATATGAAATTTATTGCTTTGTATGGAAGGACCCGGATATGATTGGAGGTATTACAAAAGGAAGAGCGCCTCTGTATGACAATGAAGTTCTGATAACAGAAATCGTTGCCCAAGAGCTTGACCTTGAATTAGGCGATACCGTATCGCTTTCCTGTAACAATTTTCGGGAAGAATTCATTATTTCCGGCTTTTTCCAAAGCACCAACGATACCGGGCTGGTAATCAGCATTTCTGCCGAGGGGGGAGCAAAGCTGGACATTCCATGCCCTACCTACGCATCCTTCAGTTTAATTGATTCCTCCAAAGCGCAGGAAATTACAGATACCCTGAATAAAGAATTCAAAGATATGCTGGAGGCAGAAACTGTGGAAACCGATTCCTTTATGGGAACAATCCGAATCGCATTGGATGCCTTGACAGCAGTCATTTATACCTTTTCCGTCCTGTTCGCACTTGTGGTTGTCTATATGGTCTGTAGTAAACTATTTATCAAGGAACGTATTGACATCGGGATTTACAAATCCTTGGGCTTCACCTCCCGAAATCTGCGTCTGCAATTTGCCTTTCGCTTCCTAATCGTAGCTGGCGTTGGTTCCATCCTGGGAACTATCCTCGCTCTTCTGTTCAGCAGCCGGCTGTTGAATTCCTTACTATGGGCGATGGGAATCACGAATTTTGTCGCAAGCTTTACCTATGATACTGTCCTAATCCCGATTCTGTTAATCTGCCTCTGCTTCTTCCTGTTTGCCTATCTGGTTTCCGGAAGAATCAAACGGGTAGAGGTACGGGAACTGGTAACGGAATAAAACTTTAAATTAAGACAGACATAAAGAAAAATTTCTATGTCTGTCTTAATTTATCATTTAAGTTTCAATAATATATGTTTTTCCTTTTATCAGATTTGTTACTAATTTAACTGCAATATTTTTTCTGAAATAAATCCATATATTTTTACAATCATTCTACAAAGCTTCTCAAATAACCAATGAATAATTTTTTGAATTGTATTCTTATATATGATTGCTAAAACCGAACTTACAATTAATAATATGAATGCATATACGAATATCCATAATAATAAATAATCGAATCCATATAATTGTTGAATCATTTCAAAAATTTCATATTTAATATAATCACTCATTATCCTTGTTTCATGAATCAAATATATAAGAAGACTAAGGCTGGAGAAATTATTTATTCTTCTACTATAAAACTCTTTTTGTCTAAAAATATTGAACAAGGAAATCGCTATACAAATAAAAACTGGATTCATAAAACTATTCCAATGCTGCATCTTTGTAGAAAAAAAAGAAATATTCTTGCCTAATATCGCTGTTGTCTGTAATTGAATAATCCATCCACATACCCCCCCCGCAAGCAAAATTAAATTTAACTTTTTACTTGACAGGGCGTTCGGTAAATAAAGTTTAATATATGCTATTAACATATATAATCCTATAAAACCTATTAGCCGCGAAAAATAGAATAATTGATTACCCATAATAAAACCGACACAATTATATAAAACAAAAAAGCATAAATTAAAACATAACAGCGATTTTTTATGGGCCAACTTGATTATATGATTTAAAAATGGATGAATCGCATATAATAACAGATAACAAGTTAGAAACCAACAATTTTCAAAAGTAATCGGAAAGAATTGTTTCAAAATATATACTGTAGAAAACTTATATCCCAATGCCATAAATAGCCCCAGCATAAATACAGAAATAAAGAAACAATCTCCCACCATATCTGCAATTTTATTAACTTTAACACATTTACTATCTACTAAAAACCAAGTAGAACAAATAAGAAAAATATCATTTCCAATTTGTCCGAGATTTTTAATATAACTGGCAATAATTATATTAATATTAGATGTGACCATATTAATATCTATTGCACCAGGATGAATAGTGGTATCTCCATTCGGTATAGAATGGCTTAGCACGATTAGAACTATAGCTATTATTTTTAAACTCTCAATGCTTGAATTTCTTTTGACATAACACATTATATAAACTCCTAAAAGTGTACTTTCCAATTAAAAACGATAGATTAAATATGCAATCATATAATAGCACTGTTGTGTTTCTATTTCAAGTTATCATGCCATAACTACCAAAAGCATAACCATTTAGATATCTGCTTCCGTTTTAAATATTTATTTAGAACACTTCTTTTTTTCTGACTTAAAGCGTTTGACTAAAAATTCCGCCAGGTACGCACATCCGATTCCGCTTATCATTCCAATCAAGACATCTGTCGGGTAATGCACCCCTACATATAATCTGGAAAAGCCCATGAAGGCTGCAAATAATACAATGGGAATTCCATATTTCTTTGGCACATTCCGAAGCAGTACCCATGCTACAGAAAATGCACTGCTGGTATGTCCCGAAGGAAATGAAGCATCGATTGGTCTGGCAACCAAAGGCTGTAAGCCTGCAATCATCTCATAGGGGCGGATACGCCCGACCAGATTCTTCAGCATCAGATTATTGAACAGAAATGAAATCACGATGGAGCATGCACAGATGATGCCAATCCGCCGGGTTTTCTTCCAGATGCATAATGCTATGGTTATGCCAATCCATATAGCACCTGCATTTCCAAGGGTAGTAATCCCTGTCAGAACCGGAGTCAGCACTGGATTCCGAACCCTTTCCTGCAAAAATAACAGAATACTGCTGTCCAGATTCCATTCTCCTACCGGAATACGCCAGATTATAAATGTCAGCCCAAGCAGCAGAATTCCGAGTAATAGTATTAAATTTTTCTTATTATCTTCCGTCGATTTCATACCCTACGCCTAATCCACGAATTATTGATTCGTCCTTCTTTGCTTTTTGTATCGAATCCATTCCCATATGCCTAAAATCAGACAGCCTGCACCATAGCAGATAATATCCTTAAAATCAAAGGTAGCACCAAGTAAAATCCGAAGAAAGCGGCTGTCCTCCAGCCCCAGAAGCTCCAGCAGCCGGAAATACTGCATGACCTCAACCAAGGCAGCAAATAAAAACACATACAAAGGCAGCAGACGAATTCTCTCCGGCATCCAGCTTCGGATAAAGAAATAAATGACGATTACAACCAAGCCGTCTCCCACATATGGACGGATGAAATCATCATGAACATATAATGCAATTATGATTTCCACGATAAGTAAAAGAAGGGTGAGGCCTGCATATAGGATTCTCATTTTACTCTTATCTGACAATTTCATGTTCTCCCCATCCTCCGCTGGTATCCTTCCATATAACAATACCATTTATCCATTCGGATTTGCACTTAAACAGCTCTGCTATTTCCCTTGCCATTACTGCATCTCCATAATGATTTCCCTTGCTACGCTTTCTTCAATGGGTGTCGCAAATACACCATCCTCGAATTCCACTACAGCTCCGATTCCCTTCTGAATTACAAACCGCAGTCTGCCATCCCGAACCTTCTTATCTGTATACAGCTTCTTTACCAAAGCCTCCCGGTCAATATAGCCCGGAATTGCCGTAGGTAAATTTGCCTTCTTCAACAAAGCAACTACTGCATCCCGTTCTTCCTCTGTTACATACCCCAGTCGAAGTGCCAGCTCCGCTTCTGCCACCAGACCAATGGCAACTGCCTCGCCATGCAGTAAGCGATAATCACTTACCGTTTCAATGGCACGCCCTACCGTATGTCCCAGATTCAGGATTTCACGCAGACCGCTTTCCCGTTCATCCCGCATGACTACCTGATATTTCACCTTACAATTCTCCTGTGCGATATGCTCACATGCCTCCGGTTCAATCGCCAGTATTTCCTCCATATGTTCATCCAGATAATGAAAGAATGCCTGATTGGCAATAATCCCATGCTTTATGGTCTCTGCCATACCGCTTGCTATCTGATTGGATGGCAGGGTTTTCCATGTGGCAATATCCAGATATACCTTCTCCGGCTGATTGAATAATCCAATCAGATTTGTCGCTAACGGCGTATCCACTGCGGTTTTACCGCCAACAGAAGCATCTGCCGCCGCAAGCAAAGTAGTCGCATAATTAATAAATGGAATGCCTCTGCCATAGGTTCCGGCTACAAAGCCCGCCAAATCCGTTACCACACCGCCGCCTACTGCGATAATACAGCAGTCTCTTCGATACCCCTTCGCCAACATAGCATCCTCAAGCTCTTCCTTCGTCTTACGGGTCTTACTGGTTTCCCCAGCTTCAAATACGAATAAATCCGCCTGATATCCAGCCTCCTGTAATAAGCGGTAAATCCGGTCTGCATACAGGTCCTTCACAATACTGTCCGTGATAATGGCAAACTTGTGAATGTTTCCTACCAGACCATTTTGTATATCCTGAATTAATTTCTGTTCCAGTTGGAATCCTACCTCGATTTCATAGCTGTCATCCACAACCTTCTTCAACTCAACATTAAATACGCTCATCCTCTATTTCCTCCGCTTCTTCTACTTTCTCCCGCTCGAGTATTTCGATGCGTTCGATTCCCGTCTCATTCTTCAACCAATTCGTAAGTGCCTGCTTCTCCTCCTCGGTTAGAGGCTCTACCGTCTCCGCCACGAACATAATATACTCTCCCTTCGAATCCGACATAATACCACAACTACAGTCATCCAGACGCTCAAAAATCACTGCGGCATTTTTTGATAATTCCTGGCAATTAATCGCTTCCTGCTGTGCTGCTTCGTAGGCTTTTACATCCTGTTCCATTGCCGCCAGCTTTTCCTGCTCCTCTTCCAGCTGGGCTTGCAGTTCAGATATGGTATTTTCCTGTACGGCAATGGTAATCTTATCCGTATCCTCCACTCCATCCTCCGCTAAGAAAGAATTTTGAGTCACATGCAGTGTATAGCCTTCCAGATTATAACGGGACATTTCTTTTTCAAGGACGGTTAGTACCTCATCTGCTACCGGCACACCAACCAAGGAAACGGATATCACTTTATTCTGCTTATCTGTACTGGTCTGTACCACCTGGGTATCCGGAAATACAAACTCATTACTCAAATAACTGGATACATTACGTGCAATAACAGAATCCCGTACCGTTATCATTCCGATGTAAACACTTGGAATGATTGTAATGATTGTAATGGCAATAACCACCCGGTTAATCCGCTTCTGCTGTGCCTGACGGATGTATTTATGCCGGGGAACCCCTAAAATAGCCGCTATCAACGCGGAAGAAAGGGTAATAAACAACGTATTAATCAGGAAGAGATAAAAGGCGCCAAAAATAAATCGCGGCTGTAAGGTTGCAATTCCATAGCCGGCAGTACAAAGGGGCGGCATCAGTGCAGTTGCAATCGCTACGCCCGGAATCACATTACCCTTTTTCTGTCTGGTATTTCCAATCATTCCCGCAATACCACCGAACAAAGCAATCATTACATCCCACAATGTCGGGCTGGTTCTTGCAATCATTTCTGATGTTGGGTCATTTAAGGGCGTTATCAGAAAATATATGGTTGCCGCGAGTAAGCTAATCGCAACCTGCGTTCCAAACCGCGTCAGGGACTTTTTCAGTAATGTCAAATCCCGAACCGCCAGGGAAAATCCCATAGTCATGATTCCGCTCATGAGTGGTGAAATCAGCATGGCACCAATAATAACTGCGGTAGAATTCACATTCAGTCCAATGGAAGCAATCAATACTGCCAGCATCAGAATCCACATGTTAGCGCCATGGATGACGGTATTTTCCTCCATCATCTCATCGATTTCCTCATAGCTCATCATGTCATCCCGTATATTAAACACATCATAAAAATACTTTCGAATTCCGCTTTTTGACTCTTCCGCTTCTTTTTTATTCTTTTGCATATTAATATTCCTCTCATTTGCTTTTTCTAACAAATCTTATATTAATATACTGTTCTCATTTTTACAACTGTTTTGATAAATTGCAGATATTCTGCAAGCCATTGACTGGTATGCGGCTCAAAATCTATGCGTATCCTGCTGTGAAATTCCGAATCTCAGTTGTATTCCATTCAAAAATTGCTATAATAAGGTTATGATACAAAGCGAGGATAACTCTTATGAAGGCAAAACGAAATAAAACAATTGATATTACTATAGAAGAAGGTGGGCGCTATCTGGACAGATGTATATCCGTTGATAGCCCTGTCGACCTTTCTGATATTTTAGATAAAACAATACTAGGAAATACCTTATCTGTTCTTCCTCTTTTTCCACATGGATTTGTTGATTTACTTATTGTTGATCCTCCTTATAATCTTGATAAAGACTTTCATGGTCAGAAATTCAAGAAAACCTCGGATGATTTATATGCAGAATATACAGAAGCATGGATTCAGCTTATCCTTCCACTTCTGAAGGATAATGCCTCCATTTATGTGTGCTGTGACTGGCAGTCAAGTCCAGTCATTGGACATATCCTCAAAAAGCATTTTTACATCCAGAACCGCATAACCTGGCAAAGAGAAAAGGGACGAGGGGCATTAAATAACTGGAAAAACGGCATGGAGGATATCTGGTTCGCAACAAAATCAAAAACCTACACCTTCAACGTGGAGGCCGTAAAGGTAAGGCGAAGGGTAATTGCACCATATAAAACAGAAGGACAGCCAAAGGATTGGGAGGAAACCAAGGCCGGAAGGTTCCGGAATACATATCCTTCCAACTTCTGGGATGATATTTCCATCCCCTATTGGTCTATGCCGGAAAATACGGCTCATCCGACCCAAAAGCCGGAAAAGCTTCTGGCAAAGCTGATTCTTGCAAGCTCGAACGAAGGCGACCTTGTATTGGACCCTTTTCTTGGCTCCGGCTCGACCTCTGTTACCGCCAAAAAGCTTAACCGCCGCTTTGTCGGTATCGAGCAAAATGAACAATATTGCATCTGGACGGAAAAACGTCTTGAAATGGCAGAGACCGATACTTCTATCCAAGGATATACGGATGGCGTTTTCTGGGAACGAAACACAAACGCGCTACAAAAAAAGAAAAATGGTTAGTCTTTATTTGACATAAGATTGGCTCCGGTACTATAATATTTTTATCCAATAACTGACCTATGATGAAGCAATTAAATAATATGGAGAGCCAACCAGCAGATTAACCACTCATAAACTGCATACAATAACCAAGAAAGGAAGTGTTACCATGAGTGATAGAGAAAAATTATATCAGTTATTAGACACCGTACCAGATACCAAAATAGCCTATATTATCGGCTATATTCAAGGATTAACGCTTGACGGCGTAGATATCCCAAACAATGAGACAATAGAAGCAATGAAAGAAACTGATGAAATGATAGTAGCCGGAACAGGTCAGCATTTTGAAGGCTCCGCAAAGGATTTTATAAATACACTTCTGGAGGAATAAAATGTTGAAAATATCAGCAACTAATAGATTTAAGAAAGACTTAAAAATATGCCAAAGGCGGAAATACAATTTTGATTTACTCTATTCTGTGATTGATTCCCTGGCAATACCTGCTCCACTGGAAGAAAAGCACAGGGAACATAATTTAAAAGGCGATTATGCCGGACATAAAGAATGCCATATATCCCCGGACTGGCTGCTAATCTACAGGACTACAGATACAGAATTAATACTAGACCGTACCGGCACCCATGCCGATTTGTTCAATATGTAGCATACAAGAAAAACTAATCATGGCAGCAGCCTATGCCCTTCCTATTTTGGGAAGGGTTCTTTTATGCCCTGCTGCCTTCCAGGAACTTCTTTTGGAAACTAAGTTTTACTAAGCACAGTTATTTCTTAAGGCTGTCTAAGCGTTACAATTTATAACTCCTTTCATGTATATCCCCTGTCTGGATAGAGAAAGGACCTCCCTAACGGTCCCCCAAGCCAAATTATTATATTCCGTATAGGGTGGTATGGAATGCTTTGCATTTTTACTTTCTTAACTTCTCCGCGAGAAATTTTCACAGTAGACGGCGTGAACTACAAAGCCTATGGAGGGGGCGGAGGTATCCCCCATTCCCTGCTGCCGGATTATGTGGCAATATCCGTTGACTGGATGCATCTGCTCCAGTTGATTATCTATACGCGCGTAACCATGTCAGCAAACTATCATTGGTTCCAACTGGCATACCTCTGCAACACTCCTAATCAGTCAGAATATTAATATTCGAACCGTATCAAACCGCCTGGGTCATGCACAGACCAGTACAACCATGAATATATACAGTCATGCCCTGCAATCCATGGATGAAAAGGCAGCAGATACCCTTGAAGAATTGCTAAATAAAAAAAGTTGTTAGTCAAATGTTAGTCAAATGAGAAGAAGCACCCCATCCACCGGAGTGCTTCCTTTTCGCTCAAGCCTTGAAAATCAAGGTGTTTCAGTCATGAGACATCGGGGACTCGAACCCCGGACAACTTGATTAAAAGTCAAGTGCTCTACCACCTGAGCTA
>JAMOZY010000040.1 GCA_023667695.1 Clostridium sp. | reverse complement strand
CCGGAAGGTATCTATATGGTCGCAAGCAGACCTTAGAAGCACGTCGGTACTTAGGTGCGGTACTGTCGCACCTTATGTACCGTTACGTGCTGGCAGGAGCGAAAGCGTGTCTGCGGTGACCATATAGATACCGACGGACTTTAGCAGGAAACTGCGATAAACCATAATTTATTGGAACAATGCATACCTCCCCCTTATTTATCCAGCTCATTTTCAATCAGGTTTACAGAAACCAGAGTAGACACACCTTTTTCCTGCATGGTAATACCATACAGGATATCAGCAGCCTCCATAGTACCTTTCCGGTGGGTAATCACAATAAACTGAGTATCCTTGGTTAACTTATGTAAATACTTTGCAAACCGGGTAACATTGGAATCATCCAAGGCAGCCTCGATTTCGTCTAACAGACAAAATGGTGAAGGCTTCAGGCTCTGAATGGCAAATAATAAAGCAATGGCAGTTAAGGACTTTTCGCCACCGGACAACTGCATCATATTCTGGAGCTTCTTTCCCGGCGGCTGGGCAATAATCTTGATGCCGGCTTCCAGGATATCTTCCTCTTCCACCAGGACCAGGCTGGCCTTACCACCCCCAAATAATTCCTTAAAGACCTTATCGAACATAATCTGGATTTCTGCAAACTTCTCACTAAACTGGGCCCGCATAGCAGTATCCAGTTCTGCAATGATTCGCTTTAGATTCTCCTCCGCCTTCACAATATCATCATGCTGGTTCTTTAAGAATTCATATCGCTCCGACACATTCTTATAATCCTCAATGGCATTGACATTCACATCTCCTAAGGACTTAATCTTATTTTTAACCGCTGATAATTCCTTTCGCAGCATGGCAAGGTCGGTATACTCCGGCTTTCGAAGTTCCAATGCCCGATTATAGGTTAATTCATATTCCTCCCACATATAGTTATTCAGGCTGTCTGACTGCTCGGAAATCTTTTCTGCCTGAGCGTTCAGACGATACGCTTCCTTATCCAGATTGGAAATCTCCTCCCGCAGGGTTTCCCGTTGCTGAAAGAATTCCTTGTGGGAAGCCATCATTTCTTCCTTTTTCGTAATATCTGCCTGTAGCTGTTCCTCCATGGACTGAATTTGGGTCTTTCGCTGGTTCATCTCCTTTTGAATGCCGTTAATCTGCTCATTGATTTCCATGATTTCCTCTGCCGCTCCATGGGTCCGACGGTTATATTCCTCCAGCTCTGCTTTCAGCTTATCATTTTCCACACGGATTCGATGAATATTCTCAATATAAAAATCATCCTGCTGCTTAATGGTATTAAACTCTAACAATAATTCTGATACCTTGGCATTGGCTGTTTCCAGCAGGCTCTTCTGTTCCAGGATATCTTCCTCATACTTGGCGATTCTGGCTTCGCAATCCAGCTTCGCCTGCTCCTGAAACTTATTGCCTTCAAATAACTGATTTTTATTGTGATTGATTTCTTCAATCTGGGCATCTAATTCCTTTCCTTCATTCTGAAGGGAGGCAAAAATGGTAGCATGCTCGGATAAACGGCTGTTTACCTGCTCCAGATTCATATGATTGGTATTTTTCTCCAGATACAATTCCTGAAGCCTGGCAGATAAGGTTTCCTTTTCTTCTTTTAAAGTATCCCGGATTGTCCGAAGCTCCTGCTCCTGCTTTTCCGCTTCGTAAATCTGACGGCCATGGTCTTCCACTACCTGATTCAGTTCATCCAGCTCCCGTTTCCGTCCCAGCAGATTGCTGGAGTTTTTATAGGCGCCACCAGTCATGGCACCGCCGGGAGTCAGTAGTTCTCCTTCCAGGGTGACAATCCGAATGGAATAGTGATATTTCTTTGCAATGGATAATGCATGGTCAATATGATCTACCACCAGAATCCGTCCCAGCAAATGCTCTGCAACAGCCTGATATTCCGGCTGAATCTGAACCAGTGTACTGGCAAGTCCGACAGTACCAGGCTCCTGCAGGGCTTCCTGTTTTGTAAAGCTGCCACCTCCTGCAATACTGGTCAGAGGAAGAAAGGTAGCACGTCCATACTTATTCTGCTTTAAATACTGAATCAGGCGCTTTGCAGTACCTTCCTCTGCAGTAACAATATTCTGAATACTGCCTCCAAGAGCTGTTTCGATTGCAATTTCATACTTTTGGGGAACCGAGATGATATCTGCCACAACGCCGATAATTCCCTTGGTGTGCTTCTTCTGCTCCATTACCCGGCGGATACTGTTGCCATAACCATCATAACGCTCGGTGATGTTCCGCAAAGACTCGGCTTTCGCCTTTGCAGCAGAATATTCGTTCCGCAATCTGGCAAGGGCATCCCGATTCTCATGGGTTGCCTCTGTATTTCCATCCAGCTTCTTATCACAGACTGCAAGGGCATCCTGCCGAAGGGTAATCTGGGCGTCCAGCTCCTGTAACTGCTTCTGTAAGGCCTCATATTGCTCCCGGTCTGCCATTTCATCGCTTTTAAACTGGACATACCGCTGATTAATCTGGGTTTTCCGAAAGTTAATGTTTTCCAGCAGGGCATCATAACGGGCTACCTTGCCTTTGATGCTGGAATTCTCGTTCATCAGTTCAATGATATCCGCCTTGTTTTTCTCTATATTTTCCTCCAGGCGGCTGATTTCATCCTGAATTTCCTGGGATTTGGCTCTTGCCTCTTCCACTACATCATCTGCTGTATCCAGTTTTTCATCCAGAACCGCTTTTTTTGCCTGATAGGCGCGCTGTTCCTCCGTCTGTTTCAGCAGGGAATCCTGAACCCGGCGAATCTGCTCACTAATCTGCGCATCCGATACCCGGACGCTGTCAATCTTCTGATTCAGAACCCGTACCTCTCCCTCTGCCCGCTCTACTGCCAGCTTCAGCTCCGTAGTCTGGGTCTTTCCGGTATCGATTTTCTGATTGCACTGCTCTAGCTCTGTTTCCAGGCGTTCATATTCCGTCTTAATGGTCTCATACTGGTGATTCAGTTCATCCGTACGACCGGTTACAATCTGCAGATTTTTCTGATTTTCCTCCATAACAGACCGGATTCTGTCACTGTCTAACAGGAATACATTCACATCCAGTTGCTTCATTTCTTCCTTGAATAACAGATACTTTTTCGCTGTTTCCGACTGCTTTTCCAATGGGCCTACCTGCTTTTCCAGCTCCGACAGGATATCATTTACCCGAAACAGATTCTGGCGTTCCGATTCCAACGCCTTTTCCGTTGCCGCCTTGTTCTTTTTGTACTTCACAATCCCGGCCGCTTCATCAAACAGCTCCCGGCGTTCTTCCGGCTTTCCGCTTAAGATTTTCTCTACCTGTCCCTGACCGATAATGGAATATCCTTCCTTACCGATACCGGTATCAAAGAACATATTATGAATATCCTTCAGCCGGCAGGGTGCGCCGTTAATCAGATATTCGCTTTCCCCGGAACGGTATACCCGTCTGGCTACCGTAACCTCTTCATAATCAATGGGAAGCACATGGTCGCTGTTATCTAAGGTAATGGCAACATAAGCAGAGCCATGGGGCTTCCGCATTTCCGTACCGGCAAAGATAACATCCTCCATCTTAGCGCCACGAAGCTGCTTGGCACTCTGTTCTCCCAGTACCCAGCGGACGGCATCCGCCACATTACTTTTCCCGCTTCCATTGGGTCCTACAATACCCGTAATTCCATTTTCAAATTGAAATAATATTTTATTTGCAAAGGATTTGAAGCCATATACTTCAATGCTTTTCAGATACATTCCTTTTACCTGCCTTATTTTTTAGGTCTAAAATTGTCTTATATGCCGCCTGCTGCTCTGCATTTTTCCGGCTTTGTCCATCTCCCTTGCCATACCGGGTTCCGTTAATGGACACCTCCACAAAAAAGTGCTTGTTGTGATCCGGTCCCTGCTCGTCCAACAGGATATATTCGATTTCACCCATTTCATATTTCTGTACCCATTCCTGCAGGTTCGTTTTGGCATCATAAAACAACCGTTTATTTTCCATATCGGATAACAGGAATTTTTCTACATAAGTCCGGGCCGGCTCCATGCCTCCATCCAGATAAATGGCACCCAGAACGGATTCGAACAAATCACAAAGCAAAGCATCCCGGTTTGCACCACCGGTCTGCCGTTCTCCCTTGCTTAAAAATACATAATCCGGATAATGCAGTTCTCTTGCACATTGAGCCAGACAGTATTCACAAACCAATGAGGAACGGAGCTTAGACAGCTCCCCTTCCTGCTTCTTCGGATACATAGTCAACAATGCATGGCTGGTTATCATTTCCAGTACGGCATCCCCAAGGAATTCCAATCGTTCATAATCCTGAATCCGGTTGATTTTCCGCTCATTGGCATAGGAGCTGTGGGTCAGTGCCTGCTTTAAAAGCTCCGGATTCTGAAACTGGTATTCAATTGTATGCATAACCTTTGATAAGTCCGTCGGCATCTTATCTCCTTCTGTTCCAATCCAAACGCTCTGCTTGCAGAAGCCGCCTTTTATGCTTCCTTAACGGAAGTGATATTCTCCTGAATCAAATCTTTAATGTGCTGCCTGCTGAATTCCATACACTGGGTAACTGCATTTTTCACTTCACTTGCCTTGGAGCTGCCATGCACCTTAGCCACCAGTCCATTAATGCCAAGCAGAGGCGCGCCGCCATAGTTGGAGGAATCAAACTCCTTCACCGCTTCCTTAATCTTTGGCTTTACCAACGTCGCTCCAACCGTACTGATTGGCGAAGCTGTCATGGCACTCTTAATCTGCTTCATCAGAAACGCAGCGGTGCCTTCATATAATTTCAGGATTACATTTCCCACAAAGGCATCACAGACGATTACATCCGCTTGTCCTGCGGGAATATCTCTTGCTTCAATGCTTCCGATAAAATTAATATTTTCGCATGCCTTGAGAAGCGGAAAGGTCTCTTTTACCAAAGCATTGCCTTTTTCCTCCTCGGCGCCTACATTTACAATGGCAACCCGCGGATTCTCAATTCCTACGATATGCTTCATATAAATGCTTCCCATCTGGGCAAACTGCACCAAATCCGCCGGTCTGGAATCCATGTTAGCCCCACAATCAATCAGAATCGATACACCGCCTTCTCTTGGTATCAAAGGTGCCAGAGGCGAACGGCGGATGCCCTTGATTCGCCCGACTATCATTCGTCCGCCAACCAGTACCGCTCCGGTACTTCCGGCGGAAATCAACCCCTCTGCCTTCCCTTCCCGGACCAGGTTCAGTCCTACAATCAGGGAAGATTCCTTTTTCGTCTTTACTGCTTCCACGGGCTGATCATGACAACTGATTACATCCGGGGCATCCACTACCTCAATCTGTGCTTTGTTATACTCATATTTTGCAAGCTCTGCTTCAATCTCTGTTCGTGGTCCTACAACATATAAAAATACATCCGGATGCTCCTTTACTGCCAGTACAGCGCCCTCCACCAATGCCCATGGAGAATTATCGCCGCCCATAGCATCTATTACAATTTTAATCTGATTCTGTTCCATCCTCTTCCTCCTTGTAAACACATAAAAACCCATTTATATATAATACTAAATTATCCAATTAATGTAAAGAAATTCATGAAATGCCTTTCCTGATTACATAAAAAAACTGCCAGCGTTCTCTTGCTGACAGTCTTTTTACTTATACCGATGCAGTCCGAAATTAATCAACTGCAATGATTTCTTTCTTGTTATAAGAACCACAAGCCTTACATACTCTATGAGGCATCATTAACTCGCCGCACTTTGAACATTTTACCAATGTAGGAGCGCTCATTTTCCAGTTTGCTCTACGCTTGTCTCTTCTCGCCTTGGAAGACTTATTCTTTGGACAAATTGACATTCGTGTACACCTCCTTAACCCGAACTGTTCTATGAATCTATCATAAATGAAAACTCATAATCGTTGTTGTTTGCTGTCATTGACTTATGACAAGCTTTTCCACACCTTGACAATTATACATAGCTGATTGGGGTTTGTCAACCACAATTTACAACTTTACGGAAGCAATTCCAGCATCCATTTTCAATATTTGCCAGTCATTTGGATTTTCGAAGATTTAAGATTGTTTTTTCCTTTCTTATCCTTCGAATAATCTCCTGCTAATATCAGATGCATGATACAGAACCCTCGTGACAATCACCCTATCCTCTTTAATAACATAAAATGCCAGAAAATTATCGATAGGAAGCTGTCTAAGCTGCATGGTATGCTCCGGCTCCGATTCCATAATCGGCATACGCTCTGGGAATACATTTAATTGCTGTATTGCCTCTGCAATTCGATTGTACTGTCCCATAGCATTTTCCGGAGACAGAAGCTGCTCGGCAATATAAGCATAGATTTCTTCCATATCCGCTAATGCTTTTTCTGTAATCTTTACGATATATTGCTTCATATCAGCGACTCTCCCTGAACTTTGCAAATGCTGTTGCTGCGTCTTGCACCCTTCCGGCTTTCATATCATCATAGCCTTCCTGCAGCTTTGCATGAATTTCCTCATTTGTCATCAAATCCATATTGACAGACCGGGGTACCATTGGCAATGTCACTGCAAATGGTATTCCGCCAGTCAGAGAAATCTGATTTAAATATATATCAATCGCTGTTGACATTGGTATTCCCAAGCGTGATAAAACATCTTCTGCCTGCTGTTTCACAACCGGATTTACTCTTAAATTCAATGTTGCTGTTTTTTCCATTCCATTCATCTCCTTCTAGAAAACATTGTAACGCAAACGTCGTTACGCATCAACCGTTATTTTATAATTTCTTCTTACCTGGAAGGACAAATGTTGATGGAACAATCGTTTATGATTGTGCTTACAACTTTACGGAAGCAATTCCACCGTCTCTCTTGCTATGGCAAGCTCTTCATTGGTCGGCACCACCAGAACGGCCACCTTGGAATCCGGTCTGGATATCATCCGGTCCTCTCCCCGCACCTGGTTTTGTTCGGAATCAATTGCAACCCCCAGGTAGCCCAGATAATCACAGATACCGGCTCTGGCAGTTATATTATTTTCTCCGACGCCTGCGGTAAAGGCAATGGCATCCACACCATTCATAACAGCCGCATACGAACCAACGTACTGTGCCACCCGGTAGCAGAATAAATCCATCGCAATCCTTGCGCGTCGGTTTCCCTCTCCAATCGCCTGCTCCAGGTCACGGAAATCACTGGAAACACCAGAAACACCATATACACCGGATTCTTTATTCAACAGATTCATAATCTCACCAATGGACTTGCCTTCCTTCTGGGCAATGAATTCAATCACAGCAGGGTCTAACGTACCGCTGCGGGTTCCCATAACCAGACCGTCTAATGGTGTCAGGCCCATACTGGTATCGACAGACCTTCCATGCTTCACTGCACATATACTGGCGCCATTTCCCAGATGGCAGACAATGGTTTTCAATTCCTCCGGCTTTTTTCCAAGTAATTCAGCCGTATGCCTGGATACAAAGCTATGGCTGGTACCATGGAAGCCATACTTCCGAAGCTTGTACTTTTCATAATATTCATATGGAATTCCATATAGATATGCCTCCTCCGGCATGGTCTGATGAAAGGCGGTATCAAAGACCGCTGCCATAGGAACCTCCGGCATTAATTTCCGGCAGGATTCTATTCCAATCAGATTAGCCGGATTATGCAGCGGTGCCAGGTCATTACATTCTGTGATTGCCTGGATTACTTCCTCTGTAATCAAGGTAGAAGAAGCAAACCGCTCACCGCCATGTACAATCCGATGTCCGACTGCATCAATTTCCTTCAAGGAAGAAATGACACCATGCTCCGGGTCCGTCAGCATCTTCAGGACTAATTCTACCGCAGCCGTATGGTCCGGCATAGGGGCTTCCATTTCAATGGAAGCCTTACCAGCAGCCGTATGCTTCAGCCTTCCGTCGATTTGAATCCGCTCACATAGTCCCTTTGCCATTACCTGCTCGGTAACGGAATCAATCAATTGGTATTTTAAAGATGAGCTGCCACAATTAATTACTAAAATATTCATACTTATTTCCTCCAGATAAAAAGCATAGAGCCACATAATACACGAATGCATTATATGGCTATTATGTATTTCATTATTTTGACTGACTACAATCCGGACCCAAGGTCTCCTTAAGGATTTTCACTGTACTTTGGTACAATCCAGACCCAAGGTCTCCTCCCGGCTCCGCCGGGTCCCTCCTCAGGTCAAATCTCAGGTCAAATCTCAGGTCAACTGCTGCGCCTGTGCCTGTACTGCGGTGATTGCGATTACACCTACAATGTCATCTGCACAGCATCCTCTGGATAAATCATTGACCGGCTTTGCGATTCCCTGGGTAATCGGTCCATAGGCATCCGCCTTTGCCAGGCGCTGTACCAGCTTGTATCCGATGTTTCCTGCATCCAAATCCGGGAATACCAGCACATTTGCCTTTCCTGCCACATCACTGTCCGGTGCTTTGGACCGGGCAATGGACGGAACAATAGCGGCATCCGACTGTAGCTCTCCATCCACCTTCAGGGTCGGGTCCAATTCTCGGGCCAGCTTGGTTGCCTCCACCATCTTATCTACCTCCGGATGCTTTGCACTTCCCTTGGTGGAATGCGACAGCATAGCTACGATTGGTTCCTTTTCCACTAACAGGCGGAAGGACTGTGCAGAGCTTTCTGCAATATACGCAATCTCCTCTGCATTTGGCGTCTGGTTCAGACCTGCATCTGCAAAAATAAAGGTACCATCTGCCCCCATATCACAGTTCGGCACAACTACAAGGAAAAATGCAGATACCAGCTTAATATTCGGTGCTGTTTTCAAGGTCTGCAGTGCTGCACGCAATACATTGGCAGAGGAATTAATCGCTCCGGCTACCATACCATCCGCGTCATTGGCCTTTACCATAATACAGCCCATGAACAACGGATTGGTGAGCAGGATTTCCCGTGCCTCATCCACAGTCATTCCCTTGCTCTTACGAATATCAGCCAGCAGCTTTGCATACTCCTCCAGCTTTTCACAGCTTTTCGGATCAACAAAGGTAGCTTTACTTAAATCCAAGCCTTCGGCGGTGCTTAGAATATCAGCCTTATTTCCAATCAAAATCAGATTCGCAATATCCTCTTCTAATACTTTATGCGCTGCTATGACAGTCCGTCTATCGCTGGTTTCCGGTAGAACAATCGTCATCTTCTGTTGCTTTGCGCGCTCTTTAATCCTGTCAATGAACCCCACTTCACCTAGTCTCCTTTCCATATTATCATAACAGCCCGCCATACTATTCTTCATTGGTCTGCCTATATGGCACAGCTATTACACATGCTACATTAATTATAACAATTCCCATAATTGTATACAATACACAATTTGGGAAAAATTGTCTTTTTCTTCGTACAATTACCCTTCCGTTATATCCGGTCCGTCTACCTTAATCTGCCCTCTTCCATGCTCCTTTGCATAATACATGGACCAGTCAGCACGTTTAATCAATGCATTTACATCATCACAGATTTCCGGATAAGAAGAAACACCAATACTGACATTCATGGTGATAACATGACCATATGCTTCCACCGTTGTATTCGCAATATCCCGGTGAAGCGCTTCTATAATCGGCAGCGCCTGCCGGATATCCATATTGGGAAGTACAATGACAAATTCCTCTCCGCCATAGCGGCAGATAAACCCTAATTCCGGTTCTTCAATATGCCTGGCGGCAATATGGGCAATTTCCTTGATGACTTCATCACCGGCCAGATGTCCATAGGTGTCATTAATCCGCTTAAACTTATCAATATCAAACAAAGCAGCGGTTAACGGCTCCTTCCTTTTCACTGTCTGCTCCATCTGTTCTGCAAACAGCTTATTAAAATGAGTCCGGTTATTAATCCCGGTTAAGCCGTCGGTCTGGGCAATATGCTGCATCTGGGCATACATCTTAATATTATGGATGGCCAGGTCAAACTGCGGTACAATCACATCATAAAAGGCAATGTAGCTGTCAAAAACCCTTGACTTCCGGGAACCACTGACTAAAATACCATATTTTTTATCCTCCAGAACCAACGGAAGCACCAGCATGGAAACTACCTTTGTTTTACTGAGCTGAGGATATTCCTCCGGTGGAAATGCATGAATGACGATTCTGTCTTCCTCCCGGTCAGAAGCCTGCCGGAACAGAAAGTTCAGTTCCGAGGTATTCACCATGCCCGGGTCGGAAACACATTTACAGACTGCTATGGGCCGCTTATTGTAATAGACCCCTTTATCAATATATATACCACAGAATTCAACACGCCGGACCCGGATGATGACATCAATGATATATTCCATGATTTCCGTCATATCCATGGAAAAAGACCGGTTCACAAACTTTAAAATATCCGCCTGAGCCGTTAATTCCGTATTGGACTGCTTGATTTCCTTGTTCATCTGTCCTAATTGAATCCGCTGGAGATTCAGTTCATCATTGACCTTCTCAATTCGATTCTTAAAATCCCGTAATTCTGCATTGTTATCCTCCATGGTATCCAGCTCCGACAAGAGCAAATCCAACTGCTTCATTAAGCTATGTTCATTCAGGTAAAACAAATGTACCACCAGTATGTCAACCACACAAAGCATGCCATAGGCAATCAGTAGCAGAAAGTCGGAAAACTCAATACCTCGAATGGAAAAATGAAGTGCAATACAAAGAATTGCCGGAAGTATCAGGGCAATTAAGCATTTAAACTTCTTCAGGTCATCCGTAATATCATTATAATAAGAAAATTCAAACATAAAGGTAAGCACCATAGCCCCCAGCCCCAGGGTAAGGGAGGTGTCCACATCATGCGCCAGATACATCATGAACAGATAAAATATATATTGAACAAAGGCAGCGACCCGGAGAATGAAAAGCCGGTTCCCAAAATCGAATCGGGACAAAATGGTTTCCAGAACGCAAATCAAGGCCGTTCCCAAAATCACCCAGAGAAAAATCAAACTGGAGGATGATAGGTTCAGACAATAGAGGATAAATACAAAAACGGCTAATATGCCATATAAAATTCGATGAAATTTAAGCAGATTCTGGTGATGCTCCATAATTTTTTCATCTTCCATACACTAACTCCTCCAAAATATTTTTATATTATCTCCATTATGTAATTCATCAAAATGCTCCGCTTTTTTATCATTCAGCAGTAAAACCAGCTCTGTTCCCTCCATCTTAGAGGTATCAAATCCTATAACATCAAAGATTTCAACAAAGACATACCGTTCCTTCCCCGACAAGGTATAGGTCTTTTGGTTTGCCGTTACGACAATCGTATTACCCGCTGGCGGCTCCGGCTCCTTCTCCTGCAAAACCGAAGCTTCTTCCCCCTGCCCGCTCTCAGTTGGTTCTTCTATCGTCTCTTCCCCATCCAAATCCTGATATTGAAGCTGCTCTGACCAGGTTATCTTAAAATTCTCATATATCCTCGTATCCGCCTCTGCCGGCTCACGATTTACATAAATCCTGCCCTCCGGTGCCAAATCCATAAAGGTCAAAAGCTGGTCTAAGGTATAATAATTCAGCATTTGAATCTCATCCCGGTCCTGAATCTGATAATATTCGGATTCTAACTTATCATTTACACTGGCAAATTTCGGACAGGTGATTCTCTTGTCATTCACCAGGAAGGAAATGGTATTCGTAAATTCCGGTATTTGTCCCAGGGTCAGCTCTGCATCCTCTCCCCGGGTAGATTCCTGAATCAGAATCCGGTCATTGGCTTCAATGGGCGTATTGATTGAGGCTTCATGTTCATTTACGGAAATCTCCGCCGCATCCCCCTGATGCCCCCGAAGAAACCGCTGCTTTCCGTCCACGGTATAATGAAGGTCCCTGCCGCGCTTTGGGAATACCGACTCATTCTTCAGACCAAGCTGCATGGCGGCATCAAATACTGTCAGCCTGTCATTATTGTATAATTTAATCCGTTCCTGATTCACCAGAACAAAAATAAAATTATTCTTCTGGTCATAATAATTCAGGCAGATACCAATCGGGGTTACCAGCAGCGGATCTTTTTTTACATGCTCCACATGGATATGGATATTTTGCATCACTTCTTCCCCACGCAGGGCAACCCGTTCCTCCGGCAGATTTAACTGCTTCGCCAAAGACCTGGTAAAGCCCGGAAGCTTCCCGCCGCCTCCGACGACAAACACAGCGCTGACCGACTTACCACCGTTTAATTCGATGATTTTTTCTGCCACGCTTCTTGTAATATCCTTCATCACTCCTGCAACCAGCTTATATACGGCATCCGGGGTGATTTTATGAGAAACCCCCAGGATATCCTTATATGTCATGGTCTTTCGTTTGGGAGAAATCATCTTAATCTTCTCTGCCGTATCAAAATCAACCAGATATTCCTTTATGATTAATTCCGTGATTTCATCTCCGGCAGAAGGAATCATGCCATATCCGATTACACTTCCATCCTTCGTCACACAAATATCGGAGGTTCCGGCTCCCACATCCACCAGACAAATATTTAACAGCCGGTAATTCTGCGGAATCGCCACATTCATGGCGGCGATAGGCTCCAGGGTCAGATTGGATACCGTAAGTCCTGCCTGCTCCACTGCCGCATACAGACCGTCTACGACCTCCTCCGGCAAAAAGGTTGCCAGCACATCTCCACTGATTTTTCTTGCCTTATGCCCCTCCAGGTTGGATATTTCAAAGCCGTTTAGATAATATTTGATAACCGTATAGCCCACGCAATAGTACTTTTCTTCCGTACCAAGCTCCTCAACAATCTGCTCATGTGCCTTTTCCACTCCCATCATCTCCAGAGAATGGATGTATTCCAGATTCACTACCGTCTGGTCGTGAAATTCATATTCTCCCACACCTACCGCAGTTTTCAGTACACGGCCTGCAGCAGCAATACAAACCTCGGTCAGCGGCCGTTCAATCTGTACTTCCAGCTCAGACTTTACATAGCGGATTTCCTCTGCTACGGTTCCGATATCATGAATCTGTCCGTCCATCATAGCCCTGGTCTCATGCAGCTTTACACATTGCGCCACCACATGAAAGCCCTCTATATCCTGATATCCAACGGTTCCCACGATACTTCTGGTGCCAATATCCAGACCGAACACCAGTGGCTGTGGAAATTTTGTTAATGCTGCCATACTGCCTCCTAAGGAAAGATACTATTGATTTATTTTATCATAGAATATTTGGTTCTTCAATAATTCTTCCAGTTGTTTTTTTGTATTTTCCAATGAATGGTAATTCTCTATGATATGCGTACAATGACTGCGGTAAAAAGCATCCGGAGACTGATTTCCCATAATTGCCATACATTTCTCCCGACTGTACTTCCGGGACTTCATTAAACGACGAATCCGCACCTCCTCCGGTGCGTAAATATACCAGAGTTCGTCACAGATTTCCTCATATCCGTCTTCAATGAGCAGGGCAGCCTCAATTATGAACAAAGGGGGAGCAACTGCCTGACGACAGCTCTGAATGGCATCCAGAATCCATCCCTTTACCTCCGGATGTACGATTTCATTTAGCTGCTTTAGTCCATCGGGATTCTGAAAAACTACATCCGCCAGACGCCCCCGGTGAATCCGCCCCTCCGCATCCAGAATCGCATCCGTAAATGCACCCACTATACGGGTATAGGCCCTCTGCCCCGGCTCCATAACCGCATGCGCCACCCGGTCGGCCTCCAGTACATAGGCCTGATAATCCTCCTTCAGTATGGATAATACGGTACTTTTACCGGCTCCGATTCCTCCGGTAATCCCTATAATCTTCATCTTCTCACATCCTGCTTCTTAATTTCCACTCCTGCATAAACAGAGATTCACGCTCCGGACATCCGTGGTTTCTTACTTGGCATCATACCAGTTATCCGCTACATGTACATCAATATCTAATGGAACAGAAAGGGATGCTGCCTGCTCCATCTCTTCCTGAAGAATCCGGGTTACCTTCGCCACCTCATTTTCCTTCGCTTCAATCAGCAATTCATCATGAATCTGCAAAATGAGATGGGATTTCATCTTTTCCCGAATCAGCCGTTCCCGCACATGGTTCATGGCAATTTTAATAATATCCGCCGCTGTACCCTGAATCGGAGAATTCATGGCAATCCGTTCACCAAAGCTCCGCTGCATAAAGTTCCCGGACTGAATCTCCGGAACCGGCCGGATACGATGATACATGGTTTCCACTTCTCCAGTCTCCTTTGCCGTTTCAATCTGATGGTCCAGAAAAGCTTTGATTTTCGGATAGGTTTCAAAATACCGCTCAATATACTCAGAGGCTTCCTTTCTGGAAATATCCAGGTCCTGACTTAACCCATAGGCACTGATTCCATATACGATGCCAAAATTAACTGCCTTGGCATTCCGCCGCTGCAACGGCGTTACCGCATCAATCGGGACGCCGAACACCTCGGAAGCGGTAGACGCATGTATATCCTGATTGTGCCGGAAGGCATCAATCAGTACTGGGTCCTCCGACAAATGTGCCAGCACCCGCAGTTCAATCTGGGAATAATCCGCATCCACAAACACAAATCCATCCTTTGGTACAAATACCTTCCGTATCATTCGTCCCACAGGCATACGAATGGGAATATTCTGTAAATTCGGCTCCGTACTGCTGATGCGTCCCGTTGCCGTAATGGTTTGATGAAATCTTCCGTGAATCCGTTCATCTGCCTGGATATAATGGGACAATCCATCTGCATAGGTTGATTTTAATTTTGCCATCTGCCGATATTCCAGGATTGCCGGAATAATCGGATGCTCCTGCCGGATTTTTTCCAAAACCTCCACACTTGTGGAATACCCCGTCTTTGTTTTCCTTCCGCCGGGCAGCTTCATGCGGTCAAAGAGAATTTCCCCCAATTGTCTTGGAGACTGGATATTAAAACGCTCCCCTACCATATCGTGAATCTCAGCTTCCAGCTTCTGAATCTGCTCCTCCAGCTTACGGCCGTATTCCTTTAAGGCATTGCGCTGCACCCGGATGCCCCACCGTTCCATGTCATATAAAGAATATATGGTGGGACACTCTATGTTCCAGTACAAGTCCAGCATATTCTTTGCCGCAAGACGTCCTTCCATCTGTAAGCCTGCCTCATAAGCTACACAAATCTCAGTTGCAATCAGCTTCTGGATATCCGGCTCCTGAAGGGTAAAGATTGTCACCTCGTCCTTTCGCAGCAGTTCTTTCTTAGAAGGTACGGTAATCCCCAGAATATCTCTGGCTATATCATCATAACCGTAGCTTTCCTTTAAGGGATTCAGCAGATAACAGGCAACTGCCAAATCCAGAATCTGCTTCCTGTCCATAAGGGGCGGCAGCATATGCAGCTGCTCCTTCCAGTCAATGGTAACTATCCTTCGGCTCTTTGTAAACAAGGCTGCCATCCGCTCACCCAGATAGTCTGTTGTAATAAAGGCTCCAAGAAGTATCAGCACTGCTTTTCCTGTTTCGATGGAAAATGACACGCCTAATAAGCCCTGGCTGCAAATCATGCTCTGGACAGCAACCAGCTTCGAAGCCTTTGCCTTTTGAAAGAAGGCCTCCGCCTCATCCAGGTCCTCAATGATATGCAGCTCTGCCTGAAATACCTCTGCCTCCATGGGCCGGGAAAACCGGTTCAGAATACTTTTTAACTCCAGTTGTTTCAACCGTTCATAGGAATTCTCATTGAAAAACTCCCGGACCTCCATGGCATCCAGATTAAAGTCAATCGGACAATCCAGCTTAATTGTGGCAAGCTCCTTGCTAAGAAGAGCCTGGTCGTAATAGGTCTGAAGATTCTCTCTTGCCTTATTGGGCTTGATTTCCTCAATATGTGCATAAGCATTCTCAATCGAATGATATTCCGAAATAATCTTTGCAGCCGTTTTCTCTCCAATGCCCGGCACCCCCGGAATATTATCCGAAGCATCCCCCATTAAGCCCTTTAAGTCAATGAATTCCAGCGGCGTTACCTGATACCGCTCCTGAACATCCTTTGCATAATAATCCTCAACGGTAGTACCAGAAGGCTTGGTCTTGGGAATCCGGATTTGAATCTCCTCTGTTGCCAGCTGCAGCAAATCCCGGTCACCAGATACGATAGTTACCTGAAAGCCCTGTTCCAAGCCTCTCCTGGACAGCGTACCAATCAAATCATCCGCCTCAAATCCCCCCTGCTCTACTGTGGTGATGTTCATGGCATGAAGCACGTCCTTCATCACCGGAACCTGTTGCCGCAGCTCCTCCGGCATGGGCTTTCGGGTTCCCTTATAGGCTTCATACCGCAAATGCCGGAAGGTAGGCTGATGTACATCAAAGGCCACACACAGATGGGTCGGCTGTTCCTCCTCCATCAGCTTTAGCAGGATATTCAGAAATCCCAGGACCGCATTGGTATGCAGACCTTGGGAATTGGATAAATCCGGAAGTCCGTAAAAAGCCCGGTTCAATATACTGTGTCCGTCAATTAGTAATAGTTTTTTCAATTTTCATCGTCTCCTTTATGCTGATTCAGATAGATACGCAGGCGTTCATAATAGCTGCTGTCCTTTTGCTCCTGTCCGGTATGAGCCATATAATCACTCAGATTAAACAGCTCATAGTCTTCGTTATGAAAGAGTTCCCCGCCAAAGAAATCATAATAATAGTATTCTGACTGCTGTGCCTTTTTATCTGCCTGCTCCTGCAGATACCGGGTATTCCGAAAGCTTTCATATCCCAGAAATCCTGCGGTACAAAGACCGGCAAGAATAATTACTATCGTAGAACCGGTCAGCTTTCTCCGGTTTTGAATATGCTTGTATTCAATATTCAGTTTTTCTTCCATTTGTGCTTTAAAATCTGTAGATAATTCCTGGTCCTCATCTAACTGCTTCATACCCACCAAAAGGGTATAATAGATTTCCAATTCTTCCGCACAGTTCTCACAGCTTCGAACATGGCGGACAAATTCCAGCAGCTCCCCGCCTTCCAGCTTATCCTCCACAAATGCCACAATTTTTGATTGTGCTTCCAAACAATTCATTCCATCACCAGCTTTAACAGGACTGTCGTACGGTATTGTAATAAAACCGGACCGTCAATAGTTTATGATTTTCATTCATATTAATCCGAATTCTCTGCCACTCTGCCTGATTTCCCAGATAGTAGATATCATTCAGCTGATTACAGCCGTCAAATACATGATTGCCCATGAACTGAACATGGGGAATCAGAAAACGATTCAGATTATAACAATATTCAAAGGCAAAATTCCCAATTCCGGTCAGATAATCCGGCACTGACACATCTCTCAGATAAGGACAGTTAAAAAATGCCGTATCTTCAATCAGTCTTAAATTCATAGGCAGCCTTATGTTTACAATATTCGTATAGGCAAAAGCAGACCGGGCAATAATCCGGACGGGAAACCCATCCAGCTGCTCCGGAATGACTAAAACATCCCCTCGGAAGGGCTTTGTCAAACCTAAAATCATAATCTCCCGCTGATCCGTGATTGCGTAACGCAGCCAGCCGTCCTTTGTGACCTTTACCTTTAACCGGCCTGTAATATTGTGGTTATGCCTTGAAAAATAAATACACATGGCAATGGTAAATCCATACATTGCCACAACAAAGATAAAGAATACCACCATCATAAGAATATTACTAAAATTACAGCAGAAATCATAAAAACCATGAATACCCATGGGAATCAACAGACTCATTCCAATAAACAAAAAGCATTTTCCGGTCCGGTGCTGAAACATGGCTTCCTTTGCCTTACCATAAAAATATCCCATGAAAATGGCAACTGCCGTATGGAGGGGAACCGCCAGAAACGCCCTTCCAATCCCGACGCCCATACCGGGCAGAAAGCCTTCAAACAAGCCAGTATTCATGACATAGCCGATATTTTCCAACAATGCAAAGCCGAGGGAAACAGAAACTGCATAAATCACACCGTCAAATACATAGTCAAAATGCTTATTTTTCCATGTAATGATAAACATAAACAGGAATTTAAACAGCTCTTCCGAAACAGCCACGACAAAAAAGTACAGGAGAAAATTATATGGCAGGGTGTCCGGCGTAAATAATACATTCAATATGGTACTTCCCACCAGTTCCGCCAGTATCGCGGGAATGGTACTCAGAATCCCCATTCCAAGCAGCGCCAGAACCAGCCAGAATGGCTCCTTCTCGATTTTATCACTAAAATAAATCAATAGCAAAAGCACCACTACCGGAATAATCGCCACAATGAATAGAATGAGATTCTGCATACTCTGTCTTCCTCCGTAGTCCGCTCTGTCCATATGGCAGAACGATTAATAGTTCTATTATATGTGATTCCGGTACTGAATGCAAGGAATGCAAAAATAAAAAACACCTCTTGAACATCCAAGAGGTGCCATGCCGGCAGCGGGACTTGAACCCGCACGTGGTTGCCCACAACAGATTTTGAGTCTGCCTCGTCTGCCATTCCGACACGCCGGCAGTCAATCCATCGGATTGCCATGACGCTTTGCGCCAACAAAAGTTAGTATATATGAAATTCGAATCCTTGTCAATCACTTCTTCGTCCAAATAACCGTAAAATCTTCAGCAGAAGATTTACGAAGTCCAGATACAGATTCATACCGCCAAATAAGCCCACAGACCAGACGGACATATTGGGATTCTCCGTTGCCATCCCCTGGATTTTCTTAATATCATATACAGTAATGCCAATGAACAAAACGATTCCAAATATACAAATGAACAGGTCTAAGGCCGGCATCGGAAAAATGAAATACAAAAGCGTTAATGCTAACAGTGCAAACAAGCCCATAATCAGAGAGGTGGACCACCGGGACAGGTCCTTCGGAATCATCAGCGCCACCAGAGCGGTACCGCCAAAAATAACCGTAGTCACTAAAAACATAGCCAAAATAGAGCTTGGTGCATAGCTGAGAAAAATACTCAAAAAGGTCGTTCCATTTGCAATTGCAAAAAGGGTATAGCAGACAATTCCGCCTCCTACCTTATTCTTCCTGATGCAATGATTGGTAGCAAATACCATGGAAAGCTCCAATATAATCGAACCAATCAATATCGGCAGAAACAGATTGGGCAGTAATGCCATAACAACCAATCCCAGAAAAGCCGAAACCGTTGAAACAATCAGTCCAACACACATAATGGCCAGACTCATAATCAGACACTTCTTTCTCCGGGCAGTCAGATTTCCGGCATTCCCAAATCCCGCCTCTACGCGAAGCTGCCGGGAATCTGCATAAGCTCCCCCATCGGTCCGGACATTCTGATAATAATTGGTTTCATTCCGGTTGTAGCCTGTATTTGATTGTGACTGGTTTTCCTCTGTATGAAAACCATAAGGATTATTTTCCATAATCTGGTCCTCTCTCTCTATACTTTCTTATATATTTTGCACAAAAAAGCTTTTATTTTAGCTGTTT
>JAMOZY010000003.1 GCA_023667695.1 Clostridium sp. | reverse complement strand
TGCCTTGGCAGCGGCTTCCTGAGGATAAATATCTCAAAGAAGACCTTAGAAGCACATCGGTACTTAGGGGTGGTATTTTCACCCCTTATGTACCGCTATGTGCTGGCAGGAGCGCAAGCGTGTCTTCGTGAGATATTTATCCTTGGGAAGACGCGGTAGCAGAATTAGTACGCTAAACCATAATTTATTGGTTTTGGCTCCATGCGTACCTCGCCTTCGTTTCACTTCGGCTTAATGGTAGTGCGCTGATGCGCACGTAGGTCATAAGGCATCCTCCCATCTGCGATGGGTTCCTCCTTATGACAACAGTCACGGGCATTCGCCCTATGTGAGTACAAAATAACCTGCTCTTTCGTGTGCAAGCACCCGACGAGCAATTATTTTGTACTCTCGCATGGCTCAAAGTTTTCGTGAAAAAAATCGTTGACACCCCTTGCCTGGAGTGATATTATATTATGGCATGACTATCGTGGGTTGGTTTGCCCATATAGGCATGAACATATGACATTATGTTACCATACTTTTATTTCAAGGGGTGAAACCAGTAATGGAAAAGACAAGGATTAATCCTATCAAATCAGGCAAAGGAATCAGAATGAGTTATTCCAGAAGAAATGAAGTTCTGGACATGCCGAACCTTATTGAAGTTCAGAAGGACTCATATGAGTGGTTTCTGACGGATGGCCTGAAAGAAGCATTTGATGACATCTCGCCAATTGAGGATGTCAGCGGTCGTTACTGCATGGAATTCATCGGATTCCAGTTGTGCAGGGATGATGTAAAGTATTCCATTGAGGAATGCAAGGAACGGGATGCAACGTATGCAGCGCCTTTGAAGGTGAATGTACGCCTTCGGAAGAAGGAAACCGATGAAATGAGTACTCATGATATTTTTATCGGTGATTTACCGTTAATGACAGAAACCGGTACATTTGTGATTAACGGTGCAGAGCGTGTAATTGTAAGCCAGTTAGTTCGTTCTCCTGGTATCTATTATGCGATTGGCCACGATAAGATTGGTAAGACCTTATATTCGTGTACCGTAATTCCGAATCGTGGTGCGTGGTTAGAGTATGAGACTGATTCCAATAATGTATTTTCCGTACGTGTAGACCGGACCAGAAAGGTACCGATTACTGTCTTAATCCGTTCACTGGGCATTGGAACAAATGCAGAAATTATTGATTTATTTGGCGAAGAGCCAAAGATACTGGCAAGTATTGAAAAGGACCCGTCCACAGACTATGAAGGTGGACTGTTAGAGCTGTACAAAAAAATCAGACCGGGAGAGCCGCTGGCAGTGGAGAGTGCAGAAAGTCTGATTAATAGTATGTTTTTTGACCCTAAGAGATATGATTTGGCAAAGGTTGGTAGATATAAGTTTAATAAAAAGCTGGCATTACAAAATCGTATTGTTGGATTTGTACTTACAGAGGATGTAGTAAATCAGGGAACTGGTGAGATTATTGCCTCTGCCGGAGAAAAGGTAACCCTGGAGCTTGCAAATAAAATCCAGAATGCAGCGGTACCATATGTTATGGTACAGACGGAAGAGCGGAATGTTAAAGTATTATCCAACATGATGGTTTGTATGGCGGACTATGTTGATTTTCAACCGTCTGAAATCGGAATCATTGAGCGGGTATATTATCCGGTGTTAAAGGAATTGCTTGAGAAGTTCAGTGGTGAAGAATTGAAGGCAGAGCTGCAGAAGCATATTTCTGATTTGGTTCCAAAGCATATTACCAAGGAGGATATTTTTGCCTCTATTAATTACAATATGCATCTGGAATATGGTATCGGCAATCAGGATGATATCGATCATTTGGGTAATCGGCGGATTCGTGCGGTAGGTGAACTGCTGCAGAATCAGTACCGCATCGGGTTATCCCGTTTGGAGCGTGTGGTTCGGGAACGTATGACAACCCAGGATGCGGATGCGATTTCTGCATCTTCCCTGATTAATATTAAGCCGGTGACTGCTGCTGTGAAGGAGTTTTTTGGAAGCTCCCAGTTATCCCAGTTCATGGATCAGAACAATCCATTATCCGAGTTGACACATAAGAGACGTTTATCCGCATTAGGACCGGGTGGTCTTTCTAGAGACCGTGCCGGATTTGAGGTGCGGGATGTACATTATACACATTATGGAAGAATGTGTCCGATTGAGACCCCGGAAGGTCCGAATATCGGCTTGATTAATTCACTGGCCTGCTATGCAAGGATTAACCAGTATGGATTTGTGGAGGCACCATACCGTAAGCTGGACCGGAGCAATCCGGAGAATCCGGTTGTAACGGATGATGTTATTTATCTTACCGCAGATGATGAAGATAAATATGTGGTAGCCCAGGCAAATGAACCTTTGGATGAAATCGGACATTTTGTAAATAGCAATGTATCCGGCCGTTTCCGGGAGGAGACCTCTGAATTCCCGAAAAATCGGATTGATTTGATGGATGTATCGCCGAAAATGGTATTTTCCGTGGCGACTTCCATGATTCCATTCCTACAGAATGATGATGCAAACCGGGCGTTGATGGGTTCTAACATGCAGCGTCAGGCAGTACCGCTTCTCCGGACAGAATCTCCGATTGTTGGCACCGGTATGGAGGCAAAGGCAGCAGTAGATTCCGGTGTATGTATTGTTGCAAAGCATGCGGGTGTGGTTGAAAAGTCTTCCAGCAAGGAAATTGTTATCCGCTGTGATGATGGAACGAAGGACACGTACCATGTTATTAAGTTTGCCCGAAGCAATCAGGGGAACTGTATGAATCAGAGACCGATTGTATGCAAGGGCGACCGGGTAGAAGAGGGCGAGGTCATTGCAGACGGACCTTCTACATCCGGTGGTGAGATTGCCTTAGGTAAGAATCCGCTGATTGGTTTTATGACCTGGGAAGGCTATAATTACGAGGATGCGGTATTATTAAGTGAACGTCTGGTTCAGGATGATGTGTATACCTCCGTTCATATTGAAGAATACGAAGCAGAAGCACGGGATACAAAGCTGGGTCAGGAGGAAATCACCAGAGATTTGGCAGGCTTAAGTGATGATGCTTTGAAGGATTTGGATGAAAATGGTATTATCCGTATTGGCGCAGAGGTTCGTGCCGGTGATATTCTGGTTGGCAAGGTTACGCCAAAGGGCGAGACAGAGCTGACTGCGGAGGAACGCTTGCTTCGTGCCATCTTTGGTGAGAAGGCAAGAGAGGTTCGGGATACCTCCCTTCGTGTACCTCATGGTGCATTTGGTGTGGTAATGGATACCAAGATATTTACAAGAGAAAACGGGGATGAGCTTCCGCCGGGCGTGAATAAATCCGTTCGGGTATATATTGCGCAGAAGAGAAAGATTTCCGTTGGTGATAAGATGGCAGGCCGTCATGGTAATAAGGGTGTGGTTTCCCGGATTCTTCCGGTAGAAGACATGCCATTCCTGCCAAACGGACGTCCTCTGGATATCGTATTGAATCCGCTGGGTGTTCCTTCCCGTATGAATATTGGACAGGTTTTAGAGACGCATTTAAGCCTTGCTGCGAATGTATTGGGCTTTAAGATTAGTACTCCGGTATTTGATGGCGCTAATGAGGAGGAAATCATGGAAACCCTGGAAATTGCCAATGATTATGCCAACGAAGAGTGGGATGATTTTAAGGCAAAATGGGGCGACAGTCTGAATGATGAAGTAGTAGAGTATTTGTATGAGAATCGGGAACATAGAAGTGCATGGAAGGGTGTGCCGATTAACCGTACTGGTAAGGTACAGCTCCGTGACGGCCGTACCGGAGATGAGTTTGACGGTCCGGTTACCATTGGATTCATGCATTATCTGAAGCTGCATCATCTGGTTGATGATAAGATTCATGCCCGTTCTACCGGTCCTTATTCCCTGGTAACCCAGCAGCCGTTAGGCGGTAAGGCACAGTTTGGCGGACAGCGGTTCGGTGAAATGGAGGTCTGGGCATTAGAGGCATATGGTGCATCTTATACGCTGCAGGAAATCCTGACCGTAAAGTCAGATGATGTAGTCGGACGTGTCAAGACATATGAAGCGATTATTAAAGGTGATAATATTCCGGAGCCGGGTATTCCGGAATCCTTCAAGGTATTATTGAAGGAATTGCAGTCTCTTGCATTAGATGTAAAGGTATATGATGAGAATAATGAAGAGATTGAGTTTAGTGAAACCATTAATTATGGTGATGAGAATCTCCGTCCAATGATTGAAGGCGAAGGTGATGTCAAGAGCAACGAGGAATATAATCTCTATGAGGGATATAATCAGGTAGATGAACAGGGTGATTTCATCGAAGAGGTTGAAGAAGACGGTTACAGCGTTGATGATGCGGACTATGATGATTCTGAAGAATAGTAATGGAAGGAGTACTACGAGATGTCAAATATGAATAATCAAGAAGTAGACCAGCCAATTAACTTTGACTCCATAAAGATTGGGTTAGCTTCTCCTGATAAGATTAGAGAATGGTCTCATGGTGAAGTTAAGAAGCCGGAAACAATCAATTATAGAACCTTAAAGCCGGAAAAGGACGGTTTATTCTGCGAGCGTATTTTTGGACCTAGTAAGGACTGGGAATGTCATTGCGGTAAGTATAAAAAGGTTCGTTATAAGGGCGTAATCTGTGACCGTTGTGGTGTAGAGGTTACAAAAGCAAATGTTCGAAGAGAACGTATGGGTCATATCGAGCTTGCTGCACCGGTTTCCCACATCTGGTATTTTAAGGGAATTCCAAGCCGCATGGGTTTGCTGCTGGATAAGTCTCCAAGAGAGCTGGAGAAGGTATTATACTTCGCCGCATATATTGTGTTAGACCCAGGGGAGACAGACCTGAAGTATAAGGATGTTTTGTCTGAAAAAGAGTACCGGGATGCAGAGGATAAGTTTGGCTATGGCTCCTTCCGGGCAGGCATGGGTGCAGAATCCATTAAGGAATTGCTGCAGGCAATTGATTTGGAGCATGATTATGAGGAATTAAGCAAGGAATTAAAGAATTCTACCGGTCAGAAGCGTGCGAAAATTATTAAGAGACTGGAAGTCGTTGAGGCGTTCCGGGCATCAAACAATATGCCGGAATGGATGATTCTGGATGTAGTTCCGGTTATTCCACCGGATATCCGGCCGATGGTTCAGCTGGATGGCGGTCGTTTTGCCACCTCGGATTTGAATGATTTATACAGACGTATTATTAACCGTAACAATCGTCTGAAGCGGTTATTAGAATTAGGCGCGCCGGATATCATTGTCCGGAATGAAAAGAGAATGCTGCAGGAGGCAGTAGATTCCTTGATTGATAACGGCAGACGGGGACGTGCGGTGACGGGTCCTGGTAACCGGGCGTTAAAGTCATTGTCTGATATGTTAAAGGGTAAGCAGGGACGGTTCCGTCAGAATCTGTTAGGAAAGCGTGTTGATTATTCTGGTCGTTCCGTTATCGTAGTAGGGCCGGAGCTGAAGATTTATCAGTGCGGTCTGCCGAAGGAAATGGCGATTGAATTATTTAAGCCATTTGTCATGAAGGAACTGGTTGCGAATAAGCAGGCACATAATATTAAATATGCAAAGAAGATGGTTGAGAAGCTGGACCCGGTTGTCTGGGATGTGCTGGAAGAGGTAATTAAGGAGCATCCGGTTATGCTGAATCGTGCGCCTACGCTGCACAGACTGGGTATCCAGGCATTTGAGCCAATTCTGGTAGAAGGTAAGGCAATTAAGCTTCATCCGTTGGTATGTACGGCATATAATGCGGATTTTGATGGTGACCAGATGGCAGTCCATCTTCCGTTGTCGGTAGAGGCACAGGCAGAATGTCGGTTCCTGCTGCTTTCACCGAATAACCTGTTAAAGCCATCAGACGGTGCGCCGGTAGCAGTTCCGTCTCAGGATATGGTATTGGGTATTTATTATCTGACCATGCAGAAGGATGGTGATAAGGGCGAAGGAAAAGCCTTTAAGTCTGAAAATGAAGCAATTTTGGCTTATGAAAATAAGGAAATTACCCTGCATGCATTGATTAAGGTGCGTATGAAAGGAAAGGATTTGGATGGGAATCCGGTTTCCCGGGTGATTGAAACAACCCTGGGCCGTTTGATTTTCAATGAAATCATTCCACAGGATTTAGGTTATGTAGACCGTACCAAGTCGGAAAATGCATTGTTACCGGAAATTGATTTCCATGTAGGCAAGAAGCAGTTAAAGCCGATTCTGGATAAGTGTATCAATACCCATGGCGCAACCAAGACTGCCGAGGTTTTGGATGATATTAAGAGTATGGGATATAAGTATTCCACCAGAAGCGCCATGACGGTATCCATTTCTGATATGACAGTGCCGGAGACAAAGAAGGTAATTCTGGGTGAGGCACAGAATACAGTAGATAAGATTAACAAAATGTACCGTCGGGGCTTAATGACAGAGGAAGAACGCTATGCCCGGGTTGTAAAGACCTGGTCCCAGGCGGATGATTCATTAACAAAGGCTTTGATAGACGGACTGGATAAGTACAATAATATTTATATGATGGCGGATTCTGGCGCCCGTGGTTCCAACCAGCAGATTAAGCAGTTAGCAGGTATGCGTGGTTTGATGGCAGATACTACAGGACGGACCATCGAACTTCCGATTAAAGCGAACTTCCGGGAAGGTCTGAATGTATTGGAGTACTTTATTTCCGCCCATGGCGCACGTAAGGGTCTGTCAGATACTGCCCTTCGTACGGCTGACTCCGGTTATCTGACCAGACGTCTGGTTGATGTATCGCAGGATTTAATCATCCGGGAGGTAGACTGCTGTGCTGGTAAGCCGGTAGACCAGATTCCGGGTATGCTGGTAGAAGAATTCTCAGATGGAAAGGAAATTATTGAAACCTTTAAGGAACGTATTACCGGAAGATATACAGCGGTTGATATTTTTGATAAAGACGGCAATATGATTGTGAAGCATAATCATATGATTAATCCGAAGCGGGCAGCAGCAGTTGTTGAACGCGGCGTGGATGAAAACGGTAATCCGATTGTAGATGCAGAGAATGGAGTAACTGGAAAGCTGAAGATTCGTACCATCCTGACCTGTAAATCCCATCTGGGTGTCTGTGCGAAGTGTTATGGTGCCAATATGGCAACGGGTCAGCCGGTGCAGGTGGGTGAAGCAGTTGGTATTATTGCTGCTCAGTCCATTGGTGAACCTGGTACTCAGCTGACTATGCGTACCTTCCATACCGGTGGTGTTGCTGGTGATGATATTACCCAGGGTCTTCCTCGTGTGGAGGAATTATTCGAGGCTCGTAAGCCAAAGGGTCTTGCAATCATTGCAGAGTTCGGCGGTGAAGTAGCCATCAATAATGTTAAGACCAAGCGTGAGGTAGTGATTACCAATAAGGAAACCGCTGAAAGTAAAGCATATCTGATTCCATATGGTTCCCGAATCAAGGTTCAGGAGGGACAGATTCTGGAGGCTGGTGATGAATTGACGGAGGGTTCTGTAAATCCTCATGATATCCTTAAGATTAAGGGTGTGCGTGCGGTACAGGATTACATGCTCCGTGAGGTTCAGCGTGTATACCGGCTTCAGGGTGTTGATATCAATGATAAGCATATTGAAATCATTGTTCGGCAGATGTTAAAGAAGATTAAGATAGAAGAAGGTGGAGATTCCGAGTATTTGCCGGGTACATTGGTAGATGTTCTGGACTTTGAGGAAACCAATGAAGCGTTGGCTGCTCAGGGACTGGAGCCGGCACAGGGAACCCAGTCCATACTTGGTATCACCAAGGCATCTCTGGCAACCGATTCCTTCCTGTCCGCAGCTTCCTTCCAGGAGACCACGAAGGTATTGACGGAAGCTGCAATTAAGGGCAAGACGGACGCATTGATTGGCTTGAAGGAAAATGTACTGCTTGGTAAGCTGATTCCTGCCGGCACCGGTATGAAGCGTTATCGTTCCGTACAGTTAGATTCAGAAGAATTTACCTTTCAGGATGATGATGTTCTGGACTTCAGTGAAGTAGAAGGTGATGAAGCAGAAGAAGCGGAAGCAGGAGAAACCGAAGCTGTGGCAGAGGAAGCTGTGGCAGAAGAAGAGGTTGCAGAGACGGTTGGTGGTTCCGAAGAGGCGCCGGAAGAATAGTCGGTAGAAATGCATATCACATAAGAGACGGAAGAGTGTCCCCAGGCCGGAAGCATCCGGTTTTGGGGACTTTTTTCAAGGCAATAGGAGATAGGATTGGAAAAGAGGAGGAAGGATGAAGTTTTCAAAGTATTTTGACCATACGATATTGAAAGCGGATGCAACGGCAGCAGATATAAAGCGAATCTGTGAAGAGGCAAAGGAGTATGATTTTGCTTCTGTCTGTGTGAATTCCTATTATACGCCTTTGGCAGCAGAGGAGTTAAAGGATACGGACGTAAAGGTATGTACGGTAATCGGATTTCCCTTAGGAGCTATGTCTACGTTAAGTAAGAAGCTGGAAACGGTCGATGCCATAGAAAATGGTGCAGATGAAATCGATATGGTAATCAATGTAGGAGCATTAAAGGCAAAGGACTATGAAGAGGTACGGTATGATATCAAAGAGGTAAAGGATGCCTGCATTCACAATCCGGCATGGAAGGAAGCAAGACTGAAGGTGATTATAGAAACCTGTCTGCTGACAGAGGAGGAGAAAATCAAGGCATGCGAACTGGCAGTAGAAGCGGGGGCAGACTTCGTAAAGACCTCAACAGGCTTTAGCAGCGGCGGTGCAGCTACAGAGGATGTGGGTTTGATGAAAAGGACAGTCGCAGGAAAGGCATGGGTGAAAGCCTCCGGCGGTATCCGGAATCTACAGACGGCAGAAGCTATGATTCATGCAGGCGCAGACCGCCTGGGAACCAGTGCTACGGTAGAAATCATGAAAGAGTATGCCTTGAAGAGTAGTCCTGGAGGTGGATTGCAGTAAGTGCGGATATGAAATATGCTCAAAAAAAGCACGATACGACCGGATATTGTGCTTTTTTAACAGAATAAAGCTCCAGTTTCATATGATATAATAACCGCAAAGGAAAAACAAGCGACGCGAAGCGGCATTTGTTTTTCCTGCGGTATTAACGAACAAGCAGTCTACGAAGTAGACGATAACCGAAAACTGAAACAAAATGACATGGGGAATGCGGTATGGGTAGAATTGAATTAGATGAGGAAGAATTTTAGAGATTTCTTTTCCAAAGCAGATAGAAGGTAAGGTAAAGGTGGTAAAAAAGAAAGACCCCTATCCTTTGTTTGAAGAGAGTAAGATTGAAATGGAGGATGTGGATTTTAATCAAAGGTTTGATGTATTTGCCAGGGATAAGCATAGTGCATTTTATCTGTTGACACCACACTTTATGGAGTATGTCAAGAAGCTTTATGACAAGGATGAACGGGTTTATATTATCTTTGACGGAGAGAAGGTGGATGTGCTTCAATCCGGTAAGGGCGGTATTTTTGAACCGCCGCAGGGGAAGATTGATATATGGGATGAAGTGAGAAAATGTAAGGCAGAGTTGGAGGAAATTAAGGAAATTATTGATGCGTTGCAAGGAAATGAAGCGGTAGAACAGTGAAATACTGTAAGGCCGGATTCGATGATTCATGAAGAAAGCGGGGAGCGATTATGTCTAGAAGAGGAAGAGGCGGTGGCAAGCATGTAACAGGTATGGAAATAGCGGCCCTTATGTGTCAGGGCCTGGCAGCTGTGATGTTATTTGGAATTCTGTTTATCTATATAAGTGCACGAACAGAATTTGAACCGGGTGAGGAATATGTACCGGTAACGATTACCTATACCGAGTCGGAAAAGTATACGGAAACCTATATAGAGGATGGAAAGGAGCGGACAAGGGCAAGATATAATAATTCTTATTATTATATTGTAGATGGCGTTCAGTATGACGGTCAGGTAGAGCATTCCCTTTATGGTATAGTGTCTGGTGACCAGGCAGTAAAATATTATAATCCCCAGAATCCGGGGGAATTGTCTGATTGGCAGTCAATTGGCGATGTGATGCGGCAGGCGAGAGGAACGGCAGTAGCAGCGGTCATTCTGGAAGTCTTAGCTGTGGTTTTTTATATTAGAGTACAGAAGCAAAAGAAGGGTCTATTGCAAAAAAGAGAGGATTATGCCGAAAGCATCCGGCAGGACATTCAAAACAATCAGGAGCTCTATCAATCCTTCGAAGGCCTGATAGAGAAGGAGCGGCTGTTTACGGAACTGGAGCCTTTGCGAAAGCGTATTCATAAAAACCAACGGGCAGTAGAAAAGATAAAAGAAAGAGCAGCTTCCTCTGTTAGCGGAATCATTGTGATATATTATCTGATTATGAGGGTGATTGACAAGATACGGTTAAAACGGATTCAGAGCCAGCTGGACATGGATACCGCCTATTTTTATAAGGAATATAAAAAGGGGATTGCAGAACCAATTCTGAACCGGCTGCTGGAGGAGGTACAATACAGACCCTCTCAGGGCTTCCCCATGGCTGACTTAGAAGCCTCGAAGCTTATAACAAAGCGGTTAAGTGAAATTAAATCAGAGGATTATATTGAAGGGGTTTATAAGGGAATCCGTTATCGGCAGGCGGATATCAGAATCGAAAAGAGTGCGAGAAACTCGGAGCTGCTGAATGAACTGAATGGAATTGAGGGAAGAATGGCCGTATATGACTTTACAAAGCCGATACAAGGGGAAATCATTATAAAAACAAAGCTGATTTCTGCTCCGATAGGACATCTGGAAAAGGTAGTGATGGAGAATCTGCAGTTTAATGAAATGTTTGAGGTATATGCAAGCGATGCCCATATGGTATTTTATGTATTAACACCCCAGTTTATGGAATATCTGTTACAGCTGAAATTATGGGGCGAAACGGCTTTTCGTTTTGTGGATGATAAGCTTTTTGTATTCCGCAATCAGGTATCGGGTATGTTTGAACCGGATATGGGGCAGCCGTTGGATATTACGTATGAGATTGCTAAAAGCTACAATGAGCTGAAGGAAATTATAGATTTTATTGATGCATTGAAGCTGGAGCAAAAGGATGCGCCGGCGGCAGATGGGATTCCATTGGAGAGCTTCCGGGAAAGCACCAGGCAGTCGGGGAAAGAGGAAGAATCTGTGGAAACAACTGCGGAAACAACTGCTCTGACGGGAGAACAGGCTTCGACTGGGGAAGGAATACAGGAACAAAGCAACTCGAAATTCCGGTTGAAATTAGAATAGACATTTTCCTGCTTCAATGTCATAATAACAAGAGACATGGAGCATAGGAAAGAGGTAAGAGGTAAGAGGAATGAAATTAATCTCATGGAATGTAAATGGCCTCCGGGCGTGTGTACAGAAGAACTTTATGGAAAGCTTTCAGGATTTGGATGCGGATGTGTTCTGTATTCAGGAGACAAAGCTGCAGGAGGGACAGATTGATTTAGAGTTAGATGGTTATTATCAATACTGGAATTACGCAGAGAAGAAGGGCTATTCCGGAACAGCGATTTTTACAAAGCAGGAGCCTTTAAAGGTAACCTATGGCATTGGCATAGAGGAGCATGACAAGGAAGGAAGGGTTATCACCTTAGAGTATCCGGAGTATTATATGATTACCGTTTATGTGCCGAATTCCCAGAATGAGCTGGCACGACTGCCTTACCGGATGAAGTGGGAAGCGGATTTCCTGGCCTATCTGAAAGGCTTAGAGGAGAAGAAGCCTGTGATTTTCTGTGGGGATTTGAATGTGGCACATCAGGAGATTGACTTAAAGAATCCCAAGACCAATCGGAAGAATGCCGGATTTACTGACGAAGAACGCGGATGCTTTACCAAGGTGGTAGAAAGCGGCTTTATAGATACCTTCCGGTATTTTTATCCGGAGCAGAAGGATATTTATTCCTGGTGGTCCTACCGCTTCAGTGCAAGGGCGAAGAATGCGGGATGGCGGATTGATTATTTCTGTGTATCGGAATGCTTAAAGGACAAGCTGGTGGATGCAAGGATTCATACGGATATCTTAGGCTCTGACCATTGTCCGGTAGAGTTGGATATTGACTGGAATCGATAGATGCGGGGCAGGGAAATCATATGACAAAGACAGAAGAGAAGAAGCAGAAGCCGGAAGGCAGAATAAAAGCATTTTTAAAGAAGAAGAACATTGATATATCAGCAAAACGGTATTTTATTGATGCCATGGGGGCAATGGCAAATGGTTTATTTGCCTCTTTGCTCATTGGAACGATAGTAGCTGCCTTAGGACAGCAGTTGAATAGTTCGATATTAATTGATATCGGTGGGTTTGCAAAGAGTGTGGCAGGACCGGCTATGGCAGTTGCCATTGCATCTGCATTGCAGGCACCGCCCCTGGTGCTGTTTTCCATGCTGGCAGTAGGCTCAGCAGCAAATACACTGGGAGGCGCAGGCGGTCCGCTGGCAGTTCTTGTGATTGCCATAATAGCAACGGAGCTGGGAAAGCTGGTATCGAAGGAAACGAAGATTGATATACTGGTAACTCCGTTAGTATCTATCTGCTCCGGTGTATTGCTTTCTATGGGAATCGCCCCTTATATTGGAGCGGGAGCAAGTGCAGTTGGAACGCTCATTATGTGGGCGACGGAGCTGCATCCGTTTATGATGGGGATTCTGGTATCCGTAATCGTAGGTATTGCACTGACACTTCCAATCAGCAGTGCGGCGATTTGTGCAGCCCTAAGTCTGACCGGACTTGCCGGTGGCGCTGCGGTAGCCGGGTGCTGCGCCCAGATGGTTGGTTTTGCAGTTATGAGCTTTCGGGAGAATAAGGTAGGAGGATTGATTTCCCAGGGAATCGGCACCAGTATGTTACAAATGGGAAATATCGTGAAGAATCCCAGAATCTGGATACCGCCGATTTTGACTTCTGCCATAACCGGACCGCTTGCGACCTGTGTCTTTCAACTGCAGATGAATGGAGAAGCGATTTCTTCCGGCATGGGTACCTGTGGACTGGTAGGGCAGATTGGTGTTTATACCGGCTGGGTAAATGATATTGCAGCAGGCACCAAAAGCGCCATTACCCCTATGGATTGGCTGGGACTGGTGCTGATTAGCTTTGTATTGCCGGCGGTTCTGAGCTGGGGCTTTGGCTGGCTCTGTCGAAGGCTTGGCTGGATTAAGGAGGGAGATTTGAAGCTTCAATAAGAAGCAGAGCGGATATGCTGATAATAAAAGATTGCCAGCTGGGTACGGTCCCGAAGGGATAGTTTATCCAGGATGGTGCTTAGATAATTGCGGACAGTTCCTTCGCTTAAGAAGAGCTGCTCCGCAATTTCCTTATTGCTGCGTCCATCTGCCACCATCTGAATGACTTCGTATTCTCGCTGGGTCAGTCCGTATTGCTGATAAGCAAAGGAAGAGTTTCCGGAAAGTAGCTTCGGCAGCTTAGCAGTAATTTCGGTGCCAAATACGGTCTGTCCGCTTGCAACAGCATGAATGGCAGGCAGGATGCTTTGATAGTCCTGCTTTAACAGATAACCACTGGCGCCGATTTTAAGTGCCTGAATAATATATTCATCATCCAGAAAGGTCGTAAGCAGAAGAATCTTTGCTTCCGGGTCATCGGACAGAATCCGTTCAGAGGCTTCTAATCCGCTTAAGCCTTCCATGCGGATGTCTATGAGCAGGACATCGGGCTGGTACTGCTGGTATAGTGCAACTGCCTCGGCTCCGTTGCTGCCGGTTGCTGCTACATGGATGTCTGTATCCGCTTCTAAGATTGTCTTTAGTGCAGTTGTGATAAAAAAATCATCATCGACGAGTAGGATTTCCATAATTACCTCCATTACGCTTATGCGTCTGACATTGGTCCATTTTTATGATTATACATCTATTCCTATGTTTTGGGAATGGTGATAAAGATACGGAAGCCATGCTCCGTATATAAGGTTAGAGTTCCATTTAACTGTGTTACCCGCTCCTGTATGTTGATTAAGCCGATTCCCCGAGTGGTAGAACAGGAAGGCAGAATTTTGGTTCCGTTGTCTGCGATTTCCAATTGGTACAGGCTGGGATGCTCCCGCATGGTAAGCCGGACCCGGGTAGCGTTGCTGTGTTTTGTGATATTTACTAAGGCTTCCTTTGCAATCGAAAGAAAGGCATAGCGTACAGCCGTAGGCGGTTCATATCCCATATCATAGGTGAGTGTAATGGGACAGAATTGAAAATCAGCAGCTAATTGATGGATACTCTCCTCCAGGTTCAGGGATTCATCATGAAGATTATGCACACTGTCCCGGATGCTGTTCATGGCCTGATTCAGAGAAGCATCTAATTGTTGTAAAGGGACCTGTAATTCACTGCTTTGGTTCATGGTCTGGATAGCGCCGGTCATAAGCAGGGAACGGGAAAGCAGATGCCCTACATTATCATGAATCTCCCGGGCAATCCGATTGCGTTCTTTTAAAGTGGCGGCGTGGACTTCGGCGTCCTGCTTGGCAAGAAGAGCCTGGTGCTTTTCCTTTAGGAGAATCTGTTGTTCCGTATGTTCATCTATGGAGTGGATAAACTGATAATGGAGCCGTTCATAGGAGGTAGTCAGCCAGGCGAGGAACATGCTCCATAGAATGGCGAATACAAAAGGAAGCACAGTATTCAAGGTGAACGCCGAGCGGTGATACAGGATTGGCGTGCAGGCAGCTAGCAGAATCAGAATGTCTTTCGTCTGTTCGGACCGTTGGGCGGGATGCTCTGTATGCTTCATAAGCTGTAGTGCTATATGCAGAAAAAGAGTAGGCAGGAACCATAAGAATTCCGGCTGAATCCAGATAATGAGAACCCAGAGAAGGCAGATACAGCGATGGCCCCGCTCCGGAAATAAAAATAAAAGGGTATTCAAAACAAGGCTTAAGAACATACAGAGAATGAACAGGGGTGAAATCCCCATTGTAATTCTTAAGATGGCACAATATAAAAAAGTAATTCCACAACAAATGAATGCCCGCATGGTTTCTCCTTTGGTTCTTCTTCCTCTGTTCTTAGTGTAAACGATTTGTAACCGGAAATGCAACTACCAGGTGAAGAATGTGACATTTGTCATAGCGGTAGATTGACAATTCTCACTACCGAATAACAGACGTCTTTCGATATAATGCTGCTATACGGTTATTAATATCAAAGAAGTCAAATATCCATGCAAGCATGGCTATTTTCCTCATTGATTGCGGGAATAAAGTGGCTGGAAGTATGGAGAACAGTCAACCAAGGGGATTGGAATAGATAAGAGAGGATGGAGAAGAAGCATGATAAAAATTGAGAATCTGGTAAAACGGTATGGAACAACCCTTGCCTTAGACCATTTGAATCTGTCAGTAGAGCAGGGTGAGGTATTCGGATTGCTAGGACCCAACGGAAGCGGAAAGACCACAGCGATTAATTGTATGCTGGCGCTTCTAAAGTATGACAAGGGCAGCATCCGCATTTTCGGGGAGGAAATGCGGCCGGATAGTTATGAGGCGAAGAAGCGGATTGGCGTTGTATTACAGGATGTGGCAGTATTCGAGCAAATGAATATCAGGGAGAATATTGATTATTTTTGTGGTCTGTATGTAGATGACCGGGAGAAAAGAAAGCAATTGGTAGAAGAAGCGATTCAATTCGTCGGGCTGGAGGAGCATTGGAAGAAGAAGCCCAAGCAGCTCTCCGGTGGGTTATTGCGCCGGCTGAATATTGCCTGTGGTATTGCTCATAAACCGGAATTAATCTTCATGGACGAGCCGACGGTTGCGGTAGACCCGCAGAGCCGGAATAAGATATTGGAAAAGATTCAGGAGCTGAACCAGCAGGGTTCTACGATAGTATATACCTCCCATTACATGGAAGAGGTAGAGCAGATATGCTCCCGTATTGCAATCATCGACCATGGGCGGTGTGTGGCCTCCGGCACCAAGGAAGCCCTTAAGGATATGATTAAGACCGGTGAGACGGTCACCATTGAGTCAGTGGTTATTACAAATGAACAGATGGAATATATCCGCCACATGGAAAATGTATATGAAGTAAACTATCAGGATTCCACATTGGTAATCCGCTGTGGAAAAGGACAGCATAATCTGATTCATGTACTGCAATACTTACAGGAACAGCAGATAGTATTCGGCAGGGTATTTTCGGAATTGCCAACCCTGAATGATGTATTTCTTGAGATTACAGGAAAACAGCTTCGGGATTAAGGGGGGCATGGAATATGAAGCATATTATTTATTATCAGTTTTTAAGCAGTCTCCGGGACCGGATTTCCATATTCTGGACTCTGGCATTTCCAATCATACTCGGAACTTTGTTTTTTGTATCCTTTGGCAGTACGAATAAACGGGAATGGGAGACGATACCGGTTGCGGTGGTAAAAGAGGAAGAGAATATCGGATTTGCTTATTTTCTGGAAGTATTCCAGGAACAGGAGGATTCCACCATACAGGTAACGGAGATGAAGGAGGAAGAGGCGTTAGCGGCACTGGATAGTGGTGAAGTGGAAGGCATTTACTATATCCGGCTGGAACCTGCATTGACCATACGGAGCAGCAGCTTGAATTCCTCAGTTTTGGAAGGAATCCTGTCCTCTTATCTGAAAAATGAGATTATCTATAAGGATATCTTCAGTAACGGAGTGTCCCCTGATTTGATATCGGCAGCCATGGAAGAAATGACCGGAGAGGAAAGCTTTATCAAGGAAGTATCCTTAGGAGGAGAAAACCTGGATTCCAATATGGCATATTTCTTTGCGTTAATTGCTATGGCATGTCTCTTCGGATGCTTTTTGGGAATGAGCGGTGTCATGTGCCTTCAGGCAAATATATCGACCCTTGGGGCAAGAAGAAGTGTAACACCGGCGAAAAAGAGCCATATGATACTGGCATTATTTTTGGTGAATTTTGTGATTGTTTATATCTGTTTGATGATACTGCTGGTTTATCTGAATTTTGTATTGGGGATTGAACTGGGAAATCACTGGGGCGGTATGATGCTTACCTGTTTCTTTGGCGATATGATTGGTGTATGTATGGGAATTGCCATAGGCAGTATCGGAAAGCTTCCTATGCCGGCAAAGATTGGTATCAATGTAGGCGTGAGTATGACCCTGAGCTTTATGTCCGGTCTGATGATTGGCAATATGAAGCATATCATTGATAGCAGCTGTCCGATTGTAAACCGTTTGAATCCGGCGGCTGTAATCAGCGATGCCTTTTACTGCCTTTGCATTTATAACGATCCGGTACGGTACCGGAATGACCTGATTATACTGGCATTGTTCAGCATTGGCTTATTAATTCTATCTTATTGTGCAATCAGGAGGGATCGCTATGACAGTATTTAAGGGATATTTGAAAATCATAAAGCGGAATTTTAGATATATGTTTTTGTATCTGGGGATTTTTCTTGCCATTATGCTGATGATGTATGGTTTCATTTCCTCTGACAGTGATTCTATGTACCAAAGCACCCGGCTGACAATCGCAGTAATCGACCAGGAAAATAGTGTATTTTCCCAGGGGCTGATTCAGTGTCTTGGCAGGAAGCATGATATCCTGACAGACCTCGTAGACCGGGATGCATCAGCAGAAAGGCTTTATTATGAAGAACTGGATTATGTATTACAGATACCGGAGGGGGCAGAGGAACTGGTCCTGGAAGGGAAAACAGCCCTGGAGGCGACCAAGCGGCCGGGGGATGGCATGTATCGGGGACTGTATGCAGATATGGAGATTAATGCTTATCTGAATGCATATTCTACTTATCGCAGGACCGGGCTGGAGCAGGAGGATGCAGTGGAGAAGGCATTGCATGTCATGGAACAGGAAACACAGGTAGAGATAAGAGGACATGGCGGAGAGACGGAATTATATCATTACTATTATCGGTATCTGCCGTTTCCACTGATGTATGCACTTTGCTATGTGATTTCCTATGTGCTGAACAGCTTTAACCGGAAGGAAATTGAACGCAGAATCAACAGCTCCGGTATTTCAGCCTTTCGCCAGGGCGTACAGGGAATTCTTGCACTGGGCATATTGTGTATTGGCGTCTACTTATTCTTAATGGTACTGCCGATTGGCTTATATGGTAAAAAACTCCTACAGGATGTGCATCTGGGATATTATATGCTGAATTCTGCCTGTATGGTTTTCGTTGCGGCATCCATTGCTTATCTGGTTGGTAATATAGTAAAGAATGAGATAGCAGTAAATGGAATCACCAATATAATTACACTGGGCATGTGCTTTCTGTGCGGTGTCTTCGTAGACATGGATATCATGGGAAAAGGGGTAAGGATAGCAGCACAGTTCCTGCCGGTGTATTGGTATGAAAATGCAAATAAGCTGTTATATGAATTCCATACCCTGACCTCGGAACAGTCCGGGGAGGTCTGGCTGGGCTTCGGCATACAGGCTGCAGTGAGCCTTGTCTGTATAACGATTGCTTTGCTCATTCGGCGGAAACGGGTAAATGAGGATTAAAGGAATACAGAAGGGATTCTAACTGTTTTACCAGGTCTGCTTCGGACAGACTCCGGTTGGAGGTAAACCAGAACTTAATACAGTTAATCATGGCACCGGTAAAGAAACGGGCGGTAATTTCGGCGGAAGCGGAGAATACTGCTCCGTTTTTTTCGTCCTCTTCCAAAAAAGACTGAACCTCCTGACTCAGCTCGTCCGTAAAGATATTCATTAAAGTGGCATACATACTGCTTTCCGTAAAGGAGCGGACCATGCTTTCCCGTTCCGTCAGAAAATGAAGTACGTTTTTCATAATATTCATGTAAAAGGACAGAGGCTTTACCTGGTTCGGTTCAAATGCATAGTCCCCGGTATATTGTTCGAATACGCTTCGGACTACGAAGGTAAAGAATTCGTATTTGTCAGCAAAATGCTTGTAAAAGGTAGCCCGGCGGACAAAGGCCTGATTACAAAGCTCATTGACCGTAATCTCTTCGAACTTTTTTTCACTGAGAAGCTGGTAAAAGGCATTCGTTAATGCAGAGTAAGTTTTAATTACCCGTAAATCGGTTTTTGATTTCATGTAAACATCTCCATTTCTGTTATAGATAGCATCAGAAACATAATTAATAGTAGACAAATAAGTTATAAATGCAACTTAATTGACAAAACAGCCGAATTTAAAGGTTGTTTTTTATGTTTTTCTATAGTATAGTACCGAAAAAGAACAAATGTCAATTAATTTTCGATTGTACATTATAACCAATTCATGTGAATAAAGGATGAAAGGGGTATGACGAGGACATGGATGAAAAGAAACCGACACTTGTGGAACGATTTGCGACCTTTGTGGTAGACAAGCGGAATCTGTTTTTTCTGCTTTACATTTTTGCGATTATCTTTTGTCTGTTTGCCAGAGGCTGGGTAGAGGTGGAAAATGATATTACCAAATACCTGTCGGAGGAAACGGAGACCAGACAGGGGCTTACGGTCATGGAAGAGGAGTTTATTACCTATGGCTCAGCCAAGGTAATGATTGCCAATATATCCTATGCCCATGCAGCAGAGCTGGCAGCAGAGATAGAGGGCATTCCGGGAGTTACTTCTGTAGAGTTTGACCATACGGAGGAACACTACCGGGATGCGGCTGCATTATTTCATATTACCTTTGATGGGGAAGAGACCGATGAAATCAGCGTATCGGCCATGAACCGGGTGAAGGAGCTTCTGGCGGATTATGATGTATATGTGGATAGTGCGGTAGGTGAGGATTCGGCAGCAGACCTGGCAAAAGAAATGCAGTTGATTGTTATCATTGCTGCAATCATCATCCTTGTAGTAATGACATTTACCTCCAAGGCATATGCCGAGGTTCCGGTTTTGCTGATTACCTTTCTGGTAGCGGCTATTTTGAATATGGGTACGAACTTTCTGGTAGACCCGATTTCTTTTATTTCCAATTCCGTTACCGTTGTCCTGCAGCTGGCGCTGGCAATTGATTATGCCATTATCATGTGCCACCGATATACAGAAGAACGGGAGCATTTGGAGGCAAGAGAAGCCTGTATTGCAGCCCTGAGTAAAGGAATACCGGAAATTTTTTCTTCCAGTCTTACCACCATCAGCGGTCTGGCGGCGCTGGTATTTATGCAGTTTAAGATTGGAGAAGATTTGGCAATCGTTCTAATCAAAGCGATATTTATGAGCCTGCTTTCCGTATTTACCCTGATGCCGGGACTTTTGATGGTGTTTAACCGGTTAATGGATAAAACCATACATAAGAATCTGGTGCCGAAGATTAATTTTCTGGGGAAATTCGTTGTATGGACCCGGTATATTGTACCTCCGGTATTTGTAGTTGTTTTGATATTTGCATTTGTGTTTGCGAACCGTTGTCCATATTGTTATGGGAATTCCCATCTGAATCCGCCGAAAAAGGGTACGGCGCAGATTGCGGCAGAGAAGATTGAGGATACCTTTGGCGCGGAGAATCTGGTGGCTCTGATTGTGCCTGCCGGAAATTATGAGGCGGAGCAAAAGCTTCTGGCAAGGCTGGAGGCTTATGACGAGGTCGAGTCCTGCCAGGGGCTTTCCAATACAGAGGTTATGGATGGCTATATGCTGACGGATGCCCTGACGCCAAGGGAATTCTCGGAGCTGGCGGATATCGATTATGAGGTGGCAGTCCTGCTTTATTCCGCCTATGCGGTAAATGACGATAATCTGGGAGAAATTGTAGGCGGAATCGAGCATTATAAGCTTCCAATCATAGATATCATGGGATTTCTGGAAGAGGAAATGAAGAAAGGCTATGTGAATCTGGAAGAGGACTTAGAAGAGACATTAAATGATTTATTCGATGCCTTAGATAAAGGAAAGGCACAGCTTCTAAGTGAGGATTATACCCGTATGCTGGTTTATCTGAATCTGCCGGAGGAAAGTCAGGAAACCTTTGATTTCTTAACGACCATTCATGAAGAGGCGGAACAGTATTATGGCGGTAATGTCCTGGTGGTGGGAGATTCCACCAGTGATTATGATTTATCCAGCTCCTTTAGCCGGGATAATATCATCATCAGTGTATTATCTGCATTGTTTGTTATCGTAATCCTGCTGTTTAACTTTAAGTCTGCGGGTCTGCCTTTATTATTGATTTTGGTGATTCAGGGAAGTATCTGGCTGAACTTCTCGTTCCCATATCTGAAGCATGAGGATTTGTATTTCTTAAGCTATTTAATCGTCAATGCCATTCAGATGGGCGCCAATATCGACTATGCCATTGTTATTTCCAGCCGCTATATGGAGCTGAAGCGGGAACTGCCGATTAAGGAAGCGATGATAGAAGCATTGAACCAGGCGTTTCCGACAATCTTAACCTCCGGTTCCATTCTGGTTGCCGGCGGCATTCTGATTGGTCAGATGACCACCAATGGGGTAATATCCGCCATAGGAAGCTGTCTGGGACGGGGTACGATTATTTCCATTGTAATGGTTATGTGCGTGCTTCCACAGATTTTATTGCTGGGAGATGCGATTATTGAACGGACTTCCTTTGCATTCCGGAAGCTGGACCTTCCGATTCGGGATATGAACGGTATCATTTATGTACAGGGGCGTGTGCGGGGATATGTATCCGGTATCATTGATGCCAATGTATCCGGGGTCATCCGGGGAGATGTACATGGTACCATTGAAATGCAGGAGGATAAAAAGGAAGCAAAACCAAGGGGACGGCTGCTCCGTATCGGAAAGGAAGCGTTAGAACCCCAGGAAGAGCTTGTGGTAACAGAGGAAGGAACGGAGGTAGAGCATGATGAAGAACATGGAGAAGAATAAAAGAAATCATATATGGAAGGCTATGCTTTCCGTCCTGCTTTGCATCTGTCTGACCGGAGGAAGTCTTGGAGCTGTATGGGGAACCCCGGCAGAAGAGGAACATGGTGAAGAACAGGGGGACAGGCAGATGGTTGAAATTCATATTTCATCCTATTCAGAGCTGCAAAAGCTGGCGGAGGACTGCAGGCTGGACAGCTGGTCCCGGGATAAAGCGGTGTATCTGGATAATGATATCACCTGTTCCGGTGAGGAATTTGAAATGATTCCTTCCTTTGGAGGCGTATTTTATGGACAGGGGCATAGTATTACGAATCTGTCTGTCACAGGGGCTGGCTCCAATGTGGGATTCTTCCGTTATGTTCAGGAAACCGGAAGGATTGAGAAGCTTAAGGTCAGCGGCACACTGAAGCCAGAGGGCAGTAAGACCTATGTAGGTGGAATTGCCGGAAGCAACAGCGGCGTCATAGAGGATTGTTCTTTTCAGGGAAGTGTTGGCGGTCAGGATTATGTCGGCGGCATTGCAGGGGTCAACCGGGTAACCGGAATCATCCGAAACAGCAGCGCCTCCGGAGTCATTTACGGCAGCCATGGAGCCGGCGGTATCGTCGGTGAAAATCAGGGGCTGGTTCAGGGCTGTGAAAACCAAAATCATGTGAATGCCGTGATTTCAGAGGAAACAATGGATTTATCCGATATTACCCTTGCGGATATTACGGCAACGGAGAATGCCACGGATATTACGGATGCTGGCGGGATTGCGGGGATTTCTTCCGGTGTGATTCAAGGCTGTGTTAACCGTGGCGTGATAGGCTATCCGCATATCGGCTACAATATCGGCGGAATTGCCGGACGGCAGTCCGGTTATATCGGATTGTGTATCAATGCGGGAAGTGTCTATGGAAGGAAAGAGGTAGGCGGAATCGTAGGCCAGATGGAGCCGAATCTGGTGCTGGAATACAACCAGACTACGCTGGAGCAGATTAGTCCCCAGCTAAGAGAGCTGCAGACGGCGATTGACCAGACATTAACCGATATGAATGGAACGACCAGTGCAGTTGGAAAAGAGCTGCAGGTGATGTCGCCCTATGTAAGAGCTGCTTCAGAAGCTGCAGAGGCGATGCTGAATGCTTACAAGGAAGAAAAAGAACCGGACATTGATTATGAGCCGGTGGAAGAGACACCGGACCAGCCGGATACCTCGGAGGACGATAGGGAGGAGCATCCGGACATGGATGCCGTGGTGGACCAGATGAAAGATGAAATAAATCGAATCGATACAGATAATGCAGAGGAAAAGGTAGAAGCCGGAAATATAGAATCCACGATTGAGGATATCCGGAATGATGCCGAAGATATTGACCGGAATCAAATTCAGAATGAGCTGGAGCAGTTGAAGCCTTCTGAGGATAATGCTGCCTTCCAGGCGGCAAAAACGAGCTTTAGCGATTCCATGAAAAATATTGCAGACTGCCTTTCCCGATTAGGAGTTCTTTTGACGGATAATGGCAGTATCTTAAATCAGGATGTACAGGCAATATCCAATCAGGCTTTTGGTATTCTGGATACGCTGACCTATGGCATAGAACAGGAGGATTCGGACCGGATTGAGGATGTTTCAGATGAAGATAATCCGGAAGCGGCAGAAGGCAAGGTTGGAGACTGCATCAACCGGGGAATGATTACAGGCGACTTAAATGTAGGCGGAATTGCAGGGGCTATGGCTATTGAGCATGATTTGGACCCGGAGGATGATATCCAGATTGAGGGTGAAATCTCCGCAAATGTTCAGTATAAGACCCGGGTTGTTATCCGGGGCTGTGAGAATCAGGGGGATGTGGAAGGCAAAAAGGACTGTGCAGGCGGTATCGTAGGGAACATGATGATGGGAAGTGTTATGAACTCGGTTGCAACCGGTATGATTAGCAGCAGCGGCGGGGATTATATCGGTGGAATTGCCGGATGGTCCGAAGGCATCATTCGGAATTGTTCCGCAAAGTGCTGGCTGTCAGGAGAAAACTATATCGGAGGGATTGCCGGACAGGGAAAAGAAATCTATGGGTCTTATGCCATGATTCGGATTCAGGAGGGTACGGAATGCCTGGGAGCGATTGCCGGTGCCATAGGAGAGGATGGTATGGCAGAAGCGAATGTATTTGTGGACAATGGAACGGCAGGTATTGATGGAATCAGTTATCAGGGAAAGGCTGAGCCGGTGACCCAGGAGGAATTAATCGCAAAAGAGAATGTACCGGATATCTTCCGGAGCTGTACCATAAGCTTTATTGCCGACGAGACGGTAATCCGTCAGACTACGGTGGCTTATGGAGGGCAAATAGCTCCGGCGGATATACCAGAGGTGCCGGAACAGGAAGGCTGCTATGGTATCTGGAATCTATGGGATAATACGCACATTACCTTTGATGAACGTGTAGAAGCTTCTTATGTGGATTATGTTACTGCATTAGAAACCGAAGAGAAGCGGAATGACAGCATGGCAGTTGTGGTGGTGGAGGGTGCCTTTAGGGAAGAGGATATCCTGGGCTTAGAAGAATATAAGAAGGATTATGACAATCCAAATAAAAATAAATCCGTTGTTGAGGTATGGACCTTACAGATTCCGGAGGATGGCGCTGATGCTCATGTCGTGCGGTATCTTCCACCAGAAGAGGAGACAGGACTGGATATCTATGTGCTGGATGCTGCCGGGTGGAGCAAGGTGGAAACGACGGCGGACGGAAAGTATCTTACCTTTATGGCAGAGGAAGGAGAAGTTGTTTTCCTTTCCACCGCAAAGAAAAAACCATTTTGGTATCGTTGGTTTCATTAAACAGAAAGAATATAGAAATAAAAACTTCAGAAAAATTTAAAAAAATTCATTCAGGCAGTTACGATTTTTCTTTTTTTGTAGTATACTAATGTTTATCAGTAAGTAAAATATAATGATAGAGAAGGAACACACAGGAGAAAGGAGAGCTGCTATGGGAGAATTTATTCTATGTCTTTTGGTTGGATATCTGTTGGGTTGCATCAGTCCGTCTTATTTTCTTTCCCGTTCCAAGGGAGTGGATTTGCGGAGTACGGGGCAGCAGAATTTAGGTACCACCAATGCCTTTATGGTATTGGGAAAAGCCAGTGGAATCATTGTCATGGTCATTGATTTTATGAAAGGGTTCCTGGCGGTTAAGATGGCGCAGCTTTTGTTTCCGGAGTTTGCCATTGCAGGCATCACCGCAGGAGCTGCGGCAATCTTAGGGCATATTTTCCCATTTTACTTAAAGTTCCGTGGTGGAAAGGGCTTAGCCACGTTAGGCGGGCTGATTTTAAGTACGGACTGGCGCATTTTTCTGCTGTTGGCAGTAATTGGCATTGTTGTCATGCTGGTTTCGGACTGGGGCTGTGCAGCATCCTTTTCTACGGCGATTCTGTATCCCTTCTTTTATTTTATGAAAGGGAACAGCTATATTACATTGGTGATTCTGGAAATTGCCTGTCTCTGCGTTGTCGTAAAGCATTGTGCGAATATTCCGCGGCTGCAGGAGGGAAAGGAGCCTTCGGTGCGAATGGCAATCCGGAAGGTCCTCCATTCCGTTGCAGAAGAACATTTTACGGAGCTATAGAGAATATTTTTTGTGAAAACACGCATACATTCCTTCATTTAACAAATACTACATTTACAGGAAACCGGTCTCAAGGTGAGATACGGATTATCACATTAAATGGAGGAATATTATGAAAGCAACAGGAATCGTTAGACGAATAGACGACTTAGGAAGAGTAGTAGTGCCAAAGGAAATCCGACGGACCTTACGGATTCGGGAAGGCGACCCGTTGGAGATTTTTACGGATAAGGATGGAGAAATTATTTTAAAAAAGTACTCTCCCATCGGAGAGCTTGGAGCCTTTGCACAGCAGTATGTGGATGCGACGGCACAGATTATCGGCCATGCAGTCTGCGTTTCGGACCGGGATCAGATTATAGCAGTAGCCGGAGCACCGAAAAAGGACTTTATCGGTAAGGTACTTCATAAAGAGCTGGAAGAGGCAATTAATGACCGGGAATCTATCCTGGCGCGGAAGGGCGAGAAAAAGTATATTAAGATTCTTTCCAACAGCGATGAGGAATATTACGGTGAGATTGTTCAGACGATTCTTTGTGAAGGCGATGCCATAGGCGCTGTTATCATATTGAGTCGAACGGAGTCGGAACCCCTGGGGGAAACCGAGCGAAAGGCGGCTGTGATTGCTGCAAATTTTCTGGGAAGACAGATGGAAGGATAATTAAGAATTAAAAAGATGGAAAATTGTGTATTTTCCTTGACAAATGAATAGGAAAATTGTATAAATGTATTTAGGCATTGCCCTTGAAGGCGGGGGTAATCGTTTGCAGACACTTTGAGATGGAGAAGCTCAGGTGCAGAATAAGATTTTTTCATTGTAGAGGAGGATATTTTTCGATGAACAAGACAGAGTTAATCGCAGCAATCGCTGAGAAGACAGAATTATCTAAGAAGGATGCTGAGAAGGCAGTTAAGGCTTTCACGGATGTAGTATCTGAGGAATTAAAGAAGGGTGAGAAGATTCAGTTAGTTGGCTTCGGTACATTCGAAGTTGCTGAGCGTCCGGCACGGGAAGGCAGAAATCCTAAGACTGGCGAACCAATGCCAATCGCTGCTTCTAAGGCACCGAAGTTTAAGGCAGGCAAGGCATTAAAGGATATGGTGAATGCTTAATTCCGATTATAAGGAAGGAAGTATTTAGGGAAAAGGCCACCGTTTGGTGGTCTTTTCTCATTTAACTGGCGGTTATCCAGAGACAGCCGTGGGTGGCAGGTACCGGAACGTAAATCGTGATTGTAGATGATAGAAAGCAGGTGGCATATGAGACTGGATAAATACTTAAAGGTTTCCCGTCTGATTAAACGGAGAACCGTGGCAAATGAAGCCTGTGATGCCGGCAGGGTCATGGTAAATGACAAAGTGGTAAAGGCTTCTTATGATGTAAAGACCGGAGATGTGATTGAGATACAATTCGGCAATAAGTCTGTAAAGGCGGAGGTTCTTCAGGTGGCAGAAACCGTAAAAAAGGAAGAAGCAAAGGAAATGTTCCGTTATTTATAGAATAAACTTATCCTCCTTCTCATATATTGCAAAAGGAAGGAGGGACAGAAAATGGATGAGCGGGTAGGAACAAGAACACATAAAGTGAATTTACTGAACCGGGGGGTTGGAGCAATTACAGGCGTCCGGGATGTAAAGGCATTCAACGAGGCGGAAATTGTACTGGAAACGGATATGGGGATGTTATCAATTAAAGGCGCAGACCTTCATGTGACAAAGCTCACGTTAGAAAAGGGAGAAGTCGAAGTGGATGGTACGGTTGATAGCTTTGTCTATACCAGTGCAAAGGAACCGGCAGCCGAGCGTGGTGTATTTGGCAGGTTATTCCGCTGATATATGCCGGCTGAAATGGTACAAGAACTGCAAACCTTCTTCATAAGTGCCTTTTGGGGAATGCTTGTGGTGGTCTATTATGATTTTTTTCGAATCCTTCGGGGAATGAAACGGCATAGCACCTGGATGACGGCAGTGGAGGATATTTTGTTCTGTCTGGGCAGTGGCTGCCTGATTGTAGCAGTACTATATTCTTATAATCAGGGACAGGTTCGTGCCTTCGTACTATTTGGAATGGGCTGCGGTGCGGCATTGTATAACTGGGGCATCAGTCCATATAGCTGTGGTCTTGTGTTGTTTGCATATAAAAAAGTGAAATTAGTATTGAAAAAGATTACAAAACACAGTACAATAAAGCAAAAGAGGAATGCAAAGGAAGGGAAAAATGAGTAGAAGGAATACCATAAAAAGCGAAAATCGTAAGGGTATGCTTGTTGTAATCGTCGTACTCATGGTTCTCTGTGCCGCCCTATTTCTCCGTTACCGTTCTCTGAAGGCCCGGTATCAGGATAATGCGGATACCATAGCGATTCTGGAGGAACGCAGGGAGGAAGAACTACAGCGGACACAGCGGCTCCAGCAGCAGGAGGCTTACCAGCAAACCGATGCATTTGTGGAGGAAACGGCAAGAAGGCTGTTAAATCTGGTCAAACCGGGAGATACTACAATTAAACCGAACGCAGAGGAATAGAGCCATTGCAGGATTTGTTTGCAATGGCTTTTTGTGTTATATTTTTCAAATACCATAGGAGAGGAAACGCTTATGATTGAGATTCAGCATGTTACAAAGATTTACAAGCTAAACCGGAAGCAGATGGAGGAGCAAAAGGTCAAGGTAAATAAGAAAGTGGCGGTACGGGATGTGTCTCTGACAGCCAGAGAGGGAGAGATATTTGGGATTCTTGGACCCAATGGGGCAGGAAAAACCACCCTTCTGCGTTGTGTCGCCACCTTGCTGAGGCCTACAGAAGGACAGATTACGGTAAATGGATTTGATACCATCAAGGAAGGAGAGCAGGTCCGGCGTTCCATCGCCTTTTTAACCAATGAGGTGAAGCTGGATGCACATTTCAGTCCCAAATATCTGTTCCGCTTTTTTGGCAGATTGTACGGCATGAAGGAAGAAGAAATCGAGAGCCGGCGCAAGGAATTATTTGAATACTTTGGCATTACGAATTTTGAGGACAAGCGAATCGAAGAATTATCAACCGGAATGAAGCAGAAGGCGTCGATTGCAGTTAGTCTGGTTCATAATCCGGATATTGTTATTTTTGATGAACCGACCAATGGACTGGATATCATAACGGCCAGAGCGGTTACGGATTACCTGAAGCTGTTAAAGGAGCAGGGAAAGCTGGTGGTGGTTTCCACGCATATTATGCCGGAGGCGCAGAAGCTGTGTGACCGTATGGCAATGATTATTAATGGTTCCTGTGTGTTTCAGGGGACGTTAGAAGAAGCATTGGAGCAGAATCAGGCACAGGATTTAGAGGATGCTTTCTTTGAGATTTATCGTCAGGTTATGGAGGTGGAAGCATGAAGACCATTGGGATTGTAATGCGTAAGGAATTGTACCGGGTATTTTCGGATAAAAAGATGATATTTGGTTTATTTATAATGCCGGCTCTGGTAGTGATAGGGCTGTTCTTTCTGATGGGGATTCTGGCTTCCTCTATGCTGCAGGATATTGAGAGCCATGAGCCTACCGTTCTGGTGTATCAGGCGCCGGAAAGCTTTCAGGATTATATGAGAAGCTTTGCAGTGCAGGAGGGCGTGGGGTGTTATCGAATCGGTGGGACGGTCTACCACATTTCCGGAACGGATGAAGTGAGTGAGCTGGAGGAGGGAAAGCAGTTAATCTATTCTGGTGATTTGGATTTGATTCTGGCATTTCCCGAAGATTTTGACGCCCGGGTAGCTGCCTATGTGGAGGGAGGGGCAATACCGGATATTCAGACCTTCTATAATCCCTCTGAGGATTATTCCGACCATGCAAGAAGTGAGGTTTTGTCTGTCATACTGGAGTCCTACCGAAACGGGCTGTTGAAGGAGCGGATTGGGGATTTAAAGCAGCTTGAGATATTTACCATTGATTTGGATAATGAAGATTCTGTTATTCAGAATGATAATAAAGCCCAGGGGAAGCTCTTTGGTTACATGATTCCGTATATGATTACCATTCTGCTTTTTGCCGGCGCTATGAGCCTTGGAGCGGACAGCTTTGCCGGAGAAAAGGAACGGGGAACCATGGCGGCGCTGCTGATGACGCCGATTAAACGCAGCTTTATTGTGTATGGAAAGCTGTTTGCGTTAATGATTTTATCCGGCTTATCGGCTTTGGTCTACGGCGGTGCTATGATATTTGCCATTCCACTGCTTTACCGGACCCTGGGAGCCATTACAGGGCAGGATTTAAGCTTTCCGCCAGAGCAGATGTTTATGATGCTGGTACTGATTGTAACCCTGGTGTTCCTGTATGTGGCGTTAATTGCATTATGTTCCACCTTTGCTAAGAACATGAAGGAGGGAAGCACATATATTACACCGGTTTATATGATTGTTATGGCCATTGGCGTGATATCCATGTTCCGGGGAGAAGAGGTAGTGAATCTGCAATATCTCATTCCGCTTTATGGACCGACTATGGCCTTGAAGAATGTATTTACCTTCGATTTGACGGCGGTAGGATTTCTTTTGGCCTCCCTGTCGAATCTGGCAACGGGAGCCTTGTGCGCATGGCTGACGGCTAAGCTGTTCCATAGTGAAAAAATCATGTTCAATGCCTGATTATCAATTGATTGATGGGAATTCTCAGACATTCTATGGGGAATATTCAAGAATTCAATTTCCAGAAAACGACAAGCTTCGAGTATTACGCTTCCTATAATGAGTCCATGAATGTGGAGGTGAATAGGAATGAAGCTAGGAAAAATGAACAAGGGGGGAACGGTGTGGATTTATATTCTGTCTTTTCTGGCGGCCCGGGCAGAGCTGGCAGGTATGCATCCCTTTGCAATCGCAATCTTTGTAGGTGCATACCTTGCAGGCTGTGGTTCCTGGGGATTATATGGAGCGGCTTTGCTGGGAATCGCATCGACGTTTTCGCTCACCGGGGTTATGAAATATGGTGTAATCTTATTTATGATTACAGCCGGAATCAGTCTTACCACATCCGATAAAAGACAGAAAAATCCGCTGACTACTGCTTGTCTGGCCGGGGGAATTACCGCTCTTGCCGGTCTGGTCTGGAGAGCGCTGCCAACCGAGGGCTGGCGCATTGGAGGTCTGCAGTCCACAGGGGAATCCCTGTTTCAGGAATCTCTGACCGGAGATATGGGGATTCTTGGTATTATGCTGGGAAACACATCTGCCTGGTATATGCCGGTTTTGGAAGGAATCATAGTGACCTGCTTTATCCTGGTCTTAGAGCAGGCGCTACAGGTGATTCGAAACAATGAGAATATCATGAAAAGCGAGAATCTTCTTAGTACCTTGACTCTGATGGCAATCGTGCTTTGGGGAATTCCGTTACAGGTAGCACATTATTTTACCGCCCTGCAGGGGGTAATTTATTATATGATTCTTTATATTTCCTATCGTTATGGTGTGGCATACGGAACCAGTGTGGGAACCATATGCGGTGTTGTTCTGGCATTGCGGACTCAGCAGGTGGAGTGGGTGGCAATCTGTGTGATTCTGAGTGTAGCAGCTGCATTTTTGGGAGAATGGGGAAAATGGCTGGAGGCACTTGGCTTCCTGACGGTTATAGGCTTTCTGGGCTTCTTTTATTATCCGGAATTATTGCAGGTGCAGGCATTACGAGGACTTGGTTCCGCCGGTATTTTATTCGTTTGTACCCCGAAAAGTTATTTGTTGAAATATACAGTGGCGGAGCCGGAATCCGAGAAGGTATTGATTAATCATGAGGTACAGAGGATTACCAGACAGCGGTTAGAGGAATTCGCTGGGGTATTCACCAAGCTGAGCCGCAGCTTCTGCGAGCCGGCTTATGCGGTAGGCGGTGACGGACAGCTTGCCCGCTATCCTTTATTTGCCCGTCAGATGGGAGAAATTGGGGAAAGCCTTCAGGAATTTTCTACCGGAATGTATACGCCGGTTACCGTGGACCACAGGCGGGAAAGCCAGGTGATTCACCGACTGGAGCGACAGAATGTCCGGGTAAAGCATCTGGTTATGATAAAGGGAATGTATGGCAGAAAAGAGATTTATTTGTCTGCACGGACAATCCGGGGAAGAATTATGACAGCAAAGGAAGCGGCAGAGATTATCAGTGAGGCATTGGGGTGTAATTACCGGGTGGCCGCCTCCAGCCGTATGATTATTCATCGGGATTATGATATCGTAATGTTTGAAGAGGATACCCACTACCGTTATCTGACAGGCGTAAAACGATTGGCGAAGGACGGACAGAAGGTATCCGGAGATAATTTTTCTCAATTGGAGTTGAAAAATGGACAGCTGCTCATGATGCTGGCAGATGGAATGGGAAGCGGAGAAGAGGCTTCCCGGCAGAGTGAACGGCTGGTGGACCTGCTGGAGGAAATGCTGGAGGCGGGATTTCGAAAGGAGTCTGCCATTGAAATCCTGAATGAACTGGTGACGGCAGCCGGACAGGGGGAACGGTTTGCCACCTTGGATTTGTGTATGCTGGATTTGTATTCCGGAGTGGGAGAGTTTCTGAAAATGGGTGCTTCTACTACCTTTATCAAGCGTGGGGAATGGATTGAAAGTCTTCAGTCAACCACCCTTCCGGTAGGAATACAGGAACAGACGGAGCTGGATGCTGTTCGTAAGAAGTTTTACCATGGTGATATGATTATTATGGTCAGTGACGGTGTTTTGGATGGGATTCTATTTGAAAATAAAGAGGAATGCCTAAAGGAGCTGCTCCTGGAAATCAATACGAAGAATCCTCAGGAACTGGCGGAAGAGCTATTGGAACGGGTGAGGAAGCTGAATCGGGGCAGTATGCGGGATGATGCTACCGTTCTGGTTTTGGGAATATGGAAGAAATGAGGAAGCTGTCATTCTTGCAATTTCCAGATATATCCAGTAAGATGTTAGGTACAGCTTCGTCCTGTAGGAGGACGGATGAATCGTAAGCGGAGACCGGAGGACGGCAGATGCCAGAACGGTCAGGGAGAGGAATGGAGTCTATGTTACAACAGGTGCGAAGGACCATAGAAGAATTTCATATGCTGGAAGCCGGCGACATGGTGATAGCCGGAGTCTCCGGAGGAGCAGATTCCATGTGCCTGCTGGCAGTTCTGCAGGAGCTGGCGGAACCGATGAGGCTCCGGCTCCATGTGGTCCATGTGAATCATCTGCTTCGGCAGGAGGCAGAGGCAGAGGCATGTTATGTTCAGGAATTTTGCAAAGGTCAGGGGATTCCCTGTACCGTCTATCAGAAGGATATTGGGGCATATGCAGAGGAGCTTGGCTGTTCGGTGGAGGAGGCAGGCAGAAGCTATCGTTACGAATGCTTTGAACAGGTTTGTCTCAGGGAGAAGGCTCAGAGGATTGCCGTTGCCCACCATCAGAATGACCGGGCGGAAACCCTTTTGTTTCATATGCTTCGCGGAACCGGTCTGCGGGGACTTGGCAGTATACCGGCAGTGAGAGGGAATATTATCCGCCCCCTGCTTTATGTGAGCCGGAAGGAAATCGAAGCTTATTTAGAGGAAAAGCGAATCCGGTATTATACGGATGCCTCCAATGCTTCGGATGCGTACAGCAGAAATGTGATTCGCAATCAGGTGCTTCCGTTATTTGAGAATATAAATGAAAGGGCAGTTGCTCATATCACCGGAGTATCGGACCTGGCACAGGAGTATTGGAGCTATGTGGAAGCGCAGGCAGAGAAGCTGGAGCAGGAATATGTAACGGTTCAGGACGGCCGGTGGCTGCTGCGGAAGGAAGGCTTTTCCGGAGTACCCAGGGTAGTGCAGCGGCATGTGGTATACCGGATGCTGTCAAGGGCGGCAGGAGCGGCAAAGGATATAGAACAAGGACATATAGAGCAGATGCTGGAGCTGTTGGAGAAACCGGTAGGCAAGCAGGTATCCCTGCCCTACGGATTAATCGGAAGCCGGACCTATCATGGCCTGGCGGTAGCGGTAAAAGACCTCCGAAGTGACACGGAGGAAATCAGGTGCTGTCCGATTACCGTGAATGTACCGGGTGTGACGGTACTGGAAGGAATGGGGATACTGGAATGCGAGGTATGGAATCTGGATGATATTCAGGAAATTTCGAAAAAAAACTATACGAAAATGCTGGATTATGGTAAAATTAATACTACTTTATGCATACGAAATCCGATGCATGGCGATTATGTTATTATAAACAGGCAAGGGGAGCATAAAAAGCTATCCCGCTTTTTTATTGATAATAAGATACCGAAGGAACAGCGGGAAACTGCTCTGGTACTGGCAGCAGGCTCCCAGGTCTGTTGGATTATCGGTATGCGGATTAGTGAGGATTTAAAGATTACGGAAGCAACGAAGCAGGTACTGCAGGTCAAGTTTCAGTACGAAGGAGAAGAGAATGAATAAGATATCAGTTTTAATCTCGAAGGAAGCAATTGAAACCAGGATACAGGAGATGGCGGACAAGATTAATCGGGAGTATAAGGGACAAGAGGTACATCTGGTAGGGATACTAAAGGGAAGCGTGTTCTTTGTCTGTGAGCTTGCCAAGCGTCTGACGGTACCGGTTACGATGGATTTTATGTCTGTTTCCAGCTATGGCGCGGGTACGGAATCCTGTGGACGGGTTAAGATTGTTATGGATTTGGCGGAGCCGATACAGGACAGGAATGTGATTGTCGTAGAGGATATCATAGATTCCGGCAATACCCTGAGCTATCTGCTTCCGGTGTTGTCCAGCCGGAAACCGAAAAGTATCCGGTTGATTACCTTGCTGGATAAGCCGGAGCGAAGGGAAAAAGAAGTTCCCATCGCGGAAAGCGGATTTGTAATACCGGATGCATTTGTAGTTGGTTATGGTCTGGATTATGCACAAAAATATAGAAATCTTCCATACATTGGAATCGTGGAAGTGAAGAAAGGAGAAAAGGATGAATAAGCAGGGAGCATTCCGGGGAATCTTATGGTTTATATTTCTGATTGCTATTTTGATTTTTGCATATTCTGTTTATATGAGAAGCCGTTCCCTTGATTTATATTCTTATAATTTATCAAAGTTTCAAGAGGATTTGGAGGCGGGCGTGGTTAGAACCGTCGTGATTAAGCAAAATGAGGAGATTCCTACCGGAGTTATCAATGTGACTACGGATAAAAGCCAGAATCAGGGGTTTTATGCATCGGATGTAAATGAAATCATCCAAATGGTTCAGGAGCAGAATGCCAGCGAAGAACAGGAGGAGGAGATTGTAATCACTATTGACGATGTCGTGCGTCAAAGTGCCTTTAGTCAATTGATTCCCTATATAGTGCTGCTTGTTGTTGTAATAGTTTTTATGTTTGTGATGATGATGTCCATGCAGAATTCCGGCGGAGGGAAAATGATGGATTTTGGCAGAAGCCGTGCCAAAATGCTGCTTGACAACGAATATGACGTTGATTTTACAAAGGTTGCAGGCTTACAGGAGGAGAAGCAGGAGCTGGAAGAAATCGTTGATTTCCTAAAGGACCCCGGCAAATATTCAAAGCTTGGAGCAAGAATTCCCAAGGGTGTTCTTCTGGTGGGACCTCCGGGGACCGGTAAAACCTTGCTGGCGAAAGCGGTTTCCGGAGAGGCACAGGTGCCGTTTTTAAGTATTTCCGGTTCCGACTTTGTGGAAATGTTTGTAGGTGTGGGTGCATCCAGAGTGCGGGACTTATTCCTGGAGGCGCAGAGACTGGCGCCGTGCATTGTTTTTATTGATGAGATTGACGCAGTAGCCAGAAAGCGTGGCTCCGGTCTTGGCGGCGGACATGATGAACGGGAACAGACCCTGAATCAGCTGCTGGTGGAAATGGACGGCTTCGGTGTGAACGAGGGAATCATTATCATGGCAGCCACCAACCGGGTGGATATTCTGGACCCTGCTATCCTCAGACCGGGACGGTTTGACCGGAAGGTAGTAGTAGGACGGCCGGATGTAAAGGGAAGAGAAGATATATTAAAGGTTCATACTCTGAATAAACCGCTGGGGGATGATGTGAATCTGAATGAAATTGCACGGACTACCTCCGGCTTTGCCGGGGCAGATTTGGAGAATCTGATGAATGAAGCGGCAATTTTTGCGGCAAAGCGGAATCAGCGGTATATTCAAAAGCAGGATATTGATAAGGCCTTTATTAAGGTTGGCGTAGGTACGGAAAAGAAAAGCCGTCTGATACCGGAAAAGACAAGGAAAATCACAGCTTATCATGAAGCCGGTCATGCCATACTCTATCATTTGCTGCCGGATGTAGGACCGGTTTATACGGTATCGATTATTCCTACGGGAGAGGGCGCTGCCGGATATACCATGCATCTGCCGAAAAATGATAATGAATTCACAACAAAGGGCATGATGCGTCAGGATATTATGGTGGATTTTGGCGGACGGATTGCGGAGGAATTGATATTTGAGGATATTACCACAGGCGCTTCCCAGGATATTAAGGTGGCAACCCAGACTGCCCGTTCCATGGTGACGAAGTACGGTATGTCTGAGAAGCTGGGACTGATTAATTATGAAAGCTCAGATGAGGAAGAAGTATTTTTAGGAAGGGACCTGGGTCATGCCAAGAGCTTTAGTGAGGAGACTGCAGTGCAGATTGATGCAGAGGTCAAGTCGATTGTAGATGAATGCTATGCAGAAGCCAGGAGGATACTGGAGGAGCATATGGATGTCCTTCATCGGTGTGCAGAGCTGCTTTTGGAAAAAGACCGGATTGACGGCAGAGAATTTGAAGCGTTATTTAGCATCATATAACAAATTACTAATTTCTTGGGGGCGAATTATCTATTTTGCTATTGCTTTTTGGATAAAATAGAGATTTTTATCGTTTTTTTGCACAAAAGAAATAGAAAAATAAAAAATTGTTTGTGAACACTTTTTAAGGGGATTTGTTATAATAAACTTGTAACCCCCCCAATACATTATATAGTTTTTTGCTACACCCATAAGTAACAAAATACCTTCTCCAAAAGGACAGCGTTCGGTAGCTGTCCTTTTAACTTTTAAAAATTCATATACAAATGAAGAAATTTATATTAAAATAGATGTGAGTTTTCAAAAAGGAGAAAGAAATGAATTTTAGTACGAACTTTAGACAACTGGTAAATGCAGAAAAAATCTTAAAATATACCTTTTCCATGAAGCCGGCCCTTAATCTTGGCGCATTATTCAGTGACGGAACGGATTTTTACAGAAGTCCGGAGGAACCTATGGTGCATGATGACCTGCGGCTGCGGTTCCGGACTGGAATCGATAATGTGGAAAAGGTATTTCTGCTCTGGGATGGGAAGAGAATCGAGATGTCTCTTGCATTTTCAGACCCGCTGTTTGATTATTACGAGCATACGATTCAGGATTTGCCCGATGCATTATGTGAATATTGCTTTGAAGTGAAGGCGGGACGGATGACCTGCTATTATAATAAAATCGGAGCGGCTAAGGATTTGAATCCTTTCTATAATTTTCAAATTGTACCGGGCTTTACTACACCGGATTGGGCAAAGGGTGCGGTGTTTTATCAAATATTTGTGGACCGGTTCTGCAATGGAGATAAATCCAACGATGTATTAGATAATGAGTATAGTTATATCGGAGAAGGGACCAGGAAGGTTACTGACTGGGGAAAATATCCGGATGCTATGGATGTACGCAGCTTTTATGGCGGTGACCTGCAGGGCGTCATGGATAAATTGGACTATTTGAAGGATTTGGGCGTGGATGTTATTTATTTGAATCCGATTTTTGTATCTCCTTCGAATCATAAGTATGACAGTCAGGATTATGATTATGTTGACCCCCATTATGGGCGTATCGTGAAGGATGGAGGAAAATGTCTGACAGACGGACAGGCTCCGAATCGGGAGGCCACCCGGTATATTGCCAGAGTGACGGATAAGGCGAATCTGGAAGCCAGTAATCAGCTTTTTATAGAATTGGTGGAGGAAGTGCATAAGCGGGGCATGCGGATTATTCTGGATGGTGTGTTTAATCATTGCGGTTCCTTTAATAAATGGCTGGACCGGGAAGGGATTTATGAAAATCAAAAGGGTTATGAAAAGGGTGCCTATGTAGATGAGAACAGTCCGTATCGAAAGTTTTTTAAGTTTCATGATGAGTACCAGTGGCCTTATAATGGTACCTATGATGGCTGGTGGGGACATGATACCCTGCCGAAGCTGAATTATGAAGAATCTCCGAAGCTGTATGAATATATCATGAAAATAGCAAAAAAGTGGGTATCGCCGCCATACAATGTAGATGGCTGGCGTTTGGATGTTGCAGCGGACCTGGGACACAGTCCGGAGTACAATCATCAGTTCTGGCGGGATTTCCGCAAGGTAGTGAAGGAAGCGAATCCGAACGCCATCATCATGGCAGAGCATTATGGTGACCCGAAGGATTGGCTGCTGGGTGACCAGTGGGATACCGTTATGAACTATGATGCATTTATGGAGCCGATTACCTGGTTTCTGACCGGTGTGGAAAAGCACAGTGATGAATTCCGGGGGGATTTGTTGGGAAATCCGGATGCTTTTATTGGCGCCTTACGGCATCATATGTCCAGATTTCATCATCAGTCGCTGTATGTGGCCATGAATGAACTGTCCAATCACGATCATTCCCGGTTCCTGACCCGTACAAACCGAATGGTAGGCAGAACCCATACCCTGGGGCCGGAGGCGGCAAGCCAGAATATTAACAAAGGAGTATTCCGGGAAGCAGTTGTATTTCAGATGACCTGGCCAGGCGCCCCGACCATTTACTATGGAGATGAAGCGGGAGTCTGTGGCTGGACAGACCCGGATAACCGGCGCACCTATCCGTGGGGACACGAGGACCAGGAGCTGATTGATTTCCACAGGGATATTATACGGATTCATAAGGGGAATTCTGCAATCATGCGTGGCTCGTACCGGTTCCTACATGGCTCACATAAGCTGGTTGCCTATGGAAGATTTGACGAGAGCAATAAGGTTATTGTGGTTATGAATAACAGCTATGAGGATGTGGAATTAAAGTTCAGTGTGGCAGAGCTGGGGATTCCGGATCGGACAGTGTTGACCCAGTTAATGCTGACTACGGAGGATGGATATTTCTTAGATCCGATTCCTTACCGGGTTACGGATAACCGTCTGTTTGTCCGTATGCCGAAGATATCCGCTACGATACTTCGGGTGAATCTGTGATTTCCGGGCGCATGGGGCAGGCTTTTCTCATACCGGAAGGATAATCAGATAGAAATTTCGAGCAGCTTGCATCCTATGCGGTAGAAGGTTTTGTACTTAAACAGATAAAAAGATAAAAAACCTCTTGCATTTTAAGAGCATATCAATTATAATTTAATACTGTCAGCGGTTAAAACTGCTAACAATGGATGGATTCCCGAGTGGCCAAAGGGGACAGACTGTAAATCTGCTGCATCTTGCTTCGGTGGTTCGAATCCACCTCCATCCAGGCAGTCAATTTACATGGATAAAAGCCAGGCGGATATGTCTGAATATTCCGTTGGTGCTTATCACAGCATCCGAGGTGCTTTGTGAATTGATGATAAGAAATGCCGGCGTGGCGGAACTGGCAGACGCACAGGACTTAAAATCCTGCGGGACTTATACTCCCGTACCGGTTCGATTCCGGTCGCCGGCATTTTATCCGCCCAGATAGCTCAGTTGGTAGAGCAGAGGACTGAAAATCCTCGTGTCACTGGTTCGATTCCGGTTCTGGGCATTGCCTTTGGCTGAACTTACATATGCGCGAGTGGCTCAGTTGGTGGAGCACGACCTTGCCAAGGTCGGGGTCGCGGGTTCGAGTCCCGTCTCGCGCTCTTTTAAGTTTAAAATCATAGTGCAGGGACGAGAAGCCGCGACGCGGGTGAGATTGCTATGAGCACTTAGCTCCCGTATTGTGGGAGCTTACGTGCGAAGCATATCAAATACTTCGTGCGGCAGCACGTTAGTGATTGATAGTCCCGTCTCGCGCTCTTTTAAGTTTAAAATCATGGTGCAGGGACGAGAAGCCGCGACAGCACGTTAGTGATTGATAGTCCGTCTTTCGCTCTTTTGATTTAAAAACAGTGTTATACTGTTTTTTTTGTGGAAAGAATGAGTATAAACAGGAGGAGAAAGAAAGCATATGAAAGAACAGATGAAAACAGCGCCGCCAGAGAATAAAATGGGCATTATGCCAATCAACCGTCTGATTATCAGTATGTCCTTACCGATGATGATATCCATGCTGGTACAGGCATTATATAATATAGTAGACAGTATGTTTGTGTCAAAGCTGTCAGAGGATGCGTTTACTGCCTTGTCATTGGCATTTCCGATGCAGAATTTTATGATAGCAGTCGGCACCGGCACCGGTGTTGGCGTGAATGCCATGGTATCCCGGTTTTTAGGGGAGAAGAAGTTTGAGGATGCAAATAAGGGTGCAAACTGTGGTATTTTTCTGGCACTTCTCAGTGCAGTATTTTTTAGCATTTTATGCTTTACTTCTTCAAAGTGGGTATTTGTCTGGCAGAAGGCAAGTGATGTGATTGTACAGCATGGAACAGATTATCTGACCGTCTGTGGCGGGCTGTGCTTTGGTCTGTTCGCACAGGTTATGCTGGAACGGCTTCTACAGTCTACGGGTAAGACGGTATATTCCATGGTTACCCAACTGACTGGCGCTATCATCAATATTATTCTGGACCCCATTATGATATTTGGATACCTGGGCTGCCCGGCAATGGGTGTTCGGGGAGCGGCTCTTGCAACCGTAATTGGACAGTTTTGTGCTGCGGCAGTGGCTTTAATTTTGAACATTAAGGTGAATCGGGAATTGACCTTGAGTCTGAAAAGTGTATTTCGTCCGAAAGCCGCAATCATCGGACGTATTTATAGTGTAGGTGTTCCTTCTATCATTATGGCATCCGTTGGTTCCGTTATGTGTTTTATTATGAATAATATCTTAATGCGCTTTACCTCTACGGCAGCGGCTGTATTTGGTGCATATTTCAAGATTCAGAGCTTTGTATTTATGCCGGTTTTTGGCTTGAATAATGGCATGATACCGATTATTTCCTATAATTATGGCGCAAGAAAAAAAGGACGCCTGCAGCAGGCCATGCGGTATGGGATTTTGTATGCAGTAAGCATTATGGTATTAGGACTGATGATTATGCAGATTTTCCCAAGACAGCTTTTAGGGATATTTGAGGCCTCTGATTATATGCTGGAGCTTGGCATTCCGGCAATCCGAATCATTAGTCTCAGCTTTGTATTTGCGGGCTTTGGTATTGCAGGCTCTTCCATTTTTCAGGCATTTGGCAAAGGCTTTCTAAGTATGGTAGTATCCATTGTCCGTCAGCTCCTGGTATTACTGCCGGCTGCGTATCTGCTGTCTTTAACCAATCGTGTTGGTATGGTGTGGTGGGCATTTCCCATTGCGGAGCTGGTTGCTCTTATGATAACCGTAATCTTTTTGATTCGGGTAAATCGAAGTATTGTACAGCCTATGGCTGATTAAAAGGCGATAAGTATCGCCTTTTTGCATAGATATTAAGAGAAAGGAATGAGAGCAAGATGTATAAAGAGGTTGCAAAGCTGATACTGTATCGGGATTTAGGAGAGAATAGTATATTATTTCGGTTGGCAGGAATCTTTGAAGATTTTGATGAAGGCGTGATGAATAAAGCAGACCTGACGACCCGGATTTATGTGGAAATGAAGCGCTTGCTGGATTTATCAACCAGTTATGGCTTTGATACGAATCTCTGGCACAATTATCTGGCATTCCTGTTGATAACGAATGAGAATTCCTTTAGTATTACCTGTGAAAAGGTTGGAGCAAATGATGGAACGGTTAATACATTTGCCAAAAGTGATTTTAAGATTTTTAAAGCATTATTTGATTTTGATTTTTCACCCATCGAAGAGGCATTGGGAATTGATTGCTTTACGACAATCTCTCATTATAAGGCAATTGTAAAAAAGGAACGGATGTATAATAAAAATGTGAGTGAGAAGGTGCAGGAAATCAGCCGCAGGATAGAGAACGCCAGGAATGAAGAGGATATCTTTATCATTGTGACAGAGTTCTATAAAGCATATGGGGTAGGAATGTTCGGGTTAAATAAGGCATTCCGTATCCGGCACCTGGATCAGGGCGTGGAATTTTGTCCAATCAACAATACAGATGATGTAAAGCTGGAGGATTTGATTGGTTATGAGATACAAAAGAAAAAACTGACGGAGAATACAGAGGCTTTTGTGCAGGGGAGAAAGGCTAATAATGTACTTCTCTTTGGAGACAGCGGTACCGGTAAGTCCACCAGCATTAAGGCAATCATCAATGAGTATTATGACCAGGGACTGCGGATGATTGAAATCTATAAGCATCAGTTTCAGGACCTGTCCAGCATTATTGCACAGATTAAAAACAGAAACTATCGGTTCATCATTTATATGGATGATTTATCCTTTGAAGAATTTGAAATCGAGTATAAGTTCCTGAAGGCAGTGATTGAAGGCGGTGTGGAAACCAAGCCGGATAATGTGCTGATTTATGCCACCTCTAACCGACGGCATCTGATTCGGGAAACCTGGAATGACAGGGATGATATGGAGCATGGCAATGGCGGCGAGCTGCATCGTTCCGATACCATGCAGGAAAAGCTGTCTCTGGTGAACCGCTTTGGCGTTACAATCAGCTTCTCCCGGCCAAGCCAGAAGGAATATTTTGAGATTGTAAAAGAACTGGCAAAACGCAATCCATCGATTTCACTGACGGAGGAAGAACTGTGCAGGGAGGCAAATAAGTGGGAACTGAGCCATGGGGGAATTTCCGGACGTACAGCACAGCAGTTTATAAATTATCTGGCAGGAAAGGTGACAGAATAAAAAAATGATTGTATTAGCAGCAATTAATGCCAAGTATATACACTCGAACCTTGCCGTATATGCCTTAAAAGCATATGTGGAGGAACAATGCTCTTCGGAGGCACCGGTTATACGAATTGCAGAGTATACCATTAACCAGCCGGAGGAGGCTATTCTTGCTTCTCTTTATGAAATGGATGCGGAGGTCGTTGCTTTTTCCTGCTACATCTGGAATATAGAAGTGGTACAAAGAATTGCAGGTGAGCTTAAAAAGGTTCGGCCGGATATACAGCTATGGGCAGGAGGACCGGAGGTATCCTATGATGCAGAGGCATTTTTGGAGCGTAATCCCTTCATGGATTTGGTGCTTTTAGGAGAAGGAGAGAGGGTATTTGCCCGGCTGGTCCAGGGTGACCCCTGGGATGCGATTTCCGGTATTGCTTACCGGCATCTTGGGCAGGTGAAGCTGCAGCCTCCGGCGGAATTGACCGGACTGGATGCTCTGCCCTTTGTGTATCAGAATATGGAAGAGTTTCAACACAAGATTGTGTATTATGAAAGCAGCAGAGGCTGTCCGTTTCGCTGCAGCTATTGTCTGTCCTCTATTGATAAGCAGGTGCGGTTTCGAAGTCTGGAGCTGGTGAAAAAGGAATTGCAGTTTTTCCTGAATCAGCAGGTTCCCCAGGTAAAATTTATTGACCGGACCTTTAACTGCAATCCGGCTCATGCATTGGCTGTTTGGGAGTATATTTACACCCATGATAATGGAGTGACGAATTTTCATTTTGAAATCTCTGCGGATTTATTGACAGAGGAGCAACTGGCGCTGCTGGGGCGGATGCGCAGGGGTCTGGTTCAGTTTGAAATTGGTCTGCAGACTACGAATCCGGAAAGTATACGTGCTATTGAACGGCATATGGATATTGAAAAGGTACGGGAAAATATGAGGCGGATTCATTCCTTTGGCAATATTCATCAGCATCTGGATTTAATCGCCGGTTTACCTTATGAGGACCTTGAAAGCTTTCGACGCTCCTTTGATGAAGCATACGCCATGGAGCCGGAGCAATTGCAGCTGGGCTTTTTGAAGGTTCTCAAGGGTTCCGGGATGGAAGAACGGGCGGAGGAATACGAACTGCAATACATGGACATGCCGCCTTACGAGGTGCTTTCTACCCGGTGGTTATCTTATTCAGATATTTTGGCACTGAAACGGGTGGAGAACATGCTGGAAATCTATCATAATAGCGGGCAGTTTCGTAATACGTTGAAGTATGTGATGGAATTCCAGAATTCGGCATTTGACTTCTTTCAGAATCTGGGGGAATATTATAGACAGCAGGGATATGAAGGGTTACAGTGGAAGCGTCTGGACCGATATATGATATTAAGGAGCTTTTTGCAAAGCAGGGAAGCCGGGGGGATGGAAGAGGAAAGCATCCGGCATCCGGATTGGGAGGTTCTGGACCAGTTATTACTACACGATTTATATTTGAGGGAGAATCTAAAGAAACGGCCGGCATGGGCAATCCGGTATGAGGAGCAGAAAAGGGAAATGGCAGAGTTCTTCAAGCAATCCGGCTATCAGGGAAGGATGGTACATTTAGAACCCTGGAAGGAGGAAGGAACGCAGGGCTTTATGCTTTACGATTATGATGCAAGGGATGCATGGGAGCATTCTGCCAGGACGGAATTTATCCCAAGGGAGAAGGTCTGTGGCAGAAGTGCCATGGAAGAGAACCGGAGATGACATGGGGGAGAAGAAAAGGGAACCAAAGAGAAGGAGAGAATTGCTATGACACAAAAGGAACGGGTGGCAAGAATTGTTGAAATTCTGAATACGGTCTATACGACAGAGTATAAGTGTTATCTGAATCATGATACCCCCTGGCAGCTTCTGATTGCTACTATGCTGAGCGCCCAGTGTACGGATGCAAGAGTGAATATCGTAACAAAGGATTTGTTTGTCAAGTATCCGAATCTGGAGGCATTCGCTAATTGTGATGTCAGGGAATTGGAGCGGGATATTTATTCTACCGGCTTTTATAAAAATAAAGCAAAAAACATCAAGGCCTGTGCAAGGAAGCTGATTGATGAGTACCATGGTGAGGTTCCGAGAGATATTGAGGACCTGACGAAGCTGGACGGGGTAGGAAGAAAGACGGCAAATGTGATTCGGGGGAATATTTTCCATGAACCAAGCGTTGTTGTAGATACACATGTCAAGAGGATTTCCAAGAAGCTTGGTTTGTCGAAAAGTGATGATCCGGTCGTAGTGGAACAGGAATTGATGAAGGTGCTGCCGAAGGAACAGTGGATTTTGTATAATATTCAGATTATCACCCATGGAAGAACCATCTGCACAGCCCGAAGCCCCAAGTGCGGGGAGTGTCCGCTCCAGGAGGTCTGCCGGGATTATCAGAGGAGAAAGAAAAGGGCGGATAACAAATAGCTTGCTATCATATCTGGGATTTGTTAATATAATCCTTGATAAGCGTTGCATTGAGGCCGGTCAGGGTATTGGCAGATTCCTGTAGATGTGCCATGGCTTCCGTATTCTCTACAAGCCGATAGTAATCCGCCAGCATATAATAAATACCGGAGATGTCAGAACCGATTTCAATGCTGTATTCCGCTACCTGAATGGCTGCTTCCGTATGGTCGTGTTCGAGAAGCAGACAAGCCCATTGATACAGGGTGCGGATTAAGGTGGTAAAACGGTCGTCACATTCAGAAAGGGTATTCAGGTTAGCGATACCGTATTTTAGCTTTAAGTCTGTGTTGGTATAAGCGCTTAGATTGAGAATCCGGGTGGAATCCAGCTTTCGTAAGGTGGTTTCTATTCTCTGGACTTCCGGGGAAGAATCCATTCCAAAAGGAAGGGTTTCAATTGGAATGTAGATGTAGTCCAGGTCAGAGATATCCTGCTTTCGCACCTGGTTCGCTTCTGTCTCCCGTTTCCAGAAGCTGGCAGTTTGCTGCTCGCTTATGCGCCGGGTCCGCTTGAGATGGTGCATAAGTATGAGTGCCAGAATCGGCAGTATTAAAAAAAAGTAACGCAAATAGTGTAAATATTGTAACATAATGAAGTTCCTTTCAGGAAAGAGGTGTATTATGCTTAATTTTAATAATAGAAAGACAAAGAAAATAATTGCTTCCATTATTGTTATCATTGTTGCTCTTGCAATGGTTCTTGGTATTGTTGTACCAAGTATGATGTAAAAATATATCTGTTGTTTTATCCGGCATAAAGGCATCGGATGGACGGTTAACAGGTAATTTTGGTTCAGTATATCATATTCTGTTATAATTTCCAAAGGATTTTGCAGATGAATTCTTGAAAAACGCTAGAGATGTGATACAATGAAAGTTGCGAAGTAAATATTATGACAGGCAGAGTGTCACATCAGATGGGATTTGATGTGAGTTGTGGAGGTTTAAAAGATGAAAGAAAAGAGTAAAAAGAGGCTGTACGGTTTTTTGGGCGTGTCTGCCCTGATGCTGACTGCAGTATTTTTACATTCAGATAAAATAAAAGCAGAGGAACAGGAGCAGATTTGCGAAGGGATTTTTCTGGATTCCATTGATATTAGCGGGATGACAGTAGAGGAAGCCCGGAAGGAGTATGAAAGTTATTTAAAAGAATTACAGGGCATTACGGTACAGTTCCGTCTGGAAGAGGCAGACTGTGAAGTGGACATGTCGGATTTGAATCTGAAGGCAGAGCTGGATGCTGTCATGGAAGAAGCCTATGCCTATGGCAGACGGGGAAATATCCTGAAACGGTACAAGGAGATAACGGCAATTTCCCAGGAGAATATGGTGCTTTCCGTTCCCCTGTCTCTAAATGAAGATTATTTGGTTGAGGTTCTGGATGAGGAGCTTTCGGATTATATTGTTCCGGCAAAGGATGCTGCCATCACGTTTGAGGATGGTGAGCTGAATGTCATGGAAGGTGAAAACGGCAAGGAGCTGAATGCAGAGGAAACGGTTGATAAGCTGTTTGAGGCGATTGCAAGCTGGTCCGGTGAAAAGAAACTGACGGTGGCTGTGGCAACGAATGACTTAGAGCCGGAGCATACTACCAGAGAATTAGAAGCAGTCAGTGATGAAATTGGTACTTTTGAGACTCATTATTCTGCAGGAGATGTATCCCGGAATAATAATATTATGAATGCTGCTGATAAAATCAGCGGTTCTGTGATTTATCCCGGAGAGGAATTTGATACAATGGAACATTTGGTACCATTCACAACTGCCAATGGCTGGAGTTATGCCGGTGCGTATTTGAATGGAGAAGTAATCTCGGATATTGGCGGTGGAATCTGCCAGGTATCGACTACGTTATATAATGCAGTATTGCAGGCGGAATTAGAGGTAATAGAGCGGTATCCGCACTCTATGGCAGTCGGATATGTACAATTGGCGGCTGACGCTGCTTTGAATGAAGGAACGAAAAATTTCCGTTTTAAGAATAATACGGAGAATCCGATTTATATTTATGCTTATGCCTCTGGCGGAACGCTGCATGTTTCTATATATGGAAAGGAATATCGGGATGAAGCGCGTACCATAGAATATGTAAATGAAGTTCTGGCTGTGATTCCTGCCGGGGACGCGATTGAGACTGTGGATGAATCAAAACCGGCAGATTATCGGGCGGTTACCCAGACAGCCCATACCGGTTATCGTGCAAACCTTTGGAAAAATGTATATGAAGATGGTGAATTAGTAGATACTGTTTTAGTTAACAGCAGTGCATATAATGCATCTCCGGAACGAGTGACGGTAGGACCGGCGGCACCGGAGGCCCCTGCAGAGCCGGAGACGCCTGCAGAACCGGCTAATCCGGCAGAGCCAACGACTACTGACCCGGCAGCACCGCCGGAAGGTGGAGCCGATTCATCGGTTCCAGTAGCAGCCCCGGCAGTATAATGACAGGTGGCGGTATGAAAAGCGGTAAGCTTACGGAGGCACAATGCAAGCGTTCCATATTACGGTTATTGCCGGCTTCAGGTGCGGCTGTGATACAGGGAGCTGGAATCGGATACGATTATGGTGCTGTTCAATTGAATAAGGACTGCCAGATGGTGACTGCAATATCCACTATGACGCTTGCAGTTCCGGAACCGGAAAAATACACATTCTGGAAGGCACTGAATAAATTAGAAACAAGTGGCGCCGTTCCGGTGGCAATTATGGTAAATCTGCTGCTTCCGGCAAGAGGAAGTGAAAGCAGAATCCGGGAGATTACCGGGAATCTGGCGAATTTGTGTATGTTACATAATCTGGAGTACCTTGGCGGACATACGGAGCTGCTGGAAGAATTAAGGACGCCTGCGGTTACGGTGATTGCCTACGGCAGCCAGGAAGAGCAGAGATATTCCATCCGGAATGTAAAGCCCGGGGAAAGTATTCTTATGCTTGGCTATACGGCAATGGAAGCAACTGCCATGCTGCTTGCTGATAAATGGGAAGAATTGAATACCCGGTATGCAGCAGGATATCTGGAAGGTGCAGGTGTGCTGGGGAAGGATTTGTCTCTTCACCGGGCGATTGCCGCACTAAGCGGTGAGAAGGTTACTTATATACATGATATTTCTACCGGCGGTGTTTTTGCCGCATTATGGGAATTAGGTGAAGGTGCAGGCTGTGGACTGGAAGCCTTTTTAAGGACGATTCCCATTCGACAGGAAACAGTGGAAATATGTGAGTTTTTCGACATTAACCCCTATATGGCAATGGGGGGCGGCAGCGCTCTGGTCGTTACACCGGAAGCAGAGGCAGTACTGGAACAGCTAAAGCAGCATGAAATCTTTGCAATTAGGATTGGACAGACGACGGAGCAAAATGATAGAATAGTGACAAACGCGGATTATACCAGGTACTTAGAACCACCAAAGGGTGACGAAATATATAAACTTTATAGAAATTGAGGGTGAATAAGATGAGAACGAGAATCCTGAATCTTGTAGAAGAGAATTGTAAATTGACCGCAAAGGATATTGCGGCAATGCTTGGCGAGGATGAGGAGGCTGTTACGGCAGAACTGAAGGCAATGGAGCAGGAACATATCATCTGTGGCTATACTTCTATTATTGACTGGGATAAAACGGAAAGTGAATTTGTGACGGCATTAATCGAATTAAAGGTGACGCCCCAGAGGGGAGAAGGTTTTGATAAGATTGCAGAACGGATTTCCAATTATCCGGAGGTGGATACGGTATATTTGATGTCCGGCGGCTATGATTTTGCTGTGATTATAAAGGGAAAGACAATGAAAGAGGTGTCGCTTTTTGTATCCGGTAAGCTGGCGCCGATGGAGGCAGTCGTTGGGACTGCAACGCACTTTGTGTTGAAGAAGTACAAGGAGCATGGAGTGCGGTTAACGAATAATACAAAAGCAGAAAGGTTAGCAATAATGCCATGAGAAATCCATTATCAGAAAAAGTAGTTACAATTAAACCTTCCGGTATCCGTAAGTTCTTTGATGTTGTCAGCGAAATGCCGGATGCCATCTCTCTTGGCGTAGGGGAACCGGATTTTGATACCCCCTGGCATATTCGGGATGAGGGCATCTATACCCTGGAAAAGGGTAAGACCTTTTATACCTCCAATGCCGGCTTGATGGAGCTTCGAGAGGAAATCTGCAAATATTATACCCGTAAATTTCAGGCTTCTTATGACCCGGTAAAGGAATGTGTGATTACGGTAGGCGGCAGTGAAGGCATTGATATTGCCCTTCGTGCCATGCTGGACCCCGGAGACGAGGTAATTATTCCGGAGCCTTGTTATGTGTCTTATCTGCCCTGTGTAGAGCTGGCGGATGGAGTGCCGGTACAGATTCCTTTGAAGGAGGAAAATGAATTCCGTTTGACCCCGGAGGAATTAGAGGCGGCGATTACGGATAAGACGAAGGTAGTCATCCTTCCATTTCCGAACAACCCTACTGGTGCTATCATGGAACGGCAGGATTTGGAGCAGGTTGCTGAGTTGATAAGGAAATATGACCTATATGTATTATCCGATGAAATCTATGCGGAATTATCTTACAAGGATAAGCATGTTACCATTGCATCCCTGCCGGATATGCGGGATAGAACGATTATTATTAATGGATTTTCCAAAGCCTATGCTATGACGGGCTGGCGGCTGGGATATGCTCTGGCGCCAAAGCTGATTTGTGAGCAAATGACGAAGATACATCAATTTGCTATTATGTGCGCACCTACGAATAGTCAGTATGCAGCAATCAATGCAGTCCGGGATGGCGATAAAGACATAGAGATGATGCGGCAGGCGTATGACCAGAGAAGAAAATTTCTGATGCAGGCTTATAAGGAAATGAATATTCGATGCTTTGAACCCTTTGGAGCCTTTTATACATTTCCATGTATCAAACAATATGGAATGACCAGTGAAGCCTTTGCAGAAAAGCTGCTGGAGCAGGAAAAGGTGGCGGTTGTACCTGGTACAGCCTTCGGAGAATGTGGAGAAGGATTTTTGCGGATATCCTATGCATATTCCATTGAAGAGTTGAAAGAAGCATTTGAAAGAATACGGCACTTTATTGAAAAGATATCGTAGAGGAGGAAACCATGGCAAGAATTAATGCAGAACATGTGAATACGTTTTTAATGGCTGCGACGAAAATCATCAGTGAGGCATGTAATTTGACTCCCCGTGTTGGAAAACCAACCATCCGAAATGGAAGCTATACCAGCGATGAGATTGTCATTATGATTGGTGTTACCGGTGAAATGCAGGGGCAGGTTATACTTGCCTTTAAGCGTGATGTGGCATTGGCAGTCGCTTCAAAGATGATGTTTATGGAAGTGACCCAGCTCGATGAGATTTCGACCAGCGCGATTTGTGAATTGGGAAATATGATAATGGGAAATGCATCTACCGCATTTTCTGTTAAAAATGTGGGAATCGATATTACACCGCCGACCATGTGCGAGGGCAACTTTAAAGTATCCGGCTCGGTTGCCAATATGAGTATTCCAATATTCATTAGTGACACGGATTTTGTAGAACTGGATTTGTGTGTAAAGCAGGACTAAGACGGATATGATTAATATAGTTTTATTCGAGCCGGAGCAGGGCGGCAATGTAGGCAATATCGGGCGTACCTGCCTTGCAGTAGGTGCCAGGCTTCATCTGATTGAGCCGCTTGGCTTTCGGCTGTCTGACCGGGAAATCAAGCGGGCCGGTATGGATTACTGGTACCAGGTAGATGTAACTACATATGAAAGCTATCCGGATTTTTTAGAACAGAATCAACCAGACTGCATTTATATGGCAACTACAAAATCCAGGCAGATTTATACGGAAGTAAGCTATGGTGCAGATTGCTATATTATGTTTGGCAGGGAAAGCGCCGGCATTCCGGAGGAGCTGCTTTTGGAAAATAAGGAGAATTGCATTCGGATTCCCATGCTGCCGGATATCCGCTCCTTAAATCTGGCGAATTCCGTTGCCATTGTCACATATGAAGCAATGCGGCAGCAGAATTTTCAGCAATTTCAGCTCCAGGGACAGCTTCATCATCATGAATGGTGAGTAGAAGAGCTTTTCTTAAGAGAAAACGTAAATTCACTTCCGATACCTGGTGTGCTGGTCAGGGTGATGGTTTCGTCATGGGCCCGGATAATTTCACGAATGATGGAAAGCCCTAGGCCGGAGCTTTGTTTATCCTTTCCTCTGGAAGAATCTATCTTATAAAAGCGGTCCCATACCTTGGACTGCTTTTCTTTTTCGATGCCCTGTCCGGTATCTTTTACGGTAATCCATAATCGTTCCATGGCATCCATAACGGTGATAGTAATGGTTGCTCCATGAGGACTGAACTTAATGGCATTGTCCACCAGATTATAGATGACCTGCTGGATTTTTGTTTTATCTGCATAAACCATAGTATTTGTGGTTAGACAGTTTTTTCGGATTACGATATACCGTTTGGTGCATATTCCCTCGAAAACATCTATCGTATCGTCAATAATTTCTTTAATATTAAAATCAGAAAAAATCAATTTTAAACCATAAAAATCCGATTGATTCAAATCCAGCATACCATTCGTTAATTTGGCAAGACGCTGGGTTTCGGAAAGAACAATCTTCAGATAATGCTCCTGATTTTCTCTTGGAATCGTGCCGTCCAGCATAGCCTCGATATAGCCTTTAATGGAGGTCAGAGGAGAGCGGAAGTCGTGGGAGATATTGGCAATGAAAGCCTTCCGGTACTCATCCAGCTTGTTCAATTCAGAAGCCATGTATTCCAGATTGGAAGCTAACTCTCCGATTTCATCATCCGAATGAATCCCGGTCTTGATTTCCAGATTGCCGGCGGCATATTCCTTTGCTGTCTGATTCAGTTGGTTCAAGGGTACCAGTATCTTTCGGGACAGGAAGAGCAGCAGCAGCATGGAAAGGATAATCAGTACACAAATCGGCACAAAAAAGTTCAGAAACATATTCTTCATGATATCGGAAATCTGGCTGAAGGGAACGTGCAGGATAAGGATGCCGGAAGCCTCGACATTTTCGCCGTCTGCAGGTCCTCCCAGGGTAAGCATTTCTTCCGGAAAGATGTCATAAAAGGTTCCGATAAAGGTAAAATTGCCGGACAATAAACCAGAGCTGTCTAGGTCATGCAGGTTTTCCGGAATGGTTTCATATTGTTCCGGCTGGGAGAGAAAGAGAATATTGCCATCTTCATCGCTGTACCAGATTCGGATATCCAGAGAATGGTCTAAATCGTTGAAGAAATCCTGTAATTCCTCCGCTGAAATCTTTTGATTCTGGTAGAGGGTAATATATTCTTCATATATGAAACGGGTCTGATTGGCCAGGGTGGTCTGCTTTTCCGTAATCAGATTCTGGCGGGTCGCATTGGATGCATAAAGAATAATCATTATAAATATAATCATAATGATAGCCAGATAGCTTAATGCAATTTTATCAAAAAAGCGCTTATTCATTATCGTACCTCAAACTTATAACCGACCCCCCAGACGGTTGTTAATGCCCAGTTCGGATTCTCCGGAAGCTTTTCACGAATCCGCTTGACATGAACATCTACGGTACGGGTATCGCCGAAGTATTCATATCCCCATAAGCCGTCCAGAAGCTGCTCTCTGGTAAAGACCTGATTGGGCTGGCTGGCAAGAAAGTACAGAAGCTCTAATTCCTTTGGGGGCATGTCTAATTCCTCGCCATTAATCGTGGTAGTATAATTCGAAATGTTTACAATCAGTCCGTCATATTCCACATAATCTCCGGTATGAGAGGCAGAAGTAATGTTGGAATTAACAGGCGGTGTAGGTGCCGGCTGATAGCGGCGCAGAACCGCGCGTACCCTGGCTACCATTTCGTTTGAATCAAATGGTTTCATGATATAGTCGTCCGCCCCCAGCTTTAACCCAAGTACCTTATCAAATACCTCGCTTTTTGCCGAGAGCATGATAATAGGCACCTGACTGGTCTTACGAATCTGACTGCATACCTCATAGCCGTCCATACCCGGCAGCATGATATCCAGCAAAATCAGATGAGGCTGGTACTCCTGAAACGCCTGCAGGGCAGTTTCGCCATTTCCTTCGATTCTGGTATCAAAGCACTCCTTTCGTAAATAAAGGGATATCAGTTCCGCAATATGTTCATCATCATCTACAATCAATATACGTTGTTTTTCCATATTAACCTCCCAAAGATTTATTGAAGCTCAAGAATCGTTACTCCCATGTCGCCTTCTCCGAATTCACCGTTCCGGAAGGCTGCTACATGCTTTTGCCGCTTTAGGTAATCATGAATGCCTTTTCGCAATGCTCCGGTTCCTTTGCCGTGAATAATAGTAACCTGTGAAAGATTGGAAAGAAGGGCATCATCTAAGTATTTATCAATTTTTGTAATAGCGTCATCTACAGTAAGCCCAATGACATTGATTTCCGGTCGTATGGAGGAAGCACGCTCCAGGTTCAACTGGGATTTTCTTCTGACCGGCTTTGGCGTCTCTTCTACAGGTGCATCCGTTATCTCGCAGTCTGTAATCGGCAGGGTGATGTGAAGGATGCCGGCCTGAACCGAGATTTCACCCTTGGCATTCGGCAGGGATTGAACCGTACCCGTCGCATCCATACTGATAATATATACGGTATCGCCGATTTGGAAGTCCTCTGCCTTGTGATGGGAACGGCGCTGCTTCCTGGGCTTACTGATATCACCGTTGATTGCTTTCATTTTATCCCGCAGCTTACTGCGTTCCGCTTCCATGGCCTTGTTGTCTGCTTTTGCCGGATTTCGTTCCCATTTCTGGTATTTTCGTATGGCACTGTCTGCCAGTTCCTTGGCCTCTTCTATGATTTCCATGGCTTCTTCCCTGGCATTTTTCAGAAGCTTCGCCCGTTGCTGTTCCAGAGATTCCTGTTTTTCTTTTAACTGGTTCCGCAGAGCAGCAATCTCCTCCCGGTAGGCAGCAGCCTTTTGCTCTTCCTCTTCAATGGTTTTTTTGCTGCGTTCCAGGTCGCTAATCAGACTTTCAAAGTCCAGAGAAGAGGTATCAATCTGAGACCGGGCAGCTTCTATAATGTAGTCCGGAAGGCCTAATTTTCTGGAAATCGCAAAGGCATTGGACTTTCCTGGGATACCAATCATCAGACGGTATGTCGGCCGAAGGGAGGCAAGGTCAAATTCACAGCTTGCATTTTCAATTCCCTCCGTAGAAAGGGCAAAGGTCTTTAATTCACTGTAATGGGTCGTTGCCATACAGCGAATTCCCTGGGTCCGGAGATGGTTTAATATGGCGATAGCCAGGGCGGCACCCTCTACCGGATCCGTTCCGCCGCCTAATTCATCAAATAATACAAGGGTATCCGGTGCGGAATGCTGGACAATATATACAATATTCGACATGTGGGAGGAAAAGGTGCTGAGGCTTTGCTCAATGCTTTGTTCATCTCCAATGTCTGCAAATACATCCCGGAATACGCATAGCTCCGAGCCTTCAAAAGCCGGGATATGAAGACCTGCCTGTCCCATTAAGGTAAATAATCCAACTGTTTTCAGGGATACGGTCTTACCTCCGGTGTTCGGTCCGGTAATAATCAGCATGGTATAGGCATCCCCCAGCGTAATGTCAATGGGTACTACCGTATTCTTATCCAAAAGGGGATGTCTGCCCTGCTTAATATGAATGAAGCCCCTGGTATTAAAGACCGGTTCCGTACCCTGATATGATTTGGCAAGCTTTGCCCGGGCAAAGATAAAGTCCAGCTCTGTCAGTAATGCTACGTTACATTGGAGCGTATTCCGTTCCAAGGCAGCTTGTTCACTAAGTCCGGCAAGAATCCGCTCGATTTCAAGAAGCTCTTTATTTTCCAGTTCTTTTAATTCATTGTTCAGATTGACTACCGCCATTGGCTCTACAAAGAGGGTAGAACCGCTGGAGGACTGGTCATGAATCATACCAGGAACGCTGCTGCGGTATTCCTGCTTCACCGGGATACAATACCGCCCGTTTCGCATGGTAACCAGATTATCCTGTAGGAGGCTGCGGTTATCCTGAGAGTTTACAATATTCAAAAGCTGGGTGTGGATTTTATCATTTATCTGTTTTTTGGAGCGTCGCAATGCCTTCAAGGCGGAGGAAGCATCATCTGCGATTTCATCCGCAGAAAGAATACAGCGCCGGATGTCCCGGCTGAGATGCTCCAGAGGCATTAAGTCCAGAAAGCGGGAGTCCAGGCAATCCGGCTCCTGTGCTTCCTCTTCTGAAATGCCATATTGCCGGACGCTTAAGGTATTGTCCAGCAGCCGGGCGATGTCCAGCAGCTCGGCTGGGCTTAGGGTGGCGCCTACCTCCAGACGCTTTAATGACATGCCAATGTCGGTCACGCCGGAGAAAGAGATACTTCCCTGCTTGTATAATCGGGATAGAGCATCCCTGGTTTCTTCCTGCCGTTTCCGGATTTCCGTCTGGTCTGTGGATGGCTTTAAGCGCTTGCACAGGGTTTGTCCCATAGGAGAACCGGCACAGGGAATCAGCATGTCAATGATTTTATTGTATTCTAATATTCGTAAGGAACGTTTGTTCATTTCTTTGTACCAATCGCTTGCTTCCGCGAAGCAATGCACCTTAGAACGATATGTTTTCAAGAGTATTATAGCATTAATGATAGGAGGTGGTCTAGAAAAATCTGTAGGCAGAAAGGGAGTTGAGAATTAGCCGGGGTTGGAGTATACTGATGCTATATGCGTTACGGACAGAAAGGGGATTCATATGTATTATATAAATGAGCTGCGGGAAGGTGAAATGATTAACGCAATTTATTTCTGCAAGACAAAGCAGGCCTTGCAGACGAAAGCAGGGAAGAATTATTATTCTATGCTGCTACAGGATAAAACGGGAACCATTGATGCTAAAATATGGGATTTGAATAATGGAATTGCCCATTTTGAAGCGATGGATTATATTGCCATTACAGCACAGGTGGTCAGCTTTCAAAATAATCTGCAGTTGAATGTTAAGCAGGTGCGAAAAGCACAGGAAGGGGAGTATTCCGTTGGGGATTACATGCCATGCTCGGAGTTTGATTCGGATAAGATGTATCGGGAGCTGGTGGAATTGATGAACAGTGTGAAGGACCCATATCTTCATCAGCTGCTGGATGGGATTTTTGTGCAGGATAAAGCGTTTACGGAACGGTTTAAAACCCATTCCGCAGCAAAATCCATTCATCATGGATTTATCGGGGGGCTGCTGCAGCACACTCTGGCAGTTACAAAGCTGTGTGACTTTTATGCCGCTCAGTATCCGGTTCTGAATCGGGATTTGCTGTTGACGGCAGCAATCTGTCATGATTTGGGAAAGGTGGAAGAATTGTCGGAGTTTCCGGAGAATGATTATACAGACGAAGGACAGCTGGTAGGGCATATCGTGATGTGTACCATTATGCTGGACCGAAAGATGAAGGAAATCGAAGGCTTTCCGGTGAAGCTGGGAAATGAATTAAAGCATTGTGTGCTGGCACATCACGGAGAATTGGAATTCGGTTCGCCGAAGAAGCCGGCGCTGATTGAAGCATTGGCGCTATCCTTTGCAGATAATACGGATGCAAAAATGCAGATATTTATTGAGGAATTGAAGAAAAATGATAGTGGCAGCTGGATGGGTTATAACCGGAATTTTGAGAGTAATCTCAGAGCTACATCGAAGCCGAATGTCTGATAAGCAGCTGAAATATAGAGTATCTTAGGAAATGAATAGCAGCATGTAATTATGAAAGCTTCTCCAAGGTAAGCAAATGGAATGGTATGGGAAATGAAGAAAAATGAAATCTACAATATAACGATTGAGGATATGGGAAATGACGGAGAAGGTATCGGTCATATTATGGAAGCTCCGGATAAGGCGGAGAAGGATTTTACCGGGAAGGAAAGAAGCAATCAGAGGAAAGCAGAACCGGAATCCAGAGGCATTGCAGTTTTTGTGAAGGATACGGTTGTAGGGGATGTTGTTTCTGTACGGATTGTAAAGATGAAAAAACAGTATGCCTATGGAAGACTGGAGAAAATCATTTCACCTTCGCCTTACCGGGTACAGGCGCCATGTGCCAATGCAAGAAGCTGCGGGGGCTGTACGCTGATGCATATGTCCTATGAAAAGCAGTTGGAGTATAAATGGAATAAGGTGCGGAACTGTCTGGAACGAATCGGTGGTCTGGAGAATGCCGGGGCATTGATGGAGCCGATTCATGGCATGAGAGTTCCCTATCGTTATCGGAATAAGATGCAGTTTCCGGTGGGACTGGATAAGAATGGAAGGGTGCAGATTGGATTTTATGCAGGCAGGACCCATTCTATTATTAATCTGGAGGATTGTGAAATCGGACATCCGGTGAATGCGTATATATTGAAGGAGCTGCGCGTGTGGCTGCAGGACTGGCAGGATAAAACAGGTACCTTTATCTATGATGAGGTGCAGCATAAAGGACTGGTACGGCATGTTCTGACCCGGGTGGGATTTGCTACCGGTGAGCTGATGGTATGCGTGGTGATGAATGGAGCAGATTTACCCTCTGCCTCCCTATCCAAAAGGACAGGGAAGAAGCCGGGTGATATCGAGAAGGACTGTAGCACTGAACTGGCAGAGCATATGCGGAGGGCGGTAGAGCTGTATAATGGTAAGGGGCGGATGGACAGGAAAACGGATGCTGGAGAAATTGTTTTGAAAAGTCTTACCATCAACCGAAATCGGGAGCAGACCAACCGGATTCTGGGTGATACCTGCAAGACCCTGTGGGGAGAAGCGTTTATTACAGATTATATCGGAGATATTTGTTTTCGGATTTCTCCCATGTCTTTTTATCAGGTGAATCCGGAGCAGACCAGGCTGTTATATGCGAAGACACTGGAATATGCGGATTTGAGTGGGCAAGAAGTGGTTTGGGATATGTATTGTGGAATCGGAACAATTTCCCTGTGTCTGGCGAAAAAGGCGAAGAAGGTCTATGGAGTGGAAATTGTACCGCAGGCGATAGAGGATGCTAAGGAGAATGCGGTATTGAACGGAATCGATAATACGGAGTTCTTCTGTGGGAAGGCGGAAGAGGTTGTGCCGGAATTTTACCGGAGGGGGGAGAATGCCGGAGGACATCCGGATGTGGTAGTAGTGGACCCGCCAAGAAAGGGCTGTGAGGAAGTGTTGCTGCAGACGATTGCGGCCATGGCACCGAAGCGTCTGGTGTATGTGAGCTGTGACCCAGCGACCCTGGCAAGGGATGTGAAGCGGTTCGGAGAGCTGGGGTATGAGGTGAAGAAGGCTGCGGTGTATGACCAGTTCGGGCATAGCGGGCATGTGGAGACTATTGTGTCGATACAAAAGAAAAACTCGTAGAAGCCCTTTATTTTAGACACTTTGCGAAGTATTTCATGTTCACTTCGGAGGGTGAAAAAATTCGAAATAAGCACCTCAAAAACTACTTTGATGTTTCGGTGGTAGTTGATATTGGGTGTGGGAACACAAACGAAAAATAAAGGCACCTTCGAAAGGAAGCAATGAATGTCTCTGACCGTATAAAAGAAGTGATTAAGGAAAGTGACTACAAGGAAATTGTCACGCAGGAGGATTTCGACCGATTTTGAATGCAAAAAGAACGGCTTTGGCAACCGTTCTTTTTTGCGTTCAATCTTGTTCTGAGTTAATGATATTTTTGACATCCCTGCCACCGTAGAAAATACGGATAACAGTCACAGTACTGTCAGAATCATTCACTGTGTAGTAGACTACGAAATTATCAACCGGGACTTTGTGCATTTTCATGTTCTTCCATGGCTTCCAGTCAACAATGGAATAGCGGGACGGCATGAGATTAAGAGACCGTATTTCCTTTCGGATGCGGTTTACCTGCTTTTCTGCTGTATCCGGCACTTTGAGCGTAAAGGCAATATACAGGTAGATTTCCCGTAAATCGTCCACCGCTTCCGGGGAGTAGATAACGGAATAGGTATCGCTCATATACCAAACTCCTTAGAAAGTTCGGCATCCACCTCGTCCACCGTGTAGGTTTTGCCGGATTTCAATGACTCTATCCCCTTCATAAGTTCCGTATCAAGCTGTTCATGGCTCATGCCGCCGATAGCAGTCGGCTTTGAGGAAGGCAGGCGAAGGTCAAACGGGATTCCTTTTGTCAGGACAATCTGGCTGTAAAGCATTTGGATTGCGCCGGACGGTGAAATCCCAAGCTGGGAAAGTATTTCCTCAGCATTTTCTTTTAAATTTGTATCGATTCTTGCATAAACGGCAGATGTGTTTGCCATGTGTATCACACTCCTTTGAGTATAACATATACCATTCTCCATGCAATTGCAAGCAATTGCAAGCGATTCCTATTAAATTTTCAAAAACAGGAGAGGGCTGGGATGAAATGGGAGTCAGCTCCTTTGTCTAACATCTCGATTGACAATCTGGACAAGGAGAGCTTTGACATATTCCGACGCGAAGCACTCAGAAGCAGTTGTATGACAAAGGAAGATTTGGATATTCCCAATGAGGAACTTCTGGATAGACTGGCTCTGCTGGTGGACGGCAAACTGAAAAGAGCTGGGATTCTGTGCTTTTATCGAGACACGGAATGTATCATCGGGGGCTGCTATGTCAAAATTGGAAAGTTTGAAGGCAGCGAGATTCTATATCAGGACGAAGTTCATGGGTCACTTCTTTTAATGGCTGGGGTCATTCTGTTGACGAGAAAACCTTAATTTTAAGCTGTCTATGGAAGTTTTGACAGAATAATATGAGTGTGTTTTTGGCAAAATCAGTTCGCTTATACTGGAACTATGGGGGGAGGGGGTTTTGCTGAAAAGTGAGATACTCTTTGACAGAAGTTTTTCTTGCAAAAATTGAATAACGAAAAATCAATGAATAAGTGGTTTGTAAAATTTCTGTTTATATAATAACTTTACAAAGTATTTTCATATGGCAAAGCTGCTATTGATAGAATATTCCATTATAATTTTTAACAGGTTAGCCAGTTTCTTTGATACAACGCTTATGGCTATCAGCATGTCGATGCGTTTTTCGTCCGGAATATCCGAAGTAGGGAACTTACTTGCGGCATTCATTTCTTCCTGCATCTACAGCACCGCTCTTTCCGATTGGGTCATGCCCCTGCGAATAGGGGATATGTAATGGAAAAGCGAAAAATCCTAAATTTGGACTCAAATAATAATAAAAATGGAAATTTACTGTTGGTTAAGAAAATTGAGAGATATTTAACAACTATTCAATTGTGAAACGGTTATAATCTTGTTATGATTTATTCACAAAAGCTTTTGAATCTAATGTTAGGAGATGGTAGGAATGAACATCGGTGCAGTAATTAAAAAATATAGAAAAGAAGTTGGACTTACGCAGGAAGAAATGGCAAATAGATTAGGTGTGACAACACCAGCCGTAAATAAATGGGAGAATGGGAACTCTAATCCAGATATTGAATTATTGGCTCCAATAGCAAGATTACTTAATATATCCCTTGATACATTGATGTCTTTTCATGAAAAACTTACGGATGAAGAAGTCGGAACCATTATCAAGAAAATGGACGATATGATTTCCAAAGAGGGGTACGAGAAGACATTTGAGTGGGTGTCCGTACTAATAAAAGAGTATCCGAATTGCAATAATCTTATATGGCAAGTTGCTGTGGTGCTCGATGCCCGCAGAATGACAGGTGATTGCCCTAATCCAGATGCGTATGATGAGCAAATCAATGTATGGTATGAAATGGCATTGAATGATGAAAATGAAGAAATACAACATCATGCGGCTGATTCATTGTTTGGTTTTTATTTAAGAAAGAAGAATTATCCGATGGCGGAGAAGTATTTGGGTTACTTTTCGGAACATGATTCTATGAAGAAGATATATCAGGGGCGATTGTTTAAGGAGCAGGGAAAGGTAACTGAGGCATACGAAATGTTTGAAAATGTAATATTTTCAGAGTATGGTATCTTGAATTATGCGTTATCATTTATGGTTAGTCTGGCTCTTGAAGAAGATGATGAGGTGTATGCGCGATTTTTAGCAGATAAAGCGGGAAGCTTGGCTCATACATTTGATATGGGAAAATATAATGAGTATTCTTCAATGTTAGATATTGTGTACGCTAAAAAAGATGTGGAAGGCACTTATGATGTTGTAGGGCAGTTGTTGGAAAGCGTAGAAACCTTATGCGATTTTCAAAAATCACAGTTGTATAGGCATAAGCATTTTAGGGAAGTTGACTCGTCATTTTTTGAAGAACTAAGGGAAAAGCTATTAGATGGGTTCCGGGCTGAAGACTTTGGATATATGAAAGGGTATGAGTCTTGGGAAACCCTTATTCATGCATCTTAATAAATAGTGAAATGAAATAATTAGAATGTTGAAAGCGGCATTGCAAAGTTGAGATAACCAGCGGTGCCGCTTTTTGTTTTGTTCGGGTTCTGTTCCATTAGGAATGCGGAAAATACATTTTATAAGAAAAAACCTAATGCGACATAAAATATTCCGGGATGTTATTTGCAACATAGGATGTGGACCATAACAGCAGGATGGTGCCGCCAGCGTACAGATGTGGGAAATGTTGAAACCATTGAAAAAAGAGGGCGCAAGTGTCCTAAATTATGAAAGAACAGGTTGAATTTATGCAAACAGCAGAGTATAATTTTGAAAAAGAGGGGCATAATATCCCTAAATTGTCAATATAGTAGGAGGCAGTATGGAAATAAAAAGGGACCTATACCTACAGAAAATCATTAATCGAATGCATAATGGGCTGATAAAGGTTATAACTGGAATAAGACGTTCCGGAAAATCATATCTCCTATTTACTATTTTTAAAAATTACCTCAAAGCAGAAGGTATTGCAGATGACCATATTATTGCGATTGAGCTTGATATGCTGGAAAACAAGAAATACAGAAATCCATATGTGATTCTTGATTATATAAAAGGTCAGATTATCGATGATGGGGATTATTACATTTTCTTGGATGAAGTGCAGTTGTTGGAGGAATTTGAAGGAGTGCTTAATTCGCTTCTTCATATAAGAAATGCGGATATTTATGTAACAGGCAGTAATTCGAAATTCTTATCAAAGGACATTATTACGGAGTTTAGAGGACGTGGTGATGAAATTCATGTTTATCCTGTAAGCTTCAGAGAATATATGGAAGTATTTGATGGAGATAAATACGAGGGGTGGAGTTCTTATGTGAATTATGGTGGCTTGCCATTAACGATTACAATGCCTACAGATGAACAGCGTATGGAGTATCTTACACGATTATTTGAAGAAACATACATCAAAGATATTATTGAACAAAATCATATAGAAAAGGTTCAGGAAATAAATGATTTGATTAATGTTTTGGCATCCGGCATAGGTTCGCTTACAAATGCATCAAAAATAGAAGCTACATTTAAGAGTGTTATTCAATCAAATATCAGCCTTAATACCATAAGGGCATATATTGAATATCTGAAGGATGCCTTTATCGTTAGCGAAGCTAATAGATATGATGTAAAAGGCAGGAAATATATTGGCACCCCATTAAAATATTATTTTGAAGATGTGGGACTTCGAAATGCCAGACTAGGGTTTCGGCAAGTGGAAGAAACACATCTGATGGAAAACATCATTTACAATGAACTTCGAATTCGCAGTTGCCAAGTAGATGTTGGTGTGGTTGTAAAGCGAGATAGAACGGCTGAAGGTGTGCAGGAAAAGAAACAGCTTGAGATTGATTTTGTGGCAAATATGGGAAGTAAGCGCTACTACATTCAGTCGGCTTTCAGCCTTCCAGATGATGAAAAAAGAGCGCAGGAAAAGGCAGCTCTTATAAATGTCCATGATTCATTTAAGAAGATTATTATTGTAAAGGATGTCATTAAGCCTTGGCATGATGATGACGGAATCTTAACGCTGAGTATTTATGATTTTCTGCTGGATGAGCATAGCCTGGATATCTAAATATGGGAAACAACGAATTATTTTTACTACAGAAAAACTGTATGAAGATGTAAAAGAATTATTCGTCGAGATGGCAGCATTTATTGGTGAAAGAAATTGTGAACTCCTTGGAGCAAAATGGTTTTTGTGGAAGAAATGAAGACGCCCTTTACACAAAGAGAAAATAATCAGGGAATGCAGAGTACGGAATCATTGAACCGGTGTCTGGACACGGCAAAGGAAAGTACCGATTTCGGCAGCAGGCAGGTTGAGGCGATGCTTACTGCTGTTGACTTTAAAATGAATATGTAGAAAAGAAGAAAGGAATCATTTATAGTAAATCATATGAATAAGAAATCCAGAGAACAGGCAATAGAAGAATTATCATTAATGTTATTATATCTGACGAGGTTCCAGGATAGTAATGAGTTTTGCAGATACATGGAACCAAGCTGGAAGGGATACGATTTTGATGCATTAAACAAATTAGAGCAAAAGGACTATTTGTATCAGCCAAAGAAAAGTAAATGTGTTTATTTGTCGGAAGAGGGGAAAGCACGGGCCAGAAAATTATTAAGTGAATATGGCTTAGCGGATAAAGCGTTACTGGAACGCTTTTCGTTTCGGGATATCAAACCGGAAGAAACGGAACAGGCAATTGCAATTGAGCAGATATGCTTTCCACCGAATGAAGCCTGTTCAGAAGAGAGCATGAAGGACAGAATAGCAAAGGCGCCAGAGCTTTTCCTGGTTGCCATAGATAAGGAAACCGGAAGGCTTGCTGGATTTTTAAATGGACTGGCTACGGACGAGTATGCATTTCGAGATGAATTCTTTACGGATGCAGATTTATATAACCCGAATGGAAAAAATATTATGCTGCTAGGGCTTGATGTACTGCCGGAGTATCGGAAACAGGGACTTGGAAGAGAATTAGTGTTTCAGTACCTTAGGCGTGAAAGGGAGCGTAATCGCAGGACGGTATTTCTTACCTGTCTGCAAAGTAAGGTGAAGATGTATAAAAAAATGGGCTTTACCGATCAGGGGATTGCAAATTCAACCTGGGGTGGCGAAGAATGGCATGAGATGCGTTGTATGATTTGAAGATGCTCCATTGCCCATGAAATGTCGGAAGAAGAGCATTCGTTTACACCGATAGAAGGAGGAATATTGAATATGGACGAAACCAATGAGAAAATTATGGATATGAATGTAGAGAAGGATTATATCCAAATAAATGGTCATATAATACAGTTTCCGGCAGCTTATGCGGATATAAAAAAGTCCTTTGGTGAAGCGAGGATAGTGAGACAAAGGGAGGAAAAGGTCATATATATTTATGATGCATTAGGCATAAAGTTTGAGACAACACCACCGATATACCTGAGAAAGCGTAAAGCATATGTTGACCGGGAACATAATATTGTCTATGTAAATATATATGTGGAAGGAGATTTTTTTCATGACCCCAATTTGCCTCAGTACACCTATAAGGGCAGACTGACATTTTATGGGATGTCATCGGAGGATTTATTTCGTTTTTTTGATAATACGAAGCCGTTTAATAAGGACAAGGGAGAAAGTGATTTTAAGGCAATCGTCTGGGAGAGGCATGGAGAGCATGTGGAGGATGAAAATGGCAATTTGAGAAAATCCGTCAGCCTTTCCTTTGATCCGGTACGGCCAAAGCAGGAAGAAAATTATAATTTAGAACCATGCAGCGAAGAACTTTTAGAGTTTGATACGATTAATTTTAAGTTGGCGGTTATACAGGAATTAATGTATGAGCAGGAGGTCTTGAAGCCGTATTTTGATTTGTATGATTACCTGGATTATAAGAAGAGCAGGGCTAAGACGGAAACGGAAAAACCGGTTCGATTAGCGTTACAGTTCTTTAAGGATATATTGATTCCTAAAAGGCTGGCGGAAAATATTTCAACTATAGTGATGGATGGTGGTAATGAGATTTATTCCAATATTGCACCCTTATGGGATGGGGAGGATGATTTGTTTTCCCTTAATGAAATAAGTGAAAAAGAATTAAGCCAGTTTACAAATCTAAAAAGCATGACCCTCATGACCTCTAATTATGAAGAGATGAAGGCTGTATTAGAAAAACATGGCATTCAGGTGAAGGAAATATAAGGATGCGTTAATGATTATTTACAAGGCTATATTGTGAGGAAATTTAGCGAAAGCATCGGGAAAGGAGATTTTGTCATGGATGGAATGAAGAATATCAAAAAAGCAGAGGTAATGCTTTTAAAGGAACAGGTTGCCTATCAGCAGGGGCAGGTTGTAAGTAAGACCCTGGCACAAAACGAGCATTTAAGTGTTACCCTGTTTTCCTTTGATAAAGGGGAAGAAATAAGTACCCATGAATCCGGCGGGGATGCATTTGTCACCTGTCTGGATGGTGTCGGCAGGATTACCATTGACGGAGTAAGCTATGAACTACACGAAGGGGAATCGATTGTAATGCCGGCAAAGCATCCTCATGCAGTATATGGGCAAGAGCAGTTTAAGATGTTGTTGGTGGTAGTATTTTAACCTGGCAGAAATAACAGCATAAAAAGAAGCAGATAACGGGAATCGAACCCGCCTTTCCAGCTTGGGAAGCTAGCGTTCTACCAATGAACCATATCTGCATGCTCTTATATTATAGCATGTTAATTGGTGAAAGCAACTAAAAAATGCATTTGAGCATGAAATAATCCGTCGGTATCAGGACGGATAAGCATTAAGGATAAGGAATCAAAATGAAAGAATCTTTGGGCTGCAGTCTTTGTCCCCGAAGCTGTAATGCACCTCGCAAGGCAGGGCAGAAGGGAAGCTGTGGTGTGTCTGGGAAAGGAATCCATGTAGCAAGAGCCGCCCTTCATATGTGGGAAGAGCCTTGCATCTCAGGAAGCACAGGCTCTGGCACTGTGTTTTTTTCCGGATGTCCGTTACACTGTGTCTATTGCCAGAATTACCGGATTGCCGGAGCGGAGCTTGGGAAAGAGATTACCATAGACCGTTTGTCAGAAATCTTTCTGGAATTGCAGGAAAAGGGAGCAGGGAATATCAATCTGGTGACGCCTACCCATTATACTCCGGAGATTATAGAAGCAGTGATGAAAGCAGAACATAATGGGCTAAAACTGCCTATTATATACAATTGCAGCGGCTATGAATCTGTTCATACGGTAAGGCAGCTGGAGGGTGTGATTGATATTTATCTGACGGATTTTAAGTATATGGAGCCGGAACTGGCAAAGCGGTATTCTCGGGCGGAGGATTACCCTGAAATTGCGAAAGAGGCATTACGGGAAATGGTGCGGCAGCAGCCCCAGGCAGTATTTGACGACCAGGGCAGGATGGTACGGGGTGTCATTGTCCGCCATTTATTATTGCCGAATCATTTGAAAAATGCCAGGGCTGTAGTACAATATGTCTATGAAACCTATGGAAATCAAGTCTGGCTGAGTCTGATGAACCAGTATACACCGCTGTCCCAGGTGGCGGATATTCCGGAACTGAATCGTAAGGTGACGAAGCGGGAGTATAAGGGACTGGTGGAATATGCGGTTTCCTTAGGTGTGGAGCAGGGATTTATTCAGGAAGGGGAAGCATCTGGGGAAAGCTTTATACCGGACTTTGATTATGAAGGAATTTGAACCGGCTGAATGATTACCGGATGCTTGATGCCCCGCTGCTTGCGGCGGGGTTGTTGACTAGAGAAGAAATGTAAGGAGAAAATATGAGTAACGCAATTGTAACATTAAAAAAGGGTGCCGGACGCTATGTAAAGGAAGGCGGTCCATGGATTTATGATAATGAAGTAGCAAGCATTCTGGGAGAAGTTCAGGATGGAGATATTGTACTGGTTCATGATTTTGACGGATATCCCTTAGGCAGAGGCTTTATGAACCGGAAGTCTAAGCTAATCATACGAATGATGAGCCGGGATAAAGACCAGGAGATTGACAAAGACTTTATCCGGATGCGTGTAAAAGCAGCCTGGGATTATCGAAAGCAGGTGGTGGATACCCAAAGCTGCCGGGTGATTTTTGGAGAAGCGGATTTTCTTCCGGGAATCGTGGTGGACAAGTTCTCGGACATTTTGGTGGTACAGTCCCTAGCTCTTGGGATGGACCGGTTTAAGTTGACTATTATTGAATGTCTGAAGGAGCTTATGGCGGAGGATGGGATTCCGATACGGGGAGTTTACGAACGAAGCGACGCTAAGGTACGGGAGCAGGAGGGGATGGAACGGGTCAAAGGATTTATCGGTGAACCCTTTGATACCAGGGTAGAGATTGTGGAAAATGACATCCGCTACATAGTAGATGTGAAGGAAGGGCAAAAGACCGGATTCTTTCTGGATCAGAAATATAACCGGAGGGCAATCCGGAAGCTGTGTTCGGGAGCAAGGGTTTTGGATTGCTTTACCCATACCGGTTCTTTTGCATTGAATGCGGGGATGGCAGGCGCTGCAAGCGTGCTGGGTGTTGATGCATCCGAGCTGGGAGTGGCACAGGCAAGGGAAAATGCAGAATTGAACGGGTTGTCAGACCGGGTGAAATTCCAATGTGCGGATGTATTTGAACTGCTTCCGGAGCTGGAAAGCCGGGGCGAAAGATTCGATGTAGTGATTTTGGACCCTCCGGCATTTACCAAGTCCAGGAGTTCTGTTAAAAATGCAGTGAAGGGGTATCGGGAAATCAATCTTCGTGCCATGAAGCTGATTCGGGATGGAGGATATCTTGCTACCTGCTCCTGTTCGCATTTTATGGACTACGCCTTATTTACCAAAACCATCGGACAGGCAGCAAGAAATGTGCATAAGCGTCTCCGGCAGGTGGAATACCGGACTCAGGCGCCGGACCATCCGATTCTATGGGCAGCAGAGGATTCCTATTATCTGAAATTCTATATCTTCCAGGTATGTGATGAAAAATAAAACTGTATCGGAGCGTTAAGTAGAATCGGAATTCATAAGACAGGCAGAAGCCGCCGTCTCGTGAATTCCGATTTTTTGTGCTGTTCATTTCCGAAACACTTGTGAATCATACCGCCAGTTTTGTCGCACTTTGTTGAATTCACAGGAATAATGTGTTAAATTTACTATTGGAAGAAATTGGAAAAATATGGAAATTTTCCGATTCCGGTTTTTCATAAACAGAATGGATGAGCTTAGACTGATTAGAAATCCGTCACGGAGGAAGGCATATGGTACGAGAGTATATCGAACAGGACGTCTATGAGGTTCTACAGGAACGATTTCGATTTATCTTTGAGGAATTTGATAATATTTATGTGTCCTTTTCCGGAGGAAAGGATAGCGGTTTACTGTTGAATCTGCTGTTGGACTACAGGCGGAAATACTATCCGGAGCGGAACATCGGGGTATTTCACCAGGATTTTGAAGCACAGTATACGGTAACAACGGAATATATCGAGCGGACCTTTGAGCGCATTAAGGATGAGGTAGAGCCATACTGGGTCTGCCTTCCCATGGCGACCCGTACTGCACTAAGCAGCTATGAGATGTACTGGTATCCCTGGGATGATACAAAAAAGGAAAGCTGGGTCCGGGATATGCCGGAGCATGAATATGTAATCAATATGGAGAACAATCCGGTTTCTACCTACCGCTACCGGATGCATCAGGAGGATTTGGCAAAGCAGTTCGGACGCTGGTACCGATTATCGCATGAGAATAAAAAGACCGTCTGTCTGCTGGGTATGCGTGCAGAGGAATCCCTGCAACGGTACAGCGGATTCCTGAATAAAAAGTACGGCTATCGGGGGGAATGCTGGATTAGCAGGCAATTTAAGGATGTCTGGTGTGCCTCTCCCCTATATGACTGGTCTCTGAATGATGTCTGGCATGCCAATTATATATTTGATTATGACTATAACCGGTTATATGATTTGTATTATATGGCCGGATTGACGGCGGCGCAGATGCGGGTAGCATCGCCTTTTAATGATTATTCCAAGGATTCTTTGAATCTGTATCGAGTTATTGACCCTGAAATCTGGGTGAAGCTGGTGGGACGGGTCCGGGGGGCTAATTTTGCCTGTATTTACGGAAAGACCAAGGCGATGGGGTATCGGAATATTACTTTGCCGGAAGGGCATACCTGGGAATCCTATACCCGTTTTCTGCTGGACACTCTGCCCGCTCGTCTGCGGAATAATTATGCCAGGAAGTTTAATACTTCCATGAAGTTCTGGCATCGGACCGGAGGCGGTCTGGATGAGGATACCATTCAGGAGCTACTGGAGCATGGTTACCAGATTCGGCGAAACGGCGTTTCCAACTATACATTAAACAAGAAGTCCCGGGTTATTTTTGTAGAGAAAATTCCAGATGATACGGATGATATTAAGTCGACCAAGGACATTCCCAGCTGGAAGCGTATGTGCTATTGCATCTTGAAAAATGACCATACCTGCCGGTTTATGGGCTTTGGGCCGAACCGGGAACAGCAGAAGCGGATTGACAGCATCCGGCAAAAATATAAAAGCATTGAGGAGATGAATTATGGAATCGAAAAGTCCCGTATATAATATTCTTTCCGTACCCATTGATAAAATAAGAGCAAATACCTATAATCCGAATTCCGTAGCACCTCCGGAAATGCAGTTACTGTATGAAAGTATTAAGGCGGATGGCTATACCATGCCGATTGTCTGCTATTACGATAAAGCGGCAGATAATTATATCATAGTAGATGGGTTTCACCGGTATCGGATTATGCTGGAGCATAAGGATATCTATGAACGGGAGGGCGGTATGCTTCCGGTTTCTGTTATTGACAAGCCAATCGACCAGAGGATGGCAAGCACGATTCGGCATAATCGTGCCAGAGGAAGCCACAATGTGGAGTTAATGAGTAATATCGTAAAGGAGCTTCATGAGCTTGGCCGTTCGGATGCATGGATATCCAGGCATCTGGGTATGGACAAGGACGAGATTCTTCGCTTAAAGCAGATTACCGGTCTTGCTGCCTTATTTAAGGATGTAAAGTTTGGAAAGGCATGGCGGCCGGCAGATGAGGAAGAATAACGGTTTAGAGCGGCGGGGTTCTTCGGCTGTCACGCCGATACAGGAAAACAGCAGCCAGCAGGGAAAGAAAATCAACCACGGGCTGCACCAGCATACAGCCGTATAGCGGAGAAAGGAAATCAAATAAAAATAAAAAAGGAATATCCAGTACACCCTTTCGCAGGATGGAGATGATTAGGGCTTCCTTTGCCTTTCCCATAGCCTGGAAGCGGATAATCATAGGATAGCAGAGCGCCATAAAGGGCATAGCTGTTACCATACAGCGGACAAAGACGGAGCCATAAGCAACGGTAAGGGAATCTGCAATAAAAAGCCTTACTAAGAACGGGGCAAAGCTTTCATAGATAATCAGGCATAGGACAGAGAAGGAAACCGAAATCATACAACCGAACCGGAAGGCAGTTTCCCGACGGGCGGGATTGCCGTTGGCATGATTATAACCGATTAGAGGAAGAATCCCGTTGGCAACACCAATGGAAAAATACAAAGGAAGCTGATCCAGCTTTTTTGTGATGCCCAGTGCCGCCACAGCCTGAGGACTGTATTGGGAAACAAATCGGGTCTGGGCTGCGACGGCAACGACTGTTAAGCCATATTGAATGGCAGAGGGGATACCGATTTTCAGAATGTCCCACAGGTGGTTTTTCCAGTATATGAGATAGCGGATGTGAAGGTTGAGAACGGTATCACTTTTAACTGGAATGTATATAAGAAAAAATACAGCACTGCATGTATTGGAAAGAGCGGTTGCGATTCCAGCGCCGACAGCACCCAGTCCCAGGAATTCCGGCAGTACAAAGAAGGGGTCCAGCAGAATATTCAAAATACCGCCCATGGACACGCCGAAACTGGCAATAAAGGCACTGCCCTCCGCCCGGATTAGATTGGAGAGCATAGTATTCAGGATAGTAGGAAGTCCGCCCAGAATGATAACCCATTTAGTATAGGAAAAGGCAAAAGCATAGACAGCTTCCGTAGCTCCGCTGATACGCAAGATAGGATGTGCCAGCAGGGCGAAGAGTATACTAAAACAAAGACCAGAGAAAAGCGCCATCCAGAAACAAATCGACGATGTCTGTCTTGCTTCTTCCGTCTGTCCGCTGCCCAGCTTCCGGGTAACCAGGCTGGCGCCTCCGATTCCAAACAGATTGGAAATGGCTGTCAGCATGAGAAAGGAAGAAGCGGCTACCGTAATTGCCGCTGTCTGCCGGGGGTCATTTAACCGTCCGACAAAATAGGTATCGGACAGGTTATAAATCAGAGCAATCATCTGGCTGGCAATGGCAGGCAGAATCTGTATTAGGACGGATTTTTTAATTGGAATGGTTTCAAATAGTTCAGTTCGGTTATAACGGGACATGAGGATTCCTTTCCGCATCGTTCTTCTATGATTAGTTTGCTACACTTTCATGCTGATATGCATTAGCGTTGGGATAAAGAGAACCCCAGGCTGTGAAAGGATGTGTTCTATTTATTCTATGAAACAGAGCCGGGAAGTTTCAATCGTTCATTCTGCAAATTGTAAAAATCCGGACTTTATGGTAAGCTGTTTTTGGTAGTGAAAAAGAAAATGAGGAAAAAGAGGATGATAATGGAAAAACGAATTGCATTACTGATTGACGCAGAAAATACCAGCGTGAAGTATTTAGATGGGATTTTTAAGGAGCTGAAAAACTACGGTACGGTTACCTACAAGCGTATGTATGGTGATTTTACGAATAAAACACTGAGTGAATGGAATCATAAGGCATTGTCTTATGCCGTGGTTCCCATTCAGCAGCCGCGCTACTCTACGGCGAAGAATGCTGCTGACATTATGCTGGTAATCGATGCCATGGATATTATGCATACAAAAAACGCAGATATTTTCTGTATTGTATCTTCGGATAGTGATTTTACCCGTCTGGTGAACCGATTGTGTGATGAGGGCATGGAAGTGATTGGAATGGGAAAAAGTGATGCTTCCAAGACGCTGAAGGCGGCCTGCACCATCTATAAGAATCTGGAAATTATTTATGGAGATTCTGATGAAATGGAGGCAAGCGGTCAGAAGAACTCTGATACGGTTCACAAGGTGACCGATATTGAAAAGAATATCGTTTCCCTGTCTGAGATTAAAAAGAGTATGATTGAAATCGTCCGGGAGGATGAAAATCAGGGAATCCGGACTGGTCTGGGCGGATTGAAAAGCAGCATACAGCGGTTGTATAAGGATTTTGATGAACGGAATTATGGTTACAGCTCTATGACCAAGCTGGTAAAGGAGCTGAAGGATTTTGTTGTAACCCAGGAGCGAAGTACGGTATATGTATCCCTGAGCGGATTGGATAGTAATGAAAAGTCGGTAGAGGATTTTATTATTGAAACCGTGAAAAGGGGTCCTATCGATTTGGGACGGCTGGGACAGATGATACATGCGGAGTTTCCGGATTTTGATGTGAAAAGCTATGGGTATTCCCAATTGGGGACCTTTGTTCATAATATCGAAGGCATTGCAGTAGAACCAATTAAGGATGGAAAGTGTGCAAAGCTGAAGGAATCGTGAGAACCATGTTTCCGAATATTTGAATTCATAGGAAGCAGAAAGGGTGGTATACCTGTGCATAGAGAAGGGGTATCCGGGAAGTAATAAAGGAAAGAGCAGTAAGAGATTCAAAAAGGAGCTGGGTATATGAAGGTATCAACAAAGGGCAGATATGCATTGCGTCTGATGATAGATATTGCAATGAATGATTCCGGAGAGCCGGTGCGGATTAAGGATATTGCACGACGGCAGGAAATATCGGAAAAGTATTTGGAGCAGATTATTGCCGTCCTGAATAAAGCGGGTTATGTAAAAAGTGTCCGGGGACCCAAGGGCGGTTATGCGTTGGTAAAACCGCCGAAGGAATATACTGCAGGAATGATACTGCGGCTGACGGAAGGGAATATGGCGCCGGTCAGTTGTCTGGAATATGAAGAAAATGACTGCCCCAGACAGGGGCAGTGTGCTACCTTGGAGCTGTGGAAGCGGATGGATGCCGCCATTCGGGAGGTTGTGGATTCCGTCACCTTGGAGGATTTAGTTACATGGCAGGAGGAAAAGGCGGATTTTTATTCTATTTAAAGCGTTTGCTTTTTACGAAAAAACTCATACAGAACCCAGCTGCGTTTGATTTGTTTTAATTGATTTTTCATACGGATAGCGGTTCCTTTAACTGATTTTCATATTGTTTTATTTCTGTGGAATCAGCTCCGAAGGTTCGATGGAAGCGTTGGGATAAGATGTCCATTTCACAGAATACATTATAATAATTTTCACAAAGCTGCTGGGCAATGGGAACAGCATGCTTACTCCGCTTCAGCAGTTCCCGGGTGCTGTCCTCACATCCTGTCCTTGCCTGCTTCGGCATAAGAAGTCCGTGCATCTCCGTATAGTTTCCCGTTAAACGTAGTAAGAGAAGCACCCAAAAGCGCTTGAGCTTATTTGGCGCAAGAAGCAGTCGATTGTAATGAATCATAGAGGACAGAGAGCGAGAAATCTGTCTTGGAGTGATGTAGGGGAAAAATGCGGCGATAATCTCACAATCCTCACGGCTTGGTTGAATGTGGCTGGTAAGACAGGTACGTTCCGGAGCCTTTCCGGCATCCTGAAGCAGCCTTCGGTCAAAATCCGTTTCGATTTCCGTATGTGTAATCCCGCTTTGCCGGATTTTGAATTCAATATAGCTGTGGCATTCGCTGTCTAATACAAAATGGCAGATAAACCCAAGCATATAAGCAAGTCCCGCTTCCGGATTGGATAAGCCTTTTAATGTGTGGAGGCTTTTTCGTATAAAATAGGAGGCCTTCTTTTCATGAATATGGAATCCCATCTGATTTACAGCATTTGGAAATAAAGCATGGTAATAGAACAAAATATCCGGTCCGTGCAGTCCGATATGATACAGTGACATGTGGTGGGAAATGATGGAGACAAGCTCTTCCGGTAATTTTTTTTGAACCTCTTGTCCGAATCTGTAATGTGCGTATGTAGATGGCATAAAAATCCCTTCCTTCTCCTTGTATTCTATCATTATCATACCCATTTTTTTGAAACTGATACTTTTCAAAGCAATACAAGCAGACTTTTTGTTGGATATTTGTCCTATAGAATTGCCAATGGTACCAGATATATAATAAACTTAACATCTTGAATTTTTTTGTTATAATGTACTTATTAGATGAGGTGTAGGGTAAACCATCCTTTGTTTACCTATTGCTTTCCCTTCGTGGCAGAGGATATGCGGAGCATCTGCTTCCTGTTACAAATAGGAAAGGGATGTAGTATAATGGAAAAAGATAAAATGACCGGAATGCGGAAAGGAATCAGAGTATGGAATATTATGATTATCCCGAAAGCAGAATTGACCTATTTAAGCCCTGTGACAGGAATTATTTTTTTCGTTCAGAAAAATGTACGTATCTTTGTTCCTTCGAGGAAATGCTGGACGTGAATAAAGGAAGACAATTTGACGATACATTTGTTCTGGTGGTTTATAAGAGATATGCTGCCATACACAATGGTATCCTTGTGTATAAAAACACAGAATTCTCCGATGGACATCCGGCCTGCGGCAGATACGGCGAAAACGGTTTTGTTATTATTATGGAGCAGCCCCGAAGGTATGATATACAGTCTTGGAAAAATGACCGGATATCGTATCTTATGTCGTATGAAATCAGTGACGATAGTGGATTTGATAAAGCATTGAATCCGAGAATTTACAAAAATGCAGAAAGCGCTGTTTCGGATGCAGTCAGAATTTCCGAGCTGTCTGGTGAGAACTGCATAGTTGCCCAGTGGTTTGATGAATATGACAGACATACCGGCTTGTACAGCGGATTGTATGACAAGTACAGAAGCAAGGGGTAAGAGCAATAAAGCTTCCGTAGGAAGGAGTTGGATTATGGTTTTAGAAGATGAAAAAAAGAAAATGATATTAAAACGATTACGGCAATCTGCAATGAAAAAGCTTTTAGCAATTTTGGTAATATCGTCATGTTCGGGGATTTTCGTAGTACTTATAATGAGCTTTTCCGATGATTTGAGTCCATATGCAAAAATGATGGCATTTGGAATATTTGCACTTTTAATGCTTCTCTTTCAGCTTGATGATTTTTCGATTGCAGCTTGTATGCTGGTGGAGTGTTTGATATTAAAAAAACCAGAAGTGAAATACGACATTGTAAATGCTAGCCAGATAAAACCCTCACCCTGGCCGTTGCATCTTGGGAGCCGACTGCTGAATCGTAAAATGGCAGTTTATGAATATGAAGGAAAAAGCCGGACAAGTATGTTATGGGCAAATGTCATGGTACGCAGTAAGGATTTCCGACTGCTTTTATTGGTAGTGGAAAAGAAACATAAAAGCATTTATGCATTCCCACTGGTGAACTTTATAGATGTAATGAACAGATAGGATTATATCATAAACAATCATGAATGCCATAAATAATGCATTTGTAATAGCTAAAGATAAATATTGTAGAATAGTATGGAAGGATTCCTATTCAGCAAGGCGTCCATTCGGTGCTATGTATGCTGTAATCTGCATCGTAGGAGGATACCATCATCCAATCGTTATTAAAGTTGAAGTTCAAAATAATATAAGAAAAATTCTCACTAATTTTTTAATTTCTATTTTAAAATCTCCGTGAATAAAAAGAATATTACGAATGCTTAAGTTGGCAGATGGATTTATTTCGGTATTGACATATCCCTAGATATAATGTATGTTATATAACATAAGTCATTAAAAGAATTTTATATGTCCGTACAGGGAAGGGAGATTAAGATGAACAAAACAAAAAAGAGAGTCGCATTAATCGCAATTTTACTTATGGCAATATTTTCATTTTCTGGATTTTTAAAATTATGGAATGAAAATATGGTGAACCTTTCAAGTATTACATTACTGCTTGGGATTGTTGTTTACTTTATTACGAGGGAACCGGAAGAGAAGAGTGCCATGAGTCTGAAAGCAATTCCAGGTTTGGTTAAGGATTGGAAGGTCCTGGTTTTGGTTTTTATGCCAATTGTGGCAGATATCGTATGTCATGTTTTGGCAAAATTATTTGTACCTGAGTTCTTGGAGCATCTCGCAGAACGTACAGATTTTCTGTCTTTTGATAAAGTGATAATATTGGTAGTGGAATTAATTGTTGCCGCACTGGGAGAAGAAATCGCCTGGAGAGGATTTTTTCAGAACCGGCTTTCTGAAAAAACCGGCTTTGTTCCGGCTCTGTTAATCACAGCCGTTTTGTTTGCTCTTTGTCATTTAAATGCAGGAAGTGTTGGCGTGGTAGTGTATGACCTGTTATTTATTGTGATTAACGCTGTACTTTATGGATTGGTATATAAGAAAACGAATAATATAATTGTATGCACAATATCCCATTTTTTGTCTAATTTGTTCAGTGTGTTAATTTTCCTGATTATTTGAGAAAAAACCAATAAATAATGTGTTAATACCATCCTGTTCGGAGTAATACAACCACTGCTCTTTGCATAAATTGTAAAAACAAAGAGACGAGGTTTCGCGTGAAGGATTATATTGAAGAGCGTGCAATCGAGGTTGCCCAATATATTGTAGAGGAAAATGCCACCGTCCGGCAGACGGCTAAGAAGTTCGGGGTGTCAAAATCAACGGTACATGCGGATGTAATAAGTTAGAACGGTTTGTGTGGATAGTGAAATAGGAAAGATATTTATAGAGAAAACAGGCAGTCTCATTGATAGGCAGCCTGTTTTTTGGCATTTTTCTTAGAAGATGAGTTTGCCAAGCAGTGTTTTGTTATTTCTTTTATGTGACAGGTACATTGCCAGACAGGATTGCCGTTGTTATCATATTTTTGCACAAAACCGTAAACGGGTATTGAAAAATATCCCCTTCGTGCAAGTATTTTTAGCAGGCAGGTATGCTTTAATTCGGGACTGCCATTATAAGAGGATGAGAGTCCGTCAAAAGGAATGTACTATACTGCCTGTGAAGTCTTTTCATAATGATACCAAGGAACAACCCCATATCTTCTTAAAGTCCATTCTTGTATAAGTTCAACATAATTGTCCTTTTCAGTGTCATCCTCTAAATAACTGTCAGGGTCAAGCATGATTTGGAAAACATCCTGCAAGACATCCATATTCCAATCAGAATATAATGCCACTGCGCCAATAATTGCTTCGAGATAGCTTATGACAGAATTAGAATTCGTAATAAAAGCTTGAGTGGGATATAATATAAAATTTATAATTTTTAACAGGAAATAGTAAAAAAATTTTTTTGAATCAAATATAAAACTTGAATTATGGAGAGAATAGTGATACGATGGAGACGATGAATGAAGGAGGAGAGAAAGATGCTGTGTCAGTTTTCATTCCAAAATTTTAAGTCATACAAAACAGAAACTGTATTTGATTTTCGGGCAACGGCTATACCGGAGTTTGCGGACAGTTTAATCCGGAGAGAAAAGTGTGACAGCCTTCTCCCGGTTGGCGTTTTATATGGACCGAATGGGGGCGGAAAAACAAATTTGTTGAAGGCACTTTCCTGTGTAATTACTGCAGTGGTGAAGCCCATACACGATTTGGAGAAGAATCGGCAATCTCTTATCATGCAGCAAAAGGTTGATGCAGAGCCGTTTTTGTATGATGCGGAATGTCCAAAGAAACCGACAGAATTTCAGATTTATTTTCGCGTAGGGGAGTATGAGTATAGATATTATCTTGGCATCTTGAAAAATGAGATTACGGCGGAAATATTGGACAGAAAGAAGATTGGTGGCAAGAAACCAGCCCATATCTTCTATCGGGATGGGTCAGAAATCAGCCTGGGAACTATTTTGAAAAAAGAGGGCGTAAACAGTAGTGTGAATGCAAAGATGCCATATTTATCCTTTTTGGCGATTAACTATAACATTCCAGTGATTGCAGAGGTACAGGAATGGTTTGAATCCTGTGTTATCCGCAATTATGCGAATACGCGGATAGAAACACAGATTATGTTTTCCGATGATGAAGAGTTTAAAAGAAGGATTTTGGTTCTTCTTAATGATATGGGAATTGATGTGGTTGATTATCGATTTGATCGAGAGGAAAAACAACTGTATTTGAAGAGAAAGATTGAAAGCTGTGAATATGAACTGACATTTGAGCATGAGTCGGATGGTACAATAAAATTGATTGCGGTGCTTCCGATATTGCTGATTGCATTGCAGGAAGGAAGGCTTGTGATTATCGATGAATTGGATGCAAAACTTCATCCCAAGCTCCTACGGTATGTGATTTCCATGTTCACGAATCCAAAGATTAATAGGCATGGAGCACAGCTGCTTTTTACTTCACATGATATGTCTACGATGAAAAATACTGTTTTCCGAAGAGATGAGATATGGTTTGCGGCGCTGGATGAGAGTCACAACAGTGAAATATATTCGCTTTATGAGATTCGCCGTGAGGATAATGTGCGGGTGAACAGCACTGCTGCGTATGACAAGCAATATCTGGAGGGGCGGTATGGGGCAGATCCGTATTTACAGAATATGCTGAATAGAGGCGGATGGGAATGAGTTTGAAGCCTCTGAGGAAAAGTGACATGAATAAGACTTGGATGCAGCCGAGGCTGGATCGGTCAAAGAAAATTCAACCGGAGTACCATCTTATTGTAACGGAAGGGACTAATACAGAACCGGCATATTTTGGAGCCATCAGAGATATCATTAATCAACAGTATCGGGAAAAGATACAGTTGGATATCTTTGGGGAAGGTGACAACACCCTTAGCCTCTTTAAAAAGGCGAAGGAAAAGGCAGAAGAAAACGCAAATATATATCGTCATGTGTGGGTGGTTTATGACACGGATGATTTTCCGGCAGAGCATACAGATAAAGTAGTTGCCTTGTGCCGTATGAACAGTACGCAAGAAACGGAATATCATGCAATTTGGTCAAATCAGTGTATCGAATTATGGTATCTGCTTCATTTTTGCTTTCTGCAGTCGGATTTGCACAGGAACGAATATTGGCCGAAGCTGACAGAGTGGCTGGCTGGAATCGGAGCGGGGAAATACGAGAAGAATAGAGTTGATATGTATCAAGTGCTTAGACCATATATGGATGTTGCCCTTGCAAATGCTAAAAGACTTGCTGTAATAAATGAGGGAAAGTTGCCGTCGCAGGCTGCTCCCGGTACACAGGTGTATGAAGTAGTGGAGAAATTGAAAGCGTACCTGTGAGTCCGTTTAGAGATGGAATGGGAGGTATGCTTGACATAATCATAGATAAATGATGATGTTGAAAAGCAACATTCATATTCCCAAAAGTCCTCCATACAATGTAAAAACAGCTTTTGGGGGATTTCCTTTGTAAGATTATATAGAGGAGCGTGCCGTCAACATTGCGAACTATATCGGCGAGAGCAAATGCCACAGTGCGCCAGACCACAAAGACATTTGGGGCAAGCAAGAATACGGTGCGTGCGGATGTAATAAGTTAGAATGGTTTGTGTGGGTAGTGAATTAGGAAAGAATATGAATAGACATTTGGAAGTGATAGGATGTCCGAATGTCTTTCTAAAATATTTGATTGTGCAGGATTTTGATTTAGGGTATAATGACAATAAAGGAAGTGACTGCATATGAGATACACGATTAATGAAATAAAAGATAGAACAGTTCCTATTGCAAAAGCATATGGAATTGGAAAAATGAGTTTATTTGGTTCTTATGCCAGAGGTGAAGCAAAAGACAATAGTGATGTTGATTTATATATTGAACGTGGAAGATTGAAAAGTTTGTTGCAATATTTTGCATTTGTTGATGAACTGGAAAATGTCTTGAATTGTCATGTTGATGTTGTTACTACGGGAATTGAGGATAAACAATTTCTATCATTGATTATGAAAGAGGGGGTACTTCTATATGAGGACTGAAGATGTCCTGATTATTACGGAAATGAATTATGAGAAAGTTAAAGTCCGGTAAATGGAAATGTGACATTTGCCGAACTAAAAAAGTATGCAATCGTTATAAAGTTAAAGTGCGGTCGGAGGCAGCGTTGCTCCGGCTTTTTAATTTGTGGATAGAAATAACCTGCTTAGGCTAAAACATAACAGCAATATAAAATAGCCGAAATACACTTGTTTTCTGGATGAAGTTCGGCTAAAATATAATTGAATTTAAAATTAGCCGAAAGAGGTGGCATATATGAATTATATAACAAGGAAATTGGAGAAGGTTGTAAGTCAGGTCACAAAAGAATATTCAGTAGTTCTCGTTACCGGACCAAGACAGGTGGGGAAGACTACAATGCTTCAAAAGCTGATGGAAGGAACAAATAGGGGATATGTTACATTAGATGATTTGAATGAAAGAAGCCTTGCGAAGACAGACCCGGAACTGTTTTTGCAGCTTCATAAACCACCTGTGTTAATTGACGAAGTTCAATATGCTCCGGAATTGTTTACTTACATCAAAATGCATGTAGATAGAAATCATGAGCCGGGAGCATTTTGGCTTACAGGCTCGCAAATGTTTAAGCTAATGCAAGGCATACAGGAATCCTTGGCTGGGCGGGTAGCAGTACTGTCACTTACTTCTTTGTCACAGGCAGAAATTTCAGGAGGCGAGACAGAACCTTTTACTATAGATTTGGAGGCATTATCAGCCAGAAAATCTGGTAGGAATGCGGCAGATGCAAGAGAAATTTTTGAACGGATCTATAGAGGATCTATGCCTGCACTTGTAAGCGGAGCAAACACCAACAGCCAAATTTTTCACAGCAGTTATTTGACTACTTATATCGAGCGTGATGTAAGGGAATTGTCAAATGCCATTGATTCATTGAAATTCCTCAGGTTCATCACAGCCGCAGCAGCAAGGTGTAGTCAAATGTTGAATGTGGCTGAAATTGCGAGGGATGCGGATATCAACCAAACGCAGGCGAAGAATTGGTTGGGGATTTTGGAGACGCTGGGGATTATTTTTTACCTGAATCCGTATTCCAACAATTTGTTAAAGCGGCTTGTAAAAACACCTAAGTTATATTTTTATGATACAGGGCTGGTATGTTATCTGACGAAATGGAGCAGTCCGGAAACACTGGAAAGCGGTGCAATGAATGGGGCAGTCCTTGAGAATTATGTGGTTGCGGAAATAAGGAAAACCTATCTGAATTGCGGAAAGGAACCGTATTTATATTACTACCGTGATAAGGATGCGAAAGAGATAGATTTGGTGATTGAACATGACGGCGTGCTAAATCCGATTGAGATAAAAAAGACTTCCAATCCGGGAACGGAGCTTATCAAAGTATTTGATTTGTTAGATAAATCATCAACCCCACGTTCAAAGGGTGCGGTGCTTTGTATGAAACCAGACCTTAGTGCGATTGATCGGGATAATTATATTGTTCCGATTTGGATGATATAGAGGAGGGTAAGAAAGGATTTTCTTTTTATTTGCTTTAATAGTTGGTTAAAGGCAAGAAATAGCGGAAACTAGTCTGTATTACATCGTGGGTTAGTTATAGAATGTCACGGTATTTTATTTTGAGGTTAGCCAAAAGTTTTGGACCAATTTTGAAGGGAGATTTTGCAAGATGTTTATATAATATGAGACATGGTCAAAGAAAAGTAAAGTGATTACATATTTTAGTTAGAGGTTAGTGATAGAAATATAATAAAATGAATAATAAACGGATAAAAGCCTGGTAAATGGAAATAGGACATTTACCGGGTTGTTGATGTAGAATTTGGTTTTTCTTTTTGCAGGTTTTTTATATCATATTACATTACAATATGTTAAGGAATCATATGATTTCTTCGAACTTGCATTTCTATAGATTGTGGCTATAAATAAAATTCAACACAAAATATGAGAAAAAATCTCAAATATAGTTTACAAAATGAAAAAACAGTGTATAATATAGATATAAGATGGAGGTAGAAGCTATGTTATGCCAATTTACCGTGAAAAATTATAAAAGTATCCGTGAAGAGATGACTTTTGATATGCAGGCGGCAGCAATCATGGAACATAAAGATAGAATTATTCAAGCGGAAGACGGTGAAAAATTTTTACCGGTATCTGTGATTTACGGACCCAATGGCGGCGGTAAATCAAATGTGCTGGAGGCGTTGCACACATTAGACGCAAAGGTTTTAAGACCTTTGTGTGCGACCTGTGATAAGTCGGAATGTGAATATAAGGCAAGAAAAATTCCGGTAGAGCCGTTTGCTTTTTCGGAAGAAACAAGAAAGGAACCAACGGAGTTTGAGGTGTTCTTTAGAACTCAAATTGCAGAATACCGCTATATTCTGCATGTGAAACAAGAGGTTGTTATTTATGAGAGTTTGGACCGAATAAAGTTAGATACTGGAAGGCGTTCGGCACTCTTTGTAAGAAACTGGAATGAAATTGAGCTAAAGGGTGTGTTTGGAAAAATTAGAATCAGTGAAGAAATTTCGGAGAATCTGCCGCTATTGTCTTACTTAGGAATTACCTATAAAAAGAATGAGGTTATTTCTGATGTGATTGCATGGTTTGAAAATTCTATTGATTTCTTAAATTATGGGAATCCAAGACAGGAATTGCGGACTGCTATCGCTAAGACGGAAGAAGTAAAAAAGCTTGTACTTGATATGATTCGCGAGATGGATTTGGATATCGAGGACTTCCGTATTGAGGAAAAAGAAGAAAACCACATAGAAGTTTATACAAAGCATACAGTAAACGGATATAGCACAGAGTTGACTTTGTCAGAAGAATCCAGCGGAACCAGAAAATTGTTTGGGTTACTGCCGTTTATTGCCAAAAGCCTTGTTGTTGGGGCAACACTCGTAATTGATGAATTGGATGCGAAAATCCATCCGGTATTGTTGCGTTATGTAATTATGCTGTTTAACAATATGAAAATTAATAAGAATGGTGCACAGTTGATTTTTACTTCACATGATTTGTCCACCATGAATAATGATATCTTTCGCCGCGATGAGATTTGGTTTGTGGCAAAAGGCAAGGAACAAAATTCTAAACTTTACTCTTTGGTTGAATTTAAGAACAAAAAAGGTGAATCCGTTCGCATGGATGCAAAATATGATAAGCAATATTTAGAGGGCAAATATGGCGCAGATCCATATCTGAAAACAATTATTGATTGGAGTGATGTCAATGCCTAAAAAGATAGGGACAACACAGTGGAGGAAGCAGAGACGCAAGGAATATCTTGAGAAGAAGGAATACCGTTATTATATTTTCTGTGAGGGAGAACAAACGGAACCGCTTTATTTTGAGGGATTTAAGCGATTGATAGAGAATAACCCGATATATAAGAATATGGTTTTGATTGAGATTGAGCCTTGTGCTGCAGAGACTATGCGAGTAATCGGTATGGCAGAACGATATGTTCGTGAGAATGAGATTGAACGCGGACAGATTTGGTGCGTGTATGATAAAGACGGTTTTCCGGCAAAGGATTTTAATGGTGTAGCAGAACGAGCGGACAAGCTGAGCTTGGAGAACCCGAAATTGCAGTATCATGCGGCATGGAGTAACGAGTGTATTGAGTTTTGGTTTATATTACATTTTGCGTATTATACTTCAAATAACCATAGGACAGAGTATATTAAATTTCTAAATGATAAGTTTAGGGAATTGGGGATTGGAAAGTATCAGAAGAATATGAAGGATATATTTAATATTCTGATGGAGAAGGGGAGTCCGAGGTTTGCCATACGGTATGCGAAGCGAATTATAGAGGATAGAGTAGGCAAGACACCAACGGATATTGCACCGGGAACGAAAGTGTATGAGTTAGTGGAGGAACTGGCGAAATATTTGCCGGAAAATGATAAGATTAATTTTTTGTAAAGATACGAAAGGAAATAAAATGGATATAGATACCATTAAGAAGATAATTCAAGACTTTTTTCAAGAAGGTACAGTTACAATTGTTGGTTCAGGACTTTCCTTAGCAGAAGGAATTCCTGGAATGTGTGATCTGGCGAAAGAACTTCAGGATAAAATACCTACAATGTTGACCGATGCAGATGATATAGATATTTGGGATCGAATCAATAATGATTTGATAAAAGGCATTGGCTTAGAAGAAACATTACACAATACTAAGCCGAGTGCATTTGTTGAGGAAAATATACGAAAAGTAACTGCTCGATATATTGGTGATGCTGATAACCGTATCTTTAAAGATGTGATAAGAAATGGTAAGATACTTAGATTTTCAGAATATTTAGACCGATTCAATATAAGAAATAAAATATGACAGTGATTACTACTAATTATGATCGATTAATTGAATATGCGTGTGAGATTAATGATATAATGGTAGACACGCTTTTTGTTGGCAAATATTTAGCAAGTTATAAGCCAGATCAAAGTAAATATTCATGTTGTATAGGAATACAGCAACGAAACGGGAAAGGAACAACTCTAAAATATGCTCCTAAAATAACTCTTTTAAAACCACATGGATGTTTAAGTTGGCATTTAATTAACGATATTCCATATTCTATTATGAATTACCCTGTGGAGGATAGTTTAATTATAACTCCAGGATTAAATAAATATCGTGAAGGTTATAGTGTGCCTTTTGATATACATCGTGGGCGTGCAAATGAAGAGATTGATAGAGCTCAGCAATATATAATTATAGGATACGGATTTGGGGATGACCATTTAGAAACGCATTTGGTGCAGCAGTTAAGGCGTGGAAAACCTGCACTTATATTAACATATGAGCTTTCCCCAAATGCAGAGCGGCTTGTAGATGAATGTAAAAATGTTACTGCAATTAGTCATGCAAATAGTTTGGATTCAAAAGTAACAAACGCTGAAGGGGAAACGATTTTATCGGGAATAAATTTCTGGGATTTACATGAAATGATTAAGGAGGTATTTTGATGGCAACTTTACTAAATTTTGTAGAAAATGATTTGTTGGGCAGTGTAATCCAAGTGGATACAGAGCAAATAATAGTCGAGATTGAAAACGAAATTATTTTAAATAAAATATGTGTTGGAAATATTGTGTCTATAGAAACATCCAAACAACATGAAAAACTAATTGCACTTATTGATAAGGTAACTCGTAAATATATTGAAACACTTTCAGAAGAAAATGACGCTGATGAAGTAACAGTATCATCAGCCGATTATATAAAAGTAAGCGTAATTGGTACATACCATTCAGTATATGGTTCAGAACATGATATTTTTAAAAGGGGAGTTGAAACATTTCCCCAAATAGAAAGTAAGTGTTATTGCGTTTCTGGGCTGAATCTCCAAAATTTCATGAATATTTTGGGTAAAAATATTGATGCAGATAAAAGATTAAAAATTGGCTCCTTTATGATCGATGTGGATGCCGATGCTGTGCTTGACGGTAACAAATTCTTTCAACGACATGCTGCTGTTTTAGGGAGTACAGGCTCTGGAAAAAGTTGGTGCGTGGCAAATATATTAGAAAAAGCGAGTAAATTGAAATACGCCAATATTATTGTTTTTGATATGCATGGTGAATACCAAAGTTTATCTGGGGGAAGTAATCCTATTGCTCAACATTATAAGATTGCTGGTCCTGGAGATTTAGATACTTCAAACCCAGATGTGCTCTTTTTGCCATACTGGCTACTTAATCGGGAAGAACTTTTATCAATGATATTAGATAGAAGCGATTCTAATGCTCCGAATCAAGCATCACGATTTACCTTGCATATCAGAGAACTTAAAGAAGAAACTTTGCAAAAAGAGGGGAAAACAGATACAATAGAGACCTTCACGGTTGATTCGCCTATTCCATTTTCTATGGAGGATTTATTAAAAAGACTTAAAGATGATGATACAAGGAAAGGAATAGGAGCTGGTGGTAAACCTGTTAAGGGGGATTGGGAAGGGAAATTAACTAGATTTATATCGCGGCTTGAAACAAAGTTAGAAGATAGAACTTATGGATTTATGTTTAAACCCGTAGATGAAGTTCAACTGTATGATTGGCTTGGGAAAACTATTTGTAAATTACTAGGGTATCAGGATGGGGAAATGGGTATTAAAATTATTGATTTTTCAGAAGTTCCATCGGATGTCTTACCAGTAATTACAGGAACACTGGCTAGGTTATTGTATGATGTTCAGTTCTGGATGAATCCAGATAAGAGGACTCCATTTACGCTTGTTTGTGATGAGGCACATTTGTATTTGCCAATAAAGGAAGATGCAGATTCTGTTCAAAAGCAGGCATTATATAATTTTGAAAGAATTGCAAAAGAAGGAAGAAAATATGGCGTATCTATTCTTGTAGTAAGCCAACGCCCAGCTGACGTAAGCAAGACAATCTTAAGTCAGTGTAATAATTTTGTAGTATTACGATTAACTAATGAAAGGGATAAAGGGGTAATTAAAAATTTATTGCCAGATTCTTTAAAGAGTACTATAGAGTTTTTACCATTGCTTGATGTTGGCGAGACTTTGGTAGTCGGCGATGCAATTTTATTACCAAGTAAGATAATTTTAGATAAGCCGTTAGATTCTCACAGACCGATAAGCGCAACAAAAGACTTCTGGGATGAATGGGATAATAATGAACCGGATAATAGTGCGATTGATGAAGCTGTTGAGGCGTTAAGAAAGCAGTGCAGGTAATAAAGAGAAGTTAATATCTTTTGTGGTAGATATTGTTATAGATGGAAAGAGGTAACAGGTTTTGAAAAACTTATTAGATAAAACGAGAGAGATTAGGGTGCTATTGTCACAAATCAAGGCTTTTTGTAAGATGATTCATGAGATACTTGATGATGCCCATACTGCTGAAGCAGGAAGATATTCCTGCTTTAAAGATATGGTTGTAATATATAATGATTTTGCCGAAAGAGCAAAAATGTTTTAAATGTAACAACAATGTTTTATACATTCAATTTGGGTGAAATTCCCTCTTGGGGAGATTCAGTGTGGTCCACACAAAAGAGAATACTAGAACAAGTATTGCTATCTGCTAAAATGTTATTATCAAGTCTTGAAGAGAGTGTTAATTTTATTGATGATGAGTTTGACAATACAGAAAATTTTTTACAATCCCGCATTCGTACAGTAATATTTCAAAAACTGGAGAAAGAAGTTGAAGTTCAAAACGCTATTGAAGCATTGTTGTTAGGAAGAGGTTTGGCGAAGGGAATAATTATGACAGGGAATCTGGAAAGTTTGAATTTTCTGGGAAAGAGTATATTCCAGATTTTATTATTCCCCAAATATCTCTCAGTATTGAAGTTAAACTTTTATGGGAGGGATATAAATCTAGGATTGTAGAGGAAATTAGTGCAGATATTACAGCTTATAAAAAAGTTTACGAGCACCAAATATATGTTGTTTATGATTTGGGTGTAATACAAAATGAACTTGAATTCAAAAGGGATATTGAAAAGGTAGATGGGGTGAAAGTCATTATAATTAAGCATTGATAAATGCTTGGATAATTATCGGAAGTTTATTAGGTTATTTAATTGTTTGAAAAAACAGAAAAACAATGTAATATTTAGTAAACAGAAAAATGTAGTTCACTAATTTTATGAATATTTTACAGAAAAATATATTGTGGGAGACTTTGTGAAAATGATTTGAGGAGTATTTATATGATAATTACTGATTGTATTGTGGAAATAGGGTTAGAAGCTATAAGAAGTAAAGTTATATCGTTCGAAAGCGAGAAAAAAATAAAACAACGGTTAAAAAATTTTATTGAGCATCAATATCAAGGAAATATAGATTGTACAAAAGAGGAAGAGATTGATTTTGCAAAACTTGCTTATTATATTCGTAGTGAATTACCTAAAGATGTGGAAGTATGCTTGTTTGGAGAAAGTATGGAACGAAAAAGAGCTCAGGATAATATTGTTCAAAAGGCTATATCTTATGCACGGGCAAACAAGTTGCTTTCTTGTGAGCGGACTATAAAAATGGTAGAATCTGCAATTGATATTATTCGCAATTTTTACAGCATACAAATTAATAAAGATTTATTATTTGTTGCTGCACGAATCGAAGATACGATTGCTTATGAAATTGAGCAACGTGAGATTAAACAAGATGAGAAAGTGGAAAAGTTAATAAAAAAAACTGAAGAGGTAATAATAACGGCTGTAAATAGTACGACTTCTATGTTAGAAAATTTAAGTATGCAATATAAGAAGGAAGATGTACTTCCGCACAATTTGACTAAATCAGTTGCTTTATTTGCCAATGAACAAAAAGTAATTCATAGAGAGAATGAATTGAATGATATAGAATGTATGCTTAAAGAAAAAAGGATTGCTTTGCTCTTAAGTGGGTTTGGCGGTATTGGAAAAACTGCGTTGGCACGCGTATTATATGAAAAATCATCAAATTGGTTTGATTGTATTGGCTGGGTGGAATACCATAAGGATTTGAAAAATAGCCTCCTATCATCTATGGACATAGAAAATGAAATTGAGGATCAAGATAAACGTTGGAATAAAATTTTTACTCGTTTGAAAAATAATCTATCTTCAAAGATTATTTTTATTGACAATGTCGATTATGATGCTAAACAAAAACAAGATCCACAAAAGGATACATATTTGCAAGAAATTACTGGCTGGGCAAATACGACAATTATTTTGACAACTCGTATGACGGAACTTCACGGTTATCAGACATATTCTATTGGATATCTTGGAAGCCAAAATCAATTTGAGCCATGTGTGGATGTGTTCTATTTTTATTATGATAAAAAAGAATTTAAAAAGAGGAGGGAAGAACGTAATCAACGAGATTTGGTAGAGAAACTGGTTGCATATGCGGGTTTTCATACATATGCAATTGAATTACTTGCCAGAAGTGCAGTATATGAAGATAAGTTATCTGATTATTTGAAAAAGTTAAAAGAGTTGGGCTTTAAATTTCCTTCGTTAAAGATTTCTACAGATTATAGTAGTGATAGTATGACGGCGGCTAAACAGTTAGGATTGCTTTTTAATATGCAAAGCCGTACTCAAAAGGAGCGTCAAATTGTGTGGGACTTTTCTGTTCTTCCAGAAGGGACAAATTTATCATGTGATGATGTAAGAGAATTGCTTGCATATTCCGAAAATGATTTACATCGTCTTTGCCAAGAAGGTTGGTTAATTTATGACAGGGGACAAGGATTTTATATTCATCCATTAGTTAGAGAGGCAATTCTTTTAAGATTAAGGAAGGGTAAGGCTCCTTATCAAACTGTATCACATTTGAAGACTCTCGTATATGAGAATACATTAATTTCTGAACATAATACACAAGCTGATATTATGCGTAAACTGCATATAGTAGAGAGTGTATTGAACTATATTGCATTTAGAAATAAAGAGGAATTTTCAAAATTTTACTATTATTTGGGGATTATTGAATTTAAAACTGCACGAAAAAGACTGACAAGTATTAAGTATTTGGAAAAGGCATTGCAAAACAGCCAAGATATGAATTTTACTGCATATATTCGATATCAATTGGGATATGTTAAATCAGCTACATATCAGTATAGAAATAAGGCGAAAGATGATTTACAATCGGCATTGGATATATGGCAATCTCTTGATGGGTGTGAGTATGAAATTGCGATGGCACATGATCATTTAGGATATGTATTGACCGATTTTGAGTTAACATATAAGGAATCAAAAGATCATTTGGTAAAAGCTATGAATATGAGAAAAGCTTTTGTAGACACTGATCCCACATCAAAAAATTTGAGTGCATATGCTACTACTTGTGATAATTTAGGATTTCTGTTGTATAAAGCGGGAAATTCGATGAGTGAGTCAAGACAATACTTAGAAAAAGCTCTTTCAATACGAGAAAAATTATATGAAACTTCTGAACAATATGCTACCGATGTGGCTTGGACAGCTTTTAATTTAGGTCAATTGTTAAGCAAGAATTTACATAATCATGCAGAAGCAGAAATATATTTTAGACGATCATTAGATATTAGAAGAGATTTGGAACGGAAGCATCCTCAAATGTATACAGCTAATATTGTATTTACACTGGTGTCTCTAGCAAAACTCGTGGCTACAAATAGTGAAAGGCTCGATGAGGTAAAGCGATTATTTGATGAGGTCGTTACATTAAAATCTGATATTGATTTGAATCATGTAGGTTTTTTTCAAGATGATATAGAAAAAGATATTAGAATGTTATCTGAGTTGTTGAACCAACAAAATTAACATATGGTATGTGTAATGGTTTGTCGGATAATAGTATAGACGAGTTTATAAAATAAAAAAATGTAGTAACAAGGAATAGATGGTATATAAAACAACTTGTATTTATAAAACATTCGAGTATACTAAGGTTACAGTTGATAAAGAGAGGTAATTTGTATGAATACCCCCACAACAGATATTAGAACATTAAAAAGAAATAGATGACGACCGGAAATTTGTAAGAGAGATGGTAATGGAAAGTTACTATGGTCTTGCATAGTATCTTCTTTATTGAATCAGAAAAAATAGGCGGTTATACATTTGCTGGATAGTGAGGAAGAAACTGCATACGTACTAGGGTATGAAGTAGAACATTATAAAAATAAGTTATATGAATTAACATCAGACCGAAATATGTCTGATGTTTTTTTCCTTAGAAGAGCAACACACCAGACAAAGCATGATTTTCTTTTAATATCGAAAGCTGATAGATATGGATAATAAAATGAATTACAAGGTAGCTAAATGGAACATTTGCTGGTTTTTTGTTAAATGTACAAGAGAACAAATAGCGGCTGAAAGATAGTTCAACCGCTGAAAAGTTAAAATTTAGTATCTTTGGGTGGACACGGGTCATTTCCATAGCTGTCTTTATCACGGATTTGTCCATTGCGACCGTGGATTACTAATTCGCTTTGTTGATTAATGGCAATGTTACGGGCATATGCAATGGCATCCTTCTGCCTGTCAAAATTTTTGGTTGCCCTAGTTGCGTTTTCGCGTTTTACCTGCCATTGTCCGTTGTTTGGTACTACATGTTGGTTCGCCATAAATAGTCCTTTCTCTGCTTAGGCAGTTGTATAATGCTTCCAAGGAATCCTTGAAGGGTTAATGTTTGCAAGAAAATGTACGATGTCACGTCTGCCGTCATAGGTGGGGATTCCCCGAGAGTTTTGTGCCATTAATATAATTGGTATGTTGCCGAAAAATGGAATAAACCCTCTTCGTACATTTTCTTTCGATGGACTTGTGAGGACATATGGTTTCACTACCACAATTGCAAAGGTAACACCCTGTTCCCTGATTTTAGCACCGTCAAAGCTCATGCACTTATCCTCCTTTCCGTTTACTCGGATTGAGATAAGCCCTTTCAAAATGATTGAAAACCTTGCTGAAATGTGTTACTATTCAAATGCGACTTTGAATTTGCGAAAGCATTTTCATTTTGAAAGGGTGGTCATTTTGACCATCTTTTTTTATCTCCTTATTAGCACTCTTAAAAAAGAGTGCTAATATCCTAGGGAGAGGATATCACAAATGAAATGTCATGTCAACAAAATTACGAAAAAATCACAAAAATATTGACATAGAATGTTAAAATGGGTATATTATATACTGAAGGAGGTGCTGCAATATGTTAGTACAGTTTATGTTAAAAAATGTTTTGTCATTTAAAGAGGAGACAATCCTTGATATGACGGCAATTAATGCATATAAAGAACACGAATGCAATTTAATTGATAATGGCACAAAGGAAAAATTTTTAAGGGTCGCAGCGATTTATGGAGCCAATGCCAGCGGTAAATCCAATTTGAATATAGCAATGAAATTTTTTCAGAGAATTATTGTAGAATCGATGAACAATGTTGATGATGGGGCAGATTCCGTGTTGGAAAAATACTATGTTCCGTTTTCCTTTGAAGAAAATAACGAAAATTCCGAATTTCAGATTGTGGAAATTTTGGATGACTATGAATATAAATACGGGTTTGAGTATAATGCGGAATGTATCGTTGCAGAATGGTTATATAGGAAAAATTTAAATACAAAAAGGAACTCAATTATATTCGAGCGGACGATCGAGAATGTTAAGTTTGGAGCTGCCGTCAGGAAAGAATGTGAGGCATATAAAGAGCAAATTCCAAGTGAAACGCTGGTGTTATCGTTTGTTAACAGATTGAGGAAATTGAAAACACCGATTTTCAGAAATGTATATTCGGGAATTATGGATACATTGGTTGTACAGACGGATTTTTGCGAAGATACAGGGCTTTTAGAAACTATTTTGCCTCAAATTATAGATGATGAGAAACCGAAATTACTTGAATTTCTCAATGCCATAGATACGGGAATTAAAGATATCGGGTATGAAGAAACTGATAAAGAGGTGCGGTTTTTTACTGTTCATAATGGGAAAGACAAAGTTCCATATCTACTGGGACTATATTGTGAATCGGAAGGAACCATCAAAAGTATTATGTTGTTTATTTATGCCAGACTGGCAATTTTATATGACAGGTCAATGTTTGTGGATGAGTTAAATGTAAAATTGCATCCGTTATTATTAAAATTTATTATTGATTTGTTTTATAATAATGCTTCTAAAGCCCAGTTGATTTACACGACACATGATACAACATTGATGGATAAAAAGTTTTTCAGAAGAGATCAAATCTGGTTCGTTCAAAAGGACGAATATGGCTATTCGGAATTAGTGGCATTATCGGATTTTAAAGTGAGGTCAGATGCGTCGTTTGAAAAAGATTATTTGGCAGGGGTATACGGAGGCATACCGTTTCTGAAGGAGTTTGTCATGAAAGAAGGTGAATAAATGGGTACTGATGATTTATTCAAAAAACGACGGCAGGAAAGAAAGAAGAGACAATATGAGTATAAAACTGCAAAAGCCAATTCATTTTTAATTGTGACTGAGGGAGTATGTACGGAACCATTCTATTTTAGAGGGCTTCAACAGAAAATAGAAGCAAAAATCGGCGGCAGAATTGATGTTGTAGAAAATCCGCTTATCGATATATATGGGGAGGGGTGTGCAACAGGAAAACTGATAGAGGTTACAGACCGTATAGTAAAAGAGGCAAAGGTTATTTATCAAAATATCTGGGTGGTGTTTGATAAGGATGATTTCGAGGACTTTGACGAAGCTGTGCAGAGTGGACGAAATAAGGGATATAATGTGGCATGGAGCAATCAGTCATTTGAGTATTGGCTTTATTTGCACTTTTATTATAGCGACGCCGCACTCCATAGAGATGATTGGAATGAAAAGTTAAGTGCAATTTTCAGGCAGAATAAAATAGGCGATGGTACTTACCATAAGAATTATGAAACGATTTATGATATGGTAAATGTAAACGATGGAGTGAATACTGCCATAAAGAATGCCCAAAGGCGTATGGCAGCGTTTAAGGAAGGGAGAGACGATCCATCGGATTATAATCCGGGCACTATGGTATATCGCTTGGTGCAGGACTTGAAAATGTATTTGGATGAATCATAATGTTTTGCAGGACGGCAGAACCATTATGATTGATAAGATGAGGGAGAAGCTGGAAGGCGAAGCAAATGAAATGGCTGATGAGGAGGTAATTATGCAGACGATTATTATTGTGTTAAATCCGACAAAGCTTGAGAATCCGGATTTGGATTTACGCTATTGTATTCCGGACCGGATTGAGGAAGTATCAAATGGCGTTATACAAGATAACGGGTACGATTTTATAGATAGCGAAGAAGGGGAATTGATGGGCATTTGGCTGGCAACGGAATCGGCAAGTGAACATTGGTCTCTGATTGTTAAATTATTTCAAGAGGAAAAATTTAAGGAGAATGATTTATCTGCATCCGCGCAGATTTTCATTTCTGAAAATGATACAGATGATATAGAAAATTGTACGTTGGTTTTTCCGAAATAATATAATAGACTCGTTTGCAGTATGGTGTGTCAAATTATATATGCAGACGTGCTGGAGCTTGTTAGAGGAATTTGATTGAGAGGTTGCCAATCGGTTTGAAATTTAAAATATTACCTTAAATATGTGGTAACGCTTAATAGCTTTTTTTGGGGGGAATATTAAGGGTGTTAAGATCGTGCATTTGGCGGATTTTTTGTTGCGAAAAGAGTGTTAGGAATGAAATTTATTGTTGATATTTTGCAGATTGAAGTTTGCAAAAAACGGGATAAGTGGGAAACGAGGTATACATGGATAAAGAACAATTTTGTAGGAATATACAAGAGGCAGATAATAATTCATTAAGAATAGGTGCAGCTAATCGAATTGTGCAGCTGCTAGATAAGCAGCGTTATAGTAATAATGAAAATAGTGTTAAACGGTGGATTTGGGAGTTATGTCAAAATGCTAAGGATGTGAGTAATGATACAGGTAAAGTTAAAATAAGCATTAATTTTAATAAAACCAATAATAATGTAATTTTTAGGCATAACGGCAGACCATTTACTATGGCAAATGTGATGTCGCTTATTAATCAGTCTTCATCAAAAGACAGATATGATGGAAGTGAAAGAAAAAGCGGAAAGTTTGGAACAGGGTTTATAACGACACATTTATTATCAGAGATAGTCAATGTGTCAGGAATTATAGAGGTTGAAAAAGCTAAATTTTCAAGGTTTCAAATTACATTGGATAGAACTGGTCATGATAAAAATGAAATAGTTTCTGCTATGGAAAATGCTGTAGAACAATTACAGGCATGCCAGCCAGTGGCAGAAGGGGAAATTACAGCAGATGAATATAACACAATATTTGAATATAAGTTAGATAATGAGGGTGTTGAAGTAGCACAGCAAGGCATAGATAATTTAAGAGTATCTGCTCCTTTTGTATTGTCTATGCTCAAAGATATTGAAGAAATTGTGCTTGAAGCTACTAAGGAGAAATATAAATATAGTCAGTCCGTTCTGTGTGGCTTGGATGGTTCATTAGTTCATGAGATTATATATGAATCTGATGTAGAGACGAAAAAAATTTATGTTTTAAACTTAACGGAAGAAAATACTACAGTGTCTATTGCACTAGAACGCAGGGAGGACGGTACATATATTCTGCCCTTTGCGGAACAACAGTCGAAGTTGTTCTGCGATTTTCCTTTGATAGGGACGGAGGACTTTCCCTTTCCGATTTTAGTTTGTGCAAGCGATTTTAATCCAACAGAACCGCGAGATGGTATTTATCTTACCTGTAAATCAAAAACTGATGATAAAGTGGATCAGAATCGTATTATTATTGAAAGGGCATGTAGATTGTATGAAAAGCTATTACGATATGTGGCAGATAAGAAATGGGAAGGAATCTATAATATTACTCGAATTGATTCATACGGAAAAAGAGAATGGATTGATGAGGAGTGGATTGAAAAAATTGTGCAGGACTGTAAAAGTATAATTCTTCATACACCGATTATACATACCAGTATTGATTCTATGGTGGAATTACAGGATTGTTTTGATGAAGAACAAATATATGTAATATCAGATTCCAAGGCAGAAATGCGCGAAAAGATATGGGATTTGCTTTTTCATGTAATGCCTGAAAAGATACCATGTAAGGAAGATATTCATAATTGGTATCATTCTTTATGGAATGACTGTAATAAGTACACTTTCAAATCATTGACAAAACAAATAAATGACTTTGGCAATGCTATGCTATTACAGAGAGAAATCAAAGATAAGGATTGGCGTTCTTGGATATCACAATATTATAATCCTATAGATGAAAACAAAGGTCTTCAAACATATGTTGCATCTGATCAGATTAATATTATTCCAAATCAAAATGGTGTATTTTGCCATGTCGGGGAATTGTATTTTGATAAAGACATTTTGGACAAATATAAGGATATATTAAAGCTGCTTGATAGTGATTGTAGAGGCTGGCTGCTCGATTTGGAGTTTAGAAATAGGGACTGGTTTCAATTTAAGGATTGTGACAATGAACAAATACTAAAATTGATTGAGAATAATTTGGATAATGTTGATAAAAAGTCAAAAAGTGATATTTTATTGCAAATGGTATGGCTATACGTTAATGAGCACGATGATGTGTATGTTCAAAGACAGATATGTCAGTATGCTAACAGTATTTTGAAAATTGGCAATCAAATGATAGAAGTACAAGTGGTTTCGGATAGGATATTGCAAGAATCCATGAAACATACAATAACTTGTGTAGCGGATCGAATCAGTGAATATGGCTGTGTTCAAGCTTTTTCTCAATATATGGAAATGTCTCAAGAGGAGGCTGTCCGGCTTTTGACAGAGTTCATAGAATTTATCGTAAAACAAGGATATGATAATCTTATAAATAAATCAACGAAACCGATTCTTCCGAATCAAAATGGAAATTTTATGATTAAGGATGATATATTCCTTGATAATGAAATTGATGAAACGCTGAAAGAATTGGCTGTTAGTGCAGGATATGATATTAAGGCAGAATTATTGATAAGTGATATTTCTTTAGATTTGCCAGAGAGCCGTTGGAAAAACGATATGGATTTATCGCTGTCTATTATACAATATGTAAATAGCAATAGAAGTTCAAAGGAAGAAGAGGTTAGAAATAATTTCAAGAAATTGTTGATATGGATGCGTGATTACGAGGAAAGGGCAAAAGAGATTTTTCCAGATTTATATAAGAACAAACATTATCTTTATGATGATGAACAAATCCTTGATGATATAAAGCAAGCTGACACATTAAAACATCTTATGCAGAAATTTAATGTGTCCAGTCCGGAAAAGTTAGAGGAACTTCTTACCCAAAGTCAGATGCAACCCGTTGAACGTGATAATGAAAAAATCGAATTAACACAAGATGTATTGCTACAATTAGGAATTGATTCTGAAGAAGCATTAAATACGGCATTCAATAATGTGGAGTTTGCAAGTAAATATATCAGGACATCAAAACATGATACGGATACATACGAGTATGTCAGAACAATACTGGAAAGATCAAAAAAGAATATTCTCTCGTATTTGGATTGGCGAGATGAATATGATATTACTGATATGCGTCCGATAGCCAATACGATTTTTATCATAAAGAAAAATGGAAAAGAAATATATTTATTGGCACGTCCTTCTGATGGCGGAGAAGTAAGGATATTTTATGAAACAGAGAAAGATTTGTTGGATTATTCAATGGAGTGGGAACTTTGGGTGGAAGATGGGAGAAATGATCCACAGAAAATCACATTTGGAAAGATTATTAAGCTGACTGGACTCAATAGAATACCATTGAAAGGGATGTAAATAAATGATACCAGATGAAAGAGAAATTACAGAAATAATACAAAACAATTTGACAGATGATTTAATTTGCAGAGCATTGGAAATGCGTCCAGAAGAAATTGTAAAATACATATGTGGATTAGCCAATGTAAATGGAGGCTATATTTTGATTGGTGTTGTAAGAGATAATGGTATATTAAATGCTGTGGGTTTTCAGCTTGCATTTGATATGAAGACTGTTATGGGCGATGTGTCAAAGAAGCTAAAAGGCAGTATTTTTTATGAATATGGACATATTAGAGCGGTAGGAAAGAATATTTTTGCTATTAAAGTTGATAAATTAAAACAAAATGTGCTGGTAAATGACGTATATTATCGTTATAAAAACAATAATATAGAGGTATGTCAAATAAGCAAAGAAGAGCCTTCGACTTTATTTATTTCCTATACAGAATGTGATACTCCGATAGTAGATATAATTGAAAAAAAGATATCTGAAAGATTAAAAGACAAGATTAAAATATCGCGTTATACCAACTTGGAATATAAAGACAATTTTAAAATTTTTATGGACACAATTCAAGATCATGATTTCGTTTTAACGGTTGTAAGTGATACATACTTAAGAAGACAAGCTTGTATGTATGAAGTAGGCGAAATAATTAAGAATCATCATTATCAAGATAAACTCTTGTTTGTGGTACTTACTGAAAAAGAAAGAAAATATTATGGTAAGAATGCACCGGAAAAAATTGAAGCAGATATATACAAAGGTGCAGTATCGAAATTGGAGTATACGAAATATTGGCAAAAGAAGTATGAAGAATTAGAAGAGGCTATGAAACAGATAAATGATTATGAGGCAACAAGGCAGGCAACGGATGACCTACAAATTATTGGGCAGATATATAGGAAAGATATAGGTGAGTTTTTGCAATTTTTGTCGGATGAGAATGGAAAAAATTTTCAGAAGTTATATGATAATGACTTTGAAGAACTGATTAAATGGATATATTCTTAATAGACAATTATATGAAACACGGAAAGCTGATATGTTATTTTGCGTGTTTAAAAGCGTCTGGTACATTGTAATTGAATTATTTTGATTTTGTTATACTCATTTTGTAGTTGGACATCAGATATTATAGTAAAATGTGTAACCGATATAAAATTATATAAAGACGATATAAAATATCAATACATTCAAAGCGTTACTTATTTCAAAAGAAATAGGCAGCGCTTTTTTTATTTCAACAATTTCAACGAAAGGAGCACATCACATGTATTTTATGCAAACAGCCCGTTATCGGGACATTGAGGAACTTATGTGTCAGATACCAAACTTTCACCCACGGGGACATGGAAGTGCGGTATTGAAAGACGAAATGCTTTGCACGCAGGAGCAGCCGCCTCCGCTTTCCTATGCAGAACTGTTGACAACGACTATGTCAGCAATTTGGGATAAGCCATTTCGGAAGCGTTTGGAGCAATATATAAAAGAGGCGGAGGTGAGGCATATGATTTATAGAAATGAGAATCATGAGAGGATATTTAAAGAAACAATTGAAAAGGTAAATCAAAACAACGCTGCTCTGCTGTCCGCCCTGTATCTGCTGACAGCAGATTTTAATTTGTGGAAACGTGCAAAGCCATATATACGGCAAAACAGAATTGATTTCCATACAATCAGGCTGAATGGTATAAACGAAAAAGGCTACACACTGCTCGGTGTAGCAAAGGATTTGTATCTTGGTACAAAGTATCTCACCGTCAGTGATTTAGCGGATAAGGAACTGATTTCAACAGATATGTTCCGCATTATCTGTAATGCAATGGCAATCAGGAGGTTTGGAATGAAAGCGGTTTGTCTTGCAGAAGGGGGAATGGTTTGTGATTATAGTAACCGCACAATATAACCAGGATTATGTTTCACTTTCGTTTCCGTGTGCCGACAGTGAAATGGAACAGTGGCTGATTCCGTTTCAGGGGAGAGATAAATCAGATTTTAACTTGTTTATTGCAGAGGTGCATGAACCAAAAGATTTATCCATGCTACGGGGCTGTTCTGTTTATTTAGATGAATTAAACTATCTTGCCAAGCGGCTGGAAAGCCTTGACCAAAGGGAAGAAAAACAGTTTTTCGCCGCTGTACACCATTGTGGATTTACCCAATTAAAGGACTGCATCAATCTAACATTTAATCTGTCCCGATTTACACTGATACAGGATGTAAGCAGTATGGAAGCTGTTGGCCGTTTGCATCAACTTACCTTATCAGGCGGGCTTAGTGAAGAGGAAATGGAAGCCGCTGCTTTTGAAGATATTGGCAGAAAATTGTTGGAATGCGGAAGAGGTAGAATAACAAAATATGGCATTTTGTTTGTTAATGAGGAAATTCCGTTTGATGAAGTGTATGACGGACAGGTATTCCCCCAATACATCTATGAGGAATGCCTTGTTATTGCGGAACTCAGCTTCCATGGGAAAACGGAATATGCTTATCTTCCGTGTGAGGGGATTTCCATCAGCAAAGCATTACACAGATTGAATGCCGGAAATCTTCAGGAGTGCAGCGTGAATCTGTTTGCTTACACACTTGATGATAAAGAGTGGCTAATGCACTTGAGGGATATCTTGGAGTCGGAAGGGTTGTATGCGGTAAACCAATTTGCAAATGCTGTCAGTGGATTTAAGGGGCAGGAGGACTGGAAGAAACTTACTGCAGTCACAGAATATGCCAATGTACGGGACAGTAAATCACTGACACAGATTGCAGCGAAAATGGATTGTTTTATGCTTCTTCCGGATGTAAATAATCAGGAAGAATTGGCAAGGTACTGGATTGCATACAGGGAGGAATATGAATTAAGTCCTGGACTGGAGGATTTCTTTCTATATGAACCGTTTGGTGAATATATAGAAATTCATACAGGAGGTAAGTTTTTAGCATCAGGTGGTTTTGTATATATAGACAATGGGCAGAGTCTTGATGAAATTATAGGCGAAAAAATAGAAGAAAGTCAGGAAAAAGAAGAGAAGCATATGATGATGGGAGGAATGTAAAATATACCTGCGGAAGGAAAAAACACAGGACGAACGGTGCAATTCCAAATTATGAGGGAGGATGATAGCATTGTCTGTTAATGAAAAGAAAGGTATCACAGTCAAGGTTGACGCAGAGCTTCATGCAGAAGTTCGACAGTATTTGGAGCGTCATGGCATAACGATGGCGGAGTTTGTCGCACTTGCACTGGAGGATGAGCTCCATCCAAAATTCAGAATGAAAGAGGAAAAGAGTATGGGAAATATGAGAACCATAGCGTTTCAGGTATCGGAGGATTTGTTTCAACGAATTAAGGATTATCTGTTGCGCAACAACATGACACAGAAGGAATTTATAATCGGGCTGATTGAAGACGAACTGGAGCGGGATTTGACCGAGTGTGAAGAGACAGACCAAAATCAGAATCCAGCAGAGGAATTCGATGAAGAACAGTCATATGACGTGAGAGAAGAGGAAGAAAGCTGTTCGGAGGAGGAAGGTATGGCATTTTCCATGGGAATGTGAGGTGAAGCGGAAAAGTAAATAGTATGAGAGAGTGCGGATGCTTATGGCAATCCGTTTTTTTGATATGTTTGCAGGCATAGGCGGTTTTCGGTCGGGGCTGGAGGCTGTCGGCGGATATGAATGTCTGGGATATTGTGAAAGTGATAAGTATGCAAGAAAAGCCTATGAAGCCATATACGATACGAAAGGAGAGCTGTATTTTGATGATGCAAGAACAATGGAACCGAATGAACTGCCGGATATCGACCTTATTTGCGGAGGATTCCCTTGTCAGAGTTTTTCAATTGCTGGAAAGCGGGGCGGATTTGACGATGCAAGAGGAACGCTTTTCTTTGAAATTATCCGAATTGCTTCCGTTAAAAGACCTTCATATCTGCTCCTTGAGAATGTTCCCGGCTTGTTGTCGCATGACGGCGGCAGGACATTTGCGACCATCCTCGGTGCACTTTCTGAACTGGGGTATCATGTCACATGGCAGGTGCTTAACAGCGCGGATTTTGGTGTCGCCCAGTCCCGAAAGAGAGTGTTCATTATCGGATTTCTTGGAGAACGATGTGCCGGAAAAATACTTTCTTTCACGGAAGCAAATGGAACGCCTCTTATACAATGCATTCCCGGAAGCCAGGGAAACCGTGTGTACTCAGACAAAGGATTAAGCTGCACGCTGACAAGCGGAGCAGGGGGATTTGGCGGGAAATCGGGACTTTATAATATAGGATTACCGATTAAGGTCAATACAAAGGTCGGGTATCAGACTGCACATGTTGGTGACAGCATCGATCTTGCGTATCCAAATCTGAATTCACGTCGGGGCAGAGTGGGAAAGAAAATGGCACATACGATAACGCCTGCAAATACACAGGGGTTATTTTTTATCGACATGAATGAAAATCCTGCACTGACAGACACGGCAAGATGCATTACGTCAAGGCAGAATGCAGGCATCAGTCACAGAAAAGGAGAACATTCAGGCATATTCATGGGAGATGCGAGTGCCATATTGACACCGGCTAGAACAAAAGTAAGACAGCAGGGAAGACGAATGAAGGAAGCGGGGGAGCCGATGTTTACCATTACGGCACAGGACCGGCATGGTGTTGTATGGAACGGAAGGGTACGCAGACTGACACCGCTTGAATGCTGGCGTTTACAGGGATTTACGGATGAGCAGTTTTATAAGGCACAGGCAACAGGACTCTCGGATGGAAGACTTTACAAAATGGCGGGGAATGCGGTAACGGTTCCCGTCATTGCCGCGCTGGGAAGAAAAATAAAGGAAATGGATGACCAAAGAGACATTACGGAACAGGAGGAAAAACATGGGACCGGAGGATGGCAGGGAGATTTTTGAAAAGGAAGAGATGGAGGCAGATATAAATCGGTCAGGAGGTATACAGTTATGAATATCAGGAAAATTGAGCCGGATGAGCTTCGCAGAATGCATGACAGTGAAGGGCTTATCCTTCAGGGCTGCGGGGGAAGCCTTGAGGAATGGGTAGACGGCATAAACGACCTTCTCACACAGGAGGGAATTTTATTGGAGGGAAGTAAGTTTCAGACCTGTATGTATTTCGAGAAGGAAGGCGTTACCTGTCTGCTGTTCCCATTTGAGGATGTAAAGTTGAATGTGGGAAAGCTGGCCGTGTGGCGGTTAAACACATATGATACCTTTGGCGGTACATGGCTTTCCGATTATGTGCCAAACAGACTTGGAGGTTTTGTAAATGAAGAGAATACCGTGAAACCAAATTGTCCGCTGATTGGACAGGATGGTAACATCTTCAATCTGATGGGGATTGCATCAAGGACATTAAAGGAGCAGGGAATGGTAACACAGGCGGAGGAAATGTGTGACAGAATCACTGCATCAGGAAGTTATGCCGAGGCTTTGAACATTATCGGTGAGTACGTCAACATCACGGATGACGGGGAAGATATGGATGACGGGGAAATGATGCATCTGTAAGTGTATGGCAAATACCGGTTCAAAGAAGCAGTATCAGTTGCTTGAGGGATAAGGATGAGGCTTTTCATCGGAAGATTCCGAGGAAGGTCCGGAAACGATTGAGGAGGTGCGGTTATGAAAACCCCTGTAAGCTGGGTGGGGAATAAAACCTCCGTCCTGCATATCTTATATGCCCTGTTCCCGACATCTTACGGAAGATATATAGAACCCTTCGGCGGTTCGGGAGCCGTGCTGCTTGGAAAGAAAAGCACGGACAAGTTTGAAGTATACAATGATTTTAACCACAATCTTGTAAATCTGTTTTGCTGTATGCGGGACAGACCGCTGGCATTTATCCGTGAGTTGGGGTTCCTGAATCTAAATGCAAGGGATGATTTTCGGGTGATAAAGAAATTTTTTGAGAAGGAGGAATTTGACGACAGGTTTTTGGAACAGGAAATGGAACTGACAACCATTCTTCTGCCAGAGATTCAGACGGAGGAAATTCGTGAGTTGTATAAAGCATCCACAGAGCAGTATGATTTGAGACGGGCGGTTATGTTTTTGAAACTGCTGCGTTACAGCTATGCAAGTGCAGGCAAGAGCTATGCCTGCCAGCCGTTTTCCATATGCAGTCTGTTTTCTTTAATATGGGAGGTAAGCAGGAGGCTGGATCATGTCATGATAGAAAATCAGGATTTCGAGGTGCTGATAAAGCATTATGACAGACCTGATTCTTTTTTTTACTGCGATCCGCCATATTTTACAAGCGAGTATGTGTATGCATGCGGATTTACATGGGAGGACCATGTCCGGCTGAGAGATACGCTGGTACGGACAGAAGGAAAATGGCTGGTCTCTTATAATGACTGCCCGGAAATCAGGGAGTTGTATGCAGGATATCAGTTTTTCGATTTTCACCGCATTCACTCTATGGTGCAAAAATATGAGGCGGGAAAGGAATTCCCGGAGCTTCTGATAGGTAATTATGACCTGTACGAAAGAGAGCGGAACCGACCGAGACAACTGACACTGCTTGATTTGGATGCGATGTGTTGTCAGGAGGAGGAAGAAAGATTGAAAGAAATTATCATTACAGGCAGAAGCAGAGGATAAGTAAATTTTAAAGTATGGCAGAACTACGGTATCTGTCGGGAAGATAGCGGGAAGGGGGAGAGCAGAATGTCAGAAAGAGCTGCATTATATAAGTATTCCATGCGGGAGGCGGTTCGCTGTGGCGAAAAGGTATTATGGAAGGAAAGCTATAATGAAAATTGTGTATGTGCAAGAAGCATTGAGGCATCCATCCGTGAGAATTTTGACGGAATGGTTTTCAAGCAGGATTGTGCCAAATCCATCATTTCACGGTTTGGATTTGAGCGTGTCATGTGGGTGCTTGCCAATACCATAAAGGAAAAACATCAGGACGGACGTTTTTCTGCAGATAACAGGGAATGGGCACGTTCTTTTTTTATTCCGAAGGAAACCCATTGTCGGGACTACCGTGTGGAAAGCCATCCGGCAGTTTTGGATGGTTTTATCAATCAGGTGCGGCAGGCATGGCAGGCACTTGGACTATTCGGTAAGGAGCATTGCGAAGCAAAGGAGGAAGCGGACTATAGCGGAAGGATTGTGGTGATAAATCCGCATGTGTTAAAGGATGAATATAAAACGCCGGAGGATCAGTTGTTTCTTGCAACCGGAGGTTTTGGCTGCAGCCCGAATGCGAGGGGAAGAAAGGTATACGGACGGTATATCAAGGATGGAGAACAGACCTTTTATCAACGGGAGGATATTATCGGGATATTAAAACAGGAATATGTTCCGGCTTGGGCGGCAGAATGGATAAAGGAAATAAATGGGGAAATGACAAAACAGGAGGATGCGTCTCATGACATGACCATGCAGTAAGGAGGTGAACAATGAGAATTAAGCTATATCAGATTAACACCGAGCGGGATAAGAACCGGGTGAAATTCCTTGACCTTGATATGCTGAAGCAGTTTCAGGGAAGTCCAAAGGTTGATGCGGCAATCTATGATGAGGTATTTGACGGAGAGCTTGATACAACGGATGTGGAGGAACTGTTCCGGCGTTTCAATCAGGAAGGACATCCGCTGTTTCGGGGACACTCTTTGTCAGTGTCGGATGTGGCAGTGCTGGAGGGACGGGCATATTTCTGCTGTCCCGTTGGTTTTCGGAACGTTGATTTTGACACAGGGCTCACGCAAAAACCGGAGAATCTGATACGGGTGTTATATGTGGAACCACACAAGGCACCTTATGCTGCAGAACTGGAAAATACACTTCAGGGACAGCAGAGAGCGATAGGCGGTCTGGTTGAGTATATTTACAACGAGGATAACACGGTTACCGTCATAAATGAAGAAAGCAAAATCAACGGGATGGAGGGGAACCGCCGTGTGGAAGGCGACGTACTCTGCGGCCCATTTTTTGTTGCAGGGGATAACGGAGAGGAACTCTGTTCCCTGACGGAGGAGCAGATGGGGCAATATGCCAGGCGTTTTGAAAAACCGGATGAAGATATCACACAGGAGGAAATTCAGGAGCATACGGGCTTTTTATTTATGACATGGTAAAGCATATAAAAAAACAGGACAGCGGCAGGCAATATATGAAAGAAACGAGGAGGAAAAACAATGGCAGTAAAAAAACAGACCACAGCGGTACAACCAAAGAACGGACATCAGGCTTTGGCTTCTAAAGAAGAAGCAAAAACGGGGAAGGTTTTGATTGAGGCAAGGATTGATTCCCTGCTTGACTTTGCGGACAATAAGACTAAGGCGGTGGCAAGCGTCAATATCGGAGGAATATTTGCAATTCACAAAATCAGGATTATGGATTCCAAGAACGGGCTGTTTGTTGCAATGCCGTCATACGGTTATGTGGATGCACAGGGAGAAAAGCAGTTCAAGTCCTATTGTCATCCGATTACGGCAGAAGCAAGGATAGAACTGATAAGTAAAGTAATGGGGGCATATGAACAGGCCCTTGCTGAGCAGCAGACCATGCAGGATGGGATGGCTGAGGATATTTCGGAGGCTGAATTACAAAGTGCTGCTCAGCAAATGTAGGAGGGTGAATATGAAAAAGTTAAAACGAATGGCAGGACTGTTTCTGATGACAGTCCTGTTCTTATGTCAGGGTATGGTATCATCGGCAGCAACGCAGGAAACATTGGATGCAGAGCAGAGCTATTCGGATGCATATGCGCCAAAGGAATATTATCACTTTGATTTTACGGAGAAGCCGGAGCTGGAGGAGAAAGCATCGTCAAAGGATGTTGCAAATTCAGGCTTTTTGATTGGTCTTGGCACGACGGCTGCCGGGGGTATCATTGCCGCAGTCATTATCATAAAGAAACAGAGCGGGGATGGGGAGTAAATGAAAAAAGTGTATATCTGTGCACCACTTGGCGGGAATGTAAGTGTCAATCTGAGAAAAGCACAACTGTATGCAAAATATGCATTTATGTGCGGAATGGCACCTGTCGTGCCGCATTTTTATGCCCTTGTGTTGAATGATGACGAACCGAAGGAACGGGAGCTTGGAAGAAGGGCGGGTATGAGCCTTTTATGGCTTTGCGATGAAATGTGGGTATTTGGCAATACAATCAGCAGCGGGATGGAGGCTGAAATAATGTTCTGTAAGAATTTGAATATCCGCATTCGGATGATTCGTGATGAAGAGCTTGCCAAAGAACTTGGAAACAGTGGAATGGAGGGAAAAAATGAGTAAGAAAAAATGGATGAAAGTATTGATGTGTGCAGCTTTAATGGTAGTGGCAGTTTCTGCTGTGACAGTACCCGTACATGCCTCCGGCAATGTGGCACAGGCGATTGAAAACACATGGAATGCAGCACAGGGACAGATTAAAACGGTTGTTAACAATGTTGTATTTCCCATAATCGACATGCTGCTTGCGATTATGTTTTTTGTCAAGCTGGGAACGGCATATTTTGATTATCGCAAACATGGACAGTTTGAGTTTACCGCTCCGGCAATTTTATTTGCCTGTCTGCTGTTTACATTGACAGCACCGCTTTATATCTGGTCAATTCTATGAGCTTCAAACGAAGAATGCCTGAAGAAGGAACGGTTTAGAGATGAGCAAAACAAAGCTGTGTAAAACAAAAGTTTTGTTTATATCTGAGTGCAAATCCGATGGGAGGTGGGATAATTGTTTGGTTGGGTGGATGATCTCATAGACGGGATAGCCGACGCCATAAGCTCGGCATTTGAGTTATTGGGGGAACATATATCGAATGCCATATGGGATGCGATGCTGGAATGGTTTTATAACACGATTTATGATGCGGTTTCCGAATTTTTTACCCTGATGGGAAATATGGGTGCCGATATTTTTGAACTGGAGTGGATAAAAGCGACCATTACGCTGTTCACATTGTTCGGCTGGTCACTATTTATTGCGGGAACCGTGGTGGCGGTCTTTGACGTGGCAATTGAATATCAGAGCGGCAGGGCAAACATTAAGACGACAGCCATCAATATTATAAAAGGCTTTTTTGCCTGCTCGCTGATTGGCACAGTCCCCATAGAGCTTTATAAGTTTTGCATCAGTCTGCAAAATACATTTGCCGGTGACCTGACTCGGATATTTTCGGGACAGCAGAGCCTCGGACTGTCGGGAGAAAGTACGTCGGTGCTGGTGGGATGCTTTGCATTGTCCGGCACGGTAACCCTGTCGCTGTTTAATCTGTTATCACTGATTGCCTTTGCCTATTGCGTGATTAAAATATTTTTTGCCAATATCAAACGGGGAGGCATTCTGCTGATACAGATGGCGGTTGGGGCATTGTATATGTTCTCGGTACCAAGGGGCTATACGGATGGATTTAACCAGTGGATGAAGCAGATTGCGGCACTTTGCCTGACTGCATTTATGCAGACGACACTGCTGTTTTTAGGGCTGCTTACCTTTCCGCAGCACATGCTGATGGCACTTGGCATCATGCTTGCGGCAAATGAAGTGCCAAGGGTGGCGCAGCAGTTTGGTCTGGACAGTTCGGTACGTGTAAATATGATGAGCGTGGTTCATGCGACGACAACGGCGGTAAATCTGACAAGGAGCATGGCACATGCAGTGAAATAGCAGACAGTCAAGGAAACGGGGGCATTTTATGGCAGTTTATTTATATCCGCAGAATTTGAAAGCCACAGCCAATTTATGGCTGTGGGGCTTGCGTGATTTTGTGATTTTATGTATTGCGGCATTGATATCCGTTACAATGCTGGTGTATTTAAGGGTTATGGCTCCTGCGGCAGTAACGCTCTGCTTCGGATTTCTGACCATAAGATTGGATGATACGACCGTGCTTGATTTTATTCGGTATGCGGTACATTATTTCATTTCCACGCAGCAGGAATTTTATTGGAGGTAAAAATGGCAGGAGAGAGAAAGAACATGCGAAAAGGAAGAGGACGTTCCACACAGGAACTCTTAGGAATCAAAACATTTACGAAACACGGGCTTGCCACGGTAAGGGGCGAGCTTTTGTTTTATCTGGTTGCGCCGACTAACATATCCGTATTGTCAGGCGTAAATATCGAGGTCAAAATCCGGCATCTGATGATGGTTTTATCGGCAGTACCCAATATTGAGATTTCATGCACGGATTCCTGTGAGTGCTTTGATAATAACAAAATTTATTTGAGGAACCGGCTTATGGAGGAGTCAAATCCGAACGTGAGGGATTTACTGAAAAAGGATATGGACATGCTGGATACCATTCAGGCTGAAATGGCAACGGCGAGACAGTTTCTGTTTCTGGGAAGATGCAATTCCATGAAGGCGGAACAGGTCCTTCAGACAGCAAACCGTATTGAGAAGGTAATATCCGAGCAGGGATTTGAGGTGCAGAGAATGAAGAAACAGGATATTAAACGCTTTCTTGCCATATATTTCGGTGCGAGCATGCACGGGGAGCTGATGCCGGATGTGGATGGCGGGCAGTTTTTGGAAGAGGGATAAGCAGGATAACGGAGGAGAATGCAAATGTTAAAAAGAAAGCCAAGGGTTATGACATTGGAGGAACAGGAGGAAATTCGTACCAAAGATTTTTTTGACTGTATTTTGCCCGGTGCCGTTCGTTTCTTTACCGACCATTATATTGTCGGCGACAGTTACAGGTGTGTATGGGCAGTCAGGGAATATCCGCCATCCACGGAAGAACAGGCAATTTTATCACAGCTTGCCGACAGAAACGGAGTCACGCTTAGGATATATCACAGAATGGTGGAACCGATGGAGCAGCGGAAAATCATGCAGAATGCCGCAAGAAAGAACCGCATGATGTCCGGCGGAACTGATGTGAATGAGACGATAGAAGCTGAGGGAAATCTTCAGGATGTAGTTGAGCTGATGGCAAATCTCAGAAAAAACAAAGAACCATTGCTTCATTGTTCCGTATTCATCGAATTAAAGGCAGGAAACATGGAAGCATTGAAAGAGATACAGAGTGAGGTGGCAATGGAACTGACCCGTTCCAAAATTTCCGTGGACAGGCTGACCTTACGGCAGAAAGAAGGATTTTTGTCCGTTCTGCCCGTGGGTGCAAATCAATTTGGAACACAGTATGAACGGGTGCTGCCTGCAAGCTCGGCGGCAAACCTGTATCCGTTTAATTTTTCGGGGAAAACAGATCCCAATGGTATTTATATCGGCAGGGATAAATTCGGCACAAACATTCTTGTGGACTTTGACCGCAGGAGTGAGGATAAGACCACAAGCAACGTAATCATACTTGGCAATTCCGGGCAGGGAAAAAGCCATTTGCTGAAGCTCATTTTAACGAATATCAGGGAGTCGGGAAAGACGGTTATATGTCTGGACCCAGAGGCGGAATATGAAGAATTGACGGAAGCATTGGGCGGATGCTATATCGATTTTATGTCCGGAGCATACACGATTAATCCTCTGGAACCTAAGGCATGGACAGACGGTACCGGGGATATTGATGCAGGAACTCCGGAAGCGTTCCGGAAAGTGACGAGGCTCAGCCAGCATATAGCGTTTCTAAAAGATTTCTTTCGTGCGTATAAGGATTTTACAGATGCACAGCTTGACACGATAGAAATACTGCTTATGAAACTCTATGCAAGATTCGGCATTACGGACAGCACGGATTACACTGTGAAGCAGCCGACAGATTTTCCGATTATGGAGGATTTTTATAAACTGTGTGAGGAAGAATTCATGACCTACGACCACGCACGTAAATATTTGTATACGGAGAATATGCTGCAGGAAGTATGTCTTGGCATTCATTCCATGTGCGTAGGGGCGGAGAGCAGATATTTCAATGGACACACAAACATTAACGATGATAAGTTTTTATGCTTTGGGGTAAAAGGACTGATGGATACCAATAAGAGGCTTAAGGATGCCATGCTGTTTAATATCCTGTCTTATATGTCCAATGAACTTCTGGGGAAAGGAAATACGGCGGCATCCATTGATGAACTGTATTTGTTCCTGACAAACATGACAGCCATTGAGTATATCAGGAATGCCATGAAGCGTGTGCGGAAAAAAGATTCTTCAATTATTCTGGCGAGCCAGAATATAGAGGATTTCCTGATTCCTTCCATTCGGGAATATACAAAACCGTTGTTTTCCATTCCGACGCATCAGTTCCTGTTTAATGCGGGGCAAATTAATCCGAAGGACTTTATGGATGCATTGCAGGTTGAGGCTTCCGAGTTTGAGCGTATCCGTTATCCGGAAAGGGGAACCTGTCTGTACCGGTGCGGAAATGAGAGATATTTGCTGCAGGTTATTGCACCGGAATATAAATCGGAGCTGTTTGGGAAGGCAGGTGGGCGATGAGCGCTACCGTGGCGGCGGCACTGAAAAAGATAGCCGTTGCCTTGCTGGGTAATAAAAAGGCATTAAAGACAGTCTGTGGAATCATGCTTGGTATTATCATCGTTATTGTCACGCCGATAGCGGTACTGCTTGCCATGTTTACGGGTGAGCTGAATATGGAGACACAGAGCCTGAAGGATAAGATAGAGATTGCGTGCGGAGAGGAAATGCAGCGCATGGAGGATATGGCGGGGCAGATAAAAACAGCTATACTGAATGCGGGTTTTACGGCAGAACGGGCGGATGAGGCACAGATGCTTTATTTTATGTCGTTATATGATGCGGCGGAGGAAGACGGCTTTTTGGAAAAGCTGGTCGGATGCTTTGCCAACGGACAGTCCGATGCGGAGTTGATTGCAAATGTCAATGCAACATTCGGAACGGACATATCGGCAGAAATGTTTACAAAAGTAATGGACGGAATACGAATGACGTATATTGACATTTCTGATTATGCGTCTCCTTCCGTAAAAAACAATATTGACCTGGCAAAATGGGCAGTGCATGCGGAACAGTCCGGCTGGGGTTATGTATGGGGAACTTACGGTGAGGTGCTGGATGGAAGGCTGTTTGATTACAAAAAGGAACAGTATCCGGAAGAAGTAGGCGGTTATGCGGACTTTATCAGTGCCAACTGGTATGGCAAAAGAACAGCGGACTGTGTGGGACTGATAAAGGGATACGGATGGCTGAATACGGAAACAAGACAGGTGGAATACGGGACAAACGGTATGCCGGATATCGGAGCGGATGCCATGTATGAAAATGCCGTGGAAAAAGGAACCATGGATACGATGCCTGAGATACCGGGGCTTGCGGTATGGCATGAGGGGCATATCGGCATCTATATCGGCAACGGAGAAGTGGTGGAAGCGATGGGAACAAGGTATGGCGTGGTGCGGACACAGTTGGCAGGGAGCAGATGGACACACTGGCTGAAGGTACCGTATATCACCTATGGGGAGGAAGGGTCAGAAGGTGATAATGCGGGAGAGGTTGAAGATTGAATATCAGCCAGGTCCATGATAAGATGACTTAAAAGCTGTTATAAGCAGAATATTTGTTTAGAAATGAAAGCTGTAATATAATGGAATACCCGTCGAATGGCGGGTATTCGGAAGGAAAGATATGATTTATATAACGGGAGATACACATGGACAATTTGAACGTATAGAGAATTTTTGCAGACGGTTTGAAACCAGTCGGGAAGATATTTTGATTATACTTGGCGATGTGGGTGTCAGATTGATAGGTTGGAGTCAATGTTTGTGAATTTTGATGTGTTTTGTGTATGTAGTTAAGTGATAAAATAATTATTTCCCAAAAATTAAGTTTATGAGGAAAGGATGATGAGTTATGAAGGATTTTTTCATCAGCTATAACAAAGCAGATGGACAGTGGGCAAAATGGGTTGCGGGTACGCTGGAAGAATATGGATACACAACAATAATTCAGGCATGGGATTTTAAACCAGGAAATAACTTTGTTTTGGAAATGCAAAATGCAATTTTATCTTGTGCAAGGACAATTTTGATATTATCACAGTCCTATTTAGATTCAGAATATTGTCAAGCAGAATGGGCCTCAATATTTAATTGTGATCCAACAGGTGAGAGGACAGAAATTATACCTATACGTGTTACAGATGTAAAACCAAAAGGTTTGTTATCTAGTATTATATATATTGACTTATTTGGGCAAGATGAGGAGGCTTCTATTAAAAAATTGCTTAATGGGGTCGGATATACCAATAATCCACGAAAGAAGGTAAAATTTCCCCTAAGCAAAAATGATAGTAATTTTGACAAAGAAACAGAAAACAGTACTGAAGTCCAGTTTATTTTTGATTTGGAAGAAGATAATAAAATAAATGAAATTTCAATATTAACTAAGAATAAATTAAGAGAATGGTATTATAGCACTTACAAAAGTAATTTTAATGTCATAATAAATGATAAACGACAAATACCAATAAAGAATCATTTAGATAAGATAAATACAAAGATGCAACAACAAGATTTGGCTATAGGAGATGAGGTTGCATATCATACATATATGAGAGAATTAAGGAATTATGAAAAAGAAAGTTTATTAAAGCAAAAAGCTATTGATTTTTTTCTTAAAGACGAAGGATTACAAATTTATCTTGGGATAACTACTTATTTAGAGTTATTAGATATGGCGAAAAAGATTCTTAATTATGATTATTACGATCAAAAAAAGTATAACGATTCTAAATATGTCACGTTAGATGTTTTTTTAGATCCTGCACCGGAGGAATGTCATGATCATTTTTCGGCTTGTATTGAAACGGAACTAATAGATGAGCATATTGGTGGACATTCCGTATACGATTTATTTGGGTTATATATAATTGATTTGGATAATTCAATTGTGAAAGATATTGCTATAAGATTCTATTTCTTTTTGAGTGATGAAATTATAACTCATGACAATGTACAGCTTATTCAAAATAAAAGAATATTGGATTTATTGTCTTATAGCGTTGGACTTCATTGATTGTTTGATGTCATGTAAATAGCGAAATTATCTAATTGATTAAATGTTAAATACAAAGGAAATATTTCGAAGCATTAGAGGTATGTGTAGTAAATGGGGGTGAACACATTAATATTGTATGTGGCCATATATAGAAAGAACAGGAGTAGAAATAATGTAAAATGGTAAGGAGAGAGTAAATAAATTAAACAGTTTTCGGGTAATAGATATAGGGTCGAAAATCAAGCAGGAGAAAGAGTCGGGGTTGCAGATACACCCCGACTCGCTTTACTTCGGACGGCAACGCCGACCGTTTGGGGCGTTGTGGGCAGCTTGAAATTTCTAAGGGCTGTGGGTCAATTATGAGAGACAGGAGCATGAAGTGTGGGTTGAAATGTCGGTAAAGTCAGGCTGTGGAAAAGAAAATTGTGGGTTGCGGCAGGGAATAAGCGAATATAATTGCAAATTCTATAAAAAACAGTTGCTATATAGGGAACATTTGACATATAATACACACAAAAAGTTCCCTAAAGAAAGAAGGAAGTACTGTGGGTGCAAATTATTCAGAAATTCAGGAATTGTTACAGCAAAGGGCAGATTATCAGGCAAGGTTAAATCTGATACCCTATGATGGCAATCCTGAGATAAAAGAGAAAAATGGTTCTAAGTATTTATATATTCGGAAAAGAGTAGCAGGAAAACTGAAATCCACGTATGTGGACGTATATACGGATGAGTTGTATCAAATGCTCCTGCGAAATGCAAAGGAAGCAAGGGAATTAAATAAAGCCATTCGGAAGGTTACGAGAGAGCTGACTGCACTTGGATATGAGGATAAGGAGCTTTCGGCAAGGGTGCTGCAGAACCTTGATTTTGCGAGGGCAAACATGAAAACGAATATCTATGACCAGGCAGTTTTGGAGGGCGTGGCTACTTCATTTCCACAGACAGAGGATATTATTGAGAATGGAAAGGTAAACGGGGTTTCAGCCACAGATGTGCAAAAGATATTAAATTTAAAGCATGCATGGGAATTCATACTGGACCGGGATGTGATTCAAAGTGAAACAAACTATTATATGCTGTGTCATATTGCAAAGCTAGTAAATGAAGGCTTTTTCTATGATGGAGGACGTATCAGAGGCATTCCCGTGACAATCGGAGGAAGTACTTATGTTCCGCCGATTCCGATAGAATCCGTTGTTGTGGAACAGATTGATAAAATCCGTTCGCAGGAAAAGGAAGCGGTAGATATAGCGATTGAGCTGTGTCTGTATTGCATGAAGACGCAGGTATTTACGGACGGAAACAAAAGGGCATCGGTAATTTTTGCAAACCACTATCTGATTGCACATGGAGAAGGATTTATTGTTATTCCCGAAAAGGATGTACCGGAATTTAAAAAGCTTCTGGTAGATTTTTATGAAGGTGAAGCGATAGAAGTAATCAGCAATTTTATGCGGGAACACTGCTGGAAAAGGTTTTAGGTGGATGGTAATGAGATGACAAGGAAGTGACAGCGAAAATGTCACTTCCTATGTGAAAAATAGAAAAACTGCTAATTATAGTGTTTTTGATGAATGACAGGGTGACAAGGAAGTGACATAAGAAAGATGTGTTTTATTGATTCGTGATTTTGTATTTACAGATTTAAATGTATAGAACGGTAGTGTATTGATATGAAAGCTAAGTATGCATAGTTGCAAAATTTATGCATTATTTTGAATATAAACAAAAACAGGATGATTTCGAAAAATTAAATAGACTCGAAGTTTATACTTGGAATTGCATTTGTAATTAATGAAAAAGTAAACAACTTCAGATATATATCCCCGTTTTTCAATACGAAAATGGGGGTTTTGTTTTGACTGGAGTAGATGATAATAAAAGTAAGATTATGAGATTGTGTCAACATGTGATTGTTGCAAAAGTAAACGAAGGGAGGAAGTATATGTTAGAGAACAGCAATCAGGAAATTTCCAACCGCAAGGAACCCAAGCGAAAATTTGCCCTATGGGTTCGGGAGTCGACTCTCGATAAAGTGAGGGAGCTGTACAAGGAAGACAACTGCAATTCCCAAAGTGAATTTATTGAAAAAGCGGTTCTATTCTATGTCGGATATCTTTCCTCAGAAAAGAACAAAGACTATCTTTCTCCGATTATCGTATCCACACTAAAGAGCATTGTGGCAGAAAGCGATAACCGAATTAGCAGGATGCTGTTCAAGCTGTCGGTAGAGCTTGCCGTTACCATGAATGTGGTTGCTGCATCGCAGGAAATTGACAGAATCTCACTGGAGCGACTGCGGGGAGAATGCATCAAAGAAGTGAAACGGCTTAATGGTTCTTTCAACTTTAACGATGCAGCAGACTGGCAGAACGGTTAAAGACAAGCAGACGCACGGACATCTCAGGGCAGGTTTCGCTTAAGAAAATAAGCAGGAGGGGAGGAGAAGATGGCGAAGCTGGTTACCAAGTTCAAATATCTGAAACCTTGTGACAGGGGAGGCAAAAGAAATCGGGGCGGTTATGCAAAATACATTGCAACCCGTGAGGGTGTGGAAAAAATTGATGACTCCAAAAGACATGCGGCGGCAACCCTGTCCCAGAAAAAACTGATAGAAAAGATATTGCGGGATTTTCCTGACAGCAGACAGATGCTTGAATATGAGGATTACACGAAACAGTCCACAATCGAAAATGCATCCGAGTTTATTACAAGAGCACTAGAGGACAATGCCGGCGATATAATAGCTCAGAAAACCTATGCGGATTATATTGCCACACGTCCGCGGGCAGAACGCTTCGGTGCACATGGTTTGTTCACGGACGAGGGTGTGGAAGTAAATCTGTCAAAGGTATCGGAGGATTTGAACAAACATGGTGGAAATGTGTGGACGGTTATCATATCCCTGCGGAGAGAAGATGCGGAACGGCTTGGATATAATAACGGAAGCAGGTGGCGGGATATGCTTCGGACACAGACGGAGGCACTTGCCGTCAACTTAAAGGTTCCAATGGAAAATCTCAGATGGTTTGCCGCTTTTCATAATGAATCCCATCATCCACATGTCCATCTGCTTGCATATTCGGTAATAGAAAATGAGGGTTATCTGACGCCCAAGGGTGTCAGTAACCTGCGTTCTGCCTTTGCAAGAGACATATTTGCACAGGATTTGCTGTGTATTTATGAAAAACAGACCATGCATAGGAACGAAGTAAAAGAAAACAGCCGGAAAATCATGGAGGAAACATTGGAAGCCCTGAAACAGGGCAATGGAGACAATGCACAGTTGGAGAAACTTCTTCTTACGTTAAATGAGAGACTGAGCAACACATCCGGCAAAAAAATCTATGGTTATCTGAAAGCAGATGTAAAGGATATCGTTGACGCCATTGTGGAGGAACTGGAGAAGGATGAGCGGATAAAAACCCTGTATGACCTGTGGTATGAGCAGCAGGAGGCAGTGATACAGACCTATACGCAGGAACTGCCGAAACGAATTCCATTAGCAGAGAACAACGAATTCAAGTCAATCAAAAACATGATAATACGGGAGGCAATGCAATTAAAAACTGTTGTGCGGATGGATGAGCCGGAGGAAATAAAGGATATGGAAACCATGAAAGCCATGGAAATTGCGGAGAACATGGAAACCATGGAAACCATGGAAGAGATGGAAGCTATAGAAAATACGGGAACCATGGATGATATGGAGGCTGTAAGAAGCACAGGGAAAGAAAAATGTGTAGAACCGTTAGAGAAAAAGGCGGCAGGGAGCAGACCCGAACTGACATCCGTATACGAGACAATACGGGCAGAGGCAGCAATGGGAAACAGGTGGTCACAGTATGGATTTGCAAAAATGTTTCTTGACAAAGAATCTCCCCTGTATGACCCGCAGGAGGCAGTCCGATGGCTGACAGCTTCGGCGGAGCAGGGATATACCGTTGCACAATATATGCTGGGAAAGCTGTTTTTAACAGGGGAGCATGTACAAAAGGATGTGAAAAATGCAGTCCGATGGCTGGAAAAGGCAATCGGGCAAAACAACAGTTATGCGGAATATCTGTTGGGCAGACAATTGCTTCGTGGCACGGATATGGAGCAGGATGTGGGAAGGGCGGTAAAATTGCTTCAGGCATCCGCCAATCAGCAGAACAGGTATGCCGCTTATACGCTGGGGAAGGCATATCTGGATGGAATATTTTTACCAAAGAATACAGAACAGGCAATCCGTCTTCTTACCATGTCGGCAGACCGGGGATTTCCTGCCGCACAGTATGTCATGGGGAAACTGTTGTATCGGGGAGAGGGAACAGACAGGGATATAGAGCGTGCCATCCGCTATTTGACTGGAGCAGCAAAACAGAACAACAGCTATGCAGAATATCAGCTTGGAAAGATTTATCTGTATGGAGGGGAGGCAGAGCGGGATTACGAGCAGGCAATTGCATATTTAAATGCAGCGGCGGAGCATGGAAATCCGTATGCCAAACAGCTTCTGTCTGACCTTCGGCACAATCGAAATCTGTATACAGGACTCGGTGTGCTCCTTCTCCTGCATCATACGGGAAGAATCCTGCAAAACCGTATGGAAGAGGGGGAAAACGGCGGAAACAGGATTCAGGTGGATCGCAAGTTAAGACGGAAAATAGAAGCGAAGAAACAGGCACATGGATTAAAACAGGGATAAGGAGGGCATATGCAGACAACATACAAACATTTTACGGAGGAACAGCGGGAGCAGGCGAGGCGGACGGATCTTGTGTATTTTCTGCGGAGCAGGGGAGAGAAACTGAAACGCTCCGGCTCGGAGTATGAGTGGAAGGATGGTTCACAAAAAGTTACGGTACGAGGGAACCTCTGGTATCATCAGTACGAGCAGACAGGCGGAGATGCCATAGACTTTGTCCGAAAATTCTATGGCAAAAACTATCCTGAGGCGGTGGAATATCTGCTGGGTGGAGCCTGCGGTACATTGATTACTGCACAGCAGACGGAAAGGGAGATAAAGCCGTTTGAACTGCCGTCTCAAAATGAAAGCATGCATCGGGTATTTTCCTATCTTCACATGAAAAGAGGCATCGACAGGGATGTACTTCTGTCTTTTATTCGGAAAGGGATGATTTATGAATCCCGCCAATATCACAATGCCGTATTCGTAGGGCATGACAAAAGCGGAATTCCAAGACATGCACACAAACGCAGTTCAGGAAGCGGAAGCAGTTACAAGGGAAATGCGGCGGGAAGCCTGCCGGAATACAGCTTTCACTGGTATGGGAGCAGTGAAAAAATCTATCTGTTTGAGGCACCCATTGACATGCTTTCCTATATCAGCATGAACAAAGGAAACTGGCAGGCACACAGCTATGCGGCGGCGTGTTCCGTATCCGATAGAGTTTTATTTCACTCCCTGACAGAGCATACGCATCTGCAAAAGGTATATTTATGTCTGGACCATGATGAGGCAGGGCAAAAAGCAAATAAGCGGATCGCAGACCGATTAACCGAACAGGGAGCAGAGTATGAAATCCTCGTACCAATCCATAAGGACTGGAACGAGGATTTATTGTATTTGAGAGCCATGAATGAAAAATCAGAAATGGAAAGCAGTCAGAATGAGGAGAGAAAAACAGCGGAACAAACAGAAACTGCAACTGAGGCAGAATGGGAAACGGAGGAATCATCATGTCAGATATTGCAGCCCTGATTATCCTCGGAACCGTCATGTTTGCCCTACTTGGTGGAATCAGCGTGCTTGGGCGGCTGTATTCCCTGAATGGAATCAAGGCAAAGACGGTCGGGGACGGGCAGCACGGAACTGCAAGATGGGCGACAAAGGCGGAAATCAGAAACATGTATCAACAGATTCCCTTTGAACCCGAACGGTGGCGCAGGCAGGCGGAACAGGGAATGATGCCGACCACGGCAGATGGAACGGCTCTGCCACAGGGAATTGTAGTGGGCTGTGAAGGAACAGGAAAGAAATCCACGGCAATGGTAGATACAGGGGATGTTCATGCACTGATGCTCGGTGCGGCAGGAATCGGCAAAACCGCATACTGGCTGTATGCCTGTATCGAATATGCCTGCGCAAGCGGCATGTCCTTTCTATCAACCGATACAAAAGGTGACATCATGCGGAACTATGGAAATATAGCAAAAAAATACGGTTACAAAATATCCGTCATTGACCTGCGAAATCCGACCCACTCCAACGGAAACAACCTGCTCCATCTGGTCAATCAATATATGGATGCATATCTGGCACATCCCGAACAGCTGGTGTACAAGGGCAAAACAGAAAAATACGCCAAAATCATTGCCAAGACGATTATTATGTCCGGGACAGATTCCGCAAGCTTCGGGCAGAATGCATACTTTTATGACGCTGCCGAGGGAGTATTAACCGCCGCAATCCTTCTGGTGGCGGAATTTTGTGAACCGGAAAAGCGGCATATCGTATCAGTGTTCAAGGTCATTCAGGAATTAATGGAGCCGTCGGGGAAGAAGGGAAAAAACTGCTTTCAGCAGCTTATGGAGCTTCTGCCCGATGAGCATAAGGCAAAATGGTTTGCGGGTGCGGCATTAAATACCGCAGAACAGTCCATGACGAGCGTCATGAGCACGGTGCTTTCCAGATTGAATGTATTTCTGGATTCGGAGCTGGAGCAGCTCTTATGCTTTGACATGGAAATTGATGCGGAACGGTTCTGCAATGAGAAAAGTGCGGTATTCCTTATCATGCCGGAAGAAAATCCCAACACATTTTTCATGGTTTCACTGATTATCCAGCAGATGTATCGGGAAATCCTTGCCGTGGCGGATGAACAGGGCGGAAGGCTCAAAAACCGCTGTATTTTTTTCTGTGATGAGTTCGGAACTCTACCGAAAATAGAATCAGCGGAAATGATGTTCTCTGCATCCAGAAGCAGGCGTCTGCAGATTGTTCCAATCATTCAATCTTTTGCACAGCTTGAGAAAAACTACGGCAAAGAGGGAGCAGAGATTATCATAGACAATACCCAGTTGACCATATTCGGCGGGTTTGCACCGAACAGCAGCTCCGCAGAAATACTCTCGAAAGCACTTGGCAGCCGGACCGTACTAAGCGGTTCCGTCAGTCGGAGCAAAAATGACCCCTCGCAGTCATTACAGATGATAGAACGACCGCTGATGACAGCGGATGAATTAAAATCCATGCAGAAGGGGCAGTTTGTGGTCATGAAGACGGGATTCCATCCGATGCGGGTAAAACTAAGGCTGTTCTTCCAATGGGGCATACGGTTTGATGAAGACAAACCTTATATGGTAAAGCAAAACGAAAACCGCAGCGTGCAGTATGCGAAACAGTCGGATATCATGCTGGGCATTATGAAACGGTATCATTCCGAAGTATTGTGGGAGGAAAAATCCTATGAGGATGCTGAAGCGGAGATAGTGATGAAAACAGGGGAGGAAATAAGTGATTTTGCAAATGGGGCGGATGTGCCGTTTGAGTATAAACTGCAGGAAAGAAAACCCGGACAAAATAAGAATCCACAAAACAGGCATCCACAGAGCAAAAAAGGAACGATAAAAACTGCACCAAGACGGAAAAACGACAGGAAAATCGAACAGATTGTTACAGGCACAGAGGAAGAAGGGAGCATGGAAAAACAGGATGAGAAGACATGATTTTATCTATCGGATGGACCTCCCCCATCGGGCTATTTCGGTTTATATTTACCTTGCCGACCGCACAGACAAGGAAGGAAAGTGCTGGCCGGCAATTCCAACCATAGCAAGAGAACTGAAACTGTCCGAGACCACTGTCAGGCGGGCAATCAGGGATTTGCGGAAAGCAGGACTGATAAGAACAGAACAGCGGTATCGGGACAATGGAGGTAAGAGCAGTCTTTTATATGTTCTGCTCTGATAAAACAAACATCTGCCACCAAGGGGGAATTCTGCCCTTTTGGTGGCAGGTGGGACCTGTCATGGTGACGGGAGAATGTGAAGGATACAATGGAAGAGGTATACGGCAGAAGGGGAAGAATAAGGGATGCATAAAGCTAGAAGAAATGGGAGGTGGTGATTTAGGGCTAGTACAATGTGCATGGTGATTTTTGGATGAGTGTAGAGTATAATCGAAATATGGTTTAATGAGTTAGGTAGTGTAATGGGAGGTCATCTTGCATTAAATGATTTAAGTTGGATTTTTGGGAGATTTTGAGAGATGATAATGAAAAGTTATTTGTTGTCGTTAAAAAGTATGAATGATTTAATGAGAGACTATAGGAATTTTTTAAAATCAATATTTTAAGAAATTTTGATATTACAAATTAAAATAAAGTAACTTATAAAGATGTCTTTTGACACCCTAATCTTTGTAAGTAAATGTCTTAGAGCTTATACAAGTGAATCGAATGTTTTAAGATTGCAAGGGATCCGAGAATGTACAAAATAGCATTTATGGATTTCAAGAATAAAAAATATTTAAGGAGGATTTTTTTATGTTTTTAAAAGTTGGTAATTCTATTAATTCATACAATCCGGCTAACAAAGAATTGCTTGGAACTGTTCGCTGTACAACAGATTCTGAAATTACTGAGATTGTTTCACGCTGTAGGGCAGCTTTTTCCGTATGGTCATCATACTCATATGAAGAAAGAGGTGTACGATTAAGAAGATTTGCAGAAATTCTTGAAAACAGGGCAAATGAATTTGCTACATTGATGACAAAAGAAATGGGAAGACCTCTTTCAGAATCCTTACCAGAAGTTACAAAAAGTGTAAAGTTTATTAGAACATTTGCAGATAAAGCGGAAAGTATGCTTTCAGACTTTATTATCAGAGATGTGCCGGGGAAGGACATTAAAATTATTAATGAACCTTATGGTGTAGTTGCTCTTATCAAACCGTGGAATATGCCTCTTCAGACACCGATATGGTCAATGGCACCAGCACTTATGGCGGGAAATGCTATTGCATTTAAACCATCTGAAAATACACTTTTAGTTGCGAAAGAACTTGAAAAGATTATTATGGAATGTGATTTCTTACCGAAGGGGCTAGTGGGATTTATTTATGGTGATAGAGAACAAGGGACCGCTTTGTTGCGAAACAAGATAAATATGGTATCTTTCACGGGAAGTGTAAAGGCTGGCAAGGCTATCGCAAGTCAGGTGGCAGATCGATTTATTAAAACGTCGCTTGAACTTGGAGGGAAGGACCCTATGATTGTTCTTGATGATGCAAATATAGATTTTGCAGCTATGGCGGCTGTTTGGGGAAGCACTACTAATTGCGGACAGTTTTGTTCGAGCATTGAACGTGTATATGTTCAAAGCAATATATTTGACAAATTTGTGGAAAAAGCAAAAGAGTATTGTGAACAAATAAAGGTTGGGAATGGGCTTGATCCAACTGTTGAAATGGGACCAGTTGTAAATGAAATGCAATTTAATAAAGTTATCGGGCAAATTCAAGATGCTGTACAACGTGGAGCCACGATAATTACTGGGGGAGGAGCTTATGAAAATGGCGAGCTTGCTAATGGTTGGTTTATTAAACCGACTGTAATTGTAAATCTTACTAACGATATGAAAATTGTTCAGGAAGAGACATTTGGTCCACTGGTAAGAATATTGAAATTTGATTCCGTTGATGAAGCCATTACACTTGCAAATGATTCTGAGTATGGGTTGGGGGCATCAGTGATTACTCAGGATGAGGAAAAGGCAAGATATATTGCAAGGAAACTTGATATTGGAATGGTATGGATTAATGAGCCATTGCTTTCAAACGAATATTGTCCTTGGATTGCTCGTAAAAATAGTGGTCTGGGATATGAGCTTGGTGAACTTGGAATACGAGAATTTGTCCGTTCAAAAATTATTAATAGTCAGTTTGCTGAAAATGATACTTTACGAGGATGGTGGTATCCATATATCTAAGATTAGGGGGACGGTTTTATGATGAAGGTTTTTGCAACTTCCATATATACAGAAGTTGTGCTAGATTATAACAACGATTCTCTGATTGCTTATTATAGTGTAGAGTTTAATGATGAAAGTCAATTAGTAAATGAGTTGAAGGTGATATATCCTATTACTTTGAGTGACTTGGTTGACTTATCTCTTGTGTGTAATTATTTGACTATTTTTTTGTCACAAATGTTTCTATTGCAAGGTGAAATTTCTTTAGTTTGTGACGAGAAAGATATTCGAAATTATTCAGATATTTTAAAGGCACTTTATGCGATAAGGAATTACGAAGAGGGTACAAGTATTCAGATTCCACAAATTAATTGGACTTCGCATCATAAAAATGTCGTTTTAAGTAATACTGAAAGACCTAAAGTACTTAATCTCGTGAGTGGAGGCAAGGATTCGTTTGTTTCAGATATTTTGTTGGAAAACAATAAAGCATTCATTAAACGTTGTTTTTTTTCAGGGTTGAATATTGAATCGTCTACTTATGAAAAAAGTGCATGCGAGTATTTATATGATAGTTTTGATGAGATTAAATTAAACGGATTTAATGTTCTTGTAAAAAAATTGTGCGAAATAAGTAATTGCTATGGGAAACCTCCTGTTAATAATTTCATTCCTAAAGGTAGAGATTTATTGACAGTTATTTTCTCTTATCCTTTGGCAGTTTATTATAATTGCAGATATATAACCCATGGCTGTGAAAAGGATCTTTGGGAAAAAGTTGTAGTCAAAGAAAGTGGGGAGATTCCTATACATGATAGTCAATGTAAACTGGTTATGATCCCAATGAGTGAACAACTGCTGAGAGCGTCTGGTATTCTCTTGTTTTCACCTATTGCAGGAATGCACGAAATTTATCTATTTACTTGGCTGATGAGAAACCAACCTGATAGTGTACTGAAAATGCAGTCATGCTTTTTTGGAGAATGGTGCGGTAAATGCTCAAAATGTCTTAGATATTATTTGATTCAAAAGAACATGGGATTAAATATCATTAGATTTAAGAGTAATCCTGAATTACAGTTATTTTCGCTTGGTGAAAAGTTGAGCAAACCGGATGCCTATGAAACGATTGGCTTTTATGAAGAATTAAAATTTTTAACTGGGGAAGACAAGTACAAGAAAGAACTTTTTACTCCGACTTATTGTGATTTGTTTCCAGACTTTTTTGAAAGGTGGAACTTAAATGAGTAAGAGAGTGTGGTTAGGGCAGCGACTTTCTGATGGAATGCTATTTTCAAGGGCATTGCATGATATTGAATCATATTTTACATGTGAATCACTTGTGGGAAATCAGTTGCCAACTAATTGTTTTTCGCTAGATGAAAAGGGAATATTGCCAGATTCAAGGAACAAGTGGGTATCGACTGATATTAAGAAAATTATAGATATTTATGAACAACAGCTTAATGATTTATTGGATAAAGATTCGATTTTGTTTCCATATTATTTATCAAATGAATCAATAATAAAATTGCGTAGAAAGCAGTCGGTATTAAATGAGAAAGTTTTTCGTTCCCAGTTAGTTCGTTCTCTTCAAATGTTTATGATGAATCAGGCGAATATCGTAACACCAAAATGGATTATTCCGAATCATTTGTCTTGGGAGACTATAACAAACACTGTTGGATGTCCGTTCATAATTCAATTTGATAATACTTCATCTGGTATGGGGACTTATCTAATAAATTCAAAAACTGATTATTTGTTTTTTGTAGAGAAGTATGGGGAAGCTGATATTGCAACTCAGTATATTTCTGACGGTTATTCTTGCTCAACGCATATTTGGGTTACAGCAAATGACATTCAAATTACTTCCTCATCAATACAACTTGTCGAGAAGAATTTGTTGACTGGTGAAGATAATAGTATTCAAACTTTTTTATTTCGAGGTAATGATTTCGGGTTGTATGATTCTAAAGTTGGTAAGTATTCAAATATTAAAGAACAATTATTTCGAATAGGCTCAGTTTATCAAAAAGCAGGAATTTGGGGGTTAATAGGAGTTGACTATATTATTAAAGATGGAATTTTTTTTTATAATGAGACAAATTTTCGTCTTCAAAATTCTACATCACTATTATCCTATTTTCAACCTCAAAATAATAATATTATTGGGCTCATGCTTGGTAGGAAAACGAAACTGGCAAAAGTTAGAAAGGGTTTTCAATATTTTGTAACTTTAAATGTTCCACTGTTACTCAGTGGTTATTATTCGGATACTGGGGAATTTATTTCAGATTTTGATGCTTCATGCGTAATTGATAGTCTTGATAAATACCTTGTATTTGTTTCATCTGTAAGAAATGGGCTACAGGATGTTAGGATTATTGGGCTAGATGCTGGACAAATTAAGTTTGGACACATCGGCTCAAATGTGTCTAAATTCGTTGAAAGGTTGGTAGATATATATGGATAGAATAGATTCAATATTGCTTAATTTAATGCAATATAACACCTTTTCATTTTATGAAAATTACAACTCATACAGTAGTTGTGCTGATAGCATTTCTGCTCTTTTTTGTGAATTAGGATTTTCGGTTAAACTAATAGATACATCTCTGGGGAAAATTATTATTGGAAAGCATATAATAGATTCTCAATATTCGCATGTACATTTCAATGGGCATTACGATGTTGTTCCTCCAGCAAACGATAATAAAATATGTTTTCAAGAAAGCGATTCTACATTTTTTGGGCGTGGATGTAGCGATATGAAAGGCGGAATTGTTGCTGTTTGGATTGCTTGTAAAAATGCTATCGAAAAGAATATAAGAGTCAATCTGAGTTTTTCATTTAGTCCAGATGAAGAGACGGGTGGAAAAATTGCATCAAAAAAAATAGTTTCTGACTTACTTGATTTTTTGCCAAAAGAAGCAATGATAATTGTTGCAGATTCTTCGTATCCAAATCTTATATCAGCCCACAGAGGGGCACTTTGGCTAGAAGTGAGTATAACATTGGATTCCAAAAAGAGATTTGATAAAAATGCTGTTTCTGCATTTGAAATAATGTGTCGTTATTATTCGGATTTTATGAAAACATGTGATTCTACAGATGTTGTAATTGGAGGAAAGTGCATTACTTCTAACGCAGTAAATGTTTGGACACACACAACAATTTTTAGTTTAGATTATCGCTTTGACACACCAACTACATTAGTTAAGCAAATAGAATGGACAAATGACCATATTAGTAATTTGAATAATAAAATCAGAACAGAATTTTCTCTTGCATATTCCCCGCTATCTTGGAAAAATTTGTTGGAAATTGAACCATGTATACAAGAAGAAAATTTTGATAATATTCTTGGAATTGTTAAAGAAGATATTGCTGAGGCGAAATTAGAAAAGGGAAAAGGATTTTATGATCTAAGGTATTTCAGAAATGGAGGATTTAAAAAATCGTTTGTGCTTGGACCGGGAGATATTTATAATGCCCATGTCAAAGAAGAAAGACTAAAAAAAGAGAATATTCTTAAGTGTGCAAAAGCATATCTACGATTAATACAAAGTGCAAAGAGTGAAAAGATTTGACAAATATCATAAAGTATTTTGCACTTTAGGAAGGAATGATAAAATGTATGAAAATTTCTAAAGAACAGGGGTTATTGAAATTTAAATTATTTGAAAAAGGAATATATCTGGATGAGCAAGTGCGAAGTAGGTTGTTTGAAGCTGGTTATCGTGTTCCTTCTGTTGTTAGGACGGGATCTTCGTATGGAATAGAAGCTATTCTTGAAAGTGGTTTGTGTGTTAACATACCCATAAATGAAAAATCACCGTATAGGCTTAGTACAGATTTTAGAGATGTAATTGATGAAAAAGGGATTTCTGTAAGTAAAATTAAGATACTGAAAAATCCAATATCTATAGACCTGAATTTGGATGAAAAAGTTATACCATCAGCTGCAAAAATATGCTTTGATAGATTGGGAATAACCGTCTATTCAGGATGTGCGTTTAAGGAAGGGAAAAAAGGTTGTAGATTTTGTGGTATAGATAAGGCTTCGCATTATTCTTCACACTATTTAATGAAGCCAAATGAAGTATTACAGATTCTTGATTCAGCTATGGAGATACCCAACAATGGAATTAGACATATTCTGCTAAGTGGAGGAGTTATTCCAAAAGAGGATTTTGGTGCGGCAATTTTTGCAGAGATTGCATCAGCAATAAAGAAAAAGTATCCTAAATTTTCTATATATGTTATGTTACCTCCTCCTCCCCAAAACTCTTCATTGAAAAGTATGATAAATGCAGGAGTTGATGAGATAGCATTAAATATCGAAATATTTAATCAAGAATTTGCCCAAAAGTTGATACCTGGTAAAAATGAAATTGGGATTGAGCGTTATTTTAATGCTCTTGAATTCCTTGGTAGTCAGATGGATAAGTTTGGGGCAAGATGTCTTCTAATGGGGGGAATTGAACCTATTGCGTCTACGCTCAAAGGGATTGAAGCGATTTCACAGAGAGGTGTTATGCCGATAATATCTCACTATAGAGCAGTACATAACGCTCTGCCTTCTTGTTTAGATAAGGCGGACACCATGTATTCATTCTGGGAATCTGCATCTGAAGTTGCGGATAAGTATAACATGGTTGTGGGGCCTACTTGCATTCCTTGTCAAAATAACGTTATTGCATTACCTATTGGTGATGTATTTAAATATTATTGATTGAAGTAAAGGCTAAAATTAAAAGAAATACATGACTATTTGTCATAACAGTTATTATCTAGAAAGGGGATTTATAATTGGAAAATATTCGAAAAAAGAATTGGTATCTAGTATTACATACTCTATTTGTTATATTACCACTTTTATTGTTAGCGTTAGAGGCTGTGTATGTTATTTATATTAGTACCATCGGAACAACTGATATAATGGAAACAATAAAGAGTATTATTGCTCCAGCTCTTGCTCAACTTGGTCTTGCATTTGCAGGTAAATTTGTTGACGATTATCTTGAATCAGTTGAGCGAGATACAGAACTTAAAGAAATTAAATCTAAGGTAGAGCAAATAGCACCAACCGTAACAAGTTTATCAAATGAGATACGTAACTTTAATAATGCTTCGCTTGAAGTTTTAACGCAACATGAGGATTTTTATTCAAAACTAACAAAATGTCGGTTATGTGCAACTAGTGAGGTCTTGCTTACGCAGCTTGATCCTAATCCACCTGAGTCATATGAAGATGAGAGTAAGAGAAAATCATATTTTGACTCAGATATTGAATATGCAAAGTCACATCCGCATGTTAATATTAAAAGGATTCTGAGTATTGAAACTAAGGAAAAAATGGAATGGGTTAGAGGATTAATTGAGGCGACAAAGGATTTGCCAAACTTATTTTTGGCATTTGTTAATATTGAAAATATTGCTAAAGAAAGACCATTCCCTAAAATGTTGAGTCTTCAAATAATTGATAGAAATGAGGTTTTTGTTCTTAATCCACAATATAGTTATATGCCAAAGAGTTATCAACCATGTTTTTATTTAAAAAACAGAGATGTAGCACAGATTTTTGTAGATTATCATACAGATATTTGGAGAGAATTGGAAAGGGACTCTGAAAATGATGAGTATAAACATGGTTGCATTCTTAAAGAGGGAAAAGAAATTCACTTAGATAGATTGGATAAGATTTGCATAAAAAGAGGTTGGGTAAATACAAAGACAGAATTACCTCAATTGGAAAATACTATTCATAGTGAAGGAGCTTAAAATATGTGTACTATTGGAACTGTAAAACTTGAGCACACTTATGTTTTTAAAAATCGAGATCCAATTAGAGGAACATCTATAGAAGAGTGGGTAGAAACGATTCATTTTGGTTCAAAGAAATATCTAGTTATAAAGAATCATCAAGGGTGTTATGGAGGCTTGAATCAAGAAGGTGTTGGTATAGTTGGCACTTTTGTAAATATGATTTCTGGACAGAATAATTACTTTGATGGTGACAATTTAATAAAGATATTATGTAAAGGTAGCATTAATAGTATTAAAGAATATTTTAAATATAATCCCAATAAATATTATGGGAATCTTATCTGTAGTGATGGAATAGTATCATATGCTTTTGAACTAAATGGTGAAGAAGTCAGTTATTCAGTGATTGATGATCGATATATTATGACAAACCATTTTCAAAAAATAAAAAAACCAATTAAAACTATATCAGATGAATTTATCAAATCATGGACTGAAAAAAGGTTACAGCGTGGTCGAGAACTTATTAAAACAGTTGTTTCTTGTAATGGAATAAAAGATTTGTTAGCAGATCATGATGGTTATCCTGATTTTTCTATATGTAACCATGGTTGTATTCATACAGCTACATCTTATATCATTGATTGTACAGATAAGATTATTTTATATTGTATAGGAAATCCATGCAAAAATAAATATATTGAATACAAATTTTAAAAAGTTTTCGAGAGCTTTTTCCATATAGAAGATTCCTAGTCGTAAAGAAAAGCCTTTGAAGTAAGCGCGCTACAATAGAGTGCCTTATATTTTAGTATCAGGTCATGAGATAATAAACTCCATATAGTAGCGTTACAACCGCTGTCCAACACACAGACAGTGGTAATCATCAGACTAAAAAGTCTGGAATTCAGCAATGTTGCGATTGAAACAGCCTATGCTGTTCACGCAACACCGTTTCTGAAGTAATTAAGCTTGCGGAAACACATTTTTTGAGATGGTCTATTCCCGATTCATTGACAAACAGTGACATTGAGCACCCGTTTTATCTGGACAGGGGCGATAATGAAGGAAGGAGGTTTCTGGATTACGAGTATGTCTATAACGAACTGGCTAAACAGGGTGTGAAGCTTTCTTTTTTTGGGGAAGAATACTGTGCAAAATGGGAAGCAGAGCATACGATTCCGTATCAGTACATGCAGTTTGATGAAAAGTACCATGTCTATGCTACATCAAAGAAAGCTACACTCAGGATTAAGTACAAACATGGAGAAACAATGGAAGTAGACTGGGTTGGCGATACCCTTAAGGTTTATGGTGCCGCCAGTGGCAGTGATATACCGGCATATATATTTGTTGCTGTCCTCCCATGCAGTCTGTACGGATATGCAGAATCTTTCCCAGATATGAAATCCAACAATTGGATAGAAGCTACATATCCACGTATATTCTTTTTTCGATGGTGTAACCCATATTCTTGTACCAGACAATCTGAAAACCTGAAAACCAAAGTGATTAAAAACACACGGACAGAAATTGCGTTCAACCGATCTTGCCGCGGAATATCCGAATATTATGGAATGGCCATCATTTCTGCCAGACCCGCAAAACCCAAAGGTAAGCCTAATGCCGAGGGCGGTAAGGGTAGTTGAAACATGAATTCTCGCAGCACTTACAAACTGTAAGTTTTTTACCTTCGATGAGCTTAATTGTGTCATCCGTGAAGAGTTGACGGAATTCAACGAAAAACCTTTCCAGAAAAAAGAAAGGAAGCCGGTTATCTGCATTTCTTGAAGAAGAAAAGGACTTCCTCATGCCATTACCTGCTTCTCCGTATGAAACGGCTGTCTGGTCAACTGCCACCATACAACCCGATTATCTCATAACTGTCGGGGATTGCAAGTATTTTGTTCCGTATGAATTTATTGGTAAGAAGTTAGACATCCATACTACTGAAAACAGTATCGAAGTATTCTATCATAACAACCGTATAGCGTCGCATATGGGCAGTCCTTATTCACAGGGCCCTGTTTATATGCTGGAATACATGCCTGAAAAGCACAAAAAATTTCTAGGATACAACACAGAAAGTTTTTTGGACTGGGAAAGAACATCGGTCATTCCACTCTGATTGTGGTAAAGCAATTCTTATATATGCATAAGGTAGAGCAACAGAGTTATAAGTCCTGTGCATTGTTGATGAGGCTTGCTGCCCACTATGGTACAGAGCGTTTGGAAAATGCCTGTTCCAGGGTGCTTAATTACACGCCAAATCCGAGCTTTAAGAACATCAGTACCATCCTGAAAAATGGACAGGACAAGGTTGGTTTGGCAAATGTTCTGGCGAATACATCTAGCAAAGTAAAATTTAAGTCTCATAAAGTACACAACACACAGATTAAAGACAGAACAGTATTTATTGGTAGAACTTATGCCAACTTCAAAATAAGCTATTTGGACGAAATGGATACCGTCCAATCAGCAAAAGGATCCAATAAATGCATACCGACCTTTTATTTTCTGGAAACGGAATTATTTCTGGCTTATCTGCTTAGCCAGTGTACACCATCCACTGTCAGGATAGTCTTTGACCGCCTCCAGTCAAGGTTTGGCAGTGCATTTGATTTTTCCTGCCTGTTTCCTGTAATCCCCACTGACAGGGGTGTGGAATTCGGAAATTCGGGTGCATTGGAACCGCCAGGACAAGTATCTATTATTGCGACCCGATGCGGAGCAATCAGAAAGACGGTATTGAAAATATACACACCATGATTCGCATGATCATTCCAAAAGGCACCGTTTTTGAAAAACTTACGCAGTGGGATATTCGCAAACGTGTAGACCATGCCAATAATGTATCCAGAAAAGCCCAGCATGAAAGCATGTCTTATTTTGAGGCATGAAAAACATATGATGAGGAGATCATAGATGCATTGTAGCCCAGTATGTCGCGCCGGATGACATAATCCTGACGGCGAAGCTGCTGAAGCATTAACCAAAGCAAATCTACGAACACCAGATTTGGACAACTTTTACATAAATTTCATAAGCCTGTAGGATTTAGTCTTAAAAATGGTAATTTCCAGAGACTTGTTTGCCATACCCGAAAAATGAGGTTTACCGCAAATTTTATTCTACCATAAAACCAACCATAATGTTTAAAAGTTTCTAAAAATACAGAATTTTTAAGGGAATATAGGGTTTACCTCTGAATACCAGATTTAGTTTTAAAATTCACTTTCTATTTTCACTTTTGAATTTACAACTATATATCCTAAAAATGCACAATAAATGAAAATCAACCAATCAGTCTCAACTGGTACAAACTTCACCCCGACTGGTACGATGTTCGGGGTGATTTTTTACAAAAAACAATCTATAATATATATCAGAAGGATTTTGGCGACTTAGTCTATTCTTTCTGAACATGAAAATTAAATAGCAATTACAGATACTGCGGTTATATATGCCGCAGCGTATAAGTGGTGAGAAAGCTATACGGAGTAAAATTCCGGTACATCTGTCAAACAGGCAATCAGTTGTAAGGTGCGAGGAGAGTTGAAGGACCTAGCGGTGAAGATGGAGCACACAGGCAGAGTTTAATGTGGCGGAAGGATAATAATCCATATGGGTGACCGTTCGGGTTCCCCAATCCTCGGAAATCGGCATGAGAGGAGATAGTGCCCCAAGGGGTGCGTCGTGAACGCTTTAGGCGGCTCGTCTGTAATTCCCATGTGTACGGGGCGATGAGGGATAAAACGTACATGTTGTAGTCATAGTAAGGGTAGTGATGAAGTTAGTCAATATTCTGCTATGTAAATCACTGCTCAAGGCTATGAATTCTAATGAAAGGAGACGTAGAATTGAGAAACAGTATTAAAGGATAAAATTACTGGAGTACTGCTTAGGCGGACGTTAATAAATAACTGATAAAATGTTAAAGTGTCAAGATAAATAGCTTGATAAAACCAAAGGAGGATGGTATAACTAGTAGTATAGATAGAAAATATTGGAGCAGACAATGAAAGGCAGGGAAATGAAATGAGTAATAAGAAAAAGCAAATTATAATCATAGCGATAATCCTGCTTTTATGCATTGCAGTAACAACAACCGTTGTGTTTATAACCCGAAATTCAGGCAGAAAGCAGGAAGACCAAACTGTGACAAGCGGGAAAGCACATCCGGAGGAACAAGTGGCAGACAGCTATGAAGATACATCAGAAAATGCAACGCTGTATTCCAATAGTACAGAAGGGAAAAAAGAGTCAGAGGAGGAAAACACTACAGAAGAAGACAGCCAGTCGGAAACCGAGGCATCCACTGAGGAAGCAGGAAAGCCGACCACGGAGTCGGGCAGTACAGCCGATGGCAACAAACCGACGGGAGGAACGAACAATACCCCGCCACAGACGACGGCACAATCCACAACACAGGCACCGAATACAACAGAACAGCCGACAGGCGGAAATCAGGTAGGCAGTACGCACCAGCATACATGGCAGGCACAGTATCGGACTGTCCACCATGATGAAGAAGGTCATTATGGAAATGTGTGTGTGAAAGAAGCATATGATGAACCGATTTATGAAGGACATTATGTTTGTAATTATTGTGGGAAGGATATTACAGCGTCAGGAGAAGGACCAGACCATTGCATAGCATGCGGGCCACCATATCCTCCAGACCATCTACTGTATGGTCAGTTTGAAACGCAGGGTTCCAGTTATGGAACGATACGTGTCCAAGTCGGAACAACACACCACGAAGCAGTCTATGAGGAAAAATGGATTGTAGACAAGAAAGCATACGACGAGCAGGTATTGGACGGATATAAGTGTACGACCTGTGGAGCAACCAAGTAAAATAACAGAAACAGTAGAACAATAGAGCATTTGCCAATGGTAAATGCTCTTTCTTCATTTAGTTGAAAAGGAGGGAGAGAGAAAACAAAAAAGAATAAAACCCTAGGAATGGGATAGTAAGAGCATTCGCCAAAGGCGGGTGCTCTTTTTATGTCCAAATTTAGAAAAATGAAAGGAGAACTAGGATATGAGAAAAGTTAAAAAGATGATAGCAGGCGTCATGTCTGCACTCATGCTGCTCACCAACTGTCCGCTGGATGTATTGACAGTCTATGCAGCGGAACTGGAAAGCCCGTCAGCAACGGAAACGGACGCAGCAGAAACCGTCACCATATACAAAGGCGGTTCCTATGTATATGGTAGCAGAACAACCAACTGGTATTCCACCGATGAAATGCCGGATAGCACAAATGTAAATGCATATGCCATCGTACCCGATTACGAAATGACCGAAAGTAGCATTACGGCAGAGTCGGTTCCCGTTACGGAAGAAGCCCTTGCAAAAGCTGTATACTACAGTTATGGGGCACCGGGGTACCAGAACATGCAGACTGACATGGAAGAAAAATTCCTGTCCTGTAATGCGGTAACGGAAGAAGAACGGGCAGGCATATCCCATCTGCTGCTTTCAGGCTACGCTGAGGAAATATATCATTGCAACAGGCATAGGGAGCTGACGGAAGAGGAGACACAGGCAGTTGAAAGCCTGAAAGCATGTATCAGCACGCTTCCTGACCCGATGAAAAACTTTCAGGTCTTTCTGCTCAGCGATACGGCAACAGAAAATGAATATGACCTGATATTCTGGAGCATGAAAGAGGAAGTAGGAGTAACGGAAGCGATACTTCAGGAAGCGGAAATCATGGAAACACAACTGCAGACCTATGCAAATGTTGAAATTCAGGTGAACTCTTATTGGCAGAAAATGAAGGATTATATTCAGACCAAAGGAATGCTCATTTCAGGACCCAATGGATATGGTGACGGAGGATATAATGCCACCAGCAACTGGTCCTGTGCAGGCTGGACCTCAAGAGTTATACATGAGGGATTAAAAGAAACAGGAGTAAGCAATGCACATACACCGGCCGTTGGAGGGCTTCAGGATGGTTTTCTTGAAGTGAGTGACAAGTTTGACAGGATCTACAACATGGCAGGAAATGCGTCAGGTACCGGCTGTACGTCATATGATACGATTGATGGAGCCAAGGGGGCAACAAGTACGGAAAGCAGTGTTGCAGTAGCAAATGCAGAGAATACATTTATTGAACTTGTTAATTCAGGTGATATTAAAGCGGGCGACATCATCATCTTTTACGGTTCGGAAAATCGAACACATGCCGCAATCATGGGAGACACTTGGACAAACAGTGTCCCAAACATCTGTAATGCCTTAAATGAAAGCGTCGGCAGCACAGATAAAACCCCTGTCAGTTGGCTGTTTACCAGAAGCGGGACAGGCAATAAGTCCGCAAGCGGATTTGCCATATACCGCTACAAAGAATATGGGACAATGTCCTTAACGAAGGAAAGCGGGGAACCGAGTATCACAGAGAGCGACAGCCATAGGCAATACTACAATCTGGAAGGAGCCGTATACAAAGTTACCGGAGGAGACAATATCACAGTCGGTCTCTTTGAAACGGATTCCGAGGGTAAAGGGAAGGTGGTTGCTTCAGCGGAAGATGCAGAAGGAAATACGGTCACGGCAACCATGTATAATGCTGATGATGCAGGAAAAGAAACACTGACGTTGCTTCCAGGCAATTATACAGTGACCGAGATAAAGCCTCCAACGGACGGTTCTTATCGGATAAGTCATGAGTCACAGTTTGTAACCGTAAATTATGACAGCAATACGGAGGTAAATGAGCAGGATTATATTGAGACGGCAAGTGTATGGGTGACGAAGGAGAGCAGTAATCCCGACATGACGAGGGACAATGGATGCTACTCGCTGGAAGGTGCGGAATATACCATCTACAAAATGGACAGAGGCGACCTTATTGTTGCAGAGTATATCACGGAAAAGGATGCATCAGGAAAAATCATAAAAACGGCAAAGGCGGAAAATCTGAAAACCAATGCAGATGGGGAACTACCTGTACTGGAGTTTCCGTTCGACACCTATTATGTGAAGGAAACTAAGGCATCAAAGGGTTATCAGTTAGATACCTGTAATGTGGGAACAACGACAACTATGCATGAGGTTACTTTGGAAAAAGCAGATGAAATCTATCCTGTGACTTGTAAGGAAGTGCCAGTGGATGACCCGATAAATATTATGTTAGTAAAATGGGATGAGGAGACGAATGAGAAATCTGCTCTTGGTGGTGCATCTCTGGAAGGTGCTTTGTTTGAAGTAAAGTATTATGATGGATATTACAGTAATACTAATCAATTACCACAAGAAGCCACAAGAACGTGGGTTATTAAAACGATTTTTGATAGAGATACTGGAAATATTGCAACGGCACTAGATAAAGAACATTTTGTGTCAGGTGATGATTTATATTATCAGGAGAATAATACTGTGCTTCCTCTTGGGACAGTAACCATTAGGGAAATACAAGCTCCTGAAGGCTATAAAATTTTAACAGATGGAGGAGCTATGTTTGATGCCAATGGAAAAATTGACAATGGCATATTTATCGGTCAGGTAAGGGAAAATGCCACAGCAATTAAGGGTGCCTCCCTCTACGTCGGCGACAAGATTCAAGGTGCCATCATCACTGGCAACCCATTAACTACTACAGCCATCTCCGTATATGAACCTCTTGTCCGTGGAGATTTAGCATTTACCAAGCTGGACTTCGATACAAGAAAAGAAATGGGAAATATACCATTCAGAATCACATCGACGACCACGAGAGAAAGCCACATCGTCGTGACAGACAGTGCAGGTTACTACTCCTCCAACAGCTCTCATATCAAGCATACGGAGAATACAAACGGCAATGATAAATATTTGTCACAAGACCTGACAAGCTATGATGACTGCGTGGAAACAGGCATCTGGTTTTACGGAACGGCAGACAAAAGCAAATGGGATACAAACCTGATTGACGATACCAAATCTGCTCTGCCATATGATACCTATATCATTGAAGAACTCTCATGCAGCAAAAATCAGGGAAAACAGCTTGAACTGATCGTGGAAGCAGTCATAAGTGAGGAATATGACGATAAGATTAAAAATATCGGCATCATCACCGATATCATGGAGCCGCAGATTACCACATATGCCAGAGACACAAAGACAGAAGGTCATTTATCTGTGGCAGAGGCAGACGTTACGATTGTGGACACGGTATCTTATCAGTTCCTCACCGCAGGAGAGACCTACACGGTAAAGGGCATTCTTATGAATCAAAGCACTTCAGCAGATGAAGAAAATGCAAAACCGCTGCTTGATAACAATGGAAATCCAATTGTAGCACAGACAACCTTTACCGTGGACAGCGACTATGAAACCAATGAAAAAGAAAAATGTGGAACCGTGGATGTAACCTACCATTTTGACGGCAGGAATCTGGCAGGTGAAACCTATGTTATTTTTGCCTACCTGTTTGAGGGGAATAACACGGCACCCCTGTATGAAAACGGAAGCTTAAATCTGACAGGTGCAATGACACGGAGAGATGGGGAAGTAGTCAGACATACGGACCTTACAGATACCAACCAGACAGGAACCTTCCCGAGCATAGATACCGCCGCATGGACAGAAAAGACAGGCTACAATGTATCACCTGCGGAAGAAAATGTGGTAATCCATGACAAAGTCAGCTATACGGGATTAATCCCGACCTATGAATACCGTTTGGAAGGAACCCTCATGGATAGGGACAGCGGTGAAGAACTGCTGGATGAAAACGGGGAACCAATTAAAGAAATACGGTATTTTGTACCGGAGCAGGCAGACGGAGAATTAGAGATTGTCTTTGATTCCGTTGATGCCACGGGTATGGAAGGGAATGCTACGGTTGTATATGAGCGTCTTTATTGGAACAATCGAAACTATGCATCACATGTAAACTTAGATGATGCCGAACAGACCATTTTCTATCCGGTTATCGGCACGCAGGCAAAGGACTCTGAAACGGATGAGGACCGTGCATGTGCGGATGACAGTGTTACCATTGTGGATACCGTTATATATGAAAACCTTATGCCGGGGTACGAATATAAGCTGCGGGGAGAACTCATCAGCCAAAAGACAGGCGAGCCGATTACGATATCAAAAGGAACAAAAATAACGGCAGAAACCACATTCATACCAGAGGACTTTTCGGGCAGCGTTGATGTGGCATTTACCTTTGATGCCATTGACGCAGAATTAGAGGGAGCAGTTACGGTATGCTACGAAACACTTTTGATAGACGACATTGAACTGGCGAATCATAAGGACAAAAACGACAAGGGGCAGACCATATACTTCCCAAGCCTGAAAACAAGTCTCAGGGATGCGGACACTGGCATACAGAATACGTTTTTGGATGAGGAAATCATACTGGTTGATACCGTAAGCTACACCAACCTTGTACAGGGAAAGACCTACCGCTTAGAGGGTACCCTGATGAACAAAGCAACGGGAAAGCCTGTGACCGTAAACGGAGAGGCGGTAACTGCAGAAACCACATTTACGGCGGAGAAGTCGAACGGAACTGTCGAGGTAACCTTCGTCTTTGACGGTATTGCAGTAGGACTTGAAAAGAAAAATGCACTTGTAGCATTTGAAAGATTATATTACGAGAAAGAAATGGAAGGAGAAAAAAGAGACATTATCATTGGCATCCACGAAGATATAAACGACGTGGAGCAGACCGTGACAATCCCTGAGATTGCCACTACGCTACTTGGAAAAGAGACAGAAGACCATATGGCAAATGCGGGCGGGAAAACAACAATCGTGGACCATGTGGCTTACAGCGGACTGGTTCCGGGCAAAAAGTACACCATGACAGGAACGCTGATGATGGAACCTGAGACAGACGGAACAGAGCAGACAGAAGCAGCACAGCCGCTGTTAATTAACGGGAAGAAGGTAACCGTATCAAAAACCTTTATCCCTGACAAGACGGATGGAATCATAGACATTGAATTTACACTGGATGCTTCTGCACTTGCGGGCACCCATGTGGTGGCATTTGAGGAATGCACGTATGAAGGAAAAAAGGTGGCGATACATGCCGACATTGAAGATGAAGACCAGAGAGTTGATTTTCCTGAAATTCATACGAATGCACTGGACTCCGAGACAAGGGATCATGTGGCAAATGCGGACGAAAATGTGACGCTGGTTGACACGATAAGCTATGAAAATCTTTTGGCAGACAGAATCTACACCGTAAAGGGCACCCTGATGAACAAAAAGACGGGAGAGCCGGTAAAAGATGCAGAAGGAAAAGTCATTACGGCAGAAACAACATTTAATACGGGAATGCCGACAGTCGGAAGTGCCATTTCCATTGACGAAAATGGCAATGTGACCGAGACGGAAATCGGAGAGATGAAAAGGCGGACAGTATCAGGCAGCGTAACTGTAACCTTTACCTTTAATGCATCGGCATGTGGACTGGAAGGCATGGAGACGGTTGTATTTGAAGAACTTTACTGTAAGGGCGGTCTTGTGGCAGAGCATAAGGATTTGGACGATAAGGACCAGACGATTACCTTTGGAAAGATAAGGACAACTGCAAAGGATGAGGCAACAGGAATGCACACCTCAGCAGGAGGAACGGTCACGATTACGGATACGGTAACCTACAGCGGGCTTCTGGCAGGTAAGGATTATAAGCTTCAGGGTGTGCTGATGGACAAAACGACGGGAAAACCGCTTCTTGTAAACGGAAGGGAACTTCGTGTGGAACAGTCTTTTACTGCGGAAAAATCATACGGTGAGATTACACTCAGTTTTACGTTTGATGCATCCGCGTTGAAGGGAACAACCATAGTCGTATTTGAGACCGTTTATTACAATGGGAAAGAAGTGGCAGTCCATGCGGACATAAACGACCATGACCAGTCGGTTTATTTCCCTGAAATCAAAACGACGGCAAGGGATAAGGCGGACGGTGACAAGAGGCTTGTGACGGAAGGAATCGTTACGGTTGTGGATACGGTAAGCTTTACAAATCTTGCATCGGGTGAAACTTATGTTGTAAAGGGTGTACTGATGGATAAAACTACAGGAAAACCGCTTTTGGTAAACGGACAGGAAGTGCGGGCAGAGAAGGAATTTACGCCTGAGGTGTCCGACGGTAGTATCGAAATGGAATTTACCTTTGCAGCAGATGGTCTGAAGGGGAAGGAGCTTGTAGTATTTGAGAGCCTGTACCTGAAGGCGACAGGGGAACTTGTAACGGAGCATGCGGATTTGAATGATGCGGACCAGACGGTTTCCGTGACGGCAGAACGTCATCCGAAAACAGGTGACGAAACGCCGTTTAAGGTTGTAATTTTAATTGCAGTGCTGTCGCTGCTGGCAGGCTGCGGAATGTTTTTTGCGGGAAGGAGGAAACGGAGAGAAGTATAAGGAATAGAAAAGACAGACGATGATGGTCGGGACCTTGACCGAATACTAAATAAGGGCGGTATGGATGTTTGAATCCGTACCGCCCTAAAACGTAAAAGCGATTTTACTATAAATTTCGAGTTTCAATACTTTGTGGCAGCAACAGTACGGCGACAAACCTTGCATCCTCAACAAAACATTCCAGATAACCGCCGTTCCTTTCTGCGGTGTGGTTTACACTTTTTAAGCCGACACCATGTATTCCTGCATCTGTTTTTGTTGATTGAAAGCCTTTTCCGATTCGCGAAGGTGCTTTGGCATAACTGTTTGATATTTTGATGGCAAGGATATTTCCTTCGTTTTGAGTGAACATACGAATATGTACAAACCGCCTGTCTGTACATAAAATAGCAGCTTCTAATGCATTGTCAATCAGGTTGCCAAACATGGTAATAATATCCAAATCAGAAACGCCATTCATGCTGAAGCCTGGTTCGATGTAAATATCCATGATAATATCATTTTTAAGGGCGAGCATTTGTTTTTCAGATAAAATAGAATTTAATATACTGTTATCCGAATACAGGGTGGTCACATGAGATGCCAATTCAATATTCAGTGCTTCAAGAATATTCATGACTTCTTGTGATTTTCCTTCCGATAGAAGAGTGCCGATAGTTTTAATATAATGGCTGGTGTTATGGATAAATTCCTGATGGTTGGTATTCTGCGTTTGCATCTGCGTATAATGCTCCAGCTTCATCTTTTGGTCGGAAATAATCAGACGCTGCTGCATATTCCTGTATAATTCTTCTGAATATTTTTGGAAGGCATTGAAGATAAGGAAATTGCCGAGCTGCATGATGGCAAAGTATGCGGAAAGCATAATTTTAATATGCTGCTTCTCTTCAAATCCAATGCCGGAATAGTACACCAGAAGCATAATGCCAAAGCTTGAGACGGGAATACAAAGATAATAGAAAAAGATTTTATGCTCTATGTGAATTTGCGATTTGCTTGAAAACTGTTTAAAAATCGTGCAAACAAGATATTTTAACAGTACCAGTGCAAATACATACCAGGGAATGGATGATAAATCTATTACACTGCGGGTGTTTGTAACATATGATGGAATGCTTAACAAAATAGCAAACAGAAAATCACAACCGTAAAATATCGTACAAAGAAATGTCAGGTATATCAGTTTTTCCTTTAATAAACCCTGAAAAATGATTGTTATATAAGTAAAGAAAATCAATGGGAATGCAATCATGTTAAGGAAGGTCAGATGAAATGAATTAATATAAAAATGAAATGTTCCAACACAGACAGTCAGGACAATCATATACCCGTGACTTGAAAAGCCAGTCCTCTTTGATAAAAAGGCATTAAAAAAATCATAACAGATATATAGTTCTGTCAAGCAGACAATCAGGGCAATGATATTATTTAACATGAAAAACTCCTTATTCGTATTTTTTTGCAATATATGCGGCAAAGGTCAGACGCAGTTCCTTCTCTTTGGAGCGAGCGATTGACAGCAATGTTCCGTCTGTTAATTCTAATTCGGTTGGTGCAGTCCATTTTATATAGCGCATATTTACGATATAACTGTTATGTGCATATGCAAAACCATAATCCTTTAGCAGTTGATATAAAGTGTTTACCTTTTCCTTGCTGGTTATTTTTTGCCCTTCAGAAAAATATTTGCTCTTCGGATTGATATGTAATCTGCTTCGACCATTACGTTCGTTGGAGATATAAAGAATATCCACAGGCTTGAAAGAAACAGAGTAATGATACCAGCTGCCGAGAATGCTTGGCTCCACTTTTTTTGCATCCACTTCACGCAGAATTATCTTTAATTCTTTAAGCAATTGAGAACTTGTATATTCTTTCAGCAGATAACGGAATGGGTTTGGCTCAAATGATTTTACTGTCGGTTGGTAAACACCGGAACAAAATACAAGTACCGAATCAGGGAAGTGATATCTGAATTGTTTTGCTATTTCATTTCCGTCCAATTCCGGCATTTGAATATCAAGAATCAGTAGATCGATGCGGGGTATGTTATCAAATGCATGGATAAAATCTTTTCCAGACTGGAATTCAAAATACATACAGGAATTTTTAGAAATTCCCGCTTCCAATAATAAGTTTTTCATATAGTCGATAAAATGTATATCATCGTCGCATATTGCAATATAATACATAGTTTCTCCCCTTGATTTCTCCCCTGTAATTTATAAAAAATATTATTTTGTGTTAAGAAAGGCTTCAATTACATTAAATAATCGTTTTTGCTCGGCTTCGCTCAGAGAAGCAATTTGCTCCGTATATTTGGAGACTTTGATTTTATAGCCCTGAATTAAAACATCTGCTAAGATTTCATCAGCGGATACATTTAAAGCATTGGCAATCCGTATAAAGGTTTCAAGTTTCGGTTGTTTTTCACCGCGTTCAATCATACCAATATATACAGGACTTAATCCTACCTTTTCGGAAAGGTTTTCCTGACTCCATGAGCGTTCCAGACGCTTTTCTTTAATTCGTTTACCGATTGCTTTTAAGTCCATAACCAGCCTCCATTAGTTATTATTAACTACTGATAGTATAGGTTTCGGACAGAGAATTATACACTTACTAATAATAACCAATGGTTATATATAAAATGCAATTTTTAACAGAAAATTACAAAAACTGCATATCTATTTGCAAAAACCGACAGATTAATTGATGTCCACTGACGAATGAGATAAAATCTAAGCGAAAATAGAATTTCAAGGAGGTAAGACTAAATGAAAAGGCTGATAACGACAATAAACAATTTGACACTTGCAATGGTAATTCAGAGTGCAAATTCTGCTTGTACATGGATATTTCATCAACCAGAATTTCCAAAGGAAGCAGAAAAATATAAAAAACAATGATTGACAGGATAACAAGTGTAATTGTGGAAACACAAATTAAAGCAGGGTTATTAAAAGATGAAGATAGGGGCATATATAGGTATGGTTATACGCTTGTGTTAGAAACCTTATTGAATATCTTTGTTGGAATTATAATTGGTCTGGTCTTCAAAGCGATAGATACAATTATGATTTTCTGGTTGTTGTATATCCCGCTGAGAATTTTTTGCGGTGGATGGCATGCAGAAAAAAGCTGGCAGTGTCTGATAGTATCGAATGCTGTTTTGATATTGGTTATAAAAGCAGAAGCAATGATGATACTGGAAATAAATTCTTGGCTTGTTGTTCTGTTGGAAATTTTGCTTGCGTTAGTGCTTATGATTCTGGTCCCTGTGCCTACAAAGCATAAACCAATTGCAGCAAGAGAAAAATCGCGATTCAAACGAAACTGTATCGTAATTTTAGTGATTGAACTATCAGTTTCACTTTTTATATACAGAGTTCGGAATATCATAGTGATTACATATAGTGTTTTGTTAATTTCGCTGATAATGCAAATGATTATAAACCGTAAGACAGGATGGTATAATAGTGAAGCTGAAAGTATGTGACAAAAGCAATATATCAAAATTGTAAATTTTTAAGGGTCTGAAAACATGGGCATTAATCCGAAATCGATTTTTGCACCTTGCCTCAGACCCTTTTATTTTACAGGATAAAAAAGGTTCCTGACTATTGTTTCATTACCGGACTCCCGGAAAGGAATGTGTGTGAAACAAGCCTGTTGGGGATATAAGATCAGATATCCATGAAAATCCAATTTCTATAAAGAACAAATATAGAATTTTGGAGGAAACAGCATGGATATAAATAATTTGAACAATATAGGAAATCGCCTTTATAAATTAAGAAAAGAACGGGGGATTTCTCAGGAGAGGGTTGCACAGGATGCAGGACTCAAAATAGATACCTATCGGGCAATTGAGCAGGGAAAAACAAATGGAAGGATTGATACATTGGTAGTGCTGGCTGATTATTTTAATGTTTCATTAGATTATCTGATATGTAATAAGAAAAGTGTGGCAAATGAGTTAGCCATACAAACAGATGCTCTGAGTGAAGCAGGGAAGGAGAAGGTTTATCGTATTATGAGAGCAATAATCCATGAAATCGACTAGTACAAAATAGGGGGATAATCTCGTACGGAAGGGTGGCTGTCTTTCAATTTCTAATGAATTATACTTATTTCTAGTTTGATAGAAGATTGGAGTGATAAGTCATGAAACGGCAGAGCACATTACGGTGTATTGTATACCTTTCAGTAGATGGAGAAGTGGAGGAGATAGCTGGAAAAGAACGTCGACAGCTGAAATATATCAGAGAATATGCCAGAGCAAACAGAATTGAAATCGTGGGCATTTTACATAGGGGTGGGCTCGGACAGTTCGAGGTAAACCGTCAAATAAATGCCATCATTCATGAAATAGAGGCAAAAAGATATGATGGTATTTTGATAGCAAATATGGCTGCCGTTTCAATTGGAGTTACTGATGCATATACAAAAGTCGGAAAAATAATTGAAATCGGCGGTCGCATTATTACAGTTGATGAGGGAGAACTAAAGCTCCCTCTGAAATACGGGAGGAATACTAATCATGTATGATAAAATTGAATGTGGGAAGCGCTTGAAATTGCTTCGGGAATCAGTCCAAAAGACTCAGCAAGAGGTATCGCTGGATTTGAGCATTTCCGTAGATACTCTGCGTAAGCTGGAGCAGGGAAAAAGAATGCCCTCTGCCTGGATTATAGATATTTTAGGAACCTATTATAATACAACAACCGATTATATCATATCCGGAAAAAGCGGAGCACAAAGCGAAGTTCCTGAAAATCCGAATTCCGCACTATCGGAAAAGAAAATCATTCTGGAACGGATAATGTCAGATTTAAAAAAACTGGTGGAATAAGCAGAGTATAAAATTTAATTTGTTTCTCAATTGAAGTGAAATGTAAAAAGCAGAGCACCTGTGTAATGAGGTGAATCTGCTTTTTTCTATTTTACTTGTATTTTAATGTGCATAAATATAAATTGTCGCAGTCCTCCGTTTTGTTTTGACTTATAAAAATCAGACAAGATGGAGGATTGTATATGGCAGAAAAAAAGTATGACAATCATAAATGCTTTGTCTTCTCTGCTGGCGGTTATGAAGAGATCACATATGCAGAACTGTGTTACAGATACCAAAAAGACAAAAGCTATGAAAACAAACTATTTATTCCACTTCATGGAATGCTGATGGAAGTGGCACCAGAGCAGTATAAGGAATTCTATAAGGAACAACGAAGACAAAAATATTTAACAGAGCAATCAACTAAAAACCAGGATATATCCATAGATGCATGGCTCACAGATAATTTGAATGGGACGAATGTTCTTGTAGACAGTGCTATGGATGTAGTAGCCATTGTAGAACGGAACATCCTGCTTGAACAGCTTCGGGAAGCAATAAGCCATTTGACAGAAGAGGAACACCTGATGATATGCGGACGTTATTATGATGAACTGACGGAGACGGAACTAGCAGAAGTTTATGGTATTTCACAGCAGGCGGTGAGTAAGAGGCTGCGGAAAATTTTGGGAAAATTGAGGAAGGCTGTGGACGAGTAGGTATGTATTTATGAAGTTATCCCCTCAACTCGTGGCGGAGATGAGGGGATGGTTATATAAGGTGTTGTTGATGGGAAGTTGGGGTGTTGGGTGATTATTTGGCTAGTGCAATTGTACTTGCGAGAACATTTGCAAGTGTCAATATAGAAAATTTGAGAAATTGTTATTTTTCCTGTTGTAAGGAAAAAAGGATATGTATATAATATAATTTAAAGAGAATCTGAAAAGGAAGGAGATGATTGCTATGTGTATTGTTTCAATAAATGTTCCGGAAGAAATATTGTTGGATTTACATGAGAATGAAGATGATTTTGCGGCATATATGAAATGTATGCTTGCTGTAGATTTATATAAAAACAAAAAAGTGTCATTGGGATATTGTGCAAGCATAGCAGATATGACAAAGGAAGATTTCATAAAATATCTAGGTAAGAATGAGATATCTATATTCTCTTTTGAGAGCGAAGAAGAATTTTTGGAGGAATTGGAAAATGCGTAAGGTAATAGTGAACACTACACCTTTAATTGCCTTATGTCATGTTGGACAGCTTGATTTATTGAAAAAAATTTATGGGGAAATTTTAATTCCCCAAGCAGTATATCGAGAGTTATCAGAAAAGAAAGAATCTATATGTAAGAAGCAGGTGGATAACTCCCTTGATTGGATTCATGTGGAAAAAATAGAGAATCAGTTGGCAAAATCCATGTTCAAAACACAATTACATGATGGCGAAGTAGAGGTTATGATTCTGGCAAAAGAAAAACATGCAGATATTATCATTATGGATGATGCTAATGCAAAGAAACATGCAAAATATTTAAAGTTGCCAGTGACAGGTACGCTTGGTGTCCTGATAAAGGCAAGGAAACAAGGATACATAAGTGAGTTAAAACCTGTTATACAGGAGATGATAGATAAAAATATTTATATTTCCGAAAATCTTATGAGATTTTGCTTGGAACAAGTGGATGAAGAAATGTAAATTAATTAAATAATGGTTGTACACCCCTCGCTTTTTCGGCATGAAAAGTGAGGGGATTTTTTATTCCCATTGAACCTTGAAAACTAAATACCCAATATATCAGATACATCCCTTCTGCTGTCGTGGAAACATGGCAAGCCACAGAAAATTTTGTTTCGACCTTCGGGTGGTAACCGAAGGATGGCGATGACAGGCAGAGGGCATAATGGTACTTCAGTCTTGAACGCTTCACCGCATTGGGCTGTCCGGCGAGAACCGCGGGAGGGTGGGATTCCCATGAGAGGCATAACCAATGCCCGTCTGATATATTCCGAATCGTCAGGGGTCGGGGACAAAAGGACGAGATAACCATAGATAGATATTACAGGCAGGTGATTTTCTTTCATGATAAGGCACCTGCCTTTTACATACAAAAAATTTTGAAGAATCAAAAACACAATGAATTATGGAGGGTGAAGAGTGAGAAGAACAACGATGGAAATTAAACGGGGTGAAATCTATTATGCCGACCTTTCCCCAGTACTCGGCAGTGAGCAGGGTGGGGTAAGACCGGTATTGATTCTTCAAAATGATATGGGTAACCAATTTAGTCCGACTACAATTGTAGCGGCGATTACAGGCAGAAAAAAGACGGAGCTGCCCACACATATCTTTCTGTTGTCCAAAGAACTGCCAAAATCATCAATTGTCTTGCTGGAGCAGATTCGGACAATTGATAAATCCCGTATCGGAAAATATATAGGCAAAGCCGATGAAAAACTGATGCAGGAGGTTGACAAGGCTCTGGCAATCAGTATGGGGATGAAGACAATTAAATGGAATGGAAAGGAGCAGACAGATGACGAAGAATGATATGGAAGCCGTAGAAAAGATACTGGACGGAGAGCGTGTGGGATATGCATATCTTTACCCATCGGATGGAAGTGAAAGACTGGAATATGTATTTGATATGACAGCGGAAAACATGGCAAGTTTTATCGGTCAGCATCAGCCCGGTGTACAGAAGGTGATGTTGACAGACATGTGCGACCGCTTGATATTGGATACGGTAGGGGGCTTTTTAAACAACTGTCCGAATCAGGAATTATGCAAGGAGCTTCTTTCTCTGCTGCCACCGATTCAGATGGGAGAAAAAGCAGCGGAAGAATTTCCGATGGTAACCAGAGAAATATATGACGAGTATTGCCAAATGGAGGACCAGGCAGTAACAGCAGCAGAAATAACCATGTTATAGGTGTGAAATGACTGAGCATCGGTTTCTTTGTCACTTCGGTGCCGGAATTAAAGCATTCGATAATTAATTGACGAAATCTATCAGCAGATGCAAACAGTTTCACAGGACTATTTTAAACTGAAATTTCATAATATGGACAAAGGGCAAACAGAAGGGGGTGGAGACTCCGCCGTGAAGAAACAGAAATTAAATTATCGGTTTCATAATCCAAATACAGCGTCAGTAACCGCCGACTATTTACTTGAGATATTAATTGAAGCCAATTCAAAAAAAGTAGAGCAGGCAATCCAAAAGGCAGCGGATCAGATTCCTGATCAAGAAGAATATGAAGAGGGACAATTCATGCAGTTATAAAGTGCTTTAATGTATATAAGTATCAACTAAGAAAGACCGCTATCCGTTATGTAATTTTCCGTAGCTTTATATGGAATGTATTGTAACTGATGGGTCAGAATAATATTGCAGTTGAAAAAGATGGGATAATTATGGTACAATATGACTATATAGAAATAGCGGAGGTATATGTGAAATGCCACACATCATTCCTATTAAGGACTTAAAAAATACATCAGAGATTTCGGATATGTGCCACAAATCAGAAGAACCAATCTATATTACAAAAAATGGATATGGAGATATGGTTATTATGAGTATGGAGATTTATGAAAGTGTCATGCACCGTTTTTCCGTATACAGAGATATTGAACTGTCTGAACAGCAAATTGAAAGCGGACAGGTCAAAGATGCCAGAACAGCTTTAGCGGAAATGAGGACAAAATATGGCTTATAAACTGGTTATAACAGAACATGCAGATGAATTGTTTGACCGTATTTTACGTTATTTGATTTATCAGTTGAAAAATGAACAGGCGGCTGTACATCTGTTGGATGAAACGAAAGATATATATGACCGTCTGGAGGAAAATCCCCTGCAGTTTCCAGTCAGCAGGGATATATATTTGGCAGATAAAGGGTATCATGAGGCTATCATCGGTCGAATGGACTATATTATAGTATTCAGCATTGAATCGGAAACAGTAAATATTGTCGGAATATTTCATCAGTTGGAAAACTATTGGAAGAAATTGAGAATAGGAGATACCATATAATTTTGAAAGCTGTAGTTTTTGATTTAGGCGGAACACTAATGCAGTATGTAGAAATGCCGTATTCATGGGTGGGAAGGATATAAATACTTTTTTGAAAAGGTATAAAGATGAAAAACAGAATATCAATCACGGGTAGCGGTTTATCTTAACAGACAAACGGCTGCCTTTTTATTTTTAATAATCGTTGACTTTAAAAATAATAAGGACATTGACGGTTAAACAATTTGCACCCAAATAATTTCAGGTGAAAAATCCTGATGTTTATGTGATACTTTTCTGATACATTTTTGACACTTTTGTGACATTTTCTTTTTACGGCAATATGCTAATATAATTATAGAAATAGAAACTACAACATAGGAGGCATAAAATGGACAGACAGTTAAATGGGGCAGCGGTTCCTGCAGATAAGGTATGTGAGGAGATTGATACTGCCAAGAAAATAGCAAAGCATAAGCAACTATTACGGAGATGCAATTATTATCTCAGTATAATAGCACAAAATGCATTAAGTCAGCAATTATTTGATGAAGCGAGAAAATTTGCAAATGACACGTATTCTGAGATTCAAAAGGATGCTTGGATTATTGCAATGTCAAATACCAGCACCAAAGGCCGCATTGTGGACGTTGTTACAAATTTGAAGTTGGATTTGGAAGCCCTGACTAGGATGTTGGTGGAAATCCTGACAAAAGAGGGAGTAGATATCATAAATGATATGAAAGATATGAGTCAAATATAGAAATATTACAACTATTTCGTTGCTTTCAGGTGCGTTCTTTGATATAGTAAAGTTGTTACGGAATGGTAATATTTTAATAGGGAGGTTTTGGGATGAACATAGCTGCATACTGTCGTGTTTCCACGGATAAGGAGGACCAGCTCAACAGTCTGGAGGCACAGAAGGAGTTTTTTGCAGAATATACCAAACGGACAGGTGATACATTGGTGCGGTTGTACGCGGATGAAGGAATATCAGGCACGAAGATAAAGAACCGTAAGGAATTTCTGCAAATGATGTCTGATGCCGAGCGTGGAATATTCGACATGGTAGTGGTAAAAGATATATCACGTTTTGCCAGAAACACAGTTGATTTACTGCAAAATATACGTAAGCTCAAAGCACTGGGAATTGAAACCCAATTCCTGACCGCCAACATGACCAGCATGGGAAACAGCGAATTTGTCCTTACGATATTCGGTGCCTTAGCACAGGAGGAGAGTGCCAACACATCCAAGCGTGTTAAATTTGGAAAGAAAATGAATGCCGAAAAAGGACGCGTTCCGAACATAGTCTACGGTTATGAAAAAACGATTGGTGATTATTTCAACCTTACTATCAATGAAGAAGAAGCGGTAATTGTAAGACAGATTTACAAATGGTACATAGAGGGCGGTTATGGAACTGCCAGAATTTCCAACATGCTCAACGAGCGGGGGCTAAAAACGAAACGGAATTGTGCGTGGAGCCAGAATGCTGTATCTAGGATTCTGACAAACGAACTGTATACGGGAAAAATCATTAATGGCAAGCAGGAGGTGACAGACTTTCTGACAGGGCAGAGGACAAATAAGGACGAGGCAGAATGGATGATAGTTGAGCGACCTGATTTGCAGATTATTGACAATGAGCTTTATGAAAAGGCACAGGAAATACTGAAATCACGGCATAATGCATTCAAAATGACGCGTGAACGCCAGAGTAACAGGCACCTGTTTTCCACGCTGATAAAATGCAAGGAATGCGGCTGGTCGTTCCGGCGTTCAGTACGCACCTACAAGAATACATATGTCCGCTGGGTATGCTCAGGACATAATGGCAGAGGGGCGGATAGCTGCCCGAATGCAATCACCTTGGATGAGGACGAGCTTATCTCGGTCATTCAGGATTACTTTGCGGACATGCTGAAGCAAAAAAAGAAGGTCATCAACCATGTGGTCGGAGAATTTCAGCGGGTCTACAGGGCAAAGGATGAGAACATTGAATATGAAAAAGAATTGAATGCACAATTGAACAAGCTGAAAAAGAGCAGACAGAAATATATGGATATGTATATGGATGACCTCATTACCCGAGAGGATTTGAATGAGAAAATCGGCGGTGCAAGGAAGGAAATTGAACGGCTGGAAAATGAACTGAAAATGGTTGCCTACCACCTGACAAAAGGAGAACAGCTGGAAAAGATACTGAACACGACATTTAAGGAAATCGAAGATATCACTGATGTGCGTCAGATGTCCAATACACAGCTGAAGAAGATTATTAAAAAAATAGAAGTGGATAAGGACGGCAACATCGACATTTACCTGAGGCTCTTCGGAGACTTGGGCTTGGAGGAGGCTGTGTTGGTTGATGATACCGTTCTGATTAACGACGACCGTACATAAAGACATTACAGAACGCCTCATTCAGATTAATCCGTCACTGGCAGCCAGAGCCAGGGTGGTATTAGATGTGAATAAGTCAGAGCGGCACATTCGGGGCGGTATGGCAACAAAAGAAAAATATCTGCATCAGCATAGTTAAGCAAAATCCCGGTAGAGGAATCTATCGGGATTTTGTAATTAATAACGAGCTTTACGAGTTCAACTTTTATCTTGACAAATAGGAAAAACATTTTATAATCGTAGTTAGATAATGCTAACTTGAGTTTCATATATATTACTCAATAGGATAAAGGAAAAGAAACATGAGAGGAGAGAATATGAATCATTCATTTTTGGAAATTCAACAGGTTACCAAAGCCTTTGGCTCCGGTGACAGCAGGATACAGGTCTTAAAAGGAATCGACCTAGAGATTCAGCAGGGAGAATTCTGTGTATTACTGGGTCCCTCCGGTTCCGGAAAATCCACCCTGTTAAATATCATTGGAGGAATTGACCAGGCTGATTCCGGCGGTATTTATGTAAATGGAGAGGCTATGGCGGATATGAATGAAAAGCGGCTGACCATATATCGGAGAAAGCATCTTGGCTATATCTTTCAGATGTATAATCTGATTCCCAATCTAACGGTTCGGGAGAATATCGAGGTAGGTGCATATCTGGGTGAGGACCCGCTAAGTGTAGATGAATTGCTGGATACCCTTGGTTTAACGAAGCATCAGAAGAAGCTGCCAAACCAGCTGTCCGGCGGACAGCAGCAGCGCTGTGCCATCGGCCGTGCGATTGTTAAGAATCCGGATATCCTCCTTTGTGATGAACCTACCGGAGCTTTGGATTATAACACCAGTAAGGAAATATTGAAGCTCATTGAAACCGTGAATCAGAAATACGGCAATACCATTGTTATGGTAACCCATAATGATGCCATTAAGGATATGGCTGACCGGGTAGTCAAGCTGCGGGATGGCATGATTCGGAAAAATATTTGTAATGAGCATAAGCTTACAGCAGAGGAATTGGAATGGTAAGGAGGCGGAAGATGAAAAATCCATTAAAGAAACGACTTCTTCCGGAATTAAAAGGAGAAATTGGAAAGTATGCAGTCATCTTTCTGATGCTCACCGGATTTATCGGATTTATTTCCGGCTTTCTGGTTGCAGATGGCAGTATGCTTACGGCCTACAATAACAGCTTTGAGGTTTACAATATAGAAGACGGGCATTTCCAGACGGAAAAACGATTGAATAAAGCGCAGCGAAAAAGCATTACAGCCCTTGGTGTCCAGATTTATGACTTATATTATACGGAGGAGATGCTGACCAATGGCAGCAAAATGCGAATCTTTTCGGAACGGGATGAGGTAAACCAGGTCTGCCTGATGGAGGGCAGTCTGCCTTCTGCTTTCGATGAAATCGCGATTGACCGGATGTATGCAGACAATAACGGTCTTTCTGTTGGAGATACCTTGGAGAATGAAGCAGGACGCAGGTATAAGATTACCGGTCTGGTAGCATTTTCGGATTATAGCTGTCTGTTTGAAAGCAATAGTGACACTATGTTTGATGCAGAAAAGTTTGGTGTATCCATTGTAACAGAGGAGACCTTTGCTTCCTACAAGACAGCGGCGGTTATCTGTAATTATGCATGGAAATATAACACTCCGCCGGAGGATGACGCCGAAGCCCGCAGTATGACAGAGGATTTTTCAGATGGCTTGATTGAGCTTGTTCATCTGAAGGACTTCGTAGCCCGGCAGGATAATCAGGCGATTATTTTTACCGGTGAGGATATGGGAAGCGACCGGGCCATGATGATTGTTTTATTGTATATGTTTATTGCCATTATGGCATTTGTCTTTGCAATCACGACCAAGAATACCATTGAGAAGGAAGCGAATGTAATCGGTACCCTTCGGGCAAGTGGATATACCCGGGGAGAGCTGATTCGGCATTATATGACTATGCCGATTCTGGTAACCTTAATCAGTGCTGTGTTGGGTAATATACTGGGGTATACGGTATTTAAGCAGATATGTGCCGGAATGTACTATGGAAGCTATAGCCTTCCTACCTACCAGACCATATGGAGTGCAGAAGCGCTCTTACTGACTACAGTTGTACCAATTGTCATTATGCTTCTGATTAACTACTTTTTGTTACAAAACAGCCTGCGCATATCGCCGCTTAAGTTTCTGCGCCGGGATTTGTCCAGAAAGAGGCATAAACGGGCATTGCCCCTGAACAATAAGCTGCCCTTCTTTTTCCGCTTCCGGCTTCGGGTCATATTTCAAAATATGAGTAACTATGTCACGGTGCTGATTGGTGTTATATTTGCTAATTTATTGCTGATGTTCGGTCTGATACTGCCTGCGATTCTGAATGACTATGCTTCCGATATTGAGAGTAATATGCTGGCGGAATATCAGTATATGTTGAATTATCCTATGACGGATAAAAATGAAAACAAGCTGGAAACACTGATGTCTTTCATGGAGTATATGAATGACGTAGAGACGGAAAATGAAGATGCGGAGAAGTTCAGCGCATATGTGCTGAAAACGCTGGGTGATGAAGCCAGAGAGGAAGAGGTTACCTTATATGGTGTACAGCCGGACAGTCGGTATGTTCCCCTTCAGCTTCCTGAGGGTGGAGTGGCGATTTCTTCGGCCTATGCAGAAAAGTATCTGCTGTCTGTCGGAGATGAGGTCACACTGAAGGAGGTCTATGAGGATGAAACCTACAGCTTTCAGGTGGCGGCTGTTTATGACTATCCGGGAGCGATTACGATATTTATGTATCAGGAGGATTTAAATGAACAGTTTGACCTGGGGAATGATACCTTTGTGGGATATTTCAGTGATACGGAGATTACGGATATCGATTCGGACTATATCGGCTCTGTAATCGATTTGACAGCACTGACAAAGGTAAGCCGCCAATTGCAGACCTCCATGGGTTCCATGATGTATCTGGTAGACGGATTTGCAATTATCATATTTATGATTTTCATATATCTTCTGTCAAAGATTATTATTGAGAAAAATGCACAGTCCATATCCATGGCAAAGATATTGGGATATTCAAATGCAGAGGTCAGCCAGCTTTATGTGAATGCGACTTCTCTTGTTGTTGTTTTATGTCTGATACTTTCCGTTCCCATTGATAACTGGCTGATTACTATCATATACCGGGCGATGATGATGGATAGTATCACGGGATGGCTGAGTTATTCCCTGAAGCCGATGGTAGTGGTGGAAATGTTGCTTCTTGGGATTGTTACCTATGCCATTGTTGCGATTTTGGAGTATCGGAAGGTTCGCAAGATTCCAATGGATATTGCGTTAAAAAATGTAGAATAGATGTCAGACGGAAGAAAAGCTTGATAGGAGGCAGAGAAAATGGATATAAGAAAAAAGAAAATGATAAAGCCGGTCAGTGCATTATGTCTGGCAGGCGTAATACTGCTTTCAGCCTGGGGCTGCAGCAGTGCCGTAGATGAAACGGTATCCGATGGGAAAGCAGCTTCCGGTAACAGTAGCGCCGTTACGGAAGAAATGGAAGCATATACAGCCAAAGCATATATTGATGAAAATCAGGTGGATAAGGCGGAGATTGTATATGTACGGGCGGATGCAGAAGGAGCAGTCCGGGAGATTCAGGTAGAGGCTGTATTAAAGAATAACGGAGGACTGGAGGATATTACAGATTGCTCCGGACTGACGGATATTCGCAATACAGAAGGAGACGAGGAGTATACGCAGAGTGGAAATCGATTGGTCTGGGAAAATCATGGAGAGGATATTTCCTATAAGGGGAATGCATCCGAGCCGCTTCCGGTGGAAGTATCCATTCGTTATGAATTGGATGGAACTGAAATTGCACCACAGAATTTGATTGGAAAAAGCGGCCATGTAAAGATTCATTTCGATTATGTAAATAACCAGAAGGAAATTGTCACGGTAAACGAAAAGGAATATGAGGTAGTGGTACCGTTTATCTTCCTAACTGCCGTAGCCCTAGACAAAGACAAGTTCATGAATGTAACGGTAAGTAACGGGGATGTTCTTTCTATGGAAAGCGGACAGTTTGCAATAGGATATGCGCTTCCGGGGATACAGGAGGTGTTTGGCTTTGAGGATTTTGAGATGACAGAGGAGCTGGAGCTTCCGGATTCCCTGGATATAGAAGCAGATGTAACGGATTTTGAGCTGGAATTTACGGAAACCATTGTTCTAAATGGATTTTTGGAAAATCTGGAGGAAGAAGATTTACAGGATTTGCGGGATAGCGGGGATTCGATGGATGAATTGACCAATGCATCCGATGCATTGGTATCCGGTACCCAGACCTTATATGACCAGATGGTATTGTACCAGGGATATCTGAATCAGTATTTTGATGGGGTGAAGGAGCTTCAGAGCGGAACCGAAGCCCTGGAAACTGCCATGGGAACATTAAGTCAGCAGGGGACAACCTTAAATCAGGGTGTGCAGGTGTTGAATCAAGGGATTGTATCCTATGCAGGGGCCTATCAGGGAACCATGCGTGTGATGGAGCAATACAGAGAAGAATTACCGCCAGAGCTGGTGGCGGCCATGGAACAAATGGGAACCGGTGTGGATGCTATAACAGAAAGCAGCAGACAGGTGGCAGATGGAGTATCCGCCTATACCGGTGGTGTGACCCAGGCATATGAAGGAATTTCTGCCATGAGCAGTGGAGTGGAACAATTGGCCGTTTCACAGACCCAATTGCGGGAAGGCATGAATGGTCTGGTAACTGGCACCAATACTCTGTTAAGCGGTCTTAGGCAATTTGACCGGGAAGGAATTGAAAAGCTGGCAAAGCTGTTTGGAAAGGATATTCAGACCATGCTGGATAAGGCAGAAGCCTTAAAGGAAGCAGATGAAGGCTATATAAATTACAGCGGGATAGAAGAAGGAAGGACCGGTTCCGTTGTCTTTATGATTGAAACAGAGGAATTAACAAAGGAATAGACAATAGAAAAATATTCCGTACACTTGACTTTTCGATAAGGGTAGCTTAGAATCAATTTGTAGTTATATAGTAAGAAGAGCTATGATAAGACCAGTAGAAAGCTGCCGCTTCACAGAGAGAATCTTGCAGGCTGAGAAAGATTTGCAGCAGAGGCTTTTGAATACCAGCTTGGAGCTTCTTCCGGGAATATGTAAAATCTATAGATTGAAAATAAGATTTGCACATAGGAAAGGAAGACGGTGATTCCGTTATCGTCAAAAGGAAGAGCCTTGGAAGTTTTTCTGAGGAATCAGGGTGGAACCGCGAAGAATCGTCCCTGACGCATAGAATCAGTATCTATGTGTCAGGGACGTTGTGCGTTAAAACGAGCCAGATTACAGCTTCTCATATGGCGAGTGCCGCAACACCGAGCAGCAAAGCTGCGAGGTGAGGCAATCGGCGTTGTCGAAGAGCTGTGTTCCCAGTATCTTGCAGCTTTTGCTGTGAGGTGAGGCAATCGGCATTGTCGAAGAAACAACCGGCACAGAAGGAACGAGGAAGCATCCGATAAGGTGAGAAAGATAGGAAAGGAAGCAGAGATATGAAGATTACTTTAAAAGACGGCTCCGCAAAGGAGTATTCACAGGCAATGTCTGTGATTGATATTGCTACAGATATTAGTGAGGGACTTGCCCGTATGGCATGTGCCGGAGAAGTAGATGGTAAGGTAGTGGATTTACGAACGGTAATTGACCGGGATTGTCAGCTAAGCATTTTGACCTTTCAGGATGAGGAAGGGAAAAAGACATTCCGTCATACTGCATCCCACATATTGGCACAGGCAGTCAAGCATTTGTATCCGGAAGCGAAATGTACGATTGGTCCGGCAATTGATGAGGGATTTTACTATGATTTTGACATGCCGCCTCTTTCCAGAGAGGATTTGGATAAGATTGAGGCAGAGATGAAGAAGCTGGTAAAGCAGGGAGATGCCATTACCTCCTTTACCCTGCCTCGGGAAGAAGCGATTCAGCTTATGGAAGAAAAGCAGGAACCGTATAAGGTAGAATTAATTCGGGATTTGCCGGAGGATGCGGTAATCAGCTTTTATACCCAGGGAGATTTTACCGACCTTTGCGCAGGTCCGCATTTAATGAATACCAAGGCAGTGAAGTTCTTCAAGCTGACCTCCTCCTCTGGTGCCTATTGGAGAGGGGATTCGAATAAAAAGATGCTGACTCGTATTTACGGAACCGCATATACCAAGAAGGCGGATTTGGAAGAGCGTCTGGAATTCTTAGAGAATATTAAGCTTCGGGACCACAATCGTCTGGGCCGGGAGATGCAGTTATTTACAACCGTGGATGTAATCGGACAGGGACTTCCGTTATTTATGCCGAAGGGAACGAAGATTATTCAGACCCTGCAGCGTTGGATTGAAGATTTAGAGGATTACGAGTGGGGATATGTGCGGACCCGGACGCCACTGATGGCAAAATCTGATTTATATAAGATTTCTGACCATTGGTATCATTACAAGGAAGGCATGTTCGTTTTGAATGACCCGGGAAATGATGAGGATGATGTGACTGCAGACGGTAAGGAGGTTATGGCACTCCGGCCAATGACCTGTCCGTTCCAATATTATGTATATAAGGCAACCCAGCACTCCTATCGGGACCTGCCGTATCGTATGGGCGAGACATCCACCATATTCCGGAATGAAGATTCCGGTGAAATGCATGGCTTAACAAGAGTACGCCAGTTTACCATTTCCGAAGGGCATTTGATTTGTACACCGGAGCAGATTGGAGATGAATTCAAGAACTGCGTAAAATTAGCAAAGCATTGTCTGACGACCCTCGGACTGGAAAATGATGTAACCTATCGGATGTCCAAGTGGGACCCGAATGACAGTGAAAAATATCTGGGAACTGCGGAAGAATGGGATAAGGTTCAGGATGCTATGCGTAGGATTCTGGATGAAATCGGACTGGATTATACAGAAGAGGATGGCGAGGCAGCCTTCTATGGACCGAAGCTGGACATTCAGGCAAAGAATGTATATGGAAAAGAAGATACCATGATTACAGTCCAGTTGGATATGTTCCTGTCAGAGCGGTTTGATATGTATTACATTGACCAGAACGGCGAGAAAAAACGGCCGTATATTATTCACCGTACCTCTATGGGCTGTTATGAGAGAACACTTGCTTGGCTGATTGAGAAGTATGCCGGCGCACTGCCGACCTGGCTGATGCCGGAGCAGGTACGGATTCTGCCGATTTCTGATAAATATATGGAGTATGCGAAGAAGGTATTTGCAGAGCTTCGGAAGGCGGACATTAAGGTGTCTATCGATGAGCGGGGAGAAAAGATTGGCTATAAGATTCGGGAAGCCCGTTTAGAGAAGATACCGTATATGCTGGTAGTGGGTGCCAATGAAGAGACAGAAGGAACGGTATCCGTTCGCCGTCGGGGAGAAGACGGAGATTTGGGTGCTATGCCGTTGAAGCAGTTTATTGCCGACATTACAGAAGAGATTCGTGAAAAGCGTCACGACTGATTCCCACGGGCAAGGAGCCGGGCAGCTACGCCACAGACATTTGGCGCATCGAGGGCATTGACCCAGAAGGGAAACGATAAAACGAAAGGAAATGAACGAATGGAAAAGAAGATTATGTTAGGCAATGAAGCCATTGCCAGAGGTGCCTGGGAAGCCGGAGTGAAGGTTTCTTCTGCCTATCCGGGAACCCCTAGTACGGAAATCAGTGAAAGTCTGGTTCCATATGATGAGATATATGCAGAGTGGGCGCCAAATGAAAAGGTGGCGACGGAGGTTGCCATCGGTGCATGTATTAGTGGCGTTCGTTCCATGTGTTGTATGAAGCATGTAGGTGTGAATGTCGCTGCTGACCCGCTGTATACCATGTCCTATGGCGGTGTAAATGCGGGTATGGTACTGGTGGCAGCAGATGATCCGGGACTTTACAGCTCGCAAAACGAACAGGATACCCGGGCGGTGGCAAGAGCGGCACATGTACCGGTATTACAGCCTTCTGACAGCCAGGAAGCGAAGGATTTTATGAAATATGCCTTTGAATTAAGTGAGAAATATGATACACCGGTTATTTTGAGAACGACCACCCGGTTATCCCATTCCCAGGGACTGGTTACCTTGGAAGACCGGGTAGTACCGGAGGATAAGCCTTATGAGCGGAATCCGGCAAAGTTTGTCATGATGCCTGGAAATGCCAAAGGACGCCATATCTATGTGGAGCAGCGGGAACTGGCTATGGCAGAGGCTGGAGCAGATATGCCGGTTAACCGTATAGAGATGGGAGATACCGCCATTGGTATTATTACCTGTGGTATTGAATATCAGTATGTGAAGGAGGTACTGCCCAATGCCAGCATCTTGAAGCTGGGTATGGTAAATCCATTACCAAAGCAGATGATTCTTGATTTTGCATCGAAGGTAGATGAACTGTATGTTGTAGAGGAATTAGACCCGATTATCGAGGAACAGGTTCGTTCCTGGGGCATTCCCTGTTATGGCAAGGAGCTTCTCACTGTGCAGGGAGAATATAGTGCCAATCTGCTTCGGAAAGCAATTCTGCATCAGGAACTGGAATTGGATACGCCGGCACAGGTTCCGGCAAGACCGCCGATTCTGTGTCCGGGCTGTCCGCACCGGAGCGTGTATTCCGTACTGAAGAAGCTGGGAATTCATGCGGCAGGTGATATCGGCTGTTATACCTTAGGGGCAGTTGCACCATTAAATGTAGTAGATACAACGATATGTATGGGGGCTTCCATTTCTTCCCTTCATGGCATGGAAAAGGCAAAGGGAAAAGACTATATTAAGAAATGGGTAGCGGTCATCGGGGACAGTACCTTTATGCATACTGGTATCAATTCCTTGATGAATATGGTTTATAATCAGGCGACGGGTACGGTTATGATTCTGGATAATTCCACGACGGGTATGACCGGACATCAGGACCATGCCGCTACCGGAAAGACATTAAAAGGCGAGGCTACTTATGCCATTAATATTTATCAGCTTTGCAAGGCGATTGGAATTGAGCATGTGGTAGAGGTCAATGCCTTTGATATTAAGGAGCTGGAACGGATTGTAAAAGAAGAAACCCAGCGGGATGCCATTTCCGTTATTATTACCAAGTCTCCGTGCGTTCTGCTAAAGGGTACGGTATTCCCGAATAAGTGTGTTCCGGTTCCGGAGAAGTGTAAGAAGTGTGGCCTGTGTCTGAAGCCGGGCTGTCCCGCACTAACAAAGAAGGAAGATGGTACCATTTCCATTGATGAAACCATGTGCAATGGCTGTGGTCTGTGTAAGCAGTTATGCAGCTTTGGTGCAATTAAGGAGGTGGCAAAATAATGGAAACAAAGAATATTATGATTGTAGGCGTGGGCGGACAGGGTACTTTGCTGACCAGCCGGATTCTTGGAGGAATCGCATTACATGCGGATTATGATGTAAAGCTTTCTGAGGTCCATGGTATGGCACAGCGGGGTGGAAGTGTTGTAACCTATGTCCGCTATGGTGAGCAGGTAGCAGAGCCGATTGTAGAGGAAGGACAGGCAGATGTGCTGATTGCATTTGAACGCTTAGAAGCAAAGCGGTATGCACATTTCTTAAAGAAGGATGGAGTTATTGTTGTAAATAATCAGCGGATGGACCCGATTACGGTAGTAACGGGAGCTGCTGAATATCCGGAGGGAATCCTTGAGGAATTATCTGCAAAGTATAAGGTGTATTCCGTAGATGCTATGGCAGAGGCTAAGAAGCTGGGGAATTCTAAGGTATTCAATATTATTGTGTTAGGCGTGGCGGCACAGCATATGGATTATTCCAAGGAGGACTGGTTAGAAGTAATCGAAAAGACAGTACCGCCAAAGACAGTGGATATGAATAAGAAGGCATTTGAAGTTGGATATGCGTTATCGTAGAGGGAGGAGAATATAGGATGGAAAAGCATAGCAGGTATTTTAATCTGAATCCGGAAGAAGCGATGCAGAAATTTATGAAACGAAACAAACTACGAGTAGGCATTGCTATGCTTTTTCTTGTGTTGCTGCTTTGCAGCTTACTGCTCCAGGGGAATAGTTCCGAATATACATTTTTTTGGTTTGCCATAGATTTTGCCCGTATCGTTGCGATGCCGGTCATTTTGCTTTTATATGTCTTGTTGCAAAGGGCAGATGCCCGCCAATTGCAAATGGTCTTATATATGGATTGTGATCCAGCTAAGATGCTTGATATTATAACCCTTTGGGAGAAAAGAGACAGAAACGGAAAAGCGAAGAATACCTTTTTGCTGCTAAAGGCTCAATGCTGTAAATACATACCGGAACGTCTGGATGAGGGACTGGCCTGTCTACAGCAGATAAATTTCACGAAAAAGCAGCTTGCGCAGGAATCGATTCTACTATTTTTATTTGCCCAGTATTCAAAAATCCGGGGGGACCGGGAAAGCTTTGATAGAGTAAAAATTGCGATAGAGCAGCTGCCAGCTTTATATCCCGGAAATACATATCAAAAATCAAATTGGGAAAAGGCAATGCAGTTGGTAAAGCTGGAGGAATTGCTATGGGATGGAAAGGCGGAGGAGGCGAGAACTCTAGTTTGTACTTTGCTGGACAAGGAGCCGTATCAGCTTAGTAAAGTAGGATTTCATATGCAGTTAGCACAGCTGGATATAGAAGCGGGAGAATATGCAAATGCAAAGCAGCATTTGGAATATGTAATTGCCCATGGCAACCGGCTTACGAGTGTTTCGGAAGCGAAAGAACGGCTGGAAGCTATATAATATTCGCAGTCTTTACTGCTGGATGAAAAAGATATCCATTCAAGGAGAAAAAGGATGACAAGAGAAGAGATTACTAAGGGACTACAGAGCTTACAGGATGAGGGCTATCGTGCTTTTCATGCAAAGCTGATGCCGGAGATTGCCTATGAACGGATTATAGGTGTCCGTACCCCGCAGTTAAGGGCTTATGCAAAGCAGATTGCCGGAGAGTCCTGTGTAGATGTGTTCTTACAGGAATTGCCGCACTATTACTATGAAGAGAATAATCTTCATGGCGCCTTGCTGAATCTGCGGTATAAGAAGGAATCGGAATTAGAGGCATTATTGGAGCAGTTAGAACGGTTTCTCCCTTATGTGGATAATTGGGCGACCTGTGATATGCTATCTCCAAAGCTCTTTAAGAAGAACCTGCCTTTGGTCTATGAAAGAATCAAGGAGTGGGTAAAGAGTAAGGATACCTACACGATTCGATTTGGTATTGTGACCTTATTGGGATATTTTCTGGATGAAGCCTTTGAGCCGGAGATGCTGGAGCTGGCAGCCGGGGTGGAATCGGAAGAATATTATGTGAAAATGGCAATTGCATGGTATTTCAGCATTGCATTGGTGAAGCAGTATGATGTGACGGTTTCCTATTTTGAACAACCAAGATTAGAGTCATGGACACATAATAAAGCAATCCAGAAGGCGGTTGAGAGTCGCCGGATTGACGAAGCAACAAAGGATTATTTAAGAACGTTGAAGCTGAAATAGCAGTATAAATCCATATAGAATCCCCGATAGATTTCTGACGGGAACAAACTTTTCAGGTATCACCCACCGGGTGAAGCCTTAGGAGAATGCCTGATGTCAGAAGCCTTCGGGGATTTCTTTTATAGGACTTCCTTTTATGGAATTTTCCGTTACAGGATTTCTTTTATAGGTTTATTTTTTCGTAATGTCTTTCTTCAAAACGCCCAGCAGTACGGCACTGATTACAGTTCCGATTACCAAGGACAGCAGATACATCCATGCATTTCCCACTACCGGGAAGACGAAGATACCGCCATGAGGCGCCATTAAGGTACAACGGAATGCCATGGAAAGACCACCGGCAGCAGCGGAGCCTACAATACAGGCAGGAAGCACATGCAGCGGGTCAGAAGCGGCAAATGGAATTGCACCTTCTGTGATAAATGCAAGCCCCATGATAAAGTTTGTTGGACCGGATTTCCGTTCTTCTGCAGTAAATTTGTTCTTAAACAGCAGGGTTGCTAAAGCGATAGCGCACGGAGGAACCATACCACCAATCATAACGGCTGCCATAATATCATAGTTTCCGGCAGCAATGGCGGCTGTTCCAAAGACATAAGCAGCCTTGTTAAATGGACCACCCATATCAATTGCCATCATACCGCCAAGAATAAGGCCCAGAACAATACTGCTGGCTCCGTTCATTTGGGAAAGACCATTGTTCAATGCAGTATTAAGGACGCCCACCACTGGCTCAATGACAAAGTTCATGAGTAAACCGCAGATTAAAATACCAAACAGCGGATAGATTAGAACTGGTTTTATTCCGTCTAGTGCCTTCGGGAACTTAGAGCATGCCTTCATCAACAGCTTAACAATGAAGCCTGCCAGAAATCCGGCAACTAATGCGCCTAAAAATCCGGATTTGCCATTTGCAGCAATAGCGCCTCCTACGAATCCCACAGCCAGCCCGGGGCGGTCGGCAATACTCATAGCAATGAAGCCGGCAAGAATTGGAAGCATGAAGCCAAATGCAAGATCACCGATGCCCTTAAACACAGCGGCACCAGCAGTAATGGTACCAAAATTCTCTCTCATGTCAGCAGAAAGAGAGTTGATATCCACAGAAAGACCGTCAATCAAGAATGCAATGGCAATAAGGATACCGCCTCCCACTACGAATGGAAGCATATGGGATACTCCATTCATCAGATGCTTGTAAATCTGATGTCCGGCACCACCTTTACTGCCTGAGCTGCTTTCCTGTTGTTCTCCGCTTCCATGATAGATTGGGGCATCTCCTGCAATTCCCCGTTCTACTAATTGATCTGCTTTGCTGATACCATCAGAAACCGGAACCTCAATCAATTTCTTGCCATCGAATCGCTCCATAGGAACCTGGGTGTCTGCAGCGACAATGATACAATCTGCTTCTGCGATTTCATCCGCCGTTAATACATTCTTAGCCCCACCGGAGCCTCTGGTTTCAACCTTTATAAAGCATCCATGTGCCTTGGCGCTTTTCTCAATCGCTTCCGCTGCCATGAAGGTATGTGCGATACCAGTTGGACAGCCGGTAACTGCAAGCAGCTTCTTTTGCCCGGAAGGTGCTGGTGCAGCAGCCGCTGTGGAAGGTTCTTCTACCTCTGCATCCTTTTGGGCTTCTGCATCATCAATAACCTTTAAAAATTCCTGTGGTGTTTTAGCATTCTTTAATGCATCGGTAAATTCCTCGTGCATGAGCATAGCCGAAAGCTTGCTTAGGATATCAATGTGCGCGGAACCGCTTTGCGGATTGGCGGCAATCAGGAATAAAAGATGGACTGGTTCACCGTCAAGCGCTTCATAATCGACACCCTCCGGAATGACCATTGCAATCAATCCCGGTTCCTTCACACCATCACAGCGACCATGTGGAATGGCGATGCCTTCTCCTACACCGGTAGTGCTTTCCTCTTCTCTGGCAAATACGGCTGCCAGGTATTGCTCCCGGTCTGTGATATTTCCGGTTTTACACATTAAGTCTACTGCCTTTTGAAGGATATCCTGCTTGTCGGAAGCGGATACATTCAGATCAATGGCATTTGAAGATAATAAATCTGTAATTTTCATATGTGTTGCCCCCTGTTCTTTTTAATATTATGATATGAGGTTCAAAGGGTATTTTGCCCCTCATTTGATTCCTCATTGCTTTCATTTTTTCGGAGCAATCTGCTGGTAAATAGCAGTTACTTCCTCCTTTGTGGCAAGATTTTCAGAAAAGGCACTGGCGCTGCCACAGGAAATTCCATAATAAAATGCCTGCTCATAACTGCCAGTTGTCAGATATCCGTAAAGAAAACCGGCAACCATAGAATCTCCGGCGCCAACAGAGTTTACAACCTTGCCTTCCGGTGCAGGACTTTCATAGGTGCTGCCGTCCTCTGCTACCAGAACGGCACCGTCACCGGCCATGGATACCAGAACATTTCTTGCTCCACGTTCCTGCAGGCGTTTGGCATACTGGATTACCTCCTTCTTATTCCGAAGGTTGGTCAGTCCGAAGATTTCACCCAGTTCAAAGTTGTTTGGTTTAATCAGGAATGGGTGGAATTCCAGTACATTGCAAAGCAGCTCCTTTGTAGCATCAACAACTACCATAATGCCTGTTTTCTGTATGCGTTCCATAATATTCCGATAAATGGTGTCAGGCAATGTCTGTGGGATACTGCCGGCTAATACCAGAACATCATCCGAGGATAACTGTTCCAGCTGCGTATAGAATTGAGCAAGGGATTCGGAATCGATATCCGGACCCATTCCATTGATTTCGCTTTCCTCACTGGAACGGAGCTTTACATTGATTCGGGAAAGTCCGATTGGAACAGGAATGAATTCTTCCCGGATGCGGAAGCCATGAAGCAGTTCCTGGATTCCCCGTCCGGTAAATCCGGCGATGAAGCCCAAAGCAGTGCTGTTCAACCCCAGATTTTGGAGTACAATGGAAACATTAATGCCCTTACCTCCGGGAAAGATGAGTTCCTTGCTTGTACGATTGACCCTGCCTGGTGTGAAGTTTTCCACATTGACGATATAATCCAGAGATGGATTAAAAGTAACCGTATAAATCATAAATTTACCTCCTTTACATTTTGATTGTTTTTGATTCTCTTTTCCTTCTAATAAAAATATAACATCACAAAACGTCATTGTCAATCAATATTCGTCAAATATGTGACTAAAATAAAGGGAATTTCTTTGTGCAATTTATACAAAGAAAATAAAAAAGAATTCTAAATTATATTGTATTCGTTGACAAGGAAAAGAATACATTTTATAATTCAATCAAAATTCGTCATGTTCGTTCAGCGGGAAATTTAGAAAGCAGGTGTAGGATTATGTTATCGGAAGAACGAAAAAAAATGATATGTGATTATGTGAATCGGGAAAGTGCAGTGACCGTACAGGAATTAATGAAAGTCTTTGATGCCTCGGAGGCCACCATACGAAGGGATTTGACTGAGCTTAATAAAAAGGGGCTTCTGGTGAAGGTGCATGGAGGTGCAGTTGCATTACAGAACCAGATTACGATGGATTATAAAGTAGCAGAACGGGAACAGGTCAATCGGGAGGAAAAGCTTAAAATTGCGCAATATGCAGCGGCTCTTATTCAGTCAAATGACCTGGTGTATTTGGATGCCGGAACGACAACCGGCTTTCTAATTGATTATCTGGACTATGGAACCTGCCGGGAAACGGTTTTTGTGACCAATGCTATTTCACATGCCGCTAAGCTCAGTGCCTCTGGTTACACTGTATATTTGACAGGTGGAAGGCTGAAGTCTACTACGGAGGCTCTGATTGGAGCCGAGTGTTATGCCGGATTACAGCAATATCAGTTCTCGATTGGTTTTTTTGGAACCAATGCTGTAAGCCGGTCCGCAGGCTATACAACTCCGGACCCGGAAGAGGCAAGGATTAAAGCGGTTGCCTTTCACCATACAGGGGTACCATATGTGTTATGTGATTCCAGTAAGCTTGATAAGATATCCTCTGTACGATTTGCAGAATTCGGAAGTGGGAAAATGATTACCGCAGGAAGAGTTTCTCAGGAATATCAGAAGGAACCGACCATTATAATAGTCGAATAAGGTCGGTTTATGTCGCGTTTATTTTCTTGTTTATTCGATTCAAATAGAATATTATAAACATAGAAACACTATGAATCGAGATTGTGTTGTCTTTGCTACACAGTTGAAAGGAGCGATTGTTTATGAAAGTAAAGCACATTTTGATTGGAATGGCAGCGCTGGTGATGCTTGCACCTGCCGTAAAGGGAATCACCAGCTACGCAGCGAATACAGCGGATAGCCCGTATTCTTTTTCTCTGACTACTGCGAATACAACTCCGGCGTATACGGAATTTCGAGCGAAAACAGACGATTCATCCATTTATGTAAATCCACTTGCGATGACGGGTTCCCTGAGCCGCGTAGGGGTAGTGGTGAGGGCTAGAAGTGAGCTGAATGGGTCTATATCGACGGTAGGACTGACCGGGACGAAGAACTATTATTATACGATAGTGGGAAGAGGATATAGGGTACATAACCTGGTAAAGGAAAATGGATATTCCTATGCGTCTGTGGGCTTTTACAGTCAGAATGGAACTGGAACTGCAAGCGGCGTATGGAGTCCGGATTGTGCAAATGAGGGATTATATGATGAAATGCCGTATAGGCGATAGAAAGGACAAGTTATGTTGAAGCTGGAATTTTATAAAGCAATAAGGGGCAAGGGCTTCCTGACTTCTCTGGTGGTTGGTATTATATTCTGTATCCTTCATGCATTTTGGGCGTTTGACTATTTAAATACAGCGTTTTTTCAAGTAATACAGGAAGAAAGGAAGGGAGCGTATTTTACGGCGGATCCGTCCTTTCTGCAGGGCTGGATGGGCATGGATGTATTCTCTTTCTATGGAAATCTGTTTTATCTGACGCTTTTTCCCATTCTGGCAGCACTGCCTTACGGGGCGTCCCTGCTGCGGGAAGAGCAGTTGGGATATGAAAAACAAGTGCTGGTACGTTCCGGTAAGCGGGCCTATTTTATGTCCAAGCTGTTTACTGCATTCCTGACCGGCGGAATCGTGGTAACGGTTCCTGTGGTTCTGTCACTGGGGATTGCCATGTCCTATCTTCCATTGATTCCGCTAGAGCAGTCTATGGCGCAGGTAGGAGTTAATGCAAATTCCATGTGGAGTAATCTGTTTTACCAGTATCCCCTGGTGTATGTATTGCTTTATATAATGCTGGACTTTCTCATAGCAGGCATCTTTGCTGTGTTGTCTCTGACGATATGCTGGCGGATGAAGAATGCCTTCCTGGGTATTGTGCTGCCAACGATGTTGAATTTTGTACTGGTGGATTTTTTGAATGGCGCGCCGGGGATGTTAGGGAAACTATGCCCGTTGGTTCCGTATATATATATCCATCCCGCTGTAATCGGAAATTATACGGGGACGGATGTCATAGCGGGACTTTTGCTGATAATATTAGGTACAGGCTGCGTGTATGGAATTTGTAGTAAACGGGAGGATATATTGAGCTAATGAAGAAAAGTAAGAAGGTAATAGTGATAACAGTAGGCATTTTGCTGGTATTTTTTCTTGGTCTGTGGTTGTTCCGGGTAATCCGCCTGAACAGGGAATTCCAACAGACAAAGCTGGTGGCGGATATGGGAGAAGTGGTGGAATACAATGGAGTCACCTATACGATTACGGATGCCGTCATTTATGATACCGCAGCGCTGGTACAGGAATGGGAGGATTATTCCTGGCTGGGAGCGGTTGGACAGTTTTATCTGTGTGACCTTTACGATGGAAACGATAGAAGGTATCTGGTCTGTACGGTTCATATGCAGCTGGGAGATGGAAAACAGGGCGAAAAGATAATAATACCAGTTGATATTCAGACCCAGAGCGGACTGTTTACGAATGTCTATGAGCTGTATATGTATGAGTATCTGACGCCGGATGATTTAAAATGGTCTCCCAATGCGGAGGTTGACATCCGGATACCCTTTTCCCTTCCTCAACACGCATTTACAGAGGAGGAATGGAATCAGTTATCGGAGGAGGACCCCAAACTGGAATTAATAGTTGCCTATCAGCCGGAGATAGTAAAGCTGAGTGTGAATCATGTATCTCATGTATCAGGGGATGAGCAGGCGGTAAAGGAGCTGGACTCCCTCATTGAAACAGCATTGATATTAAGAGAAACAAGCGAAAAAACTGCCACTGCTGTACAGGAAATCAATCTATATGAGAATAATGAAGGGGACTGCAATGGCATTCACTATTCCGTAGACGGACTTCGGGAGATGACGCTGGAGGAGGTACAGGCGGTGGAGGATGACGCAAAGAAAGACTTTTATGCGAACCGGACGGACGACCAAAGTCCATATTTCATTCAAACCTCGGTGACGATGACGAATACGATGGATCAAATTGCGCAGGCATATTTGACGAGTACAAGGCTGTGCTTTGTAGAGGGTGAAGGGGTTATAGCGCCTATGGAACTGTTTCATATGGATGTTACACAGTTGCCGGAGGGTCATGATGGAGCCTTGTATGTTCTGGAACCGGGAGAAAGCATCACTGTGAGTTGCATTTATGATGTATTGGCTTCTCCAAGGTTTATGGAAAAGATAAACGGGGCATCGGATTGTTATCTGGCTGTTAATCCCAATGGGATAGACTTCCATAGCCTGAGAGATAAGGCAGTGGTATTTATAAAATATGAGAATGAATTGCAGACGGAGTAAAGGATATGGAGATACGATTGGAAAATGTAACAAAGCAGATACAGGGTGTTGTGATATTAGATCATTTGGATTATACCTTTGAAGGAGGGCATATTTATGGCCTTCGGGGAAAAAATGGTTGTGGAAAGACGATGCTCATGCGCGCGATGGCAGGTCTGATGAAACCAAGCTCCGGGAAGATTGTTATAAATGAGCGGGTGCTTTATCAAGACATGGAGGTGCCGGAAAGCATCGGGATTCTGATTGAGAATCCCGCTTTTCTGCCGGAATATACCGGCTATAAGAACCTGAAGCTTCTGGCGGACATACGCAAACAGACAGCGGATGCGGAGCTGATAGAAACATTAAGGGCAGTTGGGCTGGAACCGGAGGATAAACGGCGGGTTCGGAAGTATTCTCTTGGTATGAAGCAGCGGTTAGGGATTGCAGCGGCGGTTATGGAACAGCCGGAGATTCTCCTGTTGGATGAACCGATTAATGCCATAGACGAAGGCGGTGTGGAGGATATCCGTCAGTTGTTACAGCGCTTAAAGTCAGAGGAACGAGTGATATTAGTAGCCTGTCATGACAGAGAGGAGCTGGATTTGCTGGCTGATCGGATTCTTTTGATGTCAGAAGGAAAGATTACAGGGGAGGAGCGGAAATGCTAGGGCGGATAGTGATATATGATATTGTCCATGGTTTGCGGCGGAATTCCGGAAAGCTGATTTTATTTCTGGTATTTGTAAGCATGCTGTATCTGGGAAAAGGATTTTTTTTCGGGCATGTGGGAACGATGATGAGAACCGACCGGTTTGGCGCCATGGGACTGTTTAGCTGTATAATAGGTGGAATTGAAGAATATATTCCGACGCAGGAGTGGCCATTTACATTTCCGGCGGAATGGGTGGTTCTCGTGGCGTTTATACCATTTCTATACGGTGATTATATTTCGGCTGACCTGCAGGGGATTGGGCTTCAGAAAATTCTCCGGACTGGCCGGGGACGCTGGTGGTTCGGTAAATGTATCTGGATATTGGTAATGGCTGTGATATATATGGTATTGCTCTATGGCCTTTCCTGGCTCGCAGCGGCACTGCTTCATAGTTGGCAGCCTATGCATTTAGATAGCTTATTATATGGAAATGGATTTATTGGCTTAACAGAAACACCCTGGGAATTATATAAGCGCTTCCTGGTATTGCCCTTTTTGTGTGTATTGACGATTTCTGCCTGGACAGTAGTACTGGATATGATTTGGGAACCGACCAAAGCGTTTATGGCGGTCTGCATATATTTAGTAGCCGGAATTTTCTATATGAGTCCCTATCTGATAGGGAATCAATTAATGCTTTTTCGTTCCGATTATCTGAACCCCAAAGGGGTGAATCCGGAACTTGGAATCTGGATGGATGTAATATTGATTGGAATGGCAGTTCTTCTGGGATACTACTATATTCAGAATAAGGATTTGATTGTTGACCGACGCATATGATTCCGGTCAATATATCCTGGTTCTGATTCGGAAGCAGTTTACTTTTTTGCTTTACTGTGATAAAATATTAAAAGATTTTGGAGACAGAGTCCGGGTCGCATGGATTCTGTCTTTCTTTGGTTTTCTCCCTGTCATAGAGGGAGAAAACCAAAGAAAGACAAGACGGCAATCCATTTTGCTTTGCAGAATCGGTTGCAGATACAGGAGGAAGAAAGAATGCCAATTACGGAATTATTAGAGCGGAATGCCAAAGCGTATCCCAATGATGTGGCTTTGGTTGAAATTAATCCGGAGATTAAGGAACGCCGCCGGGTGACATGGAAGGAATATGAGCTGATTGAGCCGAATCCCTTAGAACATTACCGGAGGGAAATTACATGGAATGTATTTGACGAGAAGGCGAATCGGTTTGCCAATTTATTATTAAGCAGAGGGATTAAAAAGGATGACAAGGTAGGGATTCTGTTGATGAACTGTCTGGAATGGCTTCCGATTTATTTTGGTATCTTAAAAACAGGCGCCTTGGCAGTTCCTTTGAATTTCCGGTATGCATCCGATGAAATACAGTATTGTCTGGAACTGGCGGATGTGGATATTCTGGTATTTGGTCCGGAGTTTATCGGACGTGTGGAAGAAATCGCAGAAGAAATCAGCAGGAACCGTCTGTTATTCTATGTGGGCGAGAATTGTCCTACCTTTGCAGAGGATTACAATAGTCTGACATCCAATTGTTCCAGCCGAAGGCCGGAGATTTCCATTACGGATAAGGATCATGCGGCGATTTACTTTTCTTCCGGAACAACCGGATTTCCGAAGGCGATATTACATAGCCATACCAGTCTCATGCATTCCTGCCGGGTGGAGCAGAAGCATCATGGTCAGACGAAAGAGGATATCTTTTTATGTATTCCACCCCTATATCATACCGGCGCCAAGATGCACTGGTTCGGAAGTCTGTTGACTGGCGGCAAGGCTGTTATTTTGAAGGGAACAAAGCCGGAATTCATACTGGATGCCGTTTCAAAAGAACGGTGTACCATTGTGTGGCTGTTGGTGCCATGGGCCCAGGATATTTTGGATGCACTGGATAGAGGCGAGTTGAAATTAGAGGATTATGCGCTTGCTCAGCTTCGGCTGATGCATATCGGCGCCCAGCCGGTGCCGCCAAGTCTGATTAAGCGCTGGAAGGGATATTTTCCACATCATCAGTATGATACAAATTATGGCTTATCGGAATCCATCGGGCCAGGCTGTGTACATTTAGGGGTAGAGAATATTCATAAGGTAGGTGCAATTGGAGTTCCGGGCTATGGCTGGGAGGTTCAGATTGTAGATGAGAGCGGGCAGAAGGTCAGACAGGGAGAGGTAGGCGAGTTATGTGTAAAGGGGCCTGGCGTGATGCTGTGCTACTATAAGAATCCGGAGGCGACAGATGAGATATTAAAAGGGGACTGGCTGTATACCGGAGACATGGCGATGCAGGATGAGGATGGCTTTATCTTTCTGGTCGACCGGAAGAAGGATGTGATTATCAGTGGCGGAGAAAATATCTATCCGGTACAGATTGAGGACTTTATTCGGTGTCATGCGGCGGTAAAGGATGTTGCGGTAATTGGGTTGCCAGACAAGCGCCTGGGAGAGATTACGGCGGCAATTATCGAGATAAAAGAAAATTATCGTTGTTCCGAGGAAGAAATGAATCAGTTCTGCCTGAAGCTTCCACGGTATAAGCGGCCAAAGAAGATTATCTTTGCGGATATACCAAGGAATCCAACAGGTAAGATTGAAAAACCGAAGCTTCGTAAAATCTATGGAGCGGAACGGTTGGTAGAAGAACAGAATAAAGCATAGAAGGAAATCCCTTTCGTCTGTCAGATGGAAGGGATTTTAACTTACAAAAGGAAAAGGCCGGAATGCTTCTTATGAAGCACCCGGTCTTTTCAAATGAGGGGAGAGAGGATTCAAATATATGAAAAGCTCTTACAAGATTTAATATAAAGAATAAGTGTGTTCATTTTGTGTTCAAAAAATAAGGAATTTATAAAGAAAATTAAAACATCTGATGAACAAGAATGCAAATGGATGGAAAAAATAAACAGCGGATTAATAGAATATGAAAACCATGCCAATACTACTAGATAATTAAGTATAAGAACAACGAGGTAGCAGTATGGCAAATATTATGGATTATCTGAACTGGAGGGGCGATTTGACATTTGAAGAAAGTCCCTTAAATGAAATCGACAGCCTGATTCTGGCAAATTTATCTTATGTTCCCTTTGACGGCATTGTGCCGTCCCCCTGGGAGCCGGAAAGGATTTCTTTAAAGGAGGCATCGGATGCATTCTGGCAGGAACGGGAGGAAAAAGCGCTTTTAAGAGAATTTTCTCTGATTAAGATGGCGCCCTTTGCCATGCGTCGTATGGCAGCCACCAGAAGATTCGGGAATCTGCAATTGATGTATTATCAGAATTCCGTCAATATCAAGGAGGAAAGTCAGTTCAGTGCCATTTGTATTCAGATGGAAGCGGGAAAGATATTTGTAGCATTTCGGGGAACGGATGATACCATGATTGGGTGGAAGGAGAATTTCCGTATGAGCTTTGAAACCGTTCCGGCACAGAAGAAGGCTGTGGATTATTTGAATTATGTAGGACATACCTGCCATGGAGAATTATGGCTGGGTGGACATTCCAAAGGGGGGAATCTTGCAGTCTATGCAGCGGTAAAGGCAAGACCGAATATTCAGGAGCGGATTCAGCGGATTTATAATTTTGATGGACCGGGGTTTTCAAAAACGATACTGGAAAGCAGCAGTTATCAGAGACTGTTGTACCGGATTCAAAAATATGTTCCCACTGCTTCACTCGTCGGCATGCTTTTGGAGCAGGATGAAAACTATAGAGTGGTAAGCAGTGAAGAGCAGGGACTTCGGCAGCATGACCCTATTACCTGGAGGGTATTACGGACAGAGTTTGTTTCCATTCCGGAGCGGAAGGAAGATAGCGAGATGGTCGCCCGGACCATGCAGGGCTGGATTTATTCCTTGTCTCCTGCGGAACGAAAAAGCTTTGTAGATACCATGTTCAATATCATCCAGGAAGCAGATATCCAGACATTAAATGATTTTGGGGAGAACCAATGGCGGCTAAAGCTTTGGCAGATGCAAAGACGAATGAAGAAAAATCCGGACTATCGTAAGATTATGAAGAATGCAGGACATCAGATGATGGAGGAAATCAGTAAATCCTTGACGGATATGAGACGGTTGTCTGCAAATAAGAAAAAGAAGTGAAGAATCTGCATCTTGGATTCTTCACTTCCGGAAATCAAGGCCGGTTTAGGAATACCGGTTGTTTCTTTGTATTTCGATACTGCCCCGGGGTTACGCCGGTTATCTTCTTAAAGACATTCTGGAAATAGCTCTGGCTGGAAAAATACAGGTAATTGCTGATTTCCGTTAATGACTTATCGGTATAGGATAAAAGGATACAGGCTTCATCAATTTTTGTATTCATAATGAATTCGGATAGACCGAAGCCGGTTTCCGCCTTAAACCGTTTCAGAAAATAAGAGGTACTCAGATTCACGTAAGCGGCAATATCATCTGCCTGCAGAGGCTGATTAATATGCTCTCTGATATAGTGGATGGCAGAAATAATGGGCGGTGATGCATCCTTGAATTTTACCTCCCGCTCTACATGCTCCGCAAAGTCCAGAGGCATCCGGCTTAACAGGCGCTCTACATCTGCAACAGTTCCGTAGCTTTCGCTGGTTTGGATATACACATCGCTTAGGTTGTAGGCTTCTTCGATGTCCAGTCCGCCGGAGATTGCAGCTCTGGTGTACATGGTACAGGCAGCGATAAAGATGTTTTTAGCCTGACGAAGCGCATCGCTGCCGATGATTCCATGACGGCCGGGAATAGGGGTGATAAAGTTCCTTTTCATGCCTTCCGTATCCCCATTGGCAATCAGCTCCAGCTGGTGCATTTCTTGAAGATAAGTATTATGTGGAAATTCATATTCCCGGGCTTCATAGTTGGTATTGGTGTATTCTCTGCGGATTTTGATATCCTGATTTTGGAAGTCCGGATTCCAATCAATGTCCTCAATTGTTAACAGTTCATGGTTCATGGTAAAGTTCAGACAGGATAAATAAGACAAAAAGCAATGCAGGGGACCATAGGGCAGTCCGTTTAGAAAAATCCGCACCCGGTCTGCTTCCTGGTCCTTGAGCTTGAAGGACTTTAAAATCAAAGGAATGGAATCCTTGGATAATGGAATGGTAAAGTATGGACCAGCAAAAATATATAAATCGGTATCGGCAATCTGAATCAGTCCGTAGAATGCATCATAACTGGTGGATACATAAGAAACCCGCTGCTTTCGTTCCTTCATGCTTATAAAGTAAGGCTTTGTAATCTCAAGAAATCCCGGTTCTTCCGGAATCTGCAATAACAGCTCATCCTTTTGGAAGAGACAGAGTGGTATCGTATTTGTGTTAAAAAGATAATTTAATAATAAAACATAAGAATCCGTTTCCATTAAGAAGCCTCCTCTCCACTGTATATAAGTCTACAGTGTTTTCTCTACTATTGAAATTATTTCCTATTCTGACAGTATCATATTGTGACGAAAATGGCAAGAGATAGAAGGAATCCATTTGCATCCATTGCGAAAATAAAAAAAACAGGGTATAGTATTGCTATCAGAACGAAAGAGAGAGGTTTTTGCAGAAGGTGGAACAGCAGCAATTTATGAAAAGTGAAAGAAAGGCATTTATCTGGGTCAATATCAGCGGTGTGCTGTTGCTGGTTGCATTATTGTTCTGGAAATACAGCCCGGCTCTGCAGGCGTTTCATGCCCCTTGTGCCATACATGAGGTTCTGCATCTGTATTGCCCTGGCTGTGGAGGGACAAGGGCGGTTTATGAGCTTCTGAACCTTCACTGGCTTCGTTCCTTCTTGATTCATCCTATTGTTTTATTTATTGCCGTGATTTTAATCGAGTATTACATTGGAGCAATCATTACCTTGATTCGCAACAACGGCAAACGGTATTATTATCTTCGGGTCTGGTTCTGTTACGTGGCATTGGGAATTATTGTTCTGAATACCGTACTGCGGAATGTATTGCTGGTTTGCTTTCATTATGATTATATCGGTGACTTACTGCCCTACTGGATGTCATGAAGAGCAGGAAACTTTGTGGGGAATAAAATAACCGGATTACCTTTTTAATTTAATGCAGAGTCTTTGACTTCTTCCAGAAAATGGGGTATACTTAATATATCAATGCGTGCGGATTCGTGCGACTATATAACAAATGGAGGTTTTATTATGTTGGTATCAGCAAAAGAGATGTTAACCAAGGCAAAGGCCGGACATTATGCCGTTGGTCAGTTTAACATCAACAATCTTGAGTGGACAAAATCCGTTCTTTTAACAGCACAGGAGTTACAGTCTCCGGTTATCTTAGGCGTATCGGAAGGCGCTGGTAAGTACATGACAGGATATAAGACCGTGGCTGCTATGGTTAAGGCTATGATTGAGGAGTTAAATATCACGGTTCCGGTCGCACTTCACTTAGATCATGGTTCTTATGAAGGAGCGAAGAAGTGTATTGAAGCTGGTTTTTCATCCATTATGTTTGACGGTTCTCATTATCCGATTGAAGAGAACATTGCCAAGACGAAGGAACTGGTAGAAACCTGTAATAAGTTAGGCTTATCCTTAGAGGCAGAGGTTGGCTCCATTGGCGGTGAGGAAGATGGGGTTATCGGCAAGGGTGAATGTGCAGACCCGCAGGAATGCAAGGCAATTGCTGACTTAGGTGTTACCATGCTGGCAGCAGGTATCGGTAATATTCATGGTAAGTATCCGGATAATTGGGAAGGCTTAAGCTTCGAGACCCTGGATGCTATTCAGAAGCTGACCGGGGACATGCCTTTGGTATTGCATGGCGGTACCGGTATTCCGGAGGATATGATTAAGAAGGCGATTTCCCTTGGTGTTGCTAAGATTAATGTTAATACCGAGTGCCAGTTATCCTTTGCAGCAGCAACCCGTAAGTATATCGAGGAAGGCAAGGACCAGCAGGGGAAGGGCTTTGACCCTCGTAAGTTGTTGGCTCCTGGTGCAGATGCAATCAAGGCAACGGTTAAGGAGAAGATGGAATTATTCGGTTCGGTAGGGAAGGCATAATTCTGAACCGGATATGGAATACTGAAAATGCAACAGACAGTCCTATGCTTCTTATAGCATGGGCTGTCTGTTTTTGTGTATAGCGCGTAGCCGGAGGCATTGCTTCCATGGCTCACCGCATTATCCACCTGGAGGATGGCTGCATCCAGGAATGAACCGCTGTTATCAGGAAAATGACCGTTTATGACATGAGCAGTATAAAAAGACAGAATATGTCGATATAATGATTAACACGAGATGGAACCCATAGTGAATATGCGTGTTTCATCTCTTTTTTGCGGGGAAAGGGATATTAACCATAAATACATTGTAGTAGAAAGGTGCAGAATAGATAAAAGGGATAAGGCAGGTGATGAAAATGCTGACAATTGCAGTATGTGATGATGATATAGTGGAGGGCTGTAACACAATCCGGATGCTCCGGAGGGTTATGGAAGAGCAGCGAACCCCCTGTCTGGTTCGTCCGTTCCGCAGCGGAAGGGAGTTGCTGGCAGCCACGGAACACTTCGATATCATTGTTCTGGATATTCTGATGCAGGAGTTGAACGGCTTACAGACGGCAGAGCAGCTCAGGGGGCAGGGAAGGGATTCGATTTTGATTTTTCTTACCTCCAGCAGAGAATATGTCTTTGATGCCTATGATGTAGAGGCCTTTCAGTACCTGTTAAAGCCGGTAGAGGAGAAAAGGCTGAGGCAGGTATTAGAACATGCCCTTGATAAGCTCGAGTCGGGAGAAAAGGATTTCATTCTGATTAGCCGGGAACGACAGAAGCAGAAGCTGATACTGGATGAGGTCTGGTACTTTGAAGGAAGAGGAAGGCAGATTGATATACACAGAAAAGATGGGATTTTTTCCTACTATGAGCAGATGAGTGAATTGGAAAAACAGTTAGAGGATAAGTGGTTCTTCCGGTGCCACAAAAGTTATCTGGTCAATCTGAAGTATGTGGAGGGCTATAACCGGCAGGAGGCAGTTCTGGATAATGGGGAACGGATTATGATTGCGAAACGGCGGTATGAGGCGTTTTGTAAGGCAATGCTGGACTATATGCGGAAGAACGGAGGGATTCTATGAAGCAGGTATGGTTATCCTGGGGTGCTTCCCTTCTGTTTTTGGCTATAAGGGCAGGCTATGCATATGCTCTGGCTCGTTTTTGCGGTATTCAGATGGAAGCCTCAAAGAAGAAGAGGATAATAACAGGAGTTCTTATTTTTATAGAACGTCTCATTGTAGAAGTGTGCTATGAATCTTACAGCATTCCATATATTATTTATTCCTTTATCTGTAATGCCCTGATTTTTGTTCTGGTTTTACTTCTGTTTCCCGGCGGATGGGAAAAGAAGCTATTGACGGTAGCAGTTACGATTATCATAGAAAAACTGGCAGGAAGCTTTAGCGTTTCTTTTTTTAGCTGTCTGGTTCTTTTGTCTGCCGGATTGTTTGGGAAGGATGCGGATATTCTTTTTACCCCTTGGTTTAGTGAATTCCTTGGCATATTAGGTCTGGGCGTTGTGATGGGGATTATTTATGGACTGACCGGACCCTTTCGCAAGCTGTTGTTTCACAAGCCAAAGAAATGGTTTCTTGCACTGGCAGTACCCTTGCTTTTTATGATTGGGATTATTGATGTTGTGAATTGGGGAGCCAGCAATGGGATTGTAGTCGTTGCCGGTGTCATCGGAACCGAATATGGCAGACTGGAACGCAATGCTTTTTTCAGTCATTTGGCAATCTGTCTGATTACCCTGCTTTTAATCTGTATGGCGGCTGGATATATCCTTGGAATGGAGCGGCTTTATACGGAGCAGCAGCGAAAAGAGCAATATCGGTTTCAGGTGGATTCTTATAAAATGCTGGAGGAGCAATACCGCCAGATGGAGCGCTTACGGCATGACATGAAAAATCATCTCCTTGGCTTGCAGGGCTTATGGGAGAACCAGGAGTGGGAAAAGCTGGGGCATTATCTGGGGGATATGTTGTCAGCCGGAGACATTACCGGAAGGGAAGCGGTAAGTGGAAGCAAGGCTGTGGATGCAGTGCTTTACCGGAAAAGAAAGCAGGCGGAACAGGCTCACATTGCATGGGAATGTGAGGTACAGCTTTCTCACGATTGCAAAATAGCGGAATTTGATATTTGTGTGCTATTGGGAAATATATTGGATAATGCACTGGAAGCCTGTGAACAGTTACCGGAGGATACCGACAGATACATTCGGCTCCGGCTCTGTACCATAAAAAAATATCTGCTGCTGGAGGTAAAAAACAGTACAGACCGGAAGAATATCGGTGAAATCGGATATACCCAAAAGGAATCACCGGAGGAGCATGGCTTTGGACTTCTGAATATCTATGAAACAGCAAAAAAATATAATGGGGTAGTGAATCGGGAAATACAGGGGCATGAATTTGAAATTTCCGTTTTGCTGCCTTTTGAGGAAACCGTATGTGACAGCAAAGGGACCGTTTAAGACAGGAATATAATCCAGTACAGGATTACCTCCGAATAAAAAGATAGGCAGGCGGATTATTGCATTGCGGTGAATTGGAAGGAGGTACTTATGAATACAAAAATTATGGAAGGCTTATCCGGAGCCGGAACAAATAGGAAGCTTCTTGCCACACCCATGAAGGTGTATCATGCAGCAAGTCGTAAAGGAGATACCGGCACGATGGAACGGGCATTCGGCTATGCTAGTGATTTCGCGGGAAAAGCAAAAGAGTATCAGGAAAAGACCCGGAAGGGTATGGAGGAAGAAGCAAAGGAAGTCAGGGAAAAGAAAAAGCTGGAACAGGAAAAAGCCATAGAGCAGAGAAGGCTGGAGCGTCAGGACGAACAGAATGCGTTAATATCAGATGCCTCTGGAGGGCAGGATATTTCTGGATTAGAGAATGGTGTTGGTTCCGATGGCGAAGCGGAAGCAGGGAAAGAAAAACCGATGATTTATACCAATACCGGGGAGAAGCAGACGGCAGAGCAGAAGCCGACGCTTTCCGTACGGGTATAGCTTCAGGCAGAGAAAGGAGACAGAGCAATGAAAATCAATGGAAGTCATGGAAATCAGCCGGATATGAAGCTGCAGGGACTGCAAGGAAAAGCGGCGGCAATCCAGAACCGAATGCGTGGCGTGGAGCAGGAATTGAGCCGGTTAACACAAAAAGAGGAGCTTTCGAAGGAGGAGGAGAAGAAAAAACAGGCGCTGGAGCGTGAATTAACGGAATTGCAACGACAGTTATCAGAGATTAGCCAGAAAAAGCGAGAAGAAATCCAGCAGGAGCAAGAGCAGCAGGAAGAGGAGATAGATATAAAAGAGGAGGGAAAAGGCAATCAGGTAGATGAACGCATTTAGATAGGATGGGACTGCTAAAAATGTTGTCACCGAACCTTGGATATGGTACTATTATGTGTGTATGGTTATTGGATTTACAATGACTGTACACACATTTTTATTCCCGCGGGCAACGAGGAAAATAACCATGCTTGCATGGATATTTGACGAATGCCGCGAGGTATTCACTTTACTGGAATTATGGCAGGGAAATTACGCGGCCCAGGCTGAAATCGGGGTACAGATTACGGAAAAGGAGAAACCCAGTGGCAGAGACCTATATTATGATAAATGATATTATGGAGGAACATCATGCCCGCATGCAGAATCTGCGGAAATATTATCCTTTTTTTGTTTTAAATGAAACCACCTTTACCCAGTATAAGGAGGGCCGTTACGGACATTTGGACATGGGCTATATTACCATGGCAAGTCTGCGGTTTTTTATCAATGAAAATCAATTCAATGAACAATCCATAACCTATGAACAATATGAAGGCTTTCTCATAGAACTCTTGCGGCGGGATTTTGAACTAAAGGTGGAGGAAGCGGAAGAGCAGGAGCTGGCAGCTTATATTTTTGATAAAATTAAAAATGACGGACGTCCCTTCGAGTTCCATTTTTTTGACCCGGAGGATAAAAAGCGAAAGACAGCAAGAGTAAGGCTCATTGAAAGTGAGATTCTCAATGGAGTGGTAGCGTACCGGATTACTTCCGAAGGCATAGAATTCTATCTGGATACCAAGGAAGTAAAGGATGAAAGTAAAATCAGCATTCAGCAGCTGCTGCTGGAAAAGATGATAACTGCCAAGAACTTCAAGGGTGGCATTGATGTAGTACGGCGGATTAACAGTGAAGTAAAGCGTCTGATTGCCCAGAAGGAAAGCGTTGTAGAGCTTTTGGGTCATGATGTGTTCCAGGGAGCTGAGGCATGCAAAGCGTATATGAACACGGTGGCGCGTTGGTTTGAAGAGGAGCAAAAGCTGTTTGCCAAGAATAAGGCATTGATTGAGCAGACCTTGAGTAAGGCGGCATTGGAAGGAGCCGGGACACGGGAAACAGAAGCCTTCTACCGTTCCCTGGAGGAAATCAGTAAGCTGGAAACGGAACTGAAACGAACCATTCACCGTCATGGCGAATTAATCAGTGAGACTACACAGCTTCAGGATATTGCCGATAAAATGATTCATCAGGCAAAGCTGCGGAAGCTGCGGAATGTGTTTGATTTCCAAGGCAGCCTGCAGAAGCTGGAGCAACAGGACAATCCGGCAGGTATGGAGTATATACTGGCTCCCCTGTTTGCTCCGAAGCTGGAAAAGACCTTCGGTCTTTCTGCCATTGACAATATGCTGACCTATAAGCCGGATACGGGGGAGCGGGGGGAACCGATGGTAAAGGAGACTGCCAACCGGGACTTCCGGTATGAGGATGAAAAGGAAGATGTGCGGATTACACATAATTTTGGACGGATTTTTTATGAATTATTGGACCAGCTTGATAAAAAGGGCAGCATTGAATTGCAGGAATTCAATGCCATTTTAGAAATCAAGTATGGAGAAGCATTCTTGAACAACGGGGATTATTATTCCTTTCTGGTTCACATTGCACAAAAGACCCGCTATTGCGTACAGGACATAGAAGAAAAGCCGGAAACCTTTTTGGAAAATCTGGTGCAGGAGGCGTTGACGGAAGAAGAAAAAAAGCGGTTTGGGGATATGGACTTTACGTTGGAATTCCTACAGCGGGAGGAAATCCGGATTCAAAGAGGAGATACGGAATTTGCCGTAACGAATATAGTATTTAAGAAGAATCTGGTTTCCTAGCAGACGGATTTCGAATCACCCGTTACTCAGTTTACAGAAAAGAAAGGAACAGGAAGCATGGATAGTCGAAATATGGATAAGGCGCTGGAGCTTTATGCAAAGCTTACGATGGGAGAAGAGGTAAGGCGCACCCATCCGGAAAATGGCAGCTTGTATGAAGCGTATTATCAGAATGCAGAAGTTTATGAGATATTGAATCAGATATTGAAAAAACTGAATCTGAATCTGTATGAATACAAGGAAGCGTTGTACTTAAGCGCCGGAGAGGGAAACCGGGTCTTTGGTTATACCAATGAGGAATTAAAGCGGCTGATGGGTCTACGGTATAACAAGGAATTATATATGAGTTATTATATCATGTATCAGCTTCTGCTCTGCTTCTATCAGGATTCTGCTTCTTATCAGTATCGGGAGTATATACGGCTGGAGGAGATTGTAAAAGAAGTGGCATCTTCCCTTACGGGAATCACCCGGGACCTGAGCATTTATGCCATGGATGAGATAGAGGAAAACAGCTTTAAGAGCATTGCCCTTTTGTGGGAGGAGCTGCCGGTAGTGACCGGAGAAGACCGGGAACAGCTTCGGGCGTCCAGAGGTTCTCAGATGGGCATGGTCAAGCTGGTATGCAATTTTCTGATGGGGCAGGGATTATTGCTGGAGGTAAGTGAACGGTATTATCCCACAGACCGGATGCGGGCATTAACAGAGCAGTATTTTGAAGAATACCGGGGACGGATTTACGAGTTGCTGGAAAGAGGTGAGGAGCATGCCGAGTATTAATCGGATTCGTGTAAATAATGTAAAATACAACTTTGGTACCCAGCAGTATGATGATTTCACCATGCGGATGTATGGCAGAAATACGCTGTATGACCTGGCAAATGGAGGTGGTAAGAGTATCCTGATGCTGTTGCTGCTCCAGAATCTGATTCCCAATTGTACCTTAGATGATAAGCAGCCCATAGAAAAGCTGTTTCGTACCGGCGGGGGGAATACTACCATTCATTCTCTGATTGAGTGGAAGCTGGATGAACCGGATATCCGGGAAGGCTACCGTTATATGACAACTGGATTTTGCGCGAGAAAAGCGAAGGATTCTTCGGATGAGGAAGAGGGCGGCAGAGAAATTGCTGCTGTGGAATACTTTAATTATTGCATTTTTTATCGGGACTATAATGATAACGATATTGTCAATCTGCCTCTGGTTAAGGATGGAGAGCGGGTCAGCTTTACCGGCTGGCGGAATTATCTGAAGGAGCTGGGCAGAAGGGATTTGAAGCTGGAGGTTCAGGTATTTGACCGGAAAGGAGAATACCAGCGGTTTATCAGTCAGTATGGGTTATATGAAAGCCATTGGGAAATCATTCGTGGAATCAATAAGACAGAGGGACATGTCCGGACATATTTTGAAACCAATTACAAAACAGCCCGGAAGGTAGTAGAGGATTTATTAATTGAAGAAATCATAGAAAAGGCATATCAGGTTAAAATCGACAAGGAAGCGGATGACCATGATATGGCGCATACCTTGTTGGAAATCAAGGATAAGCTGGTTGAGCTTTCCAGAAAGAAACGGGAAATAGCAGATTATGACCGGCAGACAGAGCTGCTTCATGTCCTGGAGGCCAGGGTTGCCGCCTTTCTGGAGCTATATGAGGCACAGGAGAAGCAGAGCGCGAATCTGGCGGATGTCTGCGTCACCGGCTCTACCATAGCAAAGACCAGTGAAGAAAAGATGAAGGAGCTGGAGCTTCGACGGGAAGCACAGCAGGTACAGCTTCGACAGAGCCGCCTTACATATGAAAGCTTGAAAATCAAAGAGGAACAATTGAAATATGACCAGTTAGCAGAAGAAATCAAGCGTATGAAAGCTGACATCGAACGGGAAGAGGAGGCGGCAGCAGTATGCCGGCAGGAATTGAACCGGAAAGAAAGCATGAACGACTACCTGGACTATTGGCAGGACAAGACCCTAAAGGAGGAAAATGAAGCAGTCATTGAAGCGTCTCTGCACCAGAATGAGAATCAGTTATCAGAATTGCAGGCCCTTGCCCGGATAAAAAAGCAGCGGGATGACCAGGCACTGACCGACCTTCGGAAGGCTTTGACCGGGGAGGAACGGTCGAATGCGGAAGCAGAGCAAAAGGTTGCCGCTCTGCAAAAGCAGGAGCGGGAGACAGAGATTGCTCTGGCAGTGGCAGAGCATGGAAGAAGAAAGCTGGAGGAAGGATATCAGCAGGATGTTAAAGCCATGCAGGAGCTGCGAAGCCGATTGAATACCGGCTTATTTCTGGATGCAAAGGATATATTGCAGGAACAGGAAACCCGGCAAAATCAACTGAGAAACGAGATAAGAGAGCTGGAGGAGACGATTCAACAGCTCCAGCAGGATTATTACACCGGAAGTCATGATATTGAAAAAATGGAAGCTGCTCTCAGTGAGAAGGAAGAAGCGTGCCGGCAACTGGAAGCCACAGACCGGACATACCGGGAACAGACCGGAAAGCTGAAACGGATGCTGGAGATTTATGGAAGCGTTGAAGAAGAAAAGTCAACAGAGTGGATGAGCGGTGAGGATATTTCTGCATTGATACAGAATATAAATAACCGCTATCTGAAGAATATTGCCTTGATTTCGGAACGAAAAGAGACAATAGAGGCAAAGACCAGACGGCTGCGCCAGTTGGAGGAAGGACGATTAATCGCGCCAACGGAAGCAGTAGAGAAAGCAAAGTATTATATCGAAAGCCGCCATGGTTTGAATGCGGTATTTGGAATGGACTATCTTGCAGGTCAGCCAGAGGAACGGAGACAGCAGCTGCTTTCCGCCCATCCTTTACTGCCCTATGGATTATTGGTGGAGAGCTTTCAGGCATTGGAAACGGATAACAAGCTGCGGGAGTTGAATTTAGGAGATGGCTTTGTTCCGGTCTTTAATGGTTCCATGCTGGAAACTGTGGGTACACAGGGAGAGAATGACGGTATTATGTATCTGCAGCGGGGCAGCCAGGCATTTTTATCGGCGGATGTGCTGGAGCAGGAGCAGAAGAGACAGCAGGAAGAGCTGGAGGAACTGGCTTCGGAGCTGGAACGGCTGGAGGAAATCAGTCGCACTTATCAGGAGGATAGTGCCTTTGTAACCGGACTTCAGGGAATTGCGATTGTAGATATTGAGCAAAAGCGGTTAAAGACGCAGGACGAGATAAGAGAATGTATGACCAGCCTGGAGGAACAGAAGGACGCCCATATCCGGTTGGAGCAGGAATGGAATGCCGGAAAGAAACAGCTTCGTGAAAAGCAGCAGGAATTTTACCAGCTGCTGGAGGATGGCGGCACCTTAGAGGCAATCGCAGAGCTTAGTGAGAAGCTTGCGGCCGGGGAAGAGGAGCAGAAGAAGGCGAAGGCAGAGTATGAACGGCTGCAGACCTTACAGAATCGGTATCAGAAGGAACTACACCAGTGGAAGGCAGCTTATTCTGACAGTAGTCATCGTTTGCAGACCTTACGGGCAGAGGCGAAGCAGCGCTTATCTGACTGGGAAGGGTATTATAAGGCATATTATCCGGAAGCCGTATCGGAACCGGAGGCAAAGGAAGCAGTACTGCCGGAGGAGTGGACCGGACTGAGCGATTCCGAGCTGGAGGCAAGATTTAAAGCAGTGAAGGCTGTATTTGAAAAAAGCACGATTGTATTGGAAGATAAGAAAAAGCTGATTGAGACGCTGCAGACTTCTATGGAAAAGGCATTAAAATCGATAACGAAGCGGGGAAATTCCATTCAGGAGCTGGAGCAGCTGCGGGAGGAGAAGAAGCTGTATGCGGTAGAGGAGCAGGATTTGGAGCTGTTGAGTACGGAGCTGTCCCGATTATCTCTGGTAGTAGACCGCCTTCGGCATGATATGTCGCAGAAACAGACAAAGGCAGACCGTCTGGAGGGAAGTATGGAACAGGCGGTATTAACGCTGGAAGAACGCTTCGGAGCATATGAGGCGCCTTCTGTTTCGATGGAAGAGGTGAAGGGAGCCATTGCAGAGGCAGAGCAGACGGTTGAACGGTTGAATCAGGAATATAAGGATTCAGAGAAAGAATATCAGCACTATAGCAGGGAATATACTGCCATGCTTGATTTGCACAAGGATGTGAAACGAATTGTGGAAACCAATGGAATCGGGCTGCAGGATGCAAAGGTGTTAATGATAGGGAAGGATCGGCTTCGGGAGGTCTTTGAAGACAGCCTTTTGGCATATGATAAAAGTTCAAAGGCATTGGAGCGTGCAAAAAATGAACTGCAGCGTTATAAAGGGCGGACGGCACAGGCACTGACAGAAATGCAGGCATTCGAACTATCCCAGACCATTAGCAATGATGTGGATATTCCGGGAAATTACGGAGAAGCGAAGCAGCTTCGGGATAGCCTTTCTTCTATTATTAATGTAATTGCTTTGGAAAAGGAACGCATTGAGCAGGGCATTGAGGATATGCAGTTTATTAAAGCTAATTTTGAAAAGCAGTGCATTCAACGGTGCCAGGATGTAAAGAATGAATTGGAAAAGCTTCCAAAGCTGTCCCGGATTCTTCTGGAGGAGGAACCCATTCAGATGGTGGGGCTGACGGTCCCTTATGTAAAGGAGGAGTTTATTTCCCAGCGGATGTCGGATTATATTGATGATGTTGTGAAGGGAGCCGACCGATTCCAGAATAACAATGACCGGATTAAGTATATCCGGGGACGGTTAGAGCTAAAGAAGCTATTTAGTGTGATTGTTACAGATATGAATAATATCCGGCTGACCCTCTACAAAAGAGAACGGATGAAGGAGCAGAGCCGGTATCTGCGTTATGAAGAAGCCGTCGGAAGCACCGGACAGTCCCAGGGGATTTATATTCAGTTCCTGGTGTCGATTATCAACTATATTTCCGGTATTCATTCGCCCAATGGGGAAAATGACAAGCTGATGAAGACTATATTTATTGACAATCCCTTTGGCGCCGCCAAGGATGTCTATATCTGGGAACCGATTTTTGCGTTGCTAAAGACCAACCATGTACAGTTGATTGTTCCGGCACGGGGAGCTACGCCGGCCATCACTGCCCGCTTTGATGTAAACTATATCCTGGGACAGCAGATGGTAGGAAAGCGGCAGCAGACGGTAGTTGTTGATTACCGCAGTCAGGTGGAGCAGGAAGAAATCGAATACCGGAATCTGGAGTATGAACAGGTCAGCTTTGATTTTATATAGGGATACCCTGGAAATAAGAAAATGCAATCCCAATATGCAGTAGAACGGAAAAGGAAAGTATAATATGAAACGGGAAAACCAGACAAAGGAAAAAGAGCAAAGAAGTGGGACAGGCATTCGCAAGAAAATGCTTATAATGGCCGGCGTTTTTTTTGTATTACTGGTTTCCTGTGATATGCGGTTAAAGACGGTAGTTTACACAATGGAAACGGAAAAGCTGAACCGTCCCATTCGTCTGGCGCTGATTACGGATTTGCATTCCTGTAAATACGGAAAGAATCAGAGTACATTACTTCAGGCGGTAGATGCGCAGAAGCCGGATATTGTTCTTTTGGGCGGGGATATTTTCGATGATGAACGTTCCTATGAAAATGCGGAAATCACACTGAAATATCTTTCGGAACAGTATCCCTGCTATTATGTTACCGGCAATCATGAGTATTGGAGCCGGGATATTGCTACTATATTAGAGATTGTGGATTCCTACGGAATTACGATTTTGGAAGGCGCCTGTGACACCATTCAGGTGAAGGGGCAAACTCTGAATATCTGTGGAGTAGATGACCCGGATGTGGTATCGTACACGAAAAATGCCAAAGGAATGACAGAGCAGCTAATGGCAGTGCAGGCTCAGAAAGCAGAAGCTGGCTACAGCATATTATTAACCCACCGTCCGGAATGGGTAGACACCTATAAGCAGTACGGTTTTGACCTGATACTGGCTGGTCATGCCCATGGAGGACAATGGAGGATTCCCGGACTGTTAAATGGTCTGTATGCGCCGAATCAGGGGATATTTCCAGCCTATGCAGGAGGAAAATACCCATTGGAGCCGGGAACTATGATTGTCAGTCGGGGACTGGCAAGAGAAAGCACCTTGGCGCCAAGGATATTTAATCGTCCGGAGCTGGTAATCATAGACCTGCAATAAGGGCCTTAGGAAGCCTGCTGCTCAGTATCCATGCCGGAAAAGCAGTAACCGCTATCCTGGGCATAGGAGAGAAAATGCTTTGGAGTAATACCGGTATACTGCTTGAATTCCCTCTGGAAATGTGCCTGGTCGGAATATCCAAGCTCTGTCATATAATCACAAAGAGAATGCATGGGCTGGTGAAGAATCGAATCAATTACATGCTGAAAACGCACAATCCGGGCAAAGGTCTTTGGGGTAAACCCCATAGAATCCAGAAAAATCCTGGATATATGCCGTTCAGAATAATGAAGGGTATCTGCCAGCTCGTGAATGCGGACGCTGCCCTGTGTTTCATTGATTTCACTTAGCATAAAACCAGTCAGGTCATTTACACTGGATACATTGATATAAGCATCAAAATATGTATGGAACAGCTCTGCCTTTTCCTGTAAGCTTCCGGCATGTGCCAAAATCTGAAAAAAATGTTCAATATTCTCACTATTGTATGGAAATAATAATTCCTGGTTAGTCAGTTCCTTCAATGTCAGCCCCTCATAAGAGAGAAAGAGTCCCGGCTTTAGCCGCACGCCAAAGTAATCTGCATTGGCTAAACGGCGGATTTGCTTTGCCTGGGTGCTGGAGCCTAAAAGCTCCATATGGTTGCCCGTGTCATCCCTTATGAATAAAATGTCCATGCAGCCGCTTGGAATATAGGTAACGGAATCCTGCAGCTCATGATTCCGGGAGGCAGTACGGAACTCATAGAATAATGCCTGATAAGGCTCAACATCCATGATTTTGTTATAATTCTGTACACCGTCATGAAAAAATGGCTGATGTAATATAAAATGACAGTCATTATTATAATTAATATGTTTCATTGCAATCACACTCCGTTCCAAACACAAAAAAACAGACAACAAGCCGGACCTCATTGTCTGTTCAATGCTTTTGTATATAATTTACAGGAATAAGGAATTTCTGTATTGGTATAAGCAAAATCCTTACGCTCACATCATACACAGTTCATCGCCAGAAGTCAACCAATTTTTTAAATGATGGCGGTCAGACGGAAGCATCATGTCCATTTTTTTCAAGAAACGAAAATAAAAGCTTGTTAAACTCAAGCACATCAAATTGCATTGGCAATTGGAAACAAAATCAATTTCGAGTGAGGAGTGAGCGCATATGGAATTTACAGAAGAGATTTTAAGCACCATCACGGATGCGGCCACAGGAAATGTTTTGACTGGTGTCTGGTTCTTAATGGGTGCGGCATTGGTATTCTGGATGCAGGCTGGCTTTGCCATGGTTGAGGCAGGGTTTACCAGAGCAAAGAATTCCGGAAATATCATTATGAAGAACCTGATGGATTTCTGTATCGGTACGGTAGTATTTATCCTGATTGGATACAGCCTGTTATTAGGAGATGATGTAGGAGGCTTTTGTGGTAAGCTGAATTTTAATATTTTTGCCAATTACAATGAATTCGACTGGCCGGGCTTTGTGTTTAATCTGGTATTTTGTGCAACGGCAGCGACCATTGTATCCGGTGCCATGGCAGAGCGGACGAAGTTTTCATCCTACTGTATTTATTCGGCAGTTATTTCAGCAGTGGTATATCCCATTGAAACCCACTGGGTATGGGGCGGCGGCTGGCTGTCTCAGTTAGGCTTTCATGATTTTGCCGGTTCCGCCGTTATCCATATGGTAGGCGGTATTACTGCTCTGATTGGAGCAGCGATTCTTGGACCGCGTATCGGTAAGTTTGTTAAGAAAGACAAAAAGGTAACCAAGGTAAATGCATTCCCGGGACATAATCTTGTCATTGGCGCATTAGGTGTATTTATTCTCTGGTTTGGCTGGTATGGCTTTAATGGCGCGGCAGCGACTACCACCGACCAGCTGGCAAGTATTTTTGTTACAACTACCATTGCACCTGCAATTGCTACGGTTGTATGTATGCTGTTTACATGGATTAAGTATGGAAAGCCGGATGTATCTATGTGTCTGAATGCATCCCTGGCAGGTCTGGTGGCGATTACTGCCCCTTGTGATGTAACGGATGCATTGGGAGCAACCATCATAGGTGCAGTTTCCGGTGTTCTGGTTGTATTTGGCGTATGGTTCCTGGACAATGTATTACACATTGATGATCCGGTTGGTGCGGTAGCGGTTCATTTCTTTAACGGCTTATGGGGTACTATTGCAGTTGGTTTATTTGCTACGCCGGATGCACCAGCCTCTGAGCTTACCGGATTATTCTATGGCGGCGGCGTACAACTACTGGGCATTCAGCTGCTGGGTATTGCAGCGATTCTTGCATGGACAGCTGCTACCATGACGCTTACCTTCCTGATTATTAAGGCTACGGTTGGACTTCGTGTTACGGAAGAGGAAGAAATCGAGGGTCTGGACCTGAAGGAGCATGGACTTCCTTCCGCATATGCCGGTTTTGCCATCATGGATGCAACGGCTAACATGACGGAGGTAAATGAGAATACGGATTTGGGTGAAGATGACTATGTTCAGGCTTCAGAGGCAAAGAAGAATGCAGCAGTTCCAGTTGCAAAGGCTCCATTGGAAAGCGATATGTACAAGGTAGTTATCATAGCGAAGCTGTCGCGGTATGACCAGTTAAAGAAAGCAATGAACGACCTGGGTGTTACCGGTATGACGGTGACACAGGTTATGGGCTGTGGTATTCAGAAAGGTGCCGGTGAGAAATATCGTGGTGTTGAATTGGACGCTACCTTACTTCCAAAGGTTAAGGTAGAAGTGGTAATCAGCAAAATTCCGGTGGATAATGTGATTGAAGCGGCAAAGAAAGCCCTTTATACCGGACATATTGGAGATGGTAAGATTTTCGTATATGGAGTGGACCGTGTTGTAAAGGTTCGTACCGGTGAGGAAGATGTTGCTGCATTACAGGATGTAGAATAAAGCTACAGATGTGAAATCCCCGTCAGAGTGAGGTGACCTCAAAAGTCTAGTTTTTGGGAGTCGGTTCAAGAGGACGGGGATTTTTTGTAATTAATGATTGACTTTTTGAAAGAAAATCATATAATGAAAACGACAATAAATGATTGTTCTTTCTATATTAAAAGGAAAGATTTGACCCGGGAGGCGATAAAATGACGGCGCAGATTATTGCGGTTATTATTTTTGTAACAATGTTTCTTTTGATTGTTCTGGATAAAATCGAAAGACATTATGTTACCTTAGGCTGCGGACTGGTGACACTTGTTTTGGTTTTTGGCATCTGTATGCATGATATGGATGCAATTATCCAGACTCTGAATCTACATGCGATTTTTACGGCTGAGTTCTGGCACACTGCCGGAGAGGGTGCAGAGTCCACCAGTGGAATCAACTGGGCAACGATTATTTTTATTGCTGGTATGATGATTATGGTGGAAGGAATGGCAAGAGTGGGATTTTTTCGATGGCTTTGCATGAAAATTGCGAAGCTGGTTCACTATAAGACCATTCCGCTTTTTATTACTTTTATGATTATGTCCTTTGTTCTGGCAATGTTTATTGATAGCATTACCGTTATTCTGTTTTTGGCGGCTGTAACAGTCGAACTTGCACAGCTGTTGAAGTTTACGCCGGTTCCCATGATTTTATCGGAGATATTTTGTGCGAATCTGGGAGGCTCGGCAACGGTATGTGGTGATCCGCCGAATATTATTATTGGTACTTCATTGGGATATTCCTTTTTTGATTTTGTGAAGAATACCGGCTTGATGGCAGTGATTTCACTGGTTCTGGTGATTGGTTATTTTTATCTGGTGTTTTATAAAGAGCTGCAGCAGGGGAAGGAGACTGCTATTGATGAAACAAAGCTGCCGGACCCTAAGTCTGCAATTAAAGACCGGAGAGGCTTTATCATAAGCTGCATTATCTTTTTCTGTGCCGTTGTATTACTGGTCACCCATGCACAGACCGGCCTGACTGTGGCATTTATCGGTGTCTGCATTGCAATTGCTACCTTGCTTACATCTGGCAGAGCGATTGGCACCATACTGAAAAAAGTAGACTATAAGACCTTGTTGTTTTTCATTGGTTTATTCATTGTAGTTGGCGGTCTGGAGCAGACGGGTATTTTGGAGCTTGTAGCAGGATTTATTGAGAAAATCAGTGGTGGTAACGCCCTGTTAATGGTGATTATTATTATCTGGGGTTCTGCATTTGCCAGTGCTTTTGTAGATAATATTCCATTTGCAGCAACGATGATACCGGTTATCCGTAATCTTTCCTTGATGCCGGGAATCGAACTTTCCACGCTGGTGTGGAGCCTGTCTATGGGAACGGATATCGGCGGAAGCGCAACTCCTATCGGAGCATCGGCCAATGTAGTAGGAACCTCTGTTGCTGCAAAGGAAGGATATCCGATTACCTGGGGAAAATACTGCGGAAAAATGGCGCCTGCTACTATTTTGGTATTGTTAATCAGCACAATCTGCATATTTGTACGATATTTCTAAGGGAAAGAATGAATCCGGAACCGGAAGGAAAATAGAAGGAGGGAACAGGTATGGGAAAGCAAACAATTATATCCGTCGGCCGGGAGTTCGGAAGCGGTGGACATGAAATTGCCGAGCATTTGGCAAAGCGGTTAGGTATTCCGTTCTATGACAGAAATCTGTTGGATGAGATTGCGGAAGAAAAAGAAGTAAGCAGCCATGTATTAAAGCAGTTTGATGAGGTGCCGCGAAACCGTCTGTTTTCCAGAACTGTCCGGGGATATAGTAATTCACCGGAGGAGGTAGTTGCCCGCCTTCAATTTGATTTTTTGAAAAACAAAGCAGAAAGCGGAGAATCCTTTGTTATAGTGGGCCGTTGTGCCGAAGATATCCTAAAAGAGTATGATGCGTTAATTTCTTTTTTTATCATTGCGGACATGGAAACGAAGCTGGAACGGGTCAGTCAGCTTCGCGGGATATCAGCAGAGGAAGCAGAGGCGGTTATCCGCAGACATGATAAAAAGCGGCAGGCGTATCATAACTATTACTGCCAGACAAAATGGGGAGATGCGAGAAATTATGATATGACGGTCAACTGCAGTAAGCTAAGCAGGAAGGCAGCAACGGATTTATTAGAATACTTTATTGAGGCAAGAAAAAGAGAAAAAAATAAGAAGTGATGAATTACGAATAGACATCTGGTGAAGGTGGTAAAAAACAGACTGTAGGCGCAGTCTGTTTTTTGTATGCATATCTCTAGATTTGATTAAAAACAGAATGGTAATTTCATGTTTTTTATAAAAAATCAAATATTTTAACAAATTAATACAAATTAACAAAGAATAATCGAAATTGAAAACAATTAAATTGAAAATAAAAGATTAAAAATGGATGATTAAAAATATTATAAAAAAATTCAAAAAATGTATTGACAAATAAAAGGTTCCCCGCTATAATAAAACCATAGCTAAAGCAAACGCCATTGAGAGCTAAAATACTTAGTAAAGGAGGAGATACCCTTGGACACGCAGACTGAGATTTCAGTCAATCATCAATCAGTCCTATGGAAGAGAATCCACACAGAAAGCCTTAAGATATAAATTCAAACAAAAAAGTCCACATAGAACGTACCTGTAGTACGAAGGAAGAAACAGGACACTAGGTAGTTAATACATAGGAATGAAATGGTTGGCTTACAAGAACAACACTTATCCTTTCCAAAATGCAAATTGTGATGATATATAGGGAGCAGTCATATCCGAAGATGTCATTTTTAGGAATAATGGAGGTTATTCGAGGTTGAGAATATATACTTTATGGATGTGAGGGAATCCCGGAACGAAAAGATGATGAGTAACGGCGGGTGTGGAAGATTTAATTATCGAGGAAGGTTTCTCGCGAAAATCTCAAAAGGAGATAAAAATGAATAAGGTAGAATAGAGGAAACGTATTCAATAAAAGAAACGTTTCCTCTTTTTGTAATAATACGATGGAAAATGAAACAGAAGGATTGCCTGTTTTTCTTAGATGCTTTATATTAGTATAGTAAGCAAACCCATATGTCAGAATATGTCTGTTCTGGCAGGACCAGAGAACGAAGGAGGGAGAACCATGTTACAATTCCGGCATAAGTCGCTGCAAATGTATAATGTACTATGGGCGGATGTGGATGAACCAAGGGATTTACTTGTTCAGGGCGATAAATTAAAACAGTTTATTATAGACAGCGGTTTTTCCCAGGTTGGACCGCTTATTTACAGTCTGAATGCGCAAAGAGAATACCAGGTCGGGACGAGCATTAATGAGGTAATGGATGTGGAAGGCATGGAGGGGATATATTTTCAACGGTATTTTAAGATTCAGGATTGTCTGGCCTATCAGCATGCATTTGAAGGCGCGCCGATTGCAAAATCCCGGATGTTTCTAAAGCAGTATGCCCAAGAGAAGAATCTGATTCCGTTGGATGGCAGCTTTTATCATGTTCTCTCTACCTCCTTTGGTTATACGATTGTAGACATATACTATCCGCTGGAAAAGGAATCCTTGTAATCCTTAGGGAATCTGGAAAATCGGAAGAGAAAGGGGATGCAGGGAGAGACAGGCAAAGGTTAATACCTGTAGAGAAAGAAGAATGGCACTGGTGATGCCCAGCCATTTGGGAATCCGTTTTTGAAAGGTCAGGTGTACCGCCAGCCATTGACCGCAAAAGAGACCGGTGCCATAAGCGGTCAGGTGTATGGGAGGTCCGTCCAGACTAAACCCGGAATGAAGCAGATAGTAAAGTCCGGTAATGATGAGAAAACTTACAATCACACTAACCAGACATGCGGTCAGACGGTTCATCCATAGAAATGCCGGGTCCAGATGCATGCGGTGTACGAATAGCATCCAAATGATGATAAGTGGATAGAAAGCCAGCTTTAGATGCTCCCAGATGCTTTCCTTTATGGGAAAGAAAAGACCGATAAATACGTTATTTCCGGTCCATGAATATATATTGTGAAATAATATTCCCAGCAGAAAAGCAAATACGGTGGTGCAGATTACCCAGCCCAGATGGAATTGCTTTTGTTTCATAAAATCACCTTTTTCTTTCTTCAGAATTAATGTATACTATTTTATTATGTTACAAGAATAAAAAAATATGTATATAACGTGAAAACAGGAGGTAGAAGAATGGCATTACACACATTGCAAAGTGGTGACCTGCGGGTTATGGTCGCTGATGCTGGCGCAGAACTGATGGATATAGAAGATATCCTGACCGGAAGAAAATATCTATGGCATGGAGATGGAGCCTACTGGGGCAGACGTTCTCCGGTACTGTTTCCCATTGTAGGAAGTCTGAAGAATAAAGAATATAAGTATAATGGAAAAACCTATCCCATGTCACAGCATGGCTTTGCCAGGGATATGGAATTCACTATGACAGAGCATACGGAGGATACCATCTGGTTCGAATTAAAAGCCGATGAAGAAACCAGGAAAGCCTATCCCTTTCAGTTCCGGCTGGACATCGGCTATCAGCTTCTGGGACGGGAACTAAAGGTGATGTGGAAGGTAACCAATGAAGATAGAAAGACGATGTTTTTCTCCATTGGCGGACATCCGGCATTTCTCTGTCCGATTGACGGAGCAGGAAAGCAGAAGGATTACTATTTATTATTTGATGAGAAGAAGGATTTGACCTATGGAAAGCTGAGTAAGAATGGTCTGATTGAATCCCAAGGGCATATCTTAAAGACAAAGGGAGGCTGTATGCCGATTGATACGCACTTGTTTGATGCGGATGCTTTGGTAATTGAAGGTGGACAGGCACATGAGGTATCCCTGGCAGGACCGGACCGGAAGCCATACCTGACGGTTCGCTTTGATGCTCCGCTGTTCGGACTTTGGTCGCCGGCGAAAAAGCATGCACCCTTTGTCTGCATCGAGCCATGGTATGGACGCTGTGATAAAGAGAGCTTTGAAGGAATGCTGGCAGACCGGGAATATGGCAATGAGCTTCGCCCGGGAAAGGTTTTTCAGGCGGAGTATACGATTAAATGTTGGAAATAGGAGGTGCCTATGGCAGAGCAAAGTGATGGTTTAACGTCATGGGAATCGGATTATGCCCAATTATTTCAGGATTTCCTGAAGGAGTTGTCGCAATGGACCGATACGGATATCGAACCTCGTTCCGGAAATCAGGACATCCGCTATTATCTTGATTTGGAGGAGCATAGATTGAAGGAACATGGGCTTTCCATGAAGCTTGATTTTCAGACATACGGCCAGGTTACATCCGCAGCCAAGGTGCTAAAGGATGTTCCGTTATTGAATGCCTTTGAGTTTGCACGCTATGGTCAAAGTGTAAGTGATCAGAGAGTTGAAAAAAGGGTGGAGTATTATCGGGAGGGAAAGTCCATATACAAGAACCGGAAGGATGTAACAGCCTATTTGACCATTATAGAACCAAAAGAAGGAAATGAGACGATTGGCGAAGAAACCTATAGTTGTCCGAACTGTGGCGCAATTTCAAAAATCCATGTTCTGGAAGAGGAGGGCTGTCCATACTGTCATACAAAATACCGGATTACGGATTTATTTCCGAAGGTTACGAATTACTATTTTCTTGACAATGCACCGGCTCCGGAGAAAGTAAATAAGGGAGTGAAGCGATATGTATTTACCGGTATGGGAGTGGTCTGGCTGTTTGGGTTGCTTTCTATTATATTCACGATAGGAAGTCCGGACTTCGCTGAAACATTGCTTATGACATTAATCGGAGTATTAACCTTCGGAAGTATGCTTGGAGCATTTTTCGGTTATATGGTGTATTCTATGACTTTGCTTGTCAAAACATTTATTATGGCAGGAAAAACGATGCCTGTGAATCTTGGAAGTATAGGCTCCCGTTCTAAGATAACAAGGAACGTATCTCCGTTTGACCCCGCATTTAGTTATGAATACTTTGAAGGAAAAGCACTTTCCCTTGCCCGAATCATTATCTTAAACACAGACCTTGTAAACTGTGTCCAGTACAGCGGGAATGAAACAAATGAGGAGTTTCAGAAAATCATTCATATTAATTACCGGGGCGGTATGAAAGTGGATTCTATAGAACGAAAGGGAACTGTTTTAGAGGTAAAGCTGCAGCTTTATCTGACGAATACATATGATAATGGAAAGAAAATCAAAGAGAAGGATGAAGTGGTTCATCTGCTCCTTCACCATAACGCGGAATTCAAGGTGAAGCCGGATTTCTCCATAAAGAAGGTAGAGTGTCCAAGCTGTGGCGGCAGCTTTGATGCAACCAGATATCGAAGGTGTCCATACTGTGATAATCTGTATGATGTAAGCAGAGATGACTGGACAGTAAAGCAAATATGGAAATAACAGTTGTCTGCTTGTGGAACCAGCAGTTGTTTGGTTGTTGCTTGACAGTAGGGAAATCAAGGACTACAATAAAGAAAATTATTAGATGAATTGTAACAACAGGAAAGGTGTGAGGAATATGGAAAAGAAGAATATTGATTGGGCAAATCTGGGATTCGCATATATGAAGACGGATAAGCGGTTTGTTTCGACATTTAAGGATGGCGCGTGGGATGCCGGACAATTATTGGAAGATGATAGGATTACCATGAGTGAATGTGCCGGTGTGTTACAGTATGCGCAGACCATTTTTGAAGGCTTAAAGGCGTATACAACAGAGGACGGACGTATCGTGTGCTTCCGCCCGGACTTAAATGCAGAGCGTCTGACACAGTCAGCGGTAAGACTGGAAATGCCGGTCTATCCGGAGGATAAGTTCGTAGAGGCAGTGGTTGAGACGGTAAAGGCAAATGAGGCATATGTTCCGCCATACGGTTCCGGTGCAACCCTTTATGTTCGGCCTTATATGTTCGGAATCAATCCGGTCATTGGTGTTAAGCCGGCAGATGAATATCAGTTCCGTATCTTTACCACACCGGTAGGACCGTATTTTAAGGGTGGTGTAAAGCCATTGACAATTCGAATCAGTGATTTTGACCGTGCAGCACCACATGGCACTGGTAATATCAAGGCTGGTCTTAATTATGCTATGAGCCTTCATGCTATTGTAACGGCACATGCAGAGGGATATGATGAGAATATGTACTTGGACCCGGGAACCAGGACCAAGGTGGAGGAAACCGGCGGCGCGAATTTCCTGTTTGTTACGAAGGATAATAAGGTAGTAACTCCGAAGTCTAACAGTATTCTTCCATCCATTACCAGACGGTCCCTGATGGTAGTTGCTAAGGATTATCTGGGCTTAGAGGTAGAAGAACGGGAAGTATTCAAGGAAGAATTAAAGGACTTTGCAGAGTGTGGTCTTTGTGGTACTGCCGCAGTGATTTCTCCGGTTGGAAAGATTGTTGACCATGGAACGGAAATCTGTCTGCCAAGCGGTATGAATGCTATGGGACCAATTACCCAGAAGTTATATGATACCCTGACCGGTATCCAGATGGGTAAGATAGACGCACCGGAGGGCTGGATTAAGGTGATTAAATAGGACGTGTGGTATTTCATAAATGATAATGGGTAAGATAAGGGAGCTGCTGGACGGCTCCCTTTATCCCTTTGTGGGAAGGAGAACGGTTATGTTTGAAGCAATAAATTACATTGTACAAAGGATTGACGGGGATTATGCTTACCTGGAATTAGAGAGTTCCCCGAAGGAGGAACCAAAGTGTGTTGCAAGGGCATTATTACCGGCAGAAATTACGGAAGGATGTCGGGTAGTCTATGAAATGTTGTCTTATTATTTGCCTTGAAGCTTGTCTTAAGGAGGAAACCGGAGAAGCTGGGAGGAGTCCGAAGGACAGATTTCAGTAAAATGCAAATGCCACCAGAAAGTGGTTTATTTTCTAATATTAGGAATTGAATTTCCCCGCTGGTAAGACTATAATTATTTTGTATGCAATTTGAAAAAGAATTGTAAGAAACCGTTGATAACGAACAGGTACTGGGGGACGATTTATGAATAAGATGCTGGTAGATTTACAGGAATTTGTAAAGGAAATATCGAGATTGTACGGAGAGCGGGCAGCATACCGTTACTTTGTGGAGGATACCATAGTCAGCAAGTCCTTTCGGGAGCTGGAGCAGGATGTAAATGCAGTGGCATCCTGGATGGTACAGAAGGGATGGCGGCGGAAGCATATCGGGATTCTGGGTTCTTCCTGCTATTCCTGGATTATTGCCTTTCTTGGAATTACCAACAGTGATAATGTAGTGATTCCCCTGGATAAAATGCTGCCGGAGCAGGAGATTTTGAATCTTCTTGTTATGGGCGATATTGAAGTTGTATTTTTGTCGGAAGAATTTGAACCTATGATGAAGGCGATACAGGAAAGTGATAATCAGGTGACAGATGTCATCAGCTTTTCCGGTACGACTTATCGGGAGATTTTGAGAACAGAACCGGTTTCACTGCCAAGGCTTGACCCGGAGATTATGACGGAGATTTTATTTACCTCTGGAACCACCGGCACCAGTAAGGGTGTCGTGTTAAGTCAGAAAAATATAGTAAGTAATATTAATGATATCTGCCGTATGGATTTTACCCAGAACTTAAAATGTAATCCGGTGGTTATGTCGGTACTGCCCATCCACCATACCTTTGAGCTGACCGTCGATAATCTTGGGGTGCTTTATTGTGGCGCTACGGTTTGTATCAATGATAAATTAGAAAATATCGTAAGTAATCTGAACCGTTTTAAGCCGGCGGTTATCCTGGTTGTTCCAACGATTGCAGAGGTGTTCTATAAAAAGGTCATGGAAGGGATAGAAAACGGCGGGCAAAAGGGCAAGGTGGCATTTGCAAAAAGATGTAATAAGGTATTAAGCGGCATGAAGATTGATGCCAGAAGAAAGCTTTATAAGAGCCTGCTGGACAAATTTGGCGGAAATCTGACGAATGTGGTAGTGGGAGGCGCTGCATTACGTTCGGAGATTGCAGAGACCTTTGATGAATTTGGCATTAATATGTATCAGGGCTATGGTCTGACAGAATGTGCGCCGCTGGTAGCTGCCAATTATCCAAGAAAGAATAAATTCGGTTCTGTAGGCCAGCCGGTTTCCTATATGGATGTTAAAATTGAAAATCAGGAAATTCTGGTCAAGGGTGACGGTGTTATGCTGGGCTATTATAAGAATCCGGAGGCAACCGCAGAGGTCATTCAGAATGGCTGGTTCCATACCGGTGATTTGGGCTATCTGGATGAAGAGGGCTATCTGTATATCACGGGCCGTTCCAAAAACCTGATTATTCTGGATAATGGTAAAAATATCTATCCGGAGGAATTAGAAGAGTACTTGATGACGGTTCCAGGTATCAAGGATGTGATGGTGTATGATGATAAAGGAAAAATCAGTGCCATTGTTCAACCGGTCAGTCCGAACGATAAACAGGCCATGAAGGGAATCAAGCAGGGAATTCGGAAGATGAATGAGAAGCTTCCTCCATATAAACGAATTGTCGGTCTGGATTACCGGGCGCAGGATTTTCCGAAAACCACCACCTTGAAGATTAAGCGGGCAGAGGTAATGAAATGGATTCAGGAGCGGCGGGAGAAAAATGCAGTGGATTATGTTCCGCCGGTGACTGCGGAGCAGAAGCGTCTGGTAATGGCATTTGAACAGGCGTTGGGGAGACGGAATATCGGGATTAAGAATGATTTCTTTGAGCTTGGAGGAGACAGTCTTTCCGCACTGGAGCTGGCGGCTGTCGTAGGGGTTCAGGCACAGGATATCTATGAGAATCCTACGGTAGAGCAGCTGGAGCAGGCAATGCTGATGAATGAACAGGCGGCTACGGAGGAGGACTATGTAGATGTAAATGCTCTGATTCAGTATAACAACAATCTGGTATATGATGCAGAGCCGAAGTACATTTTGCTGACTGGAGCTACCGGATTTTTAGGCGCGCATATTTTGCGGGAATTACTGCGTCACAAAATGAATGTAGTTTGTCTGGTACGGAATGAAGAACGGCTTCGTCCTACCTTGAAAAATTATTTCCCGAAGGAATACGAGTATTTTTCTTATAAAGTGGTTAAGGGAGATATTGAGCAGGCAAAATTCGGCTTGACAGAAGAAGAATATACTACATTAGCAGACCGTGTGGATATGGTGATTCATACGGCGGCGAATGTACATCATGCCGGATATTATTCTGATTTTGAACGGACGAATGTAATTGGTACGCAGAATGTGATTGATTTCTGTAAGGACGCGAATGCGGTATTACAATATACGTCAACGGCAAGTGTGAACGGCGCCGGAACCGTAAGTCAGAGCAACTCGGATGCCAAGTTTGATGAATTTCATCTGGATATCGGACAAAATTATGTGCAAAACGTATATATTCATTCGAAATTCAAGGCGGAGGAGCGTGTTCTGGTGGCGCGCGAGCAGGGACTGAAGGCAAATATTTTCCGGATTGGAAATCTGACATGGCGTATGTCAGACGGTAAATTTCAGAAAAACGCACAGGATAGCGGATTTCTGGACCGCTGCCGGGGCTTGCTGAAGCTTGGCATGTATAGCAGTGAGCTGGAGGCATATCCGATTGATTTTACGGCTGTAGATGAATGCGCGGATGCCTATGTGCGGCTGGCGCTGCATAACCGGGTCAATAATATTTATAACCTGTATAATCCGAATATCTTTTATCTGGAGAATTTGTGTAACAAGATGTGGCTCCATGTCAAGCGGGTACCAAAGGAGGTATTTGAGCGAAGCTTAAAGGAACGGATTCAGGATAAAGAAATAGCAGTATTATCCTTTTATAATTCCATTGCTTCTTCCTCTAAAAATGTGCCGATGAGCAATGAATTTACAGTCAATGAATTAAAGAAGGTAGGATTCAAATGGTCGAAGATTAATCTTCGGTACTTAAATTATCTTAAGACCCTGTAGTGGACAGCAGGAAATAGGACCGCTTATGAAGGACATGAGGATTGCTGCTGATACAGGTGTGGTTTGAAGGTCTGTAGGGAAGAAAAGCAATAAGAAGGGATAGTTTGATGAAGATAGGAATTGATATCGGGTCAACCACCATTAAATGTGTTGTGCTGGATGCTCAGGGACAGATTATACATAGAAGCTATGAGCGGCATTACGCCATGATAACGGAAAAGACCCGGGAAGTGATACAGGGGTTAATCGAACAATTTCACATTACAGAACCGGTGGTTTGTGCGATTTCCGGCTCTGCCGGCATGGGTCTGGCGGAACGGGCGGGAATACCCTTTGTACAGGAGGTATATGCGACGAAGGTAGCGATTGGACATCGTCTGCCGGATACGGATGTGGTGATTGAGCTGGGCGGCGAGGATGCAAAGATTCTGTTTCTGAAGGGGAACTTAGAGGTTCGGATGAATGGTACCTGTGCCGGAGGAACCGGAGCATTTGCCGACCAGATGGCAAGTCTGATGCAGGTTTCCGTCGATGAAATGAATGAGCTGGCAAAGGAGCATGAAAAGATTTATTCCATTGCCTCCCGTTGTGGTGTATTTGCAAAGACGGACATCCAGCCTCTGCTGAATCAGGGAGCGAGAAAGGAAGATATTTCTGCCAGTATTTTTTATGCCATTGTGAATCAGACCATTACCGGTCTGGCACAGGGACATCCCATTGAAGGGAATATTGTTTACCTGGGCGGACCCTTAACCTTTATGTCAGAGCTTCGCCGGAGCTTTGATAAAACGTTGAATTGTCAGGGAGTATGTCCGGAGGATTCCCTGCATTTTGTGGCGCTGGGAGCTGCCTATTATGCAGAGGATAAGGTGGATTTGAATCAGGCGCTGGACATTATCGGCGAGCAGACGGATTTTGTCACGGATTCGGTCTTGCAGCCCTTGTTCCGCAATCAGGAAGAATATGATGCGTTTACAAAACGGCATAATCAGCACCGGGTACCACGAAAGGAAGGAATCGAATATAAGGGAGATGCCTATCTGGGAATTGATTCTGGTTCTACGACCTTGAAGGTAGTGCTGACTGATGCCGACGGTTCCATTATTTTTTCAAACTATCAGTCCAATCAGGGAAAGCCGATTGATGTGGTACGGGATACCCTGCTGGAAATGTATGAGCAGTATCCGGAGGTGCATATTGTATCTGGTGCCGTGACCGGATATGGTGAGGACATGATTCGGAATGCCCTGGGTGTGGACCTGGGTGTGGTGGAGACGGTAGCGCATTTTACTGCTGCAAAGTATTTTATGCCGGATGTAGAGTTTATCATCGATATCGGCGGTCAGGATATGAAGTGCTTCAAAATCCGGAATGGTGCCATTGATAATATATTTTTAAATGAAGCCTGCTCTTCCGGCTGTGGTTCTTTTTTGCAGACCTTTGCAAGTTCGTTGGGATATCCCATTGAAGAGTTTGCACAGCTGGGACTGTTTGGAGATAATCCGGTAGACTTAGGCTCCCGTTGTACCGTATTTATGAATTCTTCCGTGAAGCAGGCGCAAAAGGAGGGTGTGACTGTAGAGAATATTTCAGCCGGACTTTCCATCAGTGTAATTAAAAATGCTTTATATAAAGTAATTCGGGTTCATTCTGCGGATGAGCTGGGTAAAAAAATCGTGGTCCAGGGCGGTACATTTTTGAATGATGCCGTACTGCGTGCCTTCGAGCAGGAAATGGGTGTGGATGTCATCCGCCCGGATATCGCGGGTATGATGGGCGCCTATGGTGCCGCTTTATATGCCAGACAGCAATATAACAGTGTGCCAAAGGAAATACAGCTACAGGCAAACGAGGCGGCGGCTACGGTTCCGTCCGGTTTATTGACCTATGAGGAATTGAAGCATTTTCAATATGAAATAAAAAGCGTGACCTGTAAGGGCTGTAATAATCGCTGTCAGCTGACCGTGAATGATTTTGGAAACGGCAGACGGTTCATTGGCGGGAATCGATGTGAAAAGCCGGTTACCAATAAGGCACAGGATGATTCCTTGAATCTTTATGAATATAAGCTGAAGCTGTTATCGGAATATGAGCCGGGAGCCGGAACCAGAGGCGTGGTGGGTCTGCCTATGGGTCTGAATATGTATGAGATGTATCCATTCTGGCATGCATTTTTTACCAGTCTGGGCTATCAGGTGAAAATGTCCGGCTTTTCCAATCGGAAGCTTTACCTAAAGGGGCAGGGAACGATTCCCTCCGATACCGTATGCTTTCCGGCAAAGATGATGCATGGACATATTCAGCAGTTGATTGAAATGGGTGTGGATGTGATTTTCTATCCGTGCATGACCTATAATTTTGATGAAAAAAAAGGCGCGAACAACTATAATTGTGCTGTTATTGCAGGATATCCGGAGGTAATCGAAGCCAATACCATTCATTTGGGTAATATCAAATACATTGCAGATTATGTGGGACCCCATGTAAAGAAGGATTTTCCGGCCCGGATGCAACAGGTGTTAGAACGGCACTTAGGGACATTTACGAAAAAAGAAATTCATACAGCCTGTGAGCGGGCCTATGAAGCCTATGAGAATTATATGAACAGAATCCGGCAGCAGGCACAGAATATAATTACTCAGGCAAGGCAGCAGAATAAAAGAATCATTGTTCTGGCAGGACGGCCCTATCATGTGGACCCGGAAATCAATCATGGCATTCATAAGCTGATTTCCGCCTTGGGATTCGCTGTGATTTCTGAGGACGCAGTTGCTGCACTTGTGCCAAAGTTCAAGGTGAATCTGTTGAATCAATGGACCTATCATGCACGTCTGTTTTCCGCCGCGCAGTATGTAGCGGAGCAGCCGGATATGTATCTGGTACATCTGGTGTCCTTTGGCTGTGGTCTGGATGCCGTCACCACAGACGAGGCCAGAAGTATACTGGAGGACGCAGGAAAGCTGTATACACAGATTAAGATTGATGAGGTAACGAATCTGGGAGCCATAAAAATCCGGCTTCGAAGCCTGATGGCGGCAATGGAACAGACGGAGGAAGGAATACACTTAAATGAAAAAAAATAAAACCCATTACAGAGAACGGGTAAGATTTACATTAAAAATGAAAAAGGATTATACCATATTAATTCCGGAAATGGCACCCCTTCATTTTCGGCTGATTGAGCCAATCTTAAGCCGGCAGGGATTTAAAATTGCCCTGATGGGGGCAGAGGGACCAGAGGTATTGCAAAAGGGATTAAAATATGTGCATAATGACATCTGTTATCCGGCATTGCTGATTACCGGTCAGATGCTGAGTGCTATGGAAAGCGGAAAATATGACCCGGACAAGGTGGCTATGGTTATTACCCAGTCTGGCGGCGGCTGTCGGGATTCCAATTATATTCATCTGATGCGGAAAGCATTTGAGAAAGCAGGATATCCGAATGTCCCCTTTATTTCAGCAAATATCTGGGGACTGGAATTCAACAGCGGGATTAATCTGACCCCGAGAACCTTGCTGATGGCACTGGCAGGGATGATTTATGGTGATATGATAATGATTGTCAGCAATCAGGTGCGGCCCTATGAAGTGAATCCTGGCGATACGGATGCCATGATTGACCGCTGGATTGTGCGGTTGACCGCCTCTTTTCAAAAGGGAAGAGGCTTTATGCCAAAAGCAATTGAAAGGAATCTGCAGGGAATCGGAGCTGATTTTGCGGCGATTCCGGTAAAAAGGATTCCGAAGGTAAGGGTGGCAGTCATTGGGGAGTTATTTCTGAAGTATTCTCCCCCAGGCAATAATCATCTGGAAGAATTCCTGGCGGAACAGGATTGTGAGGTATTCATGCCGAGCATGCTGGGCTTTGGAGTATATAAAACCAATGGCGCATTAGAGGATTTGCGGCTGTATGGAGGCAAGCCCTTGAAAAAGCTGGTTATGGAGATTGTCATGGGATTTCTGTTTAAGGTAGAGGATTTGCTGATTCGAAACATTGAAAGCTTTGACTGCTTTACAGCACCGGAGCGGGTAAATACTTTGAAGAAACGGGCAGAAGGTGTGATTGGAATTGGAAACAGCATGGGAGAAGGCTGGTATCTGGCGGCGGAAATGCTGGAGCTGGCAGAGCATGGGTATGAAAATATTGTCTGTGTACAGCCCTTTGGCTGTCTGCCCTGTCATGTATCCATTAAAGGGATGATGAATAAGGTTCGTCGTATAGATTCCAGGGTGAATGCGGTGGATATCGAATATGACCCGGGAGCAACAAGGGTGAATCAGGAGAACCGGATTAAGCTGATGCTGGCAGTTGCGAGGGAGAATTTGAGCTGATTCATAAAGCAGTTGGAGCATAGGACGAAAGGATATTTGCATTCGTTTGGCTCATTGCTTGCAGAAATGAATCAGACAGCAGTAGTCGGGAAGAAAATCAGGGATAAAAAACAGAGATTGACAAATACTAGAAGTTAAATCCGGCAGGATAGCTGGAGATTTGGAAGGAGAAGCGATATGGCAGTATTACATGTTACGAAAGATAATTTTGAAACAGAGGTATTGCAGGCAGATAAGCCTGTTTTAGTGGATTTCTGGGCAGCCTGGTGTGGACCCTGCCAGATGGTAGGTCCCTTAGTGGACCAGCTTTCGGAGGAAATGGATTCGGTAAAATTCGTAAAGGTTAATGTGAGTGAACAGCCGGAGCTTGCCGGAAAATATGGGGTAGAGAGTATTCCGACCTTTTTGCTGCTTCAGAATGGTACTGTGGTCCGGCAGGAAATCGGTGCGCTGCCGAAGCCGGCATTAAAGCAGATGCTGGAGGAAAATATAAAATAGAACTGAAACGAAAATAGGAAGATGGCGGAATGAAGAAAACAGACATAATTGTGATTGGAGCAGGCACAGCAGGGCTGACAGCAGCTATTTATGGACAGCGGGCTGGAAGGCATGTATTGTTGCTGGAAGAGGGCATGTATGGAGGGCAGATTGTAAATACGCCGGAAATTGAGAATTATCCCGGTATTGCACAGATTTCCGGCGCTCAGTTTGCCATGAAGCTGTATGAGCAGGCAACTGCCTTGGGTGCAGAGCTGGAAACTGGAAAAGTAGTGGAGATTGTAGAGCAAGAAGCTTCTAAAATCGTGGGGACGGAGACAATGGAATATCGCAGTGGAGCAGTAATCATTGCAACAGGAGCAAAGAACCGGAAGCTGGGAATCGAAGGAGAGGAAGCATTGATTGGACGTGGAATCTCGTATTGTGCTGCTTGTGACGGTGCTTTTTATAAGGATAAGGTGGCTGCTGTTGTAGGAGGCGGCAATACGGCTCTGGGGGATGCAGATTACCTGGCAAATGGATGCAAGCAGGTCTATCTGATTCACCGGCGGGAGGAGTTCCGTGGAGATGCTTCTATGGTAGAACGGCTAAAGCAGAGAAAAAATGTTACCTGTATATTGAATGCTGTGGTGACCGGCTGTCAGGCAGGGGAACGATTGGAAAAAATAACCGTTGAGAATGTGGTGTCAAAGGAGAAGCAGGAACTATCTGTGGACGGACTTTTTGTAGCAATCGGACAGATGCCGGAAAATCAGGCATTTGCGAACTTAATTAGGCTGGATTCTCAAGGTTATATCATCGCAGGTGAGGACTGCAGAACGAATATTCCTGGAATTTATGCAGCGGGAGACTGTAGGACCAAAGTAGTCCGGCAGTTGACGACGGCGGCTGCGGATGGTGCGGTGGCAGCATTAGCAGCCTGTGAATATTTGGCACAAAGGCAGTAGGGGAACCAGAATCGGAGGATAAATAAATGGAGCGGTTTGATTTTCAATGGACAGATGGCAGGAATGAAGAGTTTCAAAAATTTTATTTTATTACCGAAGCATATTATAGTAAAATAGTTGGTGGTGTAGAAAACCGGGGAGAATTCATTCCATATAATAGCTCCGATAGTATTCCGGATGTAGTGCTTGCATATGAAAAGGGAAAAGCAGTCGGCTGTGCCGGATTCAAAGGGTACTCTTCTGTGGCTGCGGAAATGAAACGACTATGGATAGAGCCGGATTACAGAGGTCTGGGATTAGCAACAAAATTAATAGCATTAATAGAAGCAAGGGCAAAAGAGCAGAACTATCAAAGAATTATTTTACAGACAAGAGAAATTATGATGGCTGCTGTCCGCTTGTATCAAAAGCTTGGATATCGTCAAATAGACAATTACCCTCCATATGATAGCTTCGAGGGGGCTGTTTGTTTTGCGAAGGATATCGTGATATAACGTGGTTGAATATAACTTGAGGAGAGTCCATCGCAGATGGGAGGAATCCTTGGGTTAGATTTTGAAAAGTATAAATGCAACCAGAAATTATGGTATAAGGGAAAGGTGAAAAGGATGAATTTAGAAACATTACAAAAAGACATGATTGCAGCGATGAAGGCGAAGGATAAGGAACGGAAGGACAGCATTGCCTCTCTGGTATCTGCGGTAAAAAAGGTAGGAATTGATAATGGCTGCCGGGATAATATTCCGGAGGATATGGTTAATCAGGTGATTTTAAAGGAAATTAAAAGTGTGAAAGAGCAGATTGATACCTGTCCGGCAGAACGGGCAGACTTGCTGGAGCAGTATCAGGCAAGATATCAGGTATTTCAGGAATATGCACCGGCTATGATGTCAGAGGCAGAGGTGGAAGCGGTTCTGACCGGAAAGTTTGCTGAGGTTCTGGCAACGAAAAATAAGGGGCAGATTATGAAGGCTGTTATGCCGGAGTTGAAGGGCAAGGCGGACGGAAAATTGATTAATCAGGTAGTTGCCCGGTTATGCCAGTAAGGGGTTATATAGTTTGTAGACATAAAAGAAATGGATTGATTTCGATATTGAATCGGACTCAATCCATTTTATTTTGCTATTTCTACTCTGCTATCGGTATTTCTGTCAATAATTTTCAAAATACCCCTTGACACATAATACTATGCGTTATATAGTATTATGCATAAGGAGGTATCAGAATGGATATTCAGTTAAAAAGAGGAATGCTGGATGTATGCGTACTAAGTGCATTATTACGGGAAGATTCCTATGGCTATAAGATTATTAAGGATTTGCAGCCCTATGTAGAGATATCAGAATCAACCTTGTATCCGATACTCAGGCGGCTGGAGGGAACCGGAGCGCTTAGTGTATACTCCGCAGAACACAATGGGCGGCTGCGGAAATACTATGCCATTACCCAGTCCGGCAGGGAACGGATACAGGAATTCTTAGAAGAATGGAAGGCAATGTTGAGCATATATGATTATATCAAAGGGGAGATGAACAGAGATGAATAAGGCAGAGTTTTTGAATGAATTAAAAAAGCAGATTTCAGAATATCCGGTAGAAGAAACCCAGAAGTCCATGGAATATTATGCAGAAATGATAGATGACCGGGTGGAGGATGGCATGACGGAAGCAGAAGCCGTTGCTTCTCTGGGAGCGGTTGACAGCATTGCCAATCAGATTAAATGTGAGCTTCCGATTACTACCTTAGTAAAGCAAAGAGCAAAGGAGCAGGCAAAAGGGAAAAAGATGCCGGTATGGGCAATTATATTACTTATTCTTGGATTCCCATTGTGGGGCGGAATCGTTGTCTTTATCTTAGGGATGATACTTGTATTTTATAGCATGATTTGGGTCGTGGATGTTGTATTGTGGTCAGCAGTAGTAAGCTTTGGTGCAGGCGCATTAAGCGGTATGATTGGATTTTTTGTCAGCTTATTCCGGATGTCTTTGGGTTCCGCAGTATTTTATCTGGGAGGCGGATTATTATGCGGTGGCCTGGGTATCTTTGTTTTTCTTGGTACATTATTGATAACCAAAGGCATATTATATGGGACAAAGCGTTGTTTTCTTTGGATTAAGCAGGGGATTGTAGGAAAGGAGAAGTAAGATGAAGTATATAGGAAAAGCATTGATTATAGCAGGAGCATTGTCCTTTTGCGGCTGTGTATGCTTGGGCTTGGGTACCGGCATGTTGTATAAGGAGCAAAAGAATGGAACAAGCCGGAACAACTCAGAGTATGAAGAAAAGCAGTATAGTACTATGGCAAATGGCATTTCAACGATTCAGACGGATATTTTATGGGATGATGTTGTCATAGAACCTGGCGAAGGAGATGATATTGAAATTGTTTATCAGGACCGGATTGATGAACCGAGATATCAGATATCAGAAAACAATGGAGTGTTGCAAATTGCCCAGAAGCCTTCCAAACGCTTTCTGTTTTTTGATATTCCGGATTTACGCTTTGGATGGACGGATGAAGAGACGATTAGCATGACAATCTATGTGCCGGAATCCTATGCAGGAGATTATGATTTAAACTTAAGCTCTGGCAGCCTGACCGTTCAGGATTTGGAAATGAAGGAAAAACTGAAGGTATATGCGACCTCTGGCATTATTAAATTGGATAATCTTACTTGCGAAAAGGATGTAGAGGTAGAAATAACATCCGGAAGCGTTACAATTGAAAATGCTGAAACCAAAGGAAATATGTCTTGCCGCTTTACCAGTGGACATATTGGTGTTCAGGAGCTTACAGTAAAAGGAGATATGATTGTTGATGGCAGCTCCGGCAGTATTAATATGACAGATGTGGATGTAGACGGGGCATTGGAATGTGAACTGACTTCCGGAAGGATTCTTTCAGAAACGATTTCAGCAGAAAGTGTCTCAGCCTCGACTTCCTCCGGAATGATTGTCCTGGATGAACTGACTGTAGAAAAGGGGGTTGAATGTTTTGTTACCTCCGGTACTGTCCGGGTAACTCTGACGGATGATATAAGTAATTACAGAATTAATAGTGATGTTACTTCCGGACGCTGCAGTCTGCCGGGGAATTTCGGAAATGGAGATAAGTATATTGATGTGGAAGTAACCTCCGGAAATGTGGATTTCTTCTTTGGAGAATAAAAAGCCATACTTATCGTTTTGATGCTTATACCATTGATTCGTGTTTGGCTTGCCGGATTGGGATTTATTATTGCTTGCAATGCTTTCTGTTTTGTGTTAATTATTTGTTATTAACACAAAACAGGAGGAAGCAGGATGGAGGTATCCCAGGCATTACAAAAGCAACGATATCATTTGCTGGATACCCTTCGGGGATTGACCTTAATTAGTATGATTGTTTATCATGGCACATGGGATTTGGTGTATCTCTACGGGGTGGATTGGGATTGGTATAGAGGAAAATACGTTTATGGCTGGCAGCAGGGCGTTTGCTGGACCTTTATTCTATTGTCCGGCTTTTGCTGGAGCTTTGGCAGACAGCATCTGCGAAGGGGGATGCTGGTATTTGGCGGCGGCGCTCTGGTTACGGTGGTCACCATGCTGTTTATGTGGGAGGACCGGGTATTGTTTGGCGTTCTGACCATGCTCGGAAGCTGCATGCTTTTGATGATTCCTCTGGATAAGCTGCTTCGGAACCATTTGAATCCCTGGATTGGTTTTACTGCCAGCGGAGTTCTATTTGTTTTAACAAGAAATGTGAATCGTGGGTGTCTGGGATTTGAGGGTTGGGAACTGTGGAAGATTCCAGAAGAGATTTATGGAGTACTTTACCGTGGACTGTTTGAGACATATCTTGGCTTTATGGACCCGAATCCGAAGGTGTTCTTTTCAACGGACTATTTTTCGTTGATTCCCTGGTTCTTTTTGTTTCTGACCGGATATTTTGTCTGGCAATTAATGCAGAGATATAAGATGTTTGAAAAAGAACAGGTAAAAACAATGCTGCAGTTTAATATACCTCCCCTTTCCTTTATCGGAAGGCATTCTCTGATTATCTATATGCTGCACCAGCCGGTATTATATGGTATATTTCAGCTTGGAACCTTTTTGCTTATGAGATAAATATAGTATGATGAAAAGGTCTTTGATATAATTCTACAATATTTTTCCTGTTATTCATTATCTGAAGAATTCGGAATCCATATTTGTCTGATTGAAAGATTACAATAATACAAAAAATACGGGATATTAAGAACAAATCTTAATATCCCAGAAAATTTTTAAGGTATCAAGAAACATGGAACAGATATCTCCGATACGGATTCGGGAGATTCCCTGTTCCGTATTTCGTTTATATTCCAACTGAACCGGCATTTCCAGAATCCGGCAGCCGATTTCATTTGCCCTGGCAAGGATTTCGATATCAAATGCATAACCAGAGGTTTTAAGTTCCCGGGCAATCGGTTTAATTGCCTCTGCACGAAAGAGCTTTACCCCTGTCTGGGTATCCTTCAGCTTTAGCCGGAACAGGATACGGAGAAGGACAAAATAACCGTAGCTCATTACCTTCCGTTTCCAGGGATAGTTTAATCTTGAATCCTTGTGAAGCTTGGAGCCGATAACAATATCTGCATCTTCATCCAGTAATGCTTCCAGAAACTGATGCAGATGTACCGGTGATAAATCTAAATCTGCATCCAAAAAAGCAATATATTCTCCGGACGCCTTTTCAATTCCTTCTTTAATTGCACCGCCCTTGCCACGATTGATATGGTATGTGACCACCTTTATATGGAAATTTTCCTTCCTGGCACGCATGGCTTCTTCCAAGGTACGGTCGGTGCTTCCGTCATTGACCAAAAGGATTTCGTAATCAGTATGAAACGTGGAAACATATTCACAGACAGATAGAAGATTTTTATATATACATTGTTCTTCGTTGTATGCCGGCATGATAACTGACAGCATACCGCTGGATGTACTCATATACTTACCTCAATGAAATATCATGTTCTTCAAAATATTATTATATTATAGTATAGAAGATGAAAATACTCAAGGCTTTTCGGTAAGTGCTTAAGAACTGTTACGAATTGGGATTTGGCGGAAAGACTTCATTCAGATAGCTTGTGATTTCCTTTTGTTCCTGTTCCGTCAGAATATTTACTTTTGGAAAATGGGAAACGTAATATAGAATCCGGTAATACAATTCTATTTGTTCTTTGGAAGAAGAGTTCAGAAACTGCTCCCAGGTGTCTCCGGCAGAATGTAATTCTCCAAATAATAAATAATCTGCGGATACATGGAATCGTTTTTTATATTTATACAAGGTATCCATAGATGGAAAGTTTTCACCGCTTTCCAGTTTTTTATAAGCAGAGTAAGAAATATCCAGCTGTTCTGCCATGGCTTCCTGGGTAAGCCCGAGCTGGCTTCTTATATTTCGGATTCGGTCTTTGTAATTTGTGTTCTTTGGTAATGTAGATGACATTTTTCAAATCCCTCCATGTTTATAGTGTAAATGCTTTTTTATGAACCAGACAGCTACTATAAATATATGAAAAGGTTAATTACAGGGGATAGGAAGTTTTCCGATAGCAGGCTGGACGAAACCGGGATTTGGGGTTATAATTGGGATAATATTGAAGGAAGTGAGGAAAGGCACATGAGATTAGTAACACGTTCAGATTTTGACGGACTTGTTTGCGGAGCGCTTTTAAAGGAGGCTGGTATCATTGATACATGGACCTTTGCCCATCCGAAGGATTTACAGGATGGTTTGGTTGAGGTAAATGAAAATGACTGTCTTGCCAATGTACCTTATGTTGCAGGCTGCGGGTTGTGGTTTGACCATCATTCCAGTGAATTCGAGCGTCAGCAGTTAGAAGGAAAGTACAAGGGAGAAAGCAGGATTACCCCGTCCTGTGCCAGGATTATTTATGAGTATTATGGAGGCGCAGAGCGGTTTCCGCAGTTTGGTGAAATGATGGAGGCCGTTGATAAGGTAGATTCCGGCAATCTAACAGTGGATGAAGTCATGAATCCTACAGGCTGGATTTTGGTAGGCTTTCTGATGGACCCAAGAACCGGACTTGGAAGATGGAGACAATTTACCATATCGAATTATCAATTGATGGAAAAGCTGATGGATGCCTGTCGTACCATGACAACAGAGGAGATTCTGTCTCTTCCGGATGTGAAAGAGCGAATCGAGGTTTACAATGAGCAGACAGAAAAGTTCAAGGAAATGGTTCGTAAGTATACAAGGGTAGAAGGGAAGGTTATTATTTCAGACCTGCGGGGAGTAGACCCGATTTATACCGGTAATCGTTTTATGATTTACAGTATGTATCCAGAACAGAATATTTCTGCATGGATTGTCAGCGGCAGAGGCGGTAAAGGATGCTCTGCAGCGGTAGGCTATAGCATTTTGAATCGTACCTGTGGAGTGAATGTGGGAAGCCTGATGCTGAAATACAATGGCGGTGGCCACAAGAAGGTGGGAACCTGTCAGTTTACAGATGAGAATATGGAGACAGAGCTTCCAAAGATGCTTGAGGAACTGTGTCAGATGGCAAATGCATAGATTAAGTTACTATAAATTAAGGTTTACCTGCCTATTGATAACCGCCGTGCGGATATCATATGTTCAC
>JAMOZY010000039.1 GCA_023667695.1 Clostridium sp. | reverse complement strand
AGGGCTTGACCAGGGAAGGGTTAGATGGAAGCTGTATGATGTTCTGAAGGTGCAGAACCTTCAGTATCAAAATAAGAATTAAATTCGATTATTAGATGTTCTAGAGTCTGGGTAGGACTTTAGAACATTTTTTTGTTCCCCTAAGTTATATGAAGAAAGAGAGAACGCACCGTCATTGACAAAAGAAAATAGGAATGCTAGAATAACCTTATCTGAAAGGGAGAGGTGAAAGAATGAAGAGATAATTTACTTTTGATTACATGAAGCTTGTTGCAGTATGAGTAATAGCACCCATGCTGCTTTGTCATGTTGCCAAAAGTGGATTATGTTCTCATAACCTCTCTTTTTGCGTATAGAAAATATTATTGTCGGTGATGATTGCAAATCATGATTTTAATGAGGTTATAGTATGTAATGGAACTGTTTGGCAGCAAATGGTTCCTATTTTATTGCAAAAACATATGGAATCACAAAAGGAGGAAGGTATTATGGCACAAATAAGTATAAATAATCTGACATTTTGTTATGAAGGAAGCTTTGATACTATATTTGAAAATGTTTCATTTTCCATTGATACGAATTGGAAATTGGGTTTTATAGGGCGTAACGGAAAAGGAAAAACTACCCTTTTAAATCTGCTGCTGGGAAAATATTCATATGAGGGTTCTATAGATACTACTACAATATTTGATTATTTTCCTTATCCGATTACGGAAAACCAAATGCAGTTGTGTGCTGCTGATTTTATTGAAGAGATTAAGCCAGGATGCGAGACGTGGCGTGTGATATGCGAACTGAAACAAATGGAGGAAAGTGCGGAGCTTCTTTATAGACCATATGTGTCTTTAAGTCATGGAGAGCGTACTAAAATTTTATTGGCTGTTTTATTTTCCGGGGAAAACGATTTTTTGTTGATTGACGAACCGACCAATCATTTAGACCAGGAAGCCAGAGAAGTTGTGAAAGGGTATTTATCCTCTAAGAACGGGTTTATTCTTGTATCCCATGACCGGGATTTGCTGGATGCCTGCATTGACCATGTTTTGGTGTTGAACAGAAAAACCATAGAGATACAGAGTGGCAATTTTTCCAGTTGGTGGGAAAATAAGCAACGGAAGGACCAGTTTGACAGAGCAGAGAACGAAAAGCATCAAAGAGAGATTAAAAAATTAAAGCAGGCGGCAACACGTACTTCCGATTGGGCAGACAAGAACGAGCATACCAAGATAGGATTTGACCCGGTCAAAGAAAATGACAGGTCGATAAATGCAAGAGCATTTATCGGTGCAAAAACCAAAAAGATGCAGAGTAGAGTTAAGCAGATAGAAAAGAGAATGGAGTGGGAGTTAAAAGAAAAGGAAGGACTGCTAAAGGATATAGAGAATCCTGTGGATTTAAAATTGATGCCGCTGGTACATCATAAAAATGTATTGGTGAATATAAAAGATTACAGCTTGAAATACTCTGGCGCAGGTTCCCCTGTGTTTACTGACTTAACATTTGCAATTCAGAAAGGGGAACGAATTGCACTGCATGGAAAAAACGGGTGTGGGAAGTCAACGCTGCTTAAGAGAATCCTGGAGAAAATAGATATGGGAGATGTTGGAAATTCATTTTCGGAGAAAGGAATTTGCGAAATTGCTTCTGGTCTTGTAGTTTCTTATGTTCCCCAGGATACTGCCAGTCTAAAAGGAGGAGTTTCAGAGTTTTGTAAGGAACGTAATCTGAATCAGAGTTTGTTTTGTTCCATTCTAAGACAATTGGATTTTGAACGGGTACAGTTCTTGAAGAATATGGAAGATTATTCGGAAGGTCAGAAAAAAAAGGTACTGCTTGCAGCCAGCTTACTAACTTCGGCTCATCTTTATATTTGGGATGAACCTTTAAACTATATCGATGTATTTTCAAGAATGCAGATTGAAAAACTGCTGAAGGATTACCAGCCCACCATGTTATTTGTGGAACATGATATTCGATTTTGTGAAACAATTGCCACAAGGATTATTCCTATGTCGGATTGAAGGAATCCAGTATTTTGAAAATGAGATAGTTTATGGGCGTAAAATGAGGAAAAACGATTTAAAATTATTTTATGAACAAAAATGCGACGTGACAATCGAAGTTTGACGGGTACAAGTTGTTTACAATGCTTTTGAATCTATGTATCATGGATTTGGGAGTTATTTTAATAAAATGTGAGATAAGTGACACGTATTTATATGAATAGATATGTATCACTTATTTTATATATGTGGCATAAAGAGTTGTTTTATTCATGACGCCTTCCGAACAGAGAAAAGGAAGGCTGTATGATTGATAGGAAGGGGTTCTTTAAAATAAAAAGGTTGACAATCCTTCCAATATGGATATAATAAATAATGTGCTTTGAAAAAGCTTGTTGAAAAGTGTCCTATAGTACACAAGTTTGAGGGGAAAAAGTACCCTACAATACACAAGTTCAGGAGAAATAAAAAACCCGCAAAGCATTGAAAATAGGGGATTGGTCAAATGGTATGATAGGGGTCTCCAAAACCTTTGGTGGGAGTTCGATTCTCTCATCCCCTGTTGATTTTAAGGCTCTAAAGTCTTGAGTTTATTAGACTTCAGAGCTTTTTTGTTACAATTTATTTCGGTATTATTCTAGAAATTATGATGGAAATAAGTTAAAATATATGCGAACCATGATGGAGCAACGCGGAAGCATAGTACAATACTTTATGAAAAAGCAAATATGAAGATATAAAGGAGAGATTGCGATATGAAAGCATATAAGGATATGAGCAAGGATGAACTTCTGTCATTGAAAGCAGCATTAGAGGAAGAATATAAAACGGCAGAAGCAAAGGGCTTATCCCTGAATATGGCAAGAGGGAAGCCGGGGGCATCACAGCTGGCACTTTCCATGCCGATGCTGGATGCAGTTAACAGTACCTCCGATATGAAAACGGTACTGGGGAATGATACCAGAAACTATGGTGATTTGGATGGAATCGGCGAGTGTAGGAAATTCATGGCGGACATGATGGAAGTAAAGAAGGATAATGTGATTGTATGTGGTAATTCCAGTCTGAATATCATGTATGATACCGTAGCTCGTTCCTTTGCTTTTGGCGTAAACGGCTCGACGCCGTGGTGCAAGCTGGACAAGATAAAGTTTTTATGTCCGGTTCCGGGCTATGACCGGCACTTTAAGATTACGGAAGTATTTGGCATTGAAATGATTAACATTCCGTTGCATGAGGATGGTCCGGATATGGATATGGTGGAGCAGTATGTAAATAACGATTCTGCCGTAAAGGGAATCTGGTGTGTACCAAAGTATTCTAACCCTACGGGCATATCTTATTCGGATGAAGTGGTGAGACGCTTTGCGAATCTGAAGCCGGCAGCAGAGGACTTTAGGATTTATTGGGATAATGCATATTGCATTCATCATTTATATGAGAACCAGCAGGATGATATTCTGAATATCTTGGAGGAATGTGAAAAGGCAGGTAATCCGGATATGGTTTACATATTTGCCTCAACCTCTAAGATTAGTTTTCCAGGCTCCGGAATTTCGGCGATTGCTACCTCTCCGAAAAATATGGAGTATATTATGAACCATATGACGGTTCAGACCATCGGACATGATAAGATTAATCAGCTGCGACACGTACGGTTTTTCAAGAACATAGATGGTTTGAAGGAGCATATGAAGAAGCATGGAGAATTGTTGCGTCCGAAGTTTGAGGCGGTTTTGAATATCCTGGAGGAGGAATTAACCGGACTTGAAATCGGCACCTGGATTAAGCCAAGGGGCGGTTATTTTATTTCCTTTGATGCAATGCCGGGATGTGCAAAGGCAATTGTTGGAAAATGTAAGGCGCTTGGCGTTGTGTTGACCGGTGCAGGTGCAACCTATCCATATGGAAAAGACCCAAAGGATTCGAATATCCGGCTCGCACCTACCTTCCCAACGCCGGAAGAAATGCTGGAGGCAACAAAGATTTTTGTTCTTTGTGTGAAGCTTGCAAGTATTGAAAAGCTGTTAGAGAAATAATTTAACTGAATGTAAGAGAAATAAATGATGAGCGGCGGTTGTTCCGGCTAATGTGTATGAGTCAGGCATCCACCGCTTTTTCTGTTTGTTCTTTATGATTCGCTGTAAAATATCCGATTGATAATAAAATTAAAAATTCCTCTTGACTTATTATCAAAATGATAGTATCATAACAGCACAGATAGATATTATCAATTTAATAATAACAAAAAAGGAGGATGCAGCTATGGGTATAAAGTATAAGAAGTTTGAGCCAACGGAATATGTTATGAAGGTAAAGAGAGGGAGGATTGTTCAGAAGGGTTTGGGATTATCCTTTTTCTATAATACCATGACGACAAGCATGATGGTAGTACCGACAACTGCCTTCGATGCCAGCTTTGCATTTGACTCTATCATGACATCAGATTTTCAAAATGTAGGTGTGCAGGGAGATATTTCTTATGTCATTCGGGATTATGAAAAGGCAGCAGGGATGGTGAATTTTTCTTATAAGAGCAAAGAAGGTGAAAATAAGGAAATACTGTCAGAGGCGAAACAGAAAATGGCAAAGCGTATCATAAATCTGGCAAAGGTATATGTGACAAAGTTCATCCGTACCAAGCCGGTACGGGAAGCAATTATTTCCGGCGATGCTTTGGCGGCTGATTTAAGAGAAAATCTTAATTCAGATGCGACGATGCAGGAGTTTGGACTGGAGCTGGTATCGGTATCCATTCTGGGAATCATGGCGAAAGCCGATACGCAGAAGGCTTTGGAGGCGGCTGCCCGGGAGGAAATTCTAAAGCAGCAGGATGATGCCATTTATAAGAGAAGGAATGCTGCGATTGAACAGGAGCGTATTGTAAAGGAAAATGAGTTGAATACAGAGATTAAGATTGCAGAAAAGCAGAAGGAAAAGCGGGAAAAAGAAATGGAAACCAAGCATCTGATTCAGGAAAAGCAGGCAGAGCTGAATGCGAAAAAGCTTGCCGATGATATTCAATTAGAGGAAGAAAATCAAAAGCTGGTAGATTTGCAGACGGAAAATGAAAAAAAGAAATCCGATGCCAAGGCATATGATTCGGAAGTATTGTTAAAGGCATTTGCCGGAGTAGATGCAGAGATTCTGAAAGCATTGATGACCAGTGGTATGGACAGTAAAGCCCTGATTGCAAAAGCATTTGTAGAAATCGGAGATAAGGCGGATAAAATAGGGGTCTTGAATGTGTCTCCGGACTTGTTGGAAACTTTAGCCAATTCATGATTGGAAAAAGCAGTAAGAGTGGAATAGGAAGAGGAGTACCGTCGGAAATACGATTGGCAGTTGAAATAAGGGGATAAGCAGGATGGAAAGAGAAATGAATAAAATCATTATCATAACCAGAAAGACAAGATTGCAGGAGCTAGTATATAAGTATAATACGGTGGAGCAGGCAAGGTTCTATATGGAGCATATGGGGATTGATTTCTCTGATTATGAAAGAGAAGATGAGGTTTATCAAAGGGCAGTAGGACAAGTGAAAGCAATTGCGGAGCCTTTGGCCCGGGTACAGGAGGTAGACCGGAGCTTTGTGCCAAATATGATTTTGGGAAAACGAGATGTCGTGATAGCAATCGGGCAGGATGGGATGGTTGCTAATGTTATGAAGTATCTGGACGGTCAGCCCTTGCTCGGTGTTAATCCGGATACTGCCCGGTGGGATGGGGTGCTGCTTCCTTTTGAAGCAGCACAGCTTGCAACGGTACTTCCCAAGGTGCTTGCCGGTAATTATTCAGTTCGGGATATTACTATGGTGAAGGCAATGACAAAGGATGGACAGACCATGCTGGCAGTCAATGACCTGTTTATCGGATGCAGGACCCATACCTCTGCCCGTTATGATTTGCAATGGAATGGTGTCCGGGAAAATCAGTCCTCCAGTGGAATCATCATCTCAACTGGACTAGGCAGTACCGGATGGTATAAGTCGATAATGACACAGGCAAAGCGGATGGCGGCTATTTTTCATTGTGGGCAGATTGCCGACCAGCCTTTCACCTGGGAAGCAGATGAATTGCGGTTCATGGTACGGGAGCCATACCCAAGCAGGACAACACAGGCAGACTTGATTTATGGCAGAATTACAGCCGGGGATACTTTTCAAGTGACCTCGAACATGTCGGTAAATGGTGTTGTTTTTTCAGATGGAATCGAAGAGGATGCCATTTTGTTTAATTCCGGTGTAGTGATTACGGTAGGACTTGCCGATAGGAAGGGGAAGCTGGTAGTGAAATAATAGCTTTCCAATTTCTATCATTAATAGTAAGATAAGGGAAGAACGTGTGTAAGTACAGGAAGCTGGAAGGAATGAAGCAACAAAGACGAAAATGAAGGGTAGCACTATGGAACACTATCGGATTACATCAAGGGATGAACAGGAATTTTTAGCACATTATGATATCGGAATGTTTGAACGGCCATCGGTTGCGGTGGATATGGCAGTTTTTTCTGTTTTGGGTTTGACAGGAACGGAAGAAGCTATACGGGATGCAGAAAATTATCGAAAGCTTCCGGATAGAAAGCTAAAGCTGTTGCTGATTAAACGTGCATCCTATCCTTATAAGGATTGCTGGGCATTGCCGGGGGGCTTTTGTCAAAAGGGTGAAAATGTCAGCGAGACCGCTTATCGGGAATTAAGGGAAGAAACCAATGTAGAGAGTGCTTACTTAAAACCCATTGGAATCTTTGGAGAGACAGACCGTGACCCAAGAGGCTGGATTATCTCCAATCTGTATCTGGCATTGATGGATGGAGAAGCGTGTAAGCTTCGGGCAGGCTCTGATGCCTGGGAGGCACGGTGGTTTCAGGTAGTGTTTTCCGAACGGGAGATAGAGCGGGAGATTCAGGAGAATTCCGCTACGATAGGAAAGGAGTATACACTGCAGCTATTATGTGAGGATAGCGATACAGAGCCGATTGTGCTTGAAGCAGTGATTCGGGAACAGAAATGCTTTCAAAGCTACCATGAAACGGTAACCTATGAGATTATAAAGAATACGGGATTTGGTTTTGACCATGCAAAGCTGATTACCTGTGCAATCCTGAAGCTCCGTGAGTCCGTAGAAGAGGATGGAAGAATCGTATTTGATTTGATGCCTGAGATGTTTACTCTGACCCAGCTGCAAAGGGTTTTTGAAATCATATTAGATAGAAAGCTGTTGGTGGCAAATTTCCGAAGAAAGATAGCAGATTACTGTATCGAAACGGAGCGGAGCGTAGAGGGAGCCGGACATCGGCCGGCAAAGCTGTTCCGGCGGAATCTGGAAACCTTTTACCGGTGAAGCCGTAGGATGGATTTGAGTTTTATGATTGCGTAAAAAACTGCCGGAATCTGGAAAGAATCCGGCAGTTGGCAGGTATAGAGTTATCTTATGGTTTCTAATTTAGATATCCTATATTCCAAATCATTTAGTCGTTTACATGACTTTTGCAGAACTTTAGTTATAAGTGCAATGAATTCCTGGTAGCGGAGGGAATAGATATACTCACCGTCTATTTTTTCCTCTACAATTTGTTCAACTTCTTTTTCTTCTCCAGTTTCTTTATCCAGAATGGTGGTTTTGATGACCTTGCTGGTTGTTTTCTGGTCTTTGCAAAAGCCGGCGAAGTCTAAAGAAGTCAGCCCTAATTCTTCCATAGCGGCTTCTACATCCTGGGCGATGAAGCCGATGTGGGTTCGGTCATGGTTAAGGCTTTCCTTTGTGTTTTTATAGGCAAACGAACATGGCAAAAGTTTCATAAATAATTTCTCATATATGTCCCCATCTTCTAAATATCTAATATGTTCCTTTTTATTTCTGTCAGAAGAGACTATTGGTGCATTTTCCAAATTTATGCACCGCCAAGGGTGTTGGGCATTTCCTAAACGGAGTCCATTCGTACTAGTTTCCGGACAGAGGACCCATGCATTGCTATTCACACCCAAATAAATCCCATAGTTTTCATCAGAAGCCCTTATCCACAATGCCTGGTTTCCCTGTGCCGTTAAGTTTGCACCATTACTAAATGGCAAATAAGTGGTGATTGCGTTCTGTTTATTATTTATCTGTGTCTGTATGGCACTAGTCACACCATGTACATATCCAAGCTCTGTACTCGTTGTACTGGATACAGCAACCTTTCCGCTTGAGCTGGATATCAATGCTCTGGATGCAGTCAGGTTGTTTGATGTAATAGAAGTAGCTGCACCGGTGATTTTATCTTGCTTATTATTGACAGTTGTTGTAAGTGTTCCGATGCCACCTATAATTTTTTCTAAAACAGTTTGGACGGATTGCATTATCGTTTTCAATAAAGTTTTTGATGAAACAGAAGTACCCCCTTCTACTACCATTGAACCATCTGATACGTTACAATCCGTAATATATTCCCCACTATATGTTACTGCCTGGGTCACCGCCTTATTCTCCACCGGATTTGTAGATTCCTCAGACAAAGCATCATCCACGATTACGGAAGTCGTTGGCAGCGTGACCGTATGCTCACTGACCTCTGTTACATGCCCCATGGCATCTACCGTCATATAAGGCACCTTGAAGGCTTCTCCGGCAGCCGGTGACTGGTCAGAAGCATCTCCATAAGAACCAGTGGCAGCTCCGGAATCCGGATGCACATAAACGGAGGCTTCCGCATCATTGATTCGGATTGCCCCATTATTTGCTGAAGGTTCTACCTTAGTCGCGTCGGTTCTGGCATGTTCCCTCTGGGAATGCTCATAGGCAGTCTTACCTTTGTCTCCCCGATAAGCAGTCGAAGAGGTATCCCCCAGGGCAAGCGTCTCACTGATAACGATATAAGAACGCCCCGACCAGCGGTAGGTTTTGTTGGTTTCCAAATCCACATAGATTTTTCCGGCTTCCCCTGGCAGTTCCCCCGTATGCTCCGGATTACTGTAAAAGCTGCCTGCTGCAAGGTATCCTTCCAGAACATCATCCACATAGCCAGGAAGCTGGGAAGAAGGAACCAGTCCGTTTTCATCCAGTTCCGCTACACCACCGCCGATTCCTTTATCGGAGGTCAGCACAAAATGATGTTCACTTAATTTCTGTTGTAAATCCGTAGTCGCATTCATGCAGTCCATAGTTGCTGTTGTTGATTTTGTGATAGCATCAGCCGTATCCTTCTGTCTGACGGCTTCATTGGAATTTCGGATATTTTCATTGGATTGGCGGGTTTCCTCATTCCGGCATCGGGTATCCTCTGCATTCATACGAATCGTTTCATTGGATTGCCGGCTGGTTTCTTCGGTCTGTCGGTTCTTTTCATTTGATATCCGTGTACCCTCATTCTTTTGTCTGGTTTCTTCATTTTCCTGCCGGATTTCCTCCGCCCTGGTGATTTCTATATTTAATTCCTCTACGCGGATGAATGCATGGGTTAAGGCGTTGAATTCATCCGTACTGCTTACATCCTCCGGCTGTACAACGGATTCTGCGACCTTTAAGTATCCGGTAACAGTTGTCAGTACAACCGGAGCCGCTTCGGTATCCTCAGATACCTTTATCAATTGTATCTGGAACGGAATCCGGCTGCCTGGGCAGATAGTCATTTGATTGGTCAGGGTTATCGTAAAGCTGCCTTCGTTGATGTCATAATCATTCAGGATAACCGTTCCATCCGGCTTTTTCATCTGGAATATAGCCTGATAGCCGGTGGAATCAAAGGGCTGTCCGTTATCTAGGATGTGAAAGGTAACCTGTCTGCCTTCATCATATTGTTTGGTATACATATATTCATAGGACTTACTGTCATTGAGGTCTAATGTGATTTCCTGCATAAGTAAATTCATTGATTTTCCTCCTCCTGTCATTCATTAATTTTATGATTGTTTGTTGCTGGTTTTCAGTTCTGCAATTTCTTCCTTTAGTTCATCAATCTCTTCTTTTAATTCTTTGATAGCGCCGTAAGCAATGGCAATGCTGGAATAGATATCTACCGTTTTCTTATCTTTTGAAGTGATGTCATCGGGAGCATCCTCTGCGATAAAGCCATATCGTATTTTAGGTATGCTGTTTTTCAGAGCGGTGATTCGTTCAATCTCTTCGTCAAATCCCTGCAATACCTGTTCGTATTCTTCATTTTGAACCGATTCCTTTTTGACTGTATTGATATATTCCTCTTTTCGTTCCAGGACATCACGGATGGAATCCGTTGTGTTTTCCAAATCTGTTTTATAATTGTAAGATACCACATCGGTGCTTCTTAGGATTTCCAGACACTCCGAATTCTTTTTCGGTGCAATATTCGTCTTTAGTTCTCTTGAGGATGAATCATTAAAGGAACTGGCATATATAGCAGCAAATCTTCGAGTGGATGAACCTATGGTTGCCGTGCTTCCAGATGAAGAATTATATATTGGCAATATAGAACCGGATATTTCAAGGGTAGAAAAGGAATTGGTTCCTCCGGTACTTTTGAAACCGGAACCAGTAATTTGCGTTGTACCATTCGAGTAGTCTACGGTCACGGTTCCGCTGGTTAGTTTTCCGGCATTGAGGTTCCCGATGTAGTCGTTTTGAATCTGGGAACCATTCCACCCTACGCCATTTCCAATCGTGCCGGTAATGGACTGTCCGGCAACTGTACAGCTATCATGAATGGTTACATTGTCAAAGGTTCCGCTTGTGGCAGAAATAGCGCCGTTTATGCTGGCATTGGCAGCACGCAGCGTTCCGTCCTGTTTTACGGAAAATTTTCCGTTTCCAGCCCAGAATGCCCAATCCGTTCCATAGCTGCCAATACCAGTTGCAGTTCCGGTTCCATCTCCGGTGTAGGGAACTCCATTGGATATCGCATTGGGCAGGATAGTCCATCCGCCGATGGTTCCACCCTGGATAGTCGCAGCATCCGAAATAATGGTAGAACCGCTGATGGTTCCGCCCTGGATAGTTCCGGTACAGGTAATGGTATCGGAGAACGTACCACCCTTTGCATGAATGACACCACTGATGGCTGCACCATTGGCAGTCATGACACCATTCTGGATATTTACATAATGATTGGCATCCTTATAATTCCGAAAGCCGTCTACACCGATATAGGTTCCCGGGGTGGTGGAGGTCATGGAAGAAGTACCGGAATACAAAGCCTTTTTAATATTCCAGTCACCGATTTTACCACTGGTTGCTGTAATCTTACCGGTAACAGACAATCCGTCGGAAGCATGATAGGTCAGTAAATCTCCGGCAAAGGAAAAGCTTCCATCCTCCAGATTGATGTGGGTTCCCCGTTTGCCGGCAGAAGAGTAGTTTCCGGAATAAATCTGCCCGGAGACAATGGTACCGGCGATAACATGGTCGGCATTCAAGCCGTAATTCTCATGCTCCACGCCATCAATAATGTACTTGAGCTTTCCCAAGGCACAGGAAACGGTTTTCCAGTAATCCTGAGTGAAAGCGATGGTGTTGTTGATAATTCTTAATTGTTCCGGCAGATAATCATCGAGTATGTCATCATATTTCCGGCAGGAGATGCCATGGGAATCATATATGACATCCTGGGTTCCACAGTTTATAATGTTGAATAATCCGGCATCCAAGCCGGTTTTCCTGTAATCACTGACTGTTTCATTGGCTTCCATGCCTTTGCCTGCCTGGTGGGCAACAGAATCAAAAGAGCCTGCCATAGATTGCGCCTGGGACAGAATGGTTCCCATGTCAGATATGGTATCTCGTATCGATACCGCATTGGAAAAGGTAACAGATACCTGGGATAAATCACCATAATCGAAGCCGATATGAATCAGACGCAGACGGTATAGGGCATCATCTGCCTGACAGACAATCCAGTTCCCGATTGCCACATGCTCTCTGAAATCAACAAATTCCTTCATGCTGAACAGGTTTTCCAGGGTGGCGGTAAGGGTAAGCTGTAGCTTGCTTGCCTTTTGTATTTCCTTTTGGGCAGCTTCCAATAATTCTCCTGCCCGTTCCATTAATGCTGTATTAGACAGTCCATCGGATATATAATTGCTGTTGGAATAGGTATCCTCCCGTACATAAGAGCAAAAGACAGGCCATAATTCTTCCCCGATATAGGAGCGGAAATCCAGCTGCTCCTGGATGGCATCCCGCAGCTTTGTATAATGACTGCTGCGTTCCCGTACCTTGGCAACAGCAGCTTCGCGAACTGCCAGCTCTTCCTGAATGGCGGTAATCCGGTTGTAGTAGGGCTGATACATGGTATGATATAGGTCCACATCATAGAAGGTGGCATTCTGATTCGTTACCCCATTTTCTACCAGAACTTCGATACAGGTCTGATAGCTGGACGCAAAGGATTGCAGCCGGTCCAGGCAGTATTCCTTTAATGCGGACTTAAACGCATCCAATTCTTTGATTTCAAAGACTGACAGGAATAAGGTATCCTCCCGGTTCAGTGCCTTCTGAATTTGCTGATATAAATAATCTTCGTAATGGTTTCCGGTTATGGATACGGATAGGGCTGTTTCGCTTTCTGCTGTATCTGCTTCGTCGTATTTGCTGGTAATCCGAATGCTCCCTGTCCATGTCCGGCTGGTACCATCCGTCAGGCCGGAAAGGGTAGAGGAGAGGATTTCTGTTTTGTATCTGGCATCTGTCAGCACCTTAGCCATACCGTTTACTGCCAAATCTGCCGAGGTACTGGAAAGGGTGGTTATATTCTGTACGGAAACGGATTGGAGCTGGCTGCGCAGCGCCTCCAGCTCCAGAGCAGCCGTAGTCTCCGGCAGTGTAACCGTGGGCATCATGCCGGAAATCAGATATAGCTCTTCGTCGATTGCTTCATACAACTGCTCCGTATACCGGACATAGTTTTTCTGCAGCTTGTTGTATAGCTGCTGGTAGGAATCCAGACGCTCCGTCAGCTCCCTTGGCATATCCGCCATTGTTTTATCCGAAAAATGATAAATATACTCGGAGCCATTGGGATTGCAATTGGCTACGGTAGCGGTCATAAGCGCATCTCCACCCTCAATTCGAAAGCAATTCTTAACACGGTCGGATTCCCCTTCTAACGTAAGCAAATCAGAGAAGTTTTCAGAAGAAATGAAAACTCCGGTGGAAATACCGTAACCGGCATGCATGTCGTGGCTGCCACATGACGGACAGCTTTCCGTAAATTCTCCCCGGTAATGACAGACATTACAGCTATATTGTAAGTCATAGGCAGAAATGCTTCTGGTCACGGAATCAAAGCGGAATAAGCATCCGATTTCTTCTGCTACATCTCCGGTAAGAAAGTCATAGATGCTGGTTCCGTCACAGGAAAAGCTTCGCTGGATATTTGCAAGGGAAGCATCCACATGAGCAATCGTATAATCCGGACATTTATCATGAAGTACCCGGTGTAGAAGAGAAGCATCCTCCTGTTCCGGATGGTAAAATACGGTAGGAACATAGTTTTCCCGCAGGATGTCCGACTCTGTGTTGCATTCAAAGCTTCGCAGCAGCCGTTGAGACAGCTCTGCTTCGCAGGCAGACCTTCCTACGATATGCTTGACCCGTTTCCGGTCCTCCTCCATGGAAACCGTGATTTCATAGTATTCCTGATAATCCGGTACATAAATATACTTCAGGTCTTGGATGAGGCTCCAAAGAGTACACTTGTGACCGTCCAGCTCCTGATATACATCAAAAGCAATTTCCTGGCAGGCCGCCATGTTGAAATCACAGGTGATGGAAGCCGGCTCTATGGTTTCAATGATGCCTAAGTGCTTATGGTACTTTGTAGAAAGAATGATAACCGGCAGCTCTAGCTCTTGCAATAAATTTTGTTTCCATTTTGTCATTTAAATCCCTGCCTTTCTGATTCCACGGTATGTTAGCTCCACATCACAATTCAGATTAAAGGAAAGCACGTTTCTGGTCTGGGGAAGGGTGCTGTACAGCCTTGGAAACTGATAATTAAAGCGTTGGGGTATTCTTTGATTATCCTGGCTGGATTCCAGCTGTAAAATGCTTCCGTGGATATGAATGCATTCCCCTTCCGTACAGTCTGCAATCCGTGTGATTCTTCCGTCAACGGAATGCGTAATTTCAAGGGTTCCGGCTTCCCGGATGGTAAGTCTTATATCCGGATATAGGTATCCTTCCTCATCACTATAAACCTGAATGTCCAGATTGGGATTTCTCGTTTTATCCGGTTGGGCATGAAGCGTGATTTCCGGTGTCAGTCCGTATGGACGATTGGTTTGAATCGTCAGTGCCAGACCTACGCATCGATTTCCGTACAAAATTTTCTGAAGATTTATCTGGGCCTCATAATAGACTTCATCCATGCCGGTACTGTCATCGGTTATAAAGCGGAACCACTTATAGTCCCTGCGGCACAGCCATCGGGATAGTTGAGATATATCATCTGTCGTGATGGTAAGCAGACGGTTGGAATCACAGGTCTGTTTGCAGATGGTTATGGTTCTGGACAAGCTGCTTTCATACGAGGCAGAGGTTTTTAATGCCTTTGGCGCCAGGGGAGACTGTACGGTATGGTAGGTAAGCTCGGACACTGGAAGATTCTCAAAGCCGACAGCATCAAAGGAGCATAGGATATAACCAAAGCTGCTTAGTTCTTTTCCGTCAAATAAAAAGTCTGTAATCAATGGAATACACCTCCTAAAAATGGGGGCAGTCGTAGAATGGACTGCCCCTGTGTGATTAATATTTTCTTCTGTTTAATCTGGGGTTTCCTAATGCCTGTCCGGATGTAACCTCCTGAACAAACCCGATAAAGCGGTTATCCCTTTGCAATTCCTGCTTGAATTCCGCATAGTTCGTGACATTTGGAAGGGTAATGGTAATCGCATTGCTGTTGTTTACGACCTGCGGGCTTCCAGGAAGCTCCGGCCTATGAGCCATGGTATGGATGTCAAGACCGGTAATTGGTATACTGCCATTGGAAAGCTCCCACAGCCGTTGGGTCATTTCGTTGGTAAATACGGTATCGCCATTACCCAAAGGGGTGAGAATGGCTCCGCTGGAGGTGCGGATTAGTTCCCTGCCGTCCTCTTGCGTCCATGCCCATTGATTACCGTGAATGCGTCTGGCACCGTATCGATATCCCTTGAGCTGCTCCAGCTTCACCCAGCCCAAATCGCCATTGCCAAGACCTGCGCCCCGGCTGATATGATATGGATAAGGGCTGTCCGGCTTAATCTTGGTGATATACACCTGACCATTCAGATTCTGGGCGCCGGACCGTCCGTTCCCCCAGGAATCTTCATGATACCTGCCACTGGCAAAGGTCACCAGGTCCCCTATGCCTACAGTACCGTCTCCCTGTGGAGTGGAAGCCTGAGGCGTCGGTGAACCGGAAGCAGAAGCTCCACTGTTTCCAATATTCAAACCGGAATTGCTTCCGATACCGCTCATGCTGTCTGTGCTGCCGATGCCATCTGCACCAGCCGGAGCCGTCATCCGGGTTTGGATGGAAGCCTTGATGTCATTAACTGCTTTTTGCAGAGTGGTAGAAGCTGTATCAAACCGATTCAGAAAGGTGCTGAGCAGTGTAGTCTGGCTGCCACCGCTGCCGAAGATAGTCTGCATAGTACTGCTGATGTCATAGCCAGCTTTGAATGCAGTGGCTTCTATGGCCTCCCGGATATCTGTACTGCCTGCATTCACCATATCAATCATATCTGCAATCAGAGCGTCGATATTGTCCAGCCGCTGGTTCAGAATGGTTTCATATTCATCATATAAGGCATCCAGTAGGTCCTCTGTTTCTGAGATATACCGCTCCCATTCCGTTTCCTCCAGCTCCTGTCTGGCATCCTGCAGCTGGTTTTGGGTATCCTGTAGAAGCTTCCTTGCCTCTTCGGAATCATCTCCCTGATAAGCAAGCATGATTTTTTCCAGACCGGCAATGTCTGCCGTCTGCTCCGAGATATTTTTCCGGTAATCCTGTAAGTCCTTGGCGGCAGACAGACCTTCCTTGTATTTATCAATCAACTGGGATAAGGCATCCAGATGAAGCTTCATGCCATCCTCTACCAGGGACTGTATGGCATCCTTTTCTGCCTCTGCACTGGTAATGGCATCCTGCTGCAGCTTCAGCAGAGCTTCCCTGCGTTCTATCAGGTCTTTATTCTGTGGGTCATTTGCAAGGTCCGCTTCCATCTGTCGGAGAGCTTCTGCATAGTCCAGTGACTGCTGCAGCCAGGTGTTATAATTTACCCCGTGAAGGGCAGCAGCAGCCATGCCCTGAGAGGTAAAAGCACCGGTAGTTTCGTATAGGCTTCCATGCTCTAGCAGGTCAATGAGAAAATCACTTTCCTGTGTAATCTGTCCAATCCGGTCAGCGATGTAATCAAAGATATCCCAGCTTAGATTCCGGATTTCATTCTGAAATTCCACCAGAGCTGTGGTGGATTCCTCTATGGACTGCTCCACATCCAGAAGTTCCGCCCGCATCTTATGCCATGCTTCACTTCCTGCTTCGATTCTCCCGGTATCTATGGCTTCTCTGAGGGCAGTCTGAAGGGCGTTATATTCTCTTCTCAGACTGGCAAGCTCCTGATTCTCATAAGCAATCAGTTCTTCGTAATAGTGCTTGTCTGCAAAGTACCCCTGCGCTTCCGTCCGGCTGATTCGTTCTTCCATCACATCTGCCTGTGCGGTAAAGGTGGAAATCAGGGCTTCGAACTCTGTCTGCAGGCTGTCGAACTTCTGCTGTGCCAGCTCCGACAGGTTAATCGTTAATTCCTCTATGGCATCGGAGCATTCCAGTGCCTGGTCATACCAGTCCTGATAGCGGTCAATCTGATTCTGCAAGCCTTCGTCGGAGATGTCCTCGACCTGAATAGCGCCGGACTGAAGCTTTCGGAGGTAGTCCTGGGATAAGCCGACGCTGTCTGCCTCTGCCATGTAATGGTTGTATGCCTGTTGCTGTAGATGAAGCTGTTCCGTAATCTTAGTGATTTCACTGTTCAGTGCAGTATTGCGTTTGGACCAGTTGGCATAGGTGTTGTCCCGAACCCTGGTCAGTCTGGAGAGGGCTTCCTTGACCCGGTTCATGGCGGTTTCAATCCAGTTGTACTGCTTTACGGTGTCCTTTGCCTGGGAGGTAGAGCCGGTGGATGCGCTGCCGAGGGAAGGCAGAGATGGAGTATAGTTAATATTAGTAGAATTGCTTAATGCTTTTTCTAATTCTCGCTTGGCACCTATTTCTAGTTGGTAAAGATACTCATCATCTCCTTTCCAATATCCGGTCAGGGATTGACCAAGGGATAGCTTTTGTTTTGCTTCCGCGTATTGCTGCATGTATTTTGTACTACTACCCAAAGCAGAACAAAAAGTGATTAAATTTTGGATATCTCCGTTTGTTGTAAGAGTGATTTCATTTGCTTGTATCTTCTGACGTAAATAACTTTGCAGAGCAGTCGTATTTATATTGATGGCATTGCCTTCATTTATTAACCATGCAATTTCATCTGCTGTTGCATTTGCCCAATCAATAGATGAAGCTTTTTCTTTGTCTTTGGTATCTGTTAATTGGCTGGAACAATCGGCGAGAACATTCATTGCATCTGTTTCGGAATAATCGAGCTGAATCAATCTGCTCTGGACTACTGCATGGGCATTTGCTACACCCAGTTTTTCTAACTCTGTTTCCGTGTATTCTGCATTATCAGTGGTCAGGTTTTGAAGTAAATCACTTTGGTCTAAGTATTCGGTTGCCAATTGATTCAAAGATTCCTTGCAGGCATCCATATCATCCGGCATGGTAGTCAATACCTCTTTGAATTTTGCCAGGGATTCACCATCATTTAAGTCACCGAACTCCTCTGCCAGCTCTTCAATACTTGACGCAGATACGGTTGTACCAGATTCAATCTCATCCAGTATAGATTCAAAGCTGGAATACGCATCCTTAATGTCTGAGAGAGAAGATGTGATATCTGGTATATCTGCACCAATTTTTATATTGGCTTCTTTTTGTAAAGCAGCAATCCAGTCTTTGAACTCCTGAAATTCGCCATTTTTTACGCTGTCCGGTACTTCTGCATTTATAATGAGTGCTTTTGTTGCATCATCTAAAGAATTATAATAGTTAAGCTTCTGAACGCTATTGTTTTTCTGCTGTGCTTCGGCTGCACTATTGATTCGCTCCGGCATTGGCGCAAAGCCATATGAAGTTTCGACTGCCTGATTATATAAATCCTCCAGCAGTAAATTGAAATCCATACCTGCTTTTTCACAGGCATTTTTTAATGAGGTGATAATGGCTGTTCCAAACTGTTCCTCCAAAGCATCTGTGTCTAAGGAGCCGCCATTGATGAAATAGTCAACCAACTGTTGCTGTAATTCTTTCATTGAGCCTTTCTGAAATACAGGCTCAATGAATAATCGGTTATAATCGGATTTGGAATAGATGGAACGGTATGCATTCTGCAAGTGGTTGGTAATTGCATCATACAACTGCTTATCAGAACCAACAATAGCGGTGGAATCGCCGTTGTATTTATTAAAGACGGCTTCTCTGTTGGATTCAAATGCTTCTATGGATTCTAACAGTTTCCCATAGCTTTGGTTCAAAATATCTTCATAACGTCCAACGGCATATTCATAATCTTCCTGGGTAATGGTTCCCTTTTCCAGTTCGGTCAAATAATACTCTTTTGCATTGCCCAACCGTTCCTTATCATACTGATAGTCATCAAAATTTTTGTCAAAATCCGTATTTAATGTATCTTCCGTATTTCTGATTTTGGAAACAATATCATTTGCCTTCTGTTTGTTGATTTCCTGTAGAACAGTAAGCTGCCGCTCTAATTCCATACTTTGTTTTTGCAGATTTTGCAGTTCTTCTCCATCAGTAAAGGATATCTTCCCTTGGGACTGGATTTCTGCAATTCGCTTGTTGATTTCCGAAAGTTCATTTTCAATGTTTTCCATGTCAGATAAACTATCAGAATAATCATCCTTTAATTCGTTGATTTTTTTCTGTGCCCGTTCAGCCGCCTTGCTGTGATAGATCAATACTGCCGTAACACTGGCAATGGCAGTAGCAGCCATGATGCACCATCCTACAGGATTAGTGGCTAACCATGCAGTGGTTGCAACAACCTGTTTCCAGACTGCCAGTGTGGATGCCTTTAGCTTGGCAATCCATTCCGGTAAAGCAGAACTTGCTTGGGCTTTTGTTGCTATGGTAACACCGGTTGTCATTGCAATTTCTTGTGCTTGTGCCTCTGTTAGCAAACCAGTGGCAACTAATTCCTGTATTTTCCTGGCTGTCAGTTTTGTTACTGCTACACCTTCACCATTCGTTGCAACAGAAAGTCCCATGTGATTCATAATGGCTTTGGCATATGCTTCATTGCCTACCTGAGTAGCTATTATATTTTGCAACTCTGCATATTCCAATGACTTTTTCGATGTTAGTAATCCGGCTTCCACCATGGCATTATACTGCTCTGCATCTGATAATCCCTTTACTGCTAATGTCTGCCGAATCTGTGCATTGGTAACGCCTTGGGTGGAGAGCAGGAGGGCAGCTTGGGAAGACCCTAAATCGGATAGGGCATTGGCATAATCCTGATATTGTCCAATATCTAAACCTTGCTCATCTTCTGAAGAATTTGTAAAAATTTCATTAGCTGTGTCTTGTATTTCTTCGATTTTGTCGATGTAGGATTGGAGTTGAGAAAAATCCAAATTACCAACTAAAGATGTTATTTGTTTTCCTGATAATGATTTCGTAGCTATATTAGTAGATTTTATTTTTTGTAATGCTATAACTATTTTGTCAATTTCGTCTTTAAAACCTTTGATTCTCTATTTATGAGATTGAATATTTTGTTATAAAATGATATAATTACCATAACAAATTGGGAGGAGATGTTATATTGGCAACTATAAATATTGTTTTGGAGGGCAAATATAAAGGCGAAAAGATAAAGGGATTTTCTGATAGTTTATATTTACCCAACATTGATTATGGTTATTATATGACTAAAAATCATGTTTCTTCCTATCAAGTCCTGGACGAAAAAAATCCAAATTCATCCGAATTTTCCTTTTGGAAAGGGGCATTGGGAGTTGCCGTATTCGGTGCCATTGGTGCTGTCGCAGGAATAGGTGGTAAGAAATCCTCCAAAGAATATCTTATATCAATCGAGTGGAAGAGTGGTGAGAAGTCACTCATATTACTCGATGATAAATATTATAAAGTGTTTATGAAGAGTATGTTTTAATGCTTGTGTGTAATTAATTGCCTTTTGTTATCACATCCTTTCTGAATTAATACAATTTGATAGATAAATGAGTAAAAACACTCTTTAAGTTATATTAGGATTAATATAGCTTAGACAGTGTTTTTATTATGTATTGTTTATTGGTAATCGTTGCAATCTGTTTATCTGTGCTTCTGTTAGCAAACCAGTGGCAACTAATTTCCGCTTTCGACGTCAGTAATCCGGCTTCCACCATGGCATTATACTGCTCTGCATCTGATAATCCCTTTACTGCTAATGTCTGCCGAATCTGTGCATTGGTAATGCCTTGGGTGGAGAGCAGGAGGGCAGCTTGGGAGGCTTCTATATCTTTAAGGACACTGTCATACTGTCGTGCTTGATATAATCCCTGCTCCTTTGGATTGAATCGGCTTATGTCAGCAGATTGGATTTGGTTGATTTTGTTTGTGTAGGATTGGAGTTTGTCTATACCACCCCTATTTTGGGGATTCAATAATTTGATTTGATTGCTTGATAATCCATCAATATTAATTGTAACCTTTTCTAATTCTAGTAAAGATTCTTTTATTTCTTGCATATAGTCTTTAAAATCTTTGATTTTCTGTTTGTGAGATTGAATATATAGATAGATTATGTTACAATTTACCATAAATATTATTTGAGAGGAGATTGCAGTATGGCCAAAAATAATATTGTACTAGAAGGTCGATTTAAAGGTCGAGATGTTATTTTAATAAAAGAGTATATTAAAATTGGAGGAAGAGACATAAAAAATCGAATTTCATCCTACACTGTTATAGATGAAACCAGCAAAGACCAGTATTCCTTCTGGAGAGGTGCTTTGGGAGTAGCACTGTTAGGAGGAGGAGGTGCTGTTGTTGGTATCGGTGGTAAGCAAAAAGAATATTTAATTGCTATTGACTGGAACGATTATCCAGAACATTCTGAAGGAAACAAGTCTTTAATTTGTATTGATGAAAAACACTACAAAGCATTCATTCAGAGTATGTTTTAATGTTTATACTTGTAATTATTTTTGTTATCACATCCTTTCTGAATTAATACAATTTGATAGATAAATGAGTAAAAACACTCTTTAAGTTATATTAGGATTAATATAGCTTAGACAGTGTTTTTATTATGTATTGTTTATTGGTAATCGTTGCAATCTGTTTATCTGTGCTTCTGTTAGCAAACCAGTGGCAACTAATTTCCGCTTTCGACGTCAGTAATCCGGCTTCCACCATGGCATTATACTGCTCTGCATCTGATAATCCCTTTACTGCTAATGTCTGCCGAATCTGTGCATTGGTAATGCCTTGGGTGGAGAGCAGGAGGGCAGCTTGGGAGGCTTCTATATCTTTAAGGACACTGTCATACTGTCGTGCTTGATATAATCCCTGCTCCTTTAGATTGAATCGGCTTATGTCAGCAGATTGGATTTGATTGATTTTGTTTGTGTAGGATTGGAGTTCAGCTGGTTTTTTAAATTACTAATAAGCTTTAATTGTGTAGAATTTGGATTTTTAAAATTAATTTTGTTTAAATTAATTAAATTACCTTTTAGTTTGTTTACTTTGGCATTAAAATTTTTGATTTTCTGTAGTTAGGGTAAAGTTTTTGTAGGAAAAATAAATAGATAAAGGAAAGAGCACCTAT
>JAMOZY010000038.1 GCA_023667695.1 Clostridium sp. | reverse complement strand
TTGTCGCAAGGAGGGACCCACGTAGTGGGAGGATGCCTTACGACCTGCGTGCGCATCAGCGCACTTCCCGTTAGCACGAAGTGCGAAAGCGTGTCTGCGGTGACCATATAGATACCGACGGACTTTAGCAGGAAATTACATTAAACCATAATTTATAGCAGTTGAAGCCATGCATACCTTATTTTCCTAAGGGAACATCGGCACCAGCTCCAGTCCCTCGGTTTCCGGCAGTCCAAACATCAGGTTCATATTTTGAACCGCCTGTCCGGCTGCTCCTTTTACGATATTATCCAACGCCCCCATTACCACAATCCGGTTTGTCCGCTGGTCCAGCTTAAAATTGATATCCACATAATTACTTCCTTCTACCCAGCGGGTTTCCGGACATACATCCGGATTCAGAACCCGTATAAAGGGTTCTTCTGCATAATACTTATCGTAGGCAGCGCGAACCTCTTCATAGGAAAGGGATTTCACCAGATTTGCATATCCGGTTACCAGAATGCCCCGGTTCATGGGAACCAGATGGGGTGTGAAGATAATCCGTACCTCCTGCCCCTGCCCGGCTGCATACCCCAGCTGTTCTTCAATTTCCGGTGTATGGCGATGGGTCAGAACACCATATGCCTTGATATTCTCATTGACCTCGCAATACAGATTGTTTACCTTGGCTCCACGACCTGCTCCCGACGTTCCAGACTTGGCATCAATGATTATGGAATCCGGCTCAATCATCCCTTCCTTCATCAAAGGATAAAAGGATAAAATGGAGCAGGTGGTATAACAGCCCGGATTTGCTGTTAATCTGGCATGTTTTATCCTTTCCCGGTTGATTTCACACAAACCATACACTGCCTCTTCGATAAATTGCGGACTTTTATGCTCTATCCCATACCATTTTTCATATACGCTTACATCCTTGATACGGAAGTCTGCACTTAAATCAATTACCTTCACCTGGTTCAGTATATCCTCATTTACCAGAGAAGCGCAAAGTCCCTGGGGAGTGGCCGTAAAAATCACATCTACCGCCTTTGCCAGTTCTTCCATATTATCATCCATGCAGACAGCATCTACAATCCGGAACATATTCCCAAATACTTCATAATACCGCTTATCAATATAGCTTCTAGAACCATACCATAGGATTTCCGCCTCTTTATGCCCCAACAGCAGACGAACCAGTTCCTGTCCTGCATATCCAGTGGAGCCAATAATTCCAGCTTTAATCATCTCTCTCTCCTCTTTTCCGTCTTTTTCTCTCCTTTGAGTAATCCTCCGCAGCAAGCCACGGGCATGAGCCAGCTTGTTCTTTCCGCCCCAAGAGGCGTAGTATTTGACCCTCGCAGCATTCGTCAAATATCCATGCAGGCATGGCTATTTTCCTCTTTGCTCGCGGGAATAAATATGTATTTTTATTCTCATTTTTTGAATATTATTCATTTGAATTTTAAAAACCGCATAAATATTCTTTGAAAAACAGCTTGCATAATATGCATTATAGTTGTATATTTGTATTTAGTCAATGGCTAAATTGATATATGAGAAGATTTTCAAGGAGGAACAATTCATGAAAGAGAAAGTTGTATTAGCCTATTCCGGCGGTCTGGATACTACCGCTATTATTCCATGGCTGAAGGAAAATTACGATTACGAGGTAATCTGTGTATGCATTGATGTCGGACAGGAAAGTGAATTAGAGGGCCTGGAAGAGCGTGCCAAGCTGTCCGGTGCTTCCAAATTATATATAGAAGATGTAGTGGATGAATTCTGTGATGACTATGTGGTTCCAACTGTAATGGCAAATGGAATCTATGAATACAAGTATTTATTGGGTACCTCTATGGCTCGTCCGGTCATTGCAAAGCGTCTGGTAGAGATTGCCAGAAAGGAAGGTGCCGTAGCTATCTGTCATGGCGCTACCGGAAAAGGAAATGACCAGGTACGGTTCGAACTGACCATTAAGGCACTGGCACCGGATATCAAAATCATTGCTGCCTGGAGACAGCCGGAATGGACCATGGATTCCCGGGAAGCAGAAATCGCATATTGTAAAGCCCATGGCATTAATTTACCATTCTCCGCAGACAGCAGCTACAGCCGGGACCGGAACCTGTGGCATATCAGCCATGAAGGGCTGGAATTAGAGGACCCGGCAAATGCACCGAATTACGACCATTTATTAGTCCTTGGCACTTATCCGGAAAAAGCACCAGAGGAAGGGGAAACAGTTACCATGACCTTCGAGCAGGGTGTTCCAAAAAGTGTAAATGGAAAGGAAATGAAGGTTTCCGATATTATTCGGGAATTAAACCGGTTAGGCGGCAAGCATGGCATCGGCATCATTGATATTGTAGAAAACCGGGTGGTCGGTATGAAGTCCCGGGGCGTTTATGAGACGCCAGGCGGAACCATTTTAATGGAAGCACACATGCAGTTAGAGGAACTGATTTTAGACCGTGACACACTGGCATATAAAAAGATGGTAGGCAATAAATTTGCGGATTTGGTATATGAGGGCAAATGGTTCTGCCCGCTCCGGGAAGCCTTACAGGCATTTCTGGAAAAGACCCAGGAACGTGTAACCGGAGAAGTAAAATTCAAGCTCTATAAGGGAAATATTATCAAAGCAGGAACTACCTCTCCATATTCCCTGTACAGTGAAGAACTGGCAAGCTTTACCACCGGCGAGTTATATGATCATAAGGATGCAGAGGGCTTTATCAACTTATTTGGTTTATCCATGAAGGTTCGCGCCATGCTAGATGCAGAACGGGACGGCAAATAAGACCTGTCTGATACACTAAAACCTTGAAAGCAGGGCTGTAAAAATACAGATAAAAAATGACCGGACGGAAGAGATTCTACTCCTCTCCTGTCCGGTCATTTTGCTTTATCCGATTCTATCTTTCTCTTTTCTCTGTCTCATCTATCTTTCTTTTCCCTTGATTTCCTTTATAGCATGATAACGGCTCCCAGATTCCCCCGCTTTCCGTGACTGGCACGATGGGAAAACAGGATATCCGGATTACAGCAGGTACAGATATCCGTTATTTCCAGATGCTCTTTGGTAATCCCGGCTTCCAACAGTATATATTGATTTACCTTCCACAAATCCAGATGATACTTGCCGGACCCCTCCGGCCGCATAAAGTCCTGATACTGCTCTTCCGTAAATTCCTTTCGAAACGCTTCTGCCACATCCTCGCTAACCTCATAGCAGTCCTGGCATATGGAGGGACCAATGGCACATAATACATCCTCTGCCCGGGTATTGTATTCCTGCTTCATATACTCCACCATGACCTTACCGATTCTGGCTGCCGTTCCTCGCCATCCTGCATGAGCCAGGGCCACAACGCTTCTGACCGGGTCGTAAAAAAACAAGGGAACACAGTCCGCATAAAAGGTAATCAATGGTATGCCCGGCCGGTCGGTCACCAATCCGTCAATGCCAACAATATCCGTATCTCTGGTAATCCCTTTTCCACAGTCCTTCTCCGTTACGGAATAGATTTTCGTTGTATGCACCTGATCCGAAAAAACCAGCTTTTCTTCATCATATCCGACTGCCCTTGCAAACCGCCGATGATTTTCCCGTACTGCCTCCGGGTCATCCCCCCGGTGAAAGCTAAGATTCAGCGTGGATACATCCCCCTGACTGATTCCGCCCAGCCGGGTGCTGAAGCCATGTCGTACATCTGCTTCTTCCAGGTTTCGGAATGTCAGATATACTACCCCATCCGTTTCATGAATTCTAGTTGAATGATTTTGATTTGCATACTTTATGACCGTCATTACACCTTCCCTTCCTTTACGCAAGAAATCTTTTTGATATACCATATAGGTCTTAACCGTTCAGCGATACAGAATTGCCAATGTAATAGGACTGAACTATTTTCAATATGTCTGTAAATTCAGATAGATATCACAGATAAGCTTCTTAAAATGCATCTCGAATGTACTGCATTTCATTCCCCAATATAGCCGCAACATCAAACCGCACCGGCGTTTCCTCCGGCATATGATGTTCATACAGATAATACCGGGCCACCTGCCGGATACGATTCTGCTTTACCGGTGTCACTGATTCCGCCGGATATCCGTTCTGTAAATCCTTACGATACTTCACCTCAACAAACAAGAGATAACCGTTTTCCCTGGCAATGATATCCACCTCACCCTGCCGGCAATGATAATTCCGTTCCAATATCTCCATTCCCTGACCCTTCATATAATGAAGCGTCCGGGTTTCATATTCACTTCCTATCTGACGTTTATTCATTTTCCTGTATCCCTGCATCGTAACTGTTCCGCTATATTGATTCCTACAAAGACCATACATCCCAGTTACTTTTCCAGCTTACTGCGAAGCTTATCCATACGGTCTACATAAATCAGAATCTCCGCCACCACTCCATAAAGCTCCGGCGGGATATAATCGCCGATATCCAGCTTCAATAAGGTATCTGCCAGCCCCTGGTCCACGTAGGTCGGAACATCATGCTCCTTTGCCCGTTCGATAATCCGCTCTGCCAGGGCGCCCTTTCCGGAGGCAACTACCTGCGGTGCCTGGTCATTGGGATCATACATAAGGGCAACTGCCTTTTTCGGTGGTTCCCCCTCTTGTTTCCCCTTGGCTGTATCCCTTCCGGAATCAATTGGTTCACCATTATATCGATAGGGTTGTTCATAACCGGAAAATTTCTTTGCCATTCCTGTTCCTCCTGTCCCTGTTCATCAAAGGGCTGTCACGCTTCCTGCCGTCTTCCGCTCTTCTGGTGCTGCGGTCAAAGGATTGACCCTATGTCCGCATATCAAAGGTATACCGTTTTACTCCGGTCACCAAATCCTGATTCAGCATTTCCTCTACCAGCCGGTCCTCAGACATGTTCTGAGACAAAGCCTCAGTTTTCGGTTCTGTTTTTATTACCTCATTGGTAAAATGAAACCCCTTTTCCTCCAAACGCTTGGATAATTCCACTATATTGTCTGCAATGACTGATACAGAGGTCTGGTCCTCCAAGGTAAAACGGGCGTGAAGCTTTTTATCCCGCAGCGTTACCAGAACATCCGTTGCACCCAAATGGGGCATATCCAGATGGAGCAAAAGCCGTACCCCTTCCGCACTTTGCTGCAGCTTCTTCTTATTGGCATAGACGAACAGTTCCGAATTCGCCTCCTGTCCATTCATCTTCATGGGCAGCTGTGCAAAGATAAACTGCTGATTCAGCTGCTGCATGAACTGGATATTTTCCCGCATGTTTTGTGCCTGCTCAGAAAACTGCCGGTTGGAATGTCCGGATTGGTTCAGACTCTCCTCCAGCTTCCCTGCCTGCTCATAAATCTTTTCATACAGGCGGTCGATTTCCTTCGGCTCCTTCATATTCTCCGGCTTCATCAGCCACTGCTCCTGAATGCCCTTTTTTAACAGCTTTCGATAGTTATCACTTTGGAAAAAGCTCCGGATTCCCTGCTCGGTTACCGTCCCTTCCTGCTTCAGATATTCACTGACATTGGATAACAATTCTCCATGATTCTTAGGTGTATCCGTTAACCGTTGAACGACTTCCTCCGGTATCCCCATGTCCGTCAGTTGTACCTGCAGGGAGTTCAGCAATGAAGGTTCTACACTACTGGAATTTGCTGTTGCTGTCGCTGGGACAGCTTCCACTCCTTTTCCCCCGGCTTCTCCGATTCCTTCCTCCGGAAGCACACCAACAGAAGCCCGCCCTTCTGTCCGGCTCTCCCCAGCTGCCATTTCTTTATTTCCTTCTAATTCTCCGGCAGCCATATCGTTCCATTCAGCTCCTACCGTTCCTGCATCGGCTCCAATAGCTGTTCCGTTTTCCTTCCCCCAGCCGAAGATATCCAGAAGCTGTTGATTCAGATTCTGAAGCTGCTCTGTGCTTCCCTGACTGCCTCCACTGCTTATGGCAGTCTCCAGACTGTCCAATACCTGATTCATTGCCTGGGTCAGCTGATGCTCATGACTGGCATATTGGGAAAACTGCTTTACATTCATCTCATTGACCGGAATCCCAAGGCGGTTCATATCCACCAGCTGCTTAATATCTGCATCCGGTACCTTCACGGACTGCTGCATGATTTTCCGCATGCTTTCTTTATCCAGAGGCATACCGGCTTCCATCATATGATTGGCAATCTGCATGTTGCGTTCCGTAAAGGCAAACCCATTGGCAGACAGTGCCTTTTCTGCTGCCATGCTCTGTCCGTTTATATTCATATTCAACATCGGCCGGATTAATATCTGCTCACCCTGATTTTCTTTTACCTCAAAAAACATACGCTGGCCAATATTTAGTTCTACGGATTCCCCCAGCCTGGCATTGAGCATTTGCTGATTATCCAACAGGATTGTAACATCCTTTGCTGTTATATTCAGAATCTCTCCCGGAAAAATCTGGCCGGTCTGCAGGGAACCTCCGGGTACACCTGCTGCCATATTGGCAGAATGAACCATACCAGCCTGGTGTCCCTTCAGGCTCTCCGCCCCCTGGGTACCATTCTGGCTATCCCAATTTCCCCATGTACTCAATCCCTGTCCGAAAATATTCATAGAATCTCCTTTTATGAACAATTGAAATCAAATAAACTTTTTAATAAAGGTTCGACGGTGGATATCACAGGGACCGTATTTTCGTATAGCTTCAATATGCTCTGCAGAGCCATAGCCCTTATTCCGGGCAAAACCATATTCCGGATACATTTCATCATAAACGCACATCAGGCGGTCCCGTTCCACCTTTGCCAGAATGCTGGCGGCTGCAATGGAAATACTTTTCGTATCTCCTTTTATTATCGGCACCTGAGGCTGATTTACTAAGGGAATCGTTACGGCATCATTCAGTAACAGCTGCGGCTTTACCGATAAACGGCTGATTGCCTGACGCATTGCAATATAATCCGCCTGCAGGATATTCTTTTCATCAATGGTTGCTACATCTGCAATTCCCACAGCATAAGCAATGGCATGCAGCTTAATCTCTTCATACAATTCTTCCCGCTTTTTCTCACTGAGCTGCTTGGAATCATTTAAGTATAACAGATTCACATCCTTTGGGAAGATAACTGCCGCTGCCATCACCGGTCCCGCCAGGGGTCCCCGGCCCACTTCATCAATCCCACAGATATAATCATATTCCTTCCAATACTGATACTCATACTGCTTCATGCCCTCAATCCGCTGCAGCTCTGCCTGCCACTGGTTCAAACGCTTTTGCGCCCGGGCAACCTCCTTTTGGACACCGGCACGTTCATCCCGGCTATACTCCAGAATATATTTCGGAAGCTCTTCATAAGATGCATGCTGTATCCTTGTTTTTATCTCTTGTATACTACCCATATTCCCCTCCCCAATATCCTGTTCCGATTCATTTCCTGTCAATTTTACCAAATACATCTAAGGGCCACAGGCGAAATGCAACCCTTCCCTCGATTCTGTCTCTGGAAATCGGTCCTACCGCTTCATACCGGCTGTCCTGGCTGTTGTTCCGGTTATCTCCCATAACAAAATATTCATCTGCACCTAAGGTAAGAGGCTCTGCAGCAAGCCCCCGCCGGCTCTCTTGTATGACCTCCTTGCCATAGTCCTCTTCCAGGTATTCTACTTCATTATGAACGCTTCCATCCTTTTCCATATACAGGGTATCCTCCGTTCCTATATAAATCCTGCCCTCCGGGTCAATATAAATGGTTTCCCCCGGAAGTCCGATGATTCGTTTGATAAAATTCGCTTCACTATCCTGATAAGGGAAAACAACAATATCAAACCGCGCCGGTTCCCGGAACTGATAGGTAATCTTATCCAGCCAGACACTTTCCCCATCATACAGAGTACTCTCCATGGAATGTCCGATTACTTCCGAACGGCAGCCCACATAGTTCCAAACCAGAAATATCAGAAAGGCAATGGTAAAAATATATAAAATCGTCTTGATGATTTCATGAACAATATTAATTTCATCATCATATTCTACCTGACCTGTTTTAAAAATCCCCACAATCACACCTTCTCTATGGACGCTCCAGGGTAATCCGTCCAAGCTTTCCATTCCTATAGTTTTCCAATAAAATTGCCGCTGCTTTATCATAATCCAGCTGATTGCCCTTTAGCCTGCATTGACGATTTACGGCAATCTGCTCCAGAATCTGAAAGGACTCCTGTCCTTCCTCTACTCCGTATTTTTCCGAAAGCATCCCCGGATAAGCCTCTGTCAGATATTGGAGCAGCGTAAGTGCCAGCTCCCGTACATTTAAAATATCATCCTTGATGGAGCCAATCTCAGCCAGACGGATTCCCACCTGCTGATCCTCGAATTTCGGCCAGAGAATTCCCGGCGTATCCAGTAATTCTACATTCTTATTGATACGAATCCACTGCTTTCCCTTGGTAACGCCTGGCTTATTGCCGGTTTTCGTACAGGCCTTTCCTGCAAAGGAGTTGATAAAGGTCGATTTCCCTACATTGGGAATTCCAACAATCATGGCACGGATAGGCCGATTGATAATTCCCCGTTTCCGGTCGCGCTCCAGCTTTTCCTTACAGGTTTCCTGAATCACACCGGTAATGGACTTCATGCCTGCGCCGGAACGGGCATTGACCATAACCACAGAATATCCCTGTTCTTGATAGTATTGTTCCCACAAATTCGTCACCCTTTCATCTGCCAAATCCACCTTATTCAATACAATGAGACGAAATTTGTTTTTTGCCAATTCATCAATATCCGGATTCTTACTGCTATAAGGAACCCTTGCATCCACTAACTCGATTACAATGTCAATCAACTTTATATCTTCCTGCATCATACGGACAGCCTTCGTCATATGACCCGGATACCATTGTATATTCATAGCTTACCTCGCGTTTTCTTCGGCAGCCAGCGGTAGACCACCCTGCCGAGAATCTCATTTTTCAATATATTGCCCATGTTGGCAAACCGGGAATCCTCACTGTTATTTACATTGTCTCCCAGTACAAAATACTCTCCATCCCCCAGGGTGACACCTTCCAATGCCAGGCCCTCCGTTGCAATCTTTTCATCAAAGGGAACACCCGATAGTGCAACGCCGTCAATAAAGATATAACCATCCTGAATGGTCACCGTCTCGCCGGGAAGTCCAATCACACGCTTTACATTATAGTAGCTGTTGTCTCCCTTTCTCTGCTTAAAGGCAATCAGCTCAAACCGTTCCGGTTCCCGGAAGATATAAACAAGCTTATTCACAAGAACCAGGTCCCCATTCTGCAGATTCGGCTCCATGGACTGTCCCACAATCCGCAGGGTCTGCCCGCCAAAGGCTACAATACTATAACCAATAATCATCACGATTAAAATGGAAACTGCATAACTGCCAAGGGTACGAAGCAGCTCCCGTTTATTGATTTCTTTTTTTCGCTGGGAACTCCTTATCCGGTTCCGGTTGGCACGAAGATATGCCCTTCTACCACTTCTTTTTTTCATCTCAAATTCCTTATTTTCTAATACAGCTTTATACAGCCAATTCCAGTCTGCTCCTGTATCCTTCCATACCGTTTCACATAGAAATAACTTTGTATCAATCTAAGTATAGTATAAATCAGAAACGAAATACAAGGTAAATATATATTTATCCAATGCATATCATGCAAAAAGCAGGGAACCTAAGCACCCTGCTTCTTTCGTTCGAATTCTTATTTTACTAATTCCTTCACCTTCGCGCGCTTACCAACTCTGTCACGCAGGTAATTCAGCTTTGCTCTCCTTACCTTACCATATCTTACAACCTCAACCTTTGCTACGTTCGGAGAATGCAACGGCCAGGTTCTTTCTACACCGGTACCATTCGATGTCTTTCTTACCGTAAAGGTCTCCCGGTTGCTACCGCCCTGTCTCTTTAATACCGTACCTTCAAACACCTGGATTCTTTCACGGTTTCCTTCCTTTACCTTTGCATGAACACGCACCGTATCGCCCACACGGAATTCCGGTACCTCTGCCTTGCACTGAGCAGCCTCAATGTTCTTAATAATATCGTTCATTTGTGTGACCTCCTTCAAATTTAGATGTTCTTGCAAAGTCTTGTTCGCAGAGGACCATCCATTACTCACAACTATGATAATGTATCACAAATGCCGAAAGAATGCAATAGAAATCTTCAAAATATCTTACTGCAGCAAGTCCGGTCTCCGTTCCCGGGTCCGTTTCACGGACTGCTCCTTCCGCCATTGTTCAATATTGGCATGATGTCCGGATAATAAAACATCCGGCACCCGTCTCCCCATGAATTCCTCCGGTCTGGTATACTGTGGATATTCCAGCAGATTCTCATGAAAGGACTCAAATTCCGCAGATGCGTGATTATTCAACACACCTGGAACCAAACGGGAAATACAATCCACCATTACCATAGCCGGCAGTTCCCCTCCCGTCAGTACATAATCCCCAATGGATACCATATCCGTTACAATCATCTCCAGCACCCGTTCATCCACGCCTTCATAGTGGCCGCACAGGATAATCAAATCCTCTTCTTTTGCAAATTCTTCCGCCATACCCTGATTGAATACGGAGCCTTGCGGCGTCATATAGACCACTCTCGGCCGCTTGCCAATCCGACTGGTAATAGCCTCCCAGGTCCGGTAAATCGGTTCTGCCTGCATAACCATGCCGGCACCGCCGCCATAGGGATAATCATCTACCTGTCCGTGTTTTTCCGTTGTATAATCCCGAATATTAACCGCTTCTATCCGGAGCAGATTTTTCTGCATCGCCCGTCCGGTTATACTGGTACGTAAGCCCTGCATAATCATGTCCGGAAATAATGTCATAATATAGAAATTCATGCTGCTTCTCCATCTTTCCTACTCAATTACGAAACCAAGTCCAATCCTATGCCTGCTGCCTGTCAATCCTCCAGCATTCCCTTCATCAACCGGACCACCAGCTTTGATTCCTCCACATTTACCTCTATAATACACTGTGGAATTGCCGGAATCAGCAGTTCCTTTCCACTCTCCAGCTGCACCACATAGACATCATTGGCACCGGTTTCCATCACATCCGTCAGGATTCCCAGATAGGTTTCATTTTCCTCATATACCTTCGCATTTATGATATCCGCAAGATAAAACTCGCCTTCCTCCAGGGGAACTGCATTCTCTCTGGTGACCCAGAGGGTTGCCTGCCGGTATTTCTCTATATCATTAATCGTATCATATCCCTTGAATTTCAGGATTGCCTGGTTCTTAAAGAACTTACATCCTTCTACCTCCATAGGCAGCTTCTGCTTTCCGGTATCCAGAATGCAGTCCTTTAAGTAAGTAAACCGTTGTAAATCATCCGTTGTCGGATATACCTTCACTTCTCCCCGGATGCCATGGGTACTGGTAATGACCCCAACCTTTAATAAATCTTCCATTCCTGTTCCTTTCTCCAGTCAAATACCCCGCAGCAAGCTACGGGACATGAACTAGCTTGTTCCTTCCGCCCCAAGGGGCGGGGTATTGGACCCTCGCGGCATTCGTCAAATATCCATGCAAGCATGTCTATGTTCCTCATGGCTCGCGGGAATAAATCATAACCCTCCGGCTCTGCTCACGAAGCAGCCATATACACCTTCTGAATTTCAAAATGTGAAAGACCACCAAAGGAGTTTCCTCCGTCAGTGGCCCTTTGTCATCGTTATCCGATTTTCACTTCTACCTTTTTGTCACCCTTTGACGCTGCTGCTTTTACAACCGTACGGATGGATTTCGCAATGGAACCCTGCTTACCAATCACTTTACCCATGTCATCTGCCGCAACCTTCAGGTCTATGGTAATCACATCATCGGTTTCCGTCTGGGTTGCAACAACCTCTTCCGGGTGATCAACTAGGGATTTTGCAATCAGCTCTACTAATTCAACCATATTGGACATGCCTCCCTATTTCTCAATACCAGCATGCTTCAGAAGCTTTGCAACGGTTTCTGTCGGCTGTGCGCCAGTTGATAACCACTTCTTGGTAGCTTCTTCGTCAAACTTAATAACACTTGGTTCCTGATTCGGATCGTAAGTACCGATTTCTTCAATGAATCTGCCATCTCTTGGTGATCTGGCATCAGCAACTACTACTCTATAGAAAGGAGCCTTCTTGTGTCCCATTCTTTTCAAACGAATCTTTACTGCCATTTGTTCCACCTCCTTAAATAATTTTTCTATAATATAAATGATTATAGGCTTAAAATGGAAACCGCATTCCGCGGCGCTTCTTGCCGCCCATCATGCCGGAAAACTGCTTCATCATCTTCTTGGACTGTTCAAACTGCTTGACAAACCGGTTTACCTCTGCAATATCTACACCGGCTCCGGCTGCAATCCTCCGCTTCCGGCTGGGATTCATGATATCCGGATTTGCCCGCTCCTCCGGGGTCATGGAAAGAATAATCGCCTTAGGATGGGCCGCGGCATTTTCATCAATCTGTACATTTTTCATCTGGCTCCCCATACCTGGAAGCATGGAAAGCATTTCCTGCATACCGCCTAATTTGTCCATCTGCTCTAAGCTGTCCAGAAAATCATTATAATCAAAACCATTCTTTTTCATTTTCCGGGACATTTCCCGAACCTTGTCATCATCTAAGGAGGCCTGTGCCTTCTCAATCAGGGATTCCACATCTCCCATGCCAAGAATCCGGCTTGCCATGCGGTCCGGATAAAACTGCTCCAAATCCGACAGCTTTTCACCCATACCAATATATAGAATCGGCTTACCGGTAACTGCCCGGATAGAAAGAGCCGCACCACCTCTGGCATCGCCGTCCAGCTTGGTAAGGACAACACCATCAATGCCGATTTTCTCATTAAAACTCGTTGCCACATTTACCGCATCCTGTCCGGTCATGGCGTCTACGGTAAGCAGCGTATAGCTGACCTTTACCTGGGTCTTGATTTCTTCTAACTCTTCCATCATGGCTTCATCCACATGAAGCCGTCCGGCTGTATCCAAAAACACCAGATTCTGGTGATTCTTTGCTGCATGCTCCATGGCAGCTTTGGCAATATTCACCGGCTTATGATTGTCCCCCATGGTAAATACAGGAACTCCGACCTTTTCACCATTAATCTCCAACTGCTTGATTGCTGCCGGCCGATAGACATCCAGCGCCACCAGCAATGGTTTCTTTCCCTTATTCTTAAACTGGCCTGCCAGCTTGGCTGCCGTAGTGGTCTTACCAGCACCCTGAAGGCCGCACATCATAATCACTGTAATTTCATTGGAAGGAAGCATCTTAAGCTCTGTGGTTTCAGAACCCATAAGATTCACCATTTCTTCCTTTACCACCTTAATCACCATCTGTCCGGGATTCAGTCCGGTTAATACATCCTGCCCGACTGCCCGCTCACTAACGGTATTGATGAACTGCTTTACCACCTTAAAATTAACATCCGCCTCCAGCAATGCCCGCTTGACTTCCTTCATTGCCTCCTGAACATCCTTTTCTGTTAAAGCACCCTTGCTTCGCAGCTTTTTAAATACATTCTGCAATTTCTCGGATAAACTATCAAATGCCATTCCATCTCTCCTATATTCCGTACCACTGCTGCATCCGGCAGCCGCCTGCTAATACTCTTCCTGTATCGCATTGGATAACTGCTCGATTTCTTTGATTTGATTCACCAGTGCAGCATCTGCATTGGCTTCCTTCATCTCCTTTGCAATTGCCTGTATCTTCGCCACCATTGCCTTGGTATTCTGGAACTTCTCTACCAGCTTCAGCTTGTTTTCATATTCCTCCAGAATCTTTTCACAGCGCTTTACCAAATCATAAACACCCTGCCGGCTGATTCCTTCTATCGCGGCAACTTCCGTATAAGACATATCATCAAATATGATATCTTCATAAATCCGCTTCTGATGTTCCGTTAATAATTCTCCGTAAAAGTCATATAAAATCGACGAACGAACGAATTTTTCCATCTCCATGCCAGCACCTCTTGTAAAGGATTTTTGCTTTACACGTTGTCATTATATCTACTCTTTTCCTGCTTGTCAAGTGTTTTGCCTTGACGAATTAAATAATCCTAACATCCATTACTATGAAATTCTATATTGTAAATCCTCTCATTTGAGGACATTTAATAATTGTTATAAATTATCATAAAAATTACCGTCAACCCTTGAAAACACTAAATTTAAGAAAGTCAACTTTGTTTTATTCATTACTTCATTTTATATCGTTTCCTTTGTGATTACAAGTGCTGATAAGGGAAAAAATGAGGGAAAGGAAAAACTATAACATCTAATAACAAATAACGAAAAGTTAATCGGACTGAAAGATATGCTTAAATTTTAGAACACAAGGAGTTGATGATATGAATTTTATTTCCGCAGGCTACAATATGTACCACAACAGCATTGACATTACTTTTTTTGATGGTTACATATTACGGATTGACTGTAATAAAGCAGAACAAGGCTTGAAAACAACAGCGTGGACAGACCATGTGCTAAATGCAATGGCGATAGACAATCCGCTTGAGTATGCAAGGCTTTATCTGAATAACGAAATGCAAATTTTCATAGATGCAGAAGATAGTCTTGACTTGTAAAAATCAATAACAACAAAAAAGGAAATGCTTGTAATATTTACACTATTGTGTTTCGAGCATTTCCTTTATTATTCTTTTCAAGTATAAGTGATTTAAAAACCCACGTATATCCAATTTTAATGAATTTGTATGATTGACATTATTTACATTTTTCCAAATATACGAACTGTAACTCATCATTGATTGATTTTTGATTAAAAATTCTATACCCTGCTTTTTGGTACAATCGGATATTATCTTTACTTCTTGTGCTTGTAAACAGTTCATATCTTTTCTCGTGAAAACAGTTTTCTATTTCTGATAAAAGTAAGGTGCCGTATCCATGATGCCTGTTTTGCGGATGAACCATTAACTTGCCTATATATACTGTTCCCTGCTTTGCCTTTGCACGAACAGAACCTATGATATGCCCGCTGTTATCAATCATTTTAAGAATAATTCCTTCGTTATACTCATCAATAACTTCGTCTAATGTTTGTTTTAATGGAGGAATGTCTCTACTTCTAAATAATTCCGCCTCACTTTGATACGCTAGATATTGTAATTCTAATATTTCCTGCAAATCCTCAAGATTCGCTCTACATACTCTTTTAACCATATATTTCTCCACAAGTTATGTTTTTATTGCTCCATTCAACTATCCGACAAATTGGAATTTATCTATTTTGATTGTACCATTTTCAAAAACTTCTTATCATTAAATTGTTCATTAAAACAAATCACTATGTGTTCCTGTTCTTGTTAAATATAGTATTAATTCTCCACTATCAATTTCATATATAAGAAGCCAGTCCGGTGTAATATGACATTCCCTGCACCCCAAATAATCTCCATTCAAATTATGATCACAATTCTTTTCTGGCAATTGCTCGCCGTTTGCTAACTTCTGAATAACATCCTCCAGTAATGTAATATCATAACCTCTTTTCACTATTTTTTTATAATCTCTTTTAAAAGATGTATGATATTTAATCTTCAGCATCTAAATCCTCCATTAATTCTTCCACAGAAGAAAAGGTACGGCTTACATTTCTTCCATGTCTTATATCATCAATTGCCTTGACCGTATCTGCGTTTGGAATATCCATAGAGATAGAAAAGGGAATTCTCTGTTCTCTTACCGCCTGTTTTGCAGATATCGTAAAAAAAGTAGTCATATCCATACCAAGATTCGAAACAAGCTCTTGTAATTGCGCTTTCAATTCTTCATCGATTCTCATTGTTATATTCGTTGTTGCCATAGTATCAACTCCTTTCTTTGCATTTATTATAGTATCTACAGTCCTTTGTGTCAATACATTGTATATGCGTTGTATTGTCCATTTGTTTTCATTACTGAATTACATTCCGAAACGTAATTTTTGTAAATAGAAATACAGTCGTTTAGGAACTTCCTTCCGTCCTCGTTGACACCACATCCTTTCTTATGATAATATAAAAACCGTGTGAGCATTTGTAATTAACACATTTGCCAAACCAATACATACATGTTATGAGAAAACGGTTTTCTCAGAAAGGAACGAAATATGAAAAAGAAATTATTTGGTCTGATTGCAGCCCTGACCCTTGGTACCATGATGCTTACTAGCTGTGGAACCGGCAATGCCGGAAGCAATCCGGATGACAAAACCTTTGTGGTTGGCTTCGATGCAGAGTATCCGCCATACGGCTATATGGATGAGAACGGCGAATATACCGGCTTTGACTTAGAGCTTGCGGAAGCAGTCTGCGAGCTGGAGGGCTGGACCTTAGTAAAGCAGCCTATCGTATGGGACAATAAGGATAATGAATTAAACTCCGGTTCCATTGACTGCATCTGGAATGGCTTTACCATGGATGGCCGGGAGGATGATTATACCTGGTCCGTACCATATGTGGATAACAGTCAGGTCATTGTTGTAAGCAAAAGCTCCGGCATCCAGGCTTTAACCGACTTAGAAGGAAAAGTAGTCGGTGTACAGGCTGCTTCCGCCGCCCTGTCCGTATTAGAGGATGCTGAGCAGCAGAAGGCTTTAGCAGATACCTTCCAGACCTTACAGACCTTTGCCGATTACAATACTGCTTTTGCAGAATTACAGGCCGGTTCTGTGGACGCCATCGCCATGGATATCGGTGTGGCTCAGTATCAGTTAAACAGCCGGGGAGGTGGAGAATTCATTATCTTAGAGAACCACTTAAATGCAGAGCAATATGCAGTAGGCTTTAAGCTGGGGAACACAGAACTGCGGGATATCATTAATGCAGACTTGCAGAAGCTAAAGGAAGACGGCACCTTTGATGCCTTGGCTGAAAAATACGAATTGACCGATATGGTCTGTCTGGAATAAGTCTCCGGAGGAAATGGAAAGGGGAAACAACATGTCATTTCAAGTAATGCTGACACAATTGATGAATGGAATGCTGCGGACGGTGGGGATTTTTACCCTGACCCTGATTTTTTCCATGCCCCTTGGTTTTATCGTAGCCTTTGGAAGAATGTCAAAGAACACGGTGATTCGAGGGATTACGCAGCTCTATATTTCCATTATGCGTGGAACTCCGCTAATGCTGCAATTGATGGTTGTTTACTTCTTTCCATGGTATTTATGTAAGATTCCCCTGAGCAGCGGCTGGCGGTTTCCTGCCATTATCTTAGGCTTTAGCATCAATTACGCTGCCTACTTTGCAGAAATCTACCGCTCCGGTATCGAGGCAATACCGAAGGGACAATACGAGGCTGCAAAGCTGCTTGGATATTCTAAGTCCCAGACTTTTTTGAAAATCATCCTGCCTCAGGTATTCAAGATTATTTTACCGGCAGCTACAAATGAAATCATTACCCTGGTAAAGGATACTTCCCTTGCCTATACCCTCTCCTGCATTGAAATGTTCAGCGTGGCAAAGCAGATTGCCGCAGCGGAGACCTCCATGATGCCATTTTTTGCTGCCGCATTATTCTATTATGTCTTTAATCTGTTGGTTTCCTTTATCATGAACCGGATTGAGAAAAAAATGAGTTACTATTAGGAGGAAGCGTTATGGATAATTTCGGAACCCCGTATCTGGAAATGAAGCATGTCAGGAAATCCTTTGGAGAGCTGGAGGTATTAAAGGATATCTCTTTAACCGTTCAGCAGGGAGAAGTAGTCTCTATTATCGGTCCCTCCGGTTCTGGTAAATCCACACTGCTGCGTTGTGCCACTCTGTTAGAAACTATGGATGAAGGCACATTATCCTATCTGGGCAGGGCTGCTGTCGTTATGGAAGAAGGCCATTCTCATTATGCCAAGCCTTCCGAGCTGGACAGCATTAAGCGCAGCTTTGGTCTGGTATTTCAAAGCTTCCACCTGTTTCCCCATTATTCCGTATTGAAAAACCTGATTGATGCACCAATTCATGTACAGAAACAGTCCAAAGAAGATGCCATTCAAAATGCCATGGAACTGCTGGAGCAAATGGGATTATCCGATAAAGCAGACGCCTATCCCCATCAGCTATCCGGCGGTCAGCAGCAGCGGGTTGCCATTGCCAGAGCCTTGGCCTTGAAGCCGGATGTCCTGTTCTTTGACGAGCCGACCTCTGCCCTGGACCCGGAATTAACAGGAGAGGTATTGAAGGTAATCAAGCAATTGGCGGAAGCCAATATGACCATGATTATCGTAACCCATGAAATGGAGTTTGCAAGAAAGGTCTCTGACCGGATTCTGTTTATGGATAAGGGTTACGTTGTTGTAGAAGGCGCTCCGGAAGCGGTATTCCACTCCCAGAATGAACGGATGCAGGAATTTCTCGGAAAACTGAAAAAAGACTGAGCTTGTCTATCGGTTTCGCTCCGGAAAGTAATGATTCCATATCAGCCCGGCCCCCAGAAGAAGTCCTCCGGCAGCCAGAAAGCCCTTTAATTCCATAAGCAGGGCAAGACCCTCCGCCTGTTGAAGCCGGAGATAGCTGAATACGCCGATTCCCATCGTATCCCCCATAATCACATAAATCGTATAGCACAGCACTCCCATTACACAAAATATAATCTTGCCGGAGCTATAGGCAAGCATATACACAGCGGCCAAATACAGAAATTGAATGACGGCAAGCTTTAGATACAGCCACCACAGAGTCGGAAACAGCCAGGTATAGACCGCAAATAAGGGCAGCATCAAAACCAGAAAGCCCCCATAGGGAAGCAGAAGCTGTGGCAGCTTATTCCAGCCTCCCACATAAAGCAGCTCATGTCCCGGTTCCTCTACCAGATGCTCCAGCAGAAATAATAGATACCAGACGGACAACAGGGGAATATAAAACTGACACTCTTTTAAAATGCTCATATACAGGATATCCACATCCCGATAGAACTGATAGGTCAGCCAGTTGGACAGTGGAATCAAAAAATACAGACCGATAAGCGGTACCAGAACAAAGATTCCGATTCCCTTTAACTGAAAGTACATATTTCGAACTAATGTTATCCAATATTCTTTAACACGCATAAATACCCATCCTCAACATTCGGCTTTTGTGGTGACACCCCCTCCGGCTTCCGGGCGGTAAGAATCCGGTATAAGGTTTCCCCCTCCACTTCCCGTTCCTTTTCAATATAATCTCCGGCTGCATACAAGGCTTCCGGCACCTCATAGACCCGGTCCTCCGCCAGGTAGCTGATTTCCTCCTGGGTTCCCTCTGCCGCCAGTCTGCCCTCCTTGAGAATCAGAATCCGGTCACAGACTGCCTCCACATCCTCCACGATATGAGTGGACATGAGTACAATGGTATCGTTCCGCAGCCCCCGTATGATGTTCTTGAAGCGCATCCGCTCCTCCGGGTCCAGTCCGGTGGTAGGCTCATCCAGAATCACCAGTACCGGATGATTCAGCAGAGCCTGGGCAATCCCCACCCGCCGAATCATACCGCCGGACAGCTTCCTTCCCTTTGTCCTGCGGACCTCAGATAAATGAACCAGCTCCAGCACCCGGGTAATCTCATCCTCCCATTCCGTTCTTGGCATCTTCTTAATATTGGCAAAGTACATCAGATGCTCCTCAACGGTCAGCCCCGGGAATACTCCGGTCTTTTGTGGCACATAACCAATGACCGCTTCCTTTTTCTCTGCTTCGGTACCAGTCTCCAGGATTACCCTTCCCTGCCGGTATCGGTAAAGGTCCAGGATACACCGAATCAGCGTTGTTTTTCCGGCGCCGTTTGGCCCCAGCAGCCCATAGACGCCCTCTGTGAATTCATAGGAAATCTCCTGTAACACCGGTTTCTTTCCAAACTGCTTTGATAACTGCTCAATCTTCAACATCGCTCTCATACTCCTTTAGATAATTCCATTCCTCCTGTCCCAGATGCTCCAGGAAGAAGGGTTCAAAGTCCTCTTCGGTATAGCCATACTCTCTCATGAAATTCAAATAATGTCTCAGAACCAGGTCATAGCCAAATGGAAACCCCTCGGTTTCTTTATGAATATAATAATCACTAAGAAAGGACTCCACAGCCTTTGCCTCCAGCTCCTCCGGCGTCAGGGTAAACAATCTTCCGTGACCGCCTTCCTCCGCAGTTCCACATATATTTCCCCAATACCAATAATCAACAATCCGGTCCTGCTCATAGATATAAGTCTGGTCACCGACTAAATGCGGTGTAAAGGTAATCGTATTTTCCCCCAGCTCCAGCTCCTGAAGCAGCTCCAGGCTCTTGGCGGAATCTTCTTCGCCAACTCCCATGTCCGGTGTAAAATACTTATCCAGATAAGGATAGATACAGCGGCTGCCATTCTCCAGCGTCATCTCCTTCACAAAGCCGGCAAGCAGGGTAGGCCCGGTGGTACTGCCCTGGAAATGATTGCCCGCTACCCGGTCCAAATCCGAATAAATGGTGGTGCTTCCGGCATCTATGATGATATCATACTCCGCCGGCTCCTCCAGGGTGTTATTCGTATAGGTATAATCGGCATAGATGGTCCGTCTGCCCGGAACCGGATAATAAGCAAACCATCCCGGCAGATTGACCTCCTTCCGATTACTGTAGAAGTTGGCACAGCCGCCATGATAGGAGATACAAATAGCTTCTACGGCAGCCTCCGGGTATACCGTAAGATAATCCCCATCCCGGTGATACGCCAGGGGTGTTCCAGTCTCATCCGTCACCTCATCCACCTGGTACAGATGATACAGCGTCATGGCATAACAGGACTCTGCCTGCCGGTCCGGATACAGCTTTACCTCTGCCTGCAGCTGCCGCCGAAGCACCAGATGCAGCTCATACTTCACTGCCTGAAAATCAGAGTCCTCCGCTCCTGCTTCCGGCTCCGCCCCTTCAATCATGTAGGTCCACTGGTCATATAAGCCGGAGTCGCTTGCACTCAGGGAATCATTCATAGAGTAAAAGCTTGCCGGCAGTCCGGAATAAATCAAGGCAAAAACTGCACAGCCAACTCCCAGCCCTGTCGGCAGCCATCGACACAGATAGTTTCCCATTCCCTCTTCCCTTCCCATCATCTTCCGGTTGCCGAATTTTCGATAATAAAGACCAAGTCCCGCTCCAAAAAATCCAATCCAGAATAAGCCTCTGGATACCAGAGTCAGATTCACCGGATACAGGGTAAAGGGATTCTCAGCATCCAGCCCCTCTGGCATAAGGATAAAGACCCGGAACCAGCTATAGATGCCTCTGGCCCACAGGACATAGAACTCCAGTTTTTCTGTCAGCATGGGACTGACCATACAGGCAAAGAGAATCATGCAGACATAGCCCAGAAGCCTGCCTACGGTTCTGGACAGCAGCCAGCCCAGAAGAATCGCCACCATACCGTTTAACAGGATATAGTTCCCAGCGACCTTGAAGAAATAAACCAATAACTCCAGGGTAAAGGTATCCGCCCAGGAAAAGCCAATGACAAAAACCAGAAGGAATAAGACGGCATATATTACCAGCAGAGTAACCAGCACCAATGCCTGCCTGCAATCATGCTGGAATCCCCGTCCGCTGGCTTGCAAAGGCTCCAGCAATGCCCCGTCCGGCAGCTCCCGAAAGTAGTCAAAGGCAAGAAATAATACCAGAATAAAAAAATAGATACAGGTTCGTAATTCTGTCCGTAGTAAATCCGCCATACCATAGTAGGCCCATATCTCCCCCACCTGCAACAGCCACCAGCCGGACCATCCCAGAAATCCCAGGAATAATATCAGCAGCAACAGCAGCCGAAGGGGACTGCACAGCAACAGCTTCCATTGTAACCTCATTTTCCCTTCCTTTCCACCGGAGGAGAAACCTCCTCCGGTTGACCTATCATTGTTATTCCGATACCAGCTTAATCCGTAATATATCCATAACCGATACAGCCCTTGACTGCAGAATTAATATTCCACCCGGTCAGACGGATTTTGTGATAATTAAACTCATCATGTACATCCCAAGTTACTTCCTGTCCTACATTTACTATTACTTGATTATATGCCTTTCCTTCTACAGTACTATCATTACTTCGAATCGCCTCAAACTTAATCGGATAATCTGATATTTTGTTGGTCTGGCAATACATATCTTCTGCCACAAACATGGCAAATCCCGAAGATACGGTTTTCTTATCCGCCGGCAGAACTGCCGTTACCTGAGCCCATGCTGCAGATACCTTTGTATTACAGACAATAAACAATACGACAATTAAAATCAGGGTTACCATACTTTTCTTTCTCATTCTGCTTCCTCCTTCTTTCGCATTCCAACTCATTTTTTCCAACACGAATCCAGTTTTTATTTTTTTCTGCTCCTGCCTCACCACCCTTTCGGCTCCGGCAGCCAGAAACGTATTGATAAATATAGAATTTATACTTCCACCTACCGGGATGATTAAGTCATTTTAGCATATCCTTGGCTAAAATAGAGGTTTTACTCCCAACTGTCATGATTCCACTCCAGAATGTCAGGAAATTTGATTGCCTCATATAATTCGTTCTTTTTTGACATTTGCTGTCTCATTCCATGTTTCAGACCTAATAGAAGTCAAGACCACCGGCTTAGCCGGTGGCTTGCACTAGCCCTATAAGGGCTTTTT